>NZ_CP170671.1:17500-85558 GCF_042938965.1 Azospirillum sp. A23 | reverse complement strand
ACCTGGAGGCCGTCGAGGCGTTCTGGGTGGCTAGAGTGAATGATTTCTTCGCGGCCAAGCCCTTTTCCATCAAGCTCGACGGGAACCTGAGTCTGCGTTCTGTGGTGCGCAATCTTATGGCCCAAGCGGAGGCGCGCCAGAAGGAGGTTCCCGGCGTCATGTTCCTCGGCACGATGATGCAGCATCTGGTCGGCGCAAAGCTGGACATCGTGATTGGCCCCGGTGCCATCGTGCATCACGGCTCGAACCAGAATGATGCGGCGGACGGGCGGACCGGCGACTTCGACATTTGCGACGTGTCCATCCACGTCTCGACGGCACCGAGCGAGGCGCTCATACGCAAATGCCGGGCGAACATCGATGCCGGTCTCAAGCCCATCATCGTAAGCACGCGCAAGGGCGTCGTCGTCGCGGAAGGGCTTAGCGACAACGCCGGGATCGGCGACCGTGTCGACGTGATCGAGTTCGAGCAGTTCATCGCCACCAACATCTACGAAATCGGCAAGTTTGTGCCCGCCGAGCGCCGGGCGACCGTCGAGGGCATCATCGCCCGGTACAACGAAATCGTGAGCGCCCACGAGACGGATCCAAGTCTGCGGATCGAGTTGGCGCCCGGTCGATGACGGCTTAGATTCGGAGCGTGGAACGGTCCCAAATCATGGCTAGGGTCCGGGGTAAGGACACTACCCCGGAGATGCGCGTCAGGAGGGCGTTGTGGCGCGCCGGGTTGCGATACCGGCTTCACGACGTCAGCCTACCCGGCCGCCCTGACGTCGTGTTTCCTCGACATCGCTTGGCGCTGTTCGTTCACGGCTGTTTCTGGCACCGGCACCACGGGTGCAAGCGGGCCTCGATGCCTTCCTCGAACATAGGCTACTGGACAGCGAAGTTTGATCGGAACGTACGGCGCGACGCTGCCGTACAAGCCGAGCTCGCGCGGCTCGGCTGGCGAGTGCTGGTCGTCTGGGAATGCGAAACCAAGACCAACGACCAGTTGGATGTTGTCGTTGCTACGGTCATGGCGCTCATGGCACGTGGCGGCGCGGCCGCGTCAACCACGCCGTCTTGAATCCACCTTGCCGTTCGCCGATTAATCGGCGGCGATCAGGCGCTGGATGGCGGCGATGGTCCGGGCAGGTGGGTCCGGCACCCCATCCCGATCCGACGGCACGTGGTCCTGGAACGTGGGCGCGCCACCGCCCCAGGTCGGCACGGTGAGCGCCCAGGCCGGCGGAAGGTTCAGGTCGACGTACCGCTCCAGGGGCTCGCAGGTCAGCCCGTAGGGCACCGCCCGCCATGTTGCATAAATGGGGGTCGGAGTCGTAGGTCAAGCCCCCGTCTCCGTTCCGGTCGCACGCCATAGCGCACAAGGCCAATGCCGCTCGTCGTCATCACATTCCGCGGCCAAAGCGCACCGTGACGAATTGGGCCGAGTAGAGGGCAGCGCGACAAGTGTCATCTAAACAACGCCGCCATTATTGATCAAAGACAGCTACAGTCGAGCGGATGCAGATCCCGCCGTTCTTGGTCAGCCGGAGTTGGCGCCCGACAGCATAATGGAAGACGGCCGGAAGTTGGAGGGCTGGGGGAACACGGAACCAGAGGGTTGGGATCACCACCCTCCCCCTTTCAGGTCCGGCGCTCAGCCTGACCCACCCCTCCCGCGCACCTACCGGCCATCCGCTCCGTCAAGCCGACGATCGCCGATAATGATCTCTTGTCGGCGATCGTCGGCTTGACGCCGCCAGCCCCCTCGGCAACCCTGTCGCGCCCGTCCAACCCGCGCCGAGAGACCGCCCGTGCCGCTTCCCGCTCCGCTGCCCCCGCACACCGCCCCGGCACCGGCGATCGCCCTCGACGCTGACGCCGCCGAGCGGCTGCGCCGGCTGCGCGCCGAGGCCACCGCCGCCAACACCGCGCGGGCCCAGCGCAGCGACACCCGCTATCTCACCGCCTGGGCCGAGCGGCGGCTCGGCCTCGACCTGACTGACCCCGCGGCTCTGCCGCTGCCGGCCGAAGCAGTGGTGACCTTCGTCCTCGACCATGTCGACCTCACCGGCGACGGCATCAGCCTGCCAGCCGCCGTCGATGCCGCCCTGGTCGCCGCCGGGGTGAAGCGCCGGTCCGGCCCGCTCGGCCTGGCCACCACCGAACGGCGGCTGGCCACCCTGGCGGCGCTGCACCGCGCCCGCGGCCTGCCCAGCCCCACCCTGCACCCCGGCGTGCGCGACCTGCTGCGCCAGGCCCGCCGCGCCCTGGCCGCCCGCGGCGTCACCCCCCGGGCCAAACGCGCCGCCACCCGTGACGAGGTGCTCGGCCCCATGCTCGACGCGCTGCCCGACGACGCCCGTGGCCTGCGCGACCGCGCGCTCCTCGCCGTCGCCTTCGCCAGCGGCGGCCGCCGGCGCTCTGAGCTGGTGGCGCTGCGCCTCGCCGACGTCACCGCCGCCGGGCGCGACTTCACCCTGCGGATCCGCCGCTCGAAGACCGACCAGCAGGGCGCCGGCACCGACGTGCCGGTGAAGCGCGCCGCCGCCGACGCGCTGCGCCGCTGGCTGCGGCTGCTTGCCGACCAGGGCATCAGCGACGGACCGCTGTTCCGTGAGCTGTCGCGGCGCGGCCGGGTGGTGCGGCGCCGGGGAGAAGATGGGGGAGCGAAGCCGCTGGACGGGCGGGTGGTGGCCGAGGTGGTGAAGCGTGCCGCCGCGGCCGCCGGCCTGGATCCGGCCGCCTACGCCGCGCATTCCCTGCGCTCGGGCTTCCTCACCACCGGCGGGCGCGACGGCATCCCGCTCGACCTGCTGATGCAGCTCTCCGGCCATAAGAGCCACCGCATCGCCGCCCGCTACTTCCAGACCGGTGCCGTGCACCAGAACCCGGCCGCGGACCTGCTGTAAGCGTGTAGAGCGAGTGCTGCGCAGCAGACGGACTTTGGTGCACAATTCGGCGTGAGAGCAGAGTCCACCCGCGGCCGGTGGGGATCAGGCACCCTTGCGGGAGGCGGGCATTCCCAAGCTGGTCATGATGTTCATGACTTTGCAGCCACAGACGGCCTCGACCTGCTGGGCAGGCAGATTCCGGACACGCAGGGTGCGCCCGATCAGCTGCTTGTAGCGCATCATCGCGACCTCGCCCAAGGAGCGGCGGCCGTAGCGGACGTCCCGCTGCCAGCCCTGCCGGCCACGCTCGGCAATCCTCCGGATGTGGCGGTCGCGTTGGCTGGGTGCGCCGGTAGCGATCTCGCTCGGCACCGCGGTGGAGCGCGGCGACGGCACGGTAGACCGGCTCACCATCGTACACCCCGTCGGCCAGCACCGTGCCGATCGGGCGCTTGATCTGGTCGAGCAGCGGGCCGACCAACGAGGCATCGCCGTCCTGCGTGGTCGTCAGCTCCGCGGCGAGGATCTCGCCGGTATCGGGATCGACCGCCAAGTGGAGCTTTCTCCAGCTCCGGCGCGCTTGGCCACCATGCTTTTCCAGGTGCCACTCGCCCGTGCCGAACATCTTCAGCCCGGTCGAATCGATGACCACCGTCACCGGCCCGTCCGTCCTGGCCAGCGCTGACGCGACCTCCAGATTGGCACTGCGCCGGGAGAAGGTCGTGTGATCTGGAACCGGCAGGTTCAGGCCGAGCAGGCGCATGAGCGAACCCAGAAAACCCTCGGTCTGCCGCCACGGCCGGCCGAACGCCAGGCGCAACATCAGCCCGGCTTCGATCGCCACGTCCGAGTAGCGCGCTCGTCGACCGCGGCGGCCCGAAGCCGGCGGCGTCCAGGCAGCGATCGCCTCCGGCGTCACCCAGCTCGTCAGGTCACCGCGCCGGCGCAGCGCCGCATCGTAGGCCGACCAATTCTCCACACGGTACCGGGCCTTCGGGATCTTGTGGCGGCGGGGCTCATTGGCCTTGTACGGCATCAGCGGCTCGACATCAGCGGGCCGCCTCTATAACTGCTCGCCCTCCCAACCACCACCAGCTCGGGCTTTGTGCACCAACGTCGGTAGCACGCGCTTTCCACACCACGGGTCCACGCCACGCCGGTCCCTTCGTCGCCGTCCACTGCGGCGCCATTCCGGCGGAACTGCTGGAAAGCAAATTGTTCGGGCATCTGAAGGGTAGTTTCACCGGCGCTCATCAGGATCGCCAGGGACTGGTCGCGGCCGCGCACGGCGGCACCCTGTTCCTTGATGAGGTCGGGGAGATGCCAGCGGCCATGCAGGTCAAGCTGCTGCGCTTCCTGCAGGAGGACACCTACACGCCGGTCGGCGGGCGGCAGGTTCTGACGGCCAACGTCCGCGTGGTTTCAGCGACCCACCGTGACCTGGAGACGATGGTGGCACAGGGGGCGTTCCGCGAAGACTTCTACTACCGACTCAAGGGCTTGATCCTACGGACGCCGGCCCTGGCGGAACGCCGGGAGGACGTCGCGCTTCTGGCGACCCGGTTCCTCGTAGACGCCTCCAGGCATCGTCCCCTTCGCCTGACGCGTTGGCATGGCTGGCTGCCCAGGATTGGCCGGGCAATGTCCGCAAACTCCGGGCGGTGGTGACATCCGGCGCCGCTCTGACCGAAGGAAACGCCGTCACACCCGCAGACCTCGCCTTCGCCCGCAGCGGCGATCCCGCCGCGCTTGCTCCAATTCCTCCGGCCACCCTGGCCGAAGCGGTGGCGGAATTGGAGCGCCGGATGATCATCGCCACCTTGGCGGCCACTGGCAACAACCATAGCGCCGCCGCCCGCAAGCTCGGCCTGTCGCGGGTCGGACTGCTGAAGATGATGACTCGGCTGGGCCTGCGGCGGTCCAACTTATGAAAACCCGATGCCTGTGTGAACTTTACGCAGCTTTGGTTACCGTCCCCCGTGGCCATCATCTCGCGATCGCCGGCAAGCTTTGCAACAGAGCCAATTTTCTGATATGGTCTGAGCAATATAAAATCAATAGCTGCAATGTTGCATGGATTGCATGGAAGGCGGGAGAAAAATTCTATTTAAAGTTGCTATGACGCCCTGCGGATTGTATCGATGGCGAATCGAATTCGCTGGAGAGTTGACGATGGGCAAAGCAGATGAAAATGGCGTCTTTGGTGAATCGCCATATGTCGTCACGTGCTGCTTGTGAGTCCTATGGAGACTTTTCGATGGTGATGCTTCCTCTCCCTTTTCTTACGGCGTTTTGCCTGTGTTTCCTCTTGGCTCATTTGGCATTATCCAGTAAGCGCAGGCTGCCGCCACTATCCCTTCTGGTGATCGGTGCTTATGCATTGCAGTCTGGCTTGATTGGTTTGAATTGGGGTGTCGGAGGACTGCCGCCGATGATCCTTCCCAGTCTGGCAGTGGCGCTTCCTCCTCTGACATGGTTGAGCTTGGATGAGTTGTCCGGCCGTATCGATCGGAAGATACGTTTGCTGATCTTTTCCGTTATCGCTGTCTGTACAGGGACGGTCAGCTTCGGCATGCGTCTTAACTATCCCAACCTGGCGGATACGATCGGCATCGCTGTCTATCTAGCATTTGGTTTTGATTCGCTTTGGCGTGCATATAGGTCGAAAGGGGAATGGAATGAAGATCGCCCCTTGCATCTGATAATACCAATGCAGCGTGCCTATCTGATGACTGGAATTATATTATTAACTTCCGCTTCTGTCGATGTCGTTGTGGCAATTGACGTGGAAATGAACGGTGCCAGGATTTCCTCGGCACTTGTGGGATATGCTAATCTCGTTCTGTTGCTTGTACTGTTGTATATCTTTTTCTATGAGAACCGCCGGAAGAAGCCAGAACCTTCTGCCATGGTCGATCCGCCTAAGGTACCATCCGCTTCTCTCATCAATCCAGCGTATAAGGAAATTTTGGAAAAGCTGGAAAGAGAGATGAACGATAGCCAGCTTTATCGGAATGAAAATTTGTCTTTGAGCCGGATCGCCAACAAGATCCGTGTTCCAGTCCGTCAAATTTCCACGGCTGTCAACAGCGTCTATGCGCTCAACGTCCCTCAATATGTCAATAATTTCCGAGTGCGCGATGCTTGCAAGATGTTGGAGGAAACTGACGATTCTGTGATCGATATTGCCTTTGCCGTTGGTTTCACCACCAAATCCAATTTTAATCGCGAATTTCTTCGGGTCACGGGAGTCAGTCCCAGTGTGTGGCGCAGCCGTGTGCGGGGGACGGAGACGGGACTGGCCTTTCTGCTTCCGAATTCCTCGGAGGCCAAGGGCACCTGACGAGGCGATGGCCGGATTGTCGAGCGACACCTCTTCGCCCTCCCCCTTGATCTTGTCCGTCGGGTCCGCCACGCGCGCGCTGCTCCGTTCCAACAGGACGTCGATCCGGCATCGTGATCATCATGGCCGTCCCTCATGATGCTTGGGGCCGGTCCGCCCGGCTCCCCCTCCGACATGGGGCCGTCCGCCCGCCTAAACGATGGCGCGACTGCGGCATCCCATTTTTCCAGCAGCTTTGGAGGCTGTTGCTGAATCTTCCTCGATGGCCGGCATGGCGGTTCCCGGCCGCGCATAGCGGCCTGACGGGCTCCTTTCAGGCCGCCTTCCGGCTCCCTTCCCCGCTGTTCCCAGCGTTTTCGGCGCGGCGGACAGACTCCCGGTGCAGTTTGCGAAGATTGTGAACGGCGGCGTTGAGCTGCCACTCACCGCGGCAGCGCTCCAGGCCGCGCATGCTGAAGCGGTCGGCCCCCTGCCGGTCCTTTCATCTGCCCGAAGACGGGTTCGACGGCCGCGCCACGCTGGCGGTAGATGGCGCGGCCGCGCATGGTGCACAGCTTGCGCTCCATGCGCCCACGGGCGGTCATCCCCTTCGGCATCCGCCCCCGCGGGGCGGGCGCGTCGCGCAGCGCGGTCCGTTGCTTGTGGTCCTTCTGTGTGGCGATGAACAGCTCGCACTCCTCGGTCTGGCTGGCGGCATTCGCCTCCGACCAATAGCTGTCAGTGCCGGCTGGATACTGGCCCATCCGCATTCCCGGTGCAGGCCAATGTCCGCGCTGCCACGGCTGCCTGTCCGCTGTGCGGCCGACCATCGCGTCGCGTTCATAGCCGTTACGACCGTCGCCTGGGTGACCTGCCCTGGCAGGGTCGTGTCGGTGAACTGCGTCTGCAGGTCCGCCGTTTCCGCTGCCCTACAACGGATTGCCCGCGCCGCGTCTTCGCCGAACGCTTGCCCACCAACACGGCGCCGCGGGTCAGGCGCACCCGCCGGCTTGCGGAGGCGCAGCGCACCATCGCCTTGAGCGCGGGCGGGGACCCTGGCGCCCGGCTGGCCAGCCGGCTCGCAATGCCGGTCAGCGGCGACACGCTGCTGCGTCTGATCCGGGCGGAGCCGGTGACGCCGGTCTCCGAAGCCCGCATCATCGGCATCGACGATTGGGCCTGGCGTCGGGGCAAGCGCTACGGCACCATCCTGGTCGATCTCGAGCGCAACCGTCCGATCGACCTGCTGCCCGACCGCCAAGCCGACACTGTTGCCGCATGGCTGAAAGCCCATCCTGGCGTCGAGATCGTCGCCCGTGATCGTGCCGGCGCCTACGCCGATGGCGTCCGCCAAGGTGCGCCCACCGCCACCCAGGTCACAGACAGGTGGCATCTCCTGCACAATCTGACCGATGCGCTACGCGAGGGCCTCACCCGCCATCACCGCGATCTTGGGGGCCGAGTAGCAGCGGAACAGAAAACCTAGGTAAGGCCGCGGCGGATGCTGGCTGACGGCGTTACCATTCAGGCGTCCTCATAGGCCAAGGCCACCGGACTACGCAGTGGCCGCAGTTCACCCCGAGCGACCGGCTCGGGCAGGGTGAAGGCGTAACGGCCGAGCATGTTGATGTGCTCATGTGCGAGCGGCGACAGGCGGGCCACGTCCTCGTTGCGAACGTCGAAACCTTCCATTCGCAGTTGGTCAAGCGCGGCGTCCATGTAAATCGTGTTCCACAGGATGATGGTGTTGACGACCAGACCGAGGGCGCCAAGTTGGTCCTCCTGACCTTCCCGGTAGCGCTGACGCAGTTCGCCCCGTTTGCCATGGAAGACGACGCGGGCGAGTTGGTGGCGCCCCTCACCACGGTTGAGCTGGGTGAGGATGCGGCGGCGATAGGCTTCGTCGTCGATGTAGGCTAGCAGATAGAGCGTCTTGATGATCCGGCCCAGTTCCTCCAGCGCCCGTGCCAGCCGGGTTGGCCGGTCGTTCGTCTGGAGCGTCCGCATCAGCCCGCCGGCCTGCACGAGGCCCAGCTTGAGCGAGCCGGCCAAGCGCAACAGATCGTCCCAATGCTCGGCGATGAGGCCCGTCCTCACCTTGTGCGCGGCCAGCTTGTCGAGAGGGCCGTAGTCGGCCGCCGGATCAGCCCGCCAGAATCGAGCGCCGCCGACATCGGCGATCCGCGGGCTGAACTGGTAGCCGAGCAGCCAGAAGATGCCGAAGATTACGTCCGTGTAGGCGCCGGTGTCGGTCATGATCTCGGTCGGCTCCAACTCGGTCTCCTGTTCCAACACGACGCTCAGCAGCACCAAGCTGTCGCGCAGGGTGCCGGGCACGGTGATGGCGTTCAGGCCGGTGAACTGGTCGGACACGAGGTTATAGTAGGTGACGCCGCGTTCGGAGCCGAAGTACTTCGGGTTGGGGCCGGCGTGGATGGTGCGCACCGGTACCACGAAGCGCAGCCCGTCGGCGGAGGCGACATCGCCGCCACCCCACCGCCGCGCCAGGTCGATGCCGTTCTGGGCGGCGACAAGGCGGGCATTGGCCAGGGTCAGGGTTTCTGCCCGCAGATAATTCTGCCGAACCCAGCTCAGGCGCGACCGCCGGAGCGCCGGCAGGTCCGGGCGTACCAGCGGTTCCAGGCCGGTGTTGCACGCCTCGCCCAGCAGCATGGCACACAGCGTCGTCGGCAGGTCCTGCGCGCGCCTCGGCTTCGCTGGCATGGGTGAAGGCGCCAGCGAAGCCGGTCCGGGCATCGATTTCCAGCAGCAATTCCGGTAGATCGACACGTGGCAGGCGCGCTGTCACGGCGTCCCGCAGAGCGACGAGGCTGGCCGGCTCGTCGAGGCGGTCGAGGCCGGTCAGCACTAGGTCCTCGTCGGTGCCATTCCGTTCGAGGCGGATGCCGGCATTTTGAGGAAGGTTGTCGGTCACCGTTCGGAACGCCTGATCGAGCCGCTCGGTCAGTTGACCGATCTCTTCGCCCGCATTCTGCGACTTTCCCAGCGTGCGGCAGACGGTTGGCCGCGCGGCCTCCCAAGCGGCGCCGTCAAGCAGGCCGATGCGGGGATCGGCGAAGCGCAGACTCGGCGTCGCGAACACATCACGGCGCCGAAGCGCGCCGCGCAGTCGATCGACCAGACAGAGGGTCCAGGCGCGCCGATCAAGAACGCCGTTCCGGGTCACCCGGCGTTCCCAAGACTTCGGCACGAACTCCGTGGGCCACGGCGCACCGCGGGCGCCGCCGTCCTCAACTGTCCGGAGGTGCTGCAGGGCCTTCAGTACCGGTCGTCCGGTCGGCATGGCGCCCAGGCCGACCACGCGCACGAAATGTGGCAGGAAACGCCGGATGCGGCGGTGCTGCGCCAGCAACTCGTCGAAGTAGGGATCGTCCGGCGGCTTGGTCAAGCCGTCCACCTGTGCTACGGCGGCTTCCAGGGCAGCTTGCGGGACGGCCGCGAAGACCGCGGCTCGCAGATCGGCATCGCCGACAGAATCGTCGAGAACCAAAGCACAGACCCTGCTCAGGGTGCGCGCGGCGGCGTCGAGGTCTCCCAGGCTGCGTAACCGCGCCTCCCGGCCCTTGCGGACAGCATCGACGAACATTCGGGTGACGAGCAGGTCGAACAGGTCGAGCACATCGTCCTGCGCGCTTGCCTCCAGCGCCCGGAGAAACGCCAGCAGGGTGGCGGCGCGGCGCTCGTCCGGCAACCGGGCAACCGCCTGGGCCTTGGCGACGCCGGCGAACCGCGCCAAAGCCAGGATGCGGGTTTTCGGCAGATGGTTGGTGAGCGGCAGACCAGCCACGAGGTGCCGCACCTCGTCGAGGCGCTCGATCGCGCGCACCAATTCATTGGTGCTTTGTAGGGTCGGTCCCGAGCGGAGCCGGTCCATTGGGCTCTGTCGCTCCCCCTCCGGCACCACCAGTAGGGCCTCGAGCCGTGTCTTCTGCTCGGGCGTGATCCGGGCCGCCAGCAGGCGCCACAGGCGGCTATTTGCCCGGGATCGCACCCGCGCGACGGTCCGTTCGAGCACGCTCGCCCCCGGCAGCAGCACCTTGTGCGTTACCAGCCAGGCCGTCGCCTGGTCGAACAGGGCCGTCGGCCGGTCTGTCCCCGTCCAGCACAGCGCGTAGAGCCATCGCTGGAGGCGCCATTGCGCGGCGGTGTCCGAAAAATCCCGGTAGCCATAGCGTTTGCGGATTTCAACCGGGTGCCGCCAACGCCACTGGCTGACCCGGTACGCATCGAGCGCTCCGTTGATCGGCACGCCAAGTTGGTCGCCGAGGAAGCCGACCACGCCGGACGGTACCTTGCCTGGATCTTCAAGAAACGTTCCGAGAAACCGCACCGTGCCGAGTTGAACGGCGCAACCGAGCCGCATGTGGGTGCCGCGGTGCGCCAATATGAACGCGCGATCCGCGTCATCGAGATGAAAGAACCGGGCCAGTTGCTCGGCGGACACCTGGGCCGGAAACTGGCCATACCGCCCTTCCTGTTCCGGGGTGAGAAAGCTGACCGGCATCAGGTTCGACCAGTGCCGGCGAGCACCCGATAGACGGACGCGCGCCCGATCCCGAGCCGCTGGGCAATGGCGGTTGGTCCCAGCTTCTCTTCGGTCCACAAGCGCCAGACCTCCGCCGGGTCGATCGACGGCTTGCGGCCCTTGTAGACCCCCTTGGCCTTGGCGCGCGCGATGCCCTCCATCTGCCGCTCCCGGCGCAGGTTGGTTTCAAATTCGGCGAACACGCCGAGCATGTCGAAAAATGCCTTGCCGGCTGAGGTTGTGGTGTCGATGGGCTGCTCGGTCGCCTTCAGCGCGACCCCCTTGGCGCGCAGCTCATGCACGATGTCCTGGAGATCCTTGATCGACCGTGCGAGGCGATCGACGCGGGTGACCACCAGCGTGTCACCGGGGCGGAGGAACTGGAGGAGCAAAGCGAGTTCCGACCGGCCGGCGCGGGTCGTGCCGCTCGCCTTCTCCGAGCGTATGACCTCGCACCCAGCATGGCGAAGCGTCTCCTCTTGGATCGCCACGTCCTGATCCAGCGTGGAGGCGCGGGCGTAGCCGTAAACCGCCATGAATCGTCTCGTTTGCCTTCAGACCAGCAGACGGTAGCGTCTCGCTTACACGAAATCCATCCAAATGAGACGCTGAGGATCGTCTCATGGCACCGTATCGTATGGGTATACCCTATGGTATTCCAGCATGCTAGGGTTACAGGTTGTTTCTGATCTTCTCCCACAACCACGGCAGCTTTACTCAATGCGCCCTCTCGAAGAGATTGCTGCTGCTCTGGACCTTCGCATTGCCCAAGGGGCCTATGTCGGGGTGATTACCGGCGTATACAGCGAAGGCAGGTGTGACATCCTCGGCCGTGGGGTGGCTGACCGCGGAACAGGCGCGCCGCTCGACGGCACTTCGTTGTTTGAAATCGGCTCCATATGCAAGGCGCTCACCGGCGTGCTGCTCGCTCTGATGGAGGAAGCTGGCGAACTGTCCGTGGACGAGCCCGTCGGCATGTTCCTGCGGGACCAGATCGAAATATCTTCCGCCTTTTTCGACGAAGTGACGCTGCTTGACTTGGCGACGCATCACAGCGGCCTTCCAATGATGCCTCCGGAACTGGAGGGCATCGATCTGGAAGCTCAGCACCCCGACTATCCGCTCGCTACGCTGTCCGGCTTTATGTCGTCCATTGCTCCGCCCGATGTGCGGCGCTACCAGTACAGCAATCTTGGGTACGGCCTTCTCGGGCTCTGCCTGTCTGCACGGGCCAAGCGTCCGTTCGATGCCTTGCTGAACGAGCGCGTGCTGCTTCCGCTTGGCATGACCAGAACGGGCTTCGGCATGCCGGAAAGCGGCGCCGTGACCGGGCACTCCCCCGAAGGACATGGCCTCCCGGCGTGGCAAATTCCTGAACTGCTTCATGCGGCGGGAGGCCTGAGGGCACCGGCGTGCGACCTCCTGAATTTGGTTGCCGCTTGTCTGAAGCCGCCGGGCGGCCCGCTCGGCCGGGCCATAACCAGTGCTCTTCGGCCACGCCGTTATGGTGGGTTCAGCATGGACATCGGCCTCGGATGGGAGACGAGTTACCGCTTCTCGCCGGACATTTTCGTTTTGAAGGGTGGCCTCACGGCCGGTTTCTCGACCAACTGCATCCTCGTTCCCTCCCGCCGGGAGGGGGCCGTGGTTCTGGCCAATTCGAGGCAATGCCTTTCCGACTTGTCCTATTACATCCTGAACCACCGGTTCGGAATGCACTGGGAGGCGTGCTGGGAGCCTCCCTTTCTGGCGCCCCCCTTCTGGTATGACACCCTGGCCAACCCCGTCCACTCCACCGGCTGACCAGCACCCTGCCCGGACGGGGCTGGGACGCACGAAATGGGATCGTTGACGCTGGTCGATGAGGATAGGCGAACCCGGTCAATTCAGGCAGACAAGCGCGAGGCCACCTTACCTAGGTTATCTGTTCCGCTGCTACTCAGATCCCATCTTCGAGCAGCCGCCAAGTTGGCTGTCGCTCCGGTGGGAGAAGCCGAGACAGAATTGACTGTGCCGCAGGCGAACGAGGTTTCCAGGCCACCAACCCGGCGAGAGCAGCGAAGCGCTGCCGTTCATGCCGCTCGCCAGGCCCACTATGAAGAAGTCGTCGCGCTGAAAACCCGCGGGTGGTCGCAAACGCGCATCGCGGAAACGCTCCACCTCGACCGCAAGACGGTGCGGGTGTGGCTGCGGTCGGGGCAACCGCCGGCATGGCGCCAACCGGCCAAGGGGAGCCGGCTTAATCCGTTCCTCGACCACCTGCAGCAGCGCTGGGATGACGGCTGCCACAACGCCGCTCAGCTCTGGCGGGAGATCAAGGCCCTCGGCTTTACCGGTCAGCGGAGCATAGTTCGGGATTGGGCCAGCCCTCTGAGACAGGCCGTACAAAGCGCAGCGTCCATGGCATCGGCATCATGGCCAGCACCATCGCGCCGGCGGGCAGCATGGTTGGTGATTGCCGACGCCCAAGAGATTGATCCGACCGAGCAGGCCTTTGTCTCGGCCCTGATCGCCCGTTCGCCGGACTTGGCCCAAGCGATCACGGTGGCCCGCGCCTTTCGAGCAATGGTCCGAGGGCAAAGGGCTGGAGAACTGGATGGCTGGCTGTCGACGGCGGACGGTACTGGCTTGGCGGGCTTTGCCAATGGCTTGAAGCGCGATCTCGCCGCGGTACGGGCGGCTCTGTCTCTGCCGTGGAGCACCGGGCCGGTGGAGGGGCAGATCAGCAGGCTGAAGACGATCAAGCGCATGATGAACGGCCGCGGCGGCTTCGATCTGCTGCGTCATCGCGTGCTTGAGGCCGCCTGAATGCCCACCCTAGGCTGCTATCCTGCACCGAGAATGCGGATGGACCAGTATCCAGCCGGCACTGACAGGCTGGGCTGGTCGTTTCGCCGACCGCCGCGCAGACGCTGCCGCTGCAGATCGCCCAGGCCGCCCAATCCGACACGGTGAAGGTCACGCTGAAGCCCGGCGAAGGGGCCGAGGTCAAGGCGGTGATGACCAAGGATGCGAGACTGACCTACAGCTGGAAATCCGAGGGTGGGACGGTCAACCATGACACCCACGGCGAGCCGACCGGCAACCCGGTCGCGCGGCATGCTGGACACCTTCCGCAATGTCACGACGCGATTCTGCAACAGCCTCTTTGCAGGATCGC
This sequence comes from Azospirillum sp. A23, assembly GCF_042938965.1. Classification (NCBI taxonomy): domain Bacteria; kingdom Pseudomonadati; phylum Pseudomonadota; class Alphaproteobacteria; order Rhodospirillales; family Azospirillaceae; genus Azospirillum; species Azospirillum sp. A23. The sequence goes on along the minus strand of NZ_CP170671.1, from coordinate 71,651 downwards.
GGATGTCCTGTATCCGGGATCAGGTCGTCAGAGTGCGGTAAGTTGTTGATGGTTGCGGTATCGGACCCGGCCCGAAGGTTTCGGGGACCGGGTGGACATGCCGTGAGAATGCCATGACGGAAAAGGGAGCATTTCTGACGACTGGCGGGCTGCTGTGCTTCGCCCTATGTCTCGTGGTGGCTTTCCCTGCGACCGCGCAAAGCGTTGAGCAGTCCGTGGCCGTATCGGAAGGCGTAAGCACCGTCCGGCTGAGCGACGAGAAGATTGCGCTGCACCTGCGCACCGCCAATGCTGGAGTGCGGGAAGTCAGGGTAAGCACTCAGGACAATGTCGGCTGTGGTTTGGCCGCACGCATCGGCCAGGATGGCAAGACGCTGGTGATCGACTTTGAGAGAACAGGCATCACCATGCGGTGGTGGTGCAAGCCCGTCGTCACCGTCCTGATGCCGGCCGCGCTCGATCTTGCAATTGAAGTGGACAACGTGGTTGCCGATGTCGGTGGGCGCTTTCATGCCGTCGATATCAAAAGCAAGGTCTCGATCATCGATTTCCAGGGCATGGCTGAGAGTTTCCGCCTGAAAAGCGGCATGGCCATCGCCAAGCTGAAATTTTCCTCCAGGATTGCGCGGGAGGCAGTCGCTTTGGATGTCGGAGTGCTGTTGTCCGAGGTGGCCTTCGATGACGACGTGGCGCGTAAGCCGGGCATCCCCTGAACCAAACCCGGGTATCAACCGGCCGGCCGGGCCGGCATCTGGAGGAGGCCGAAGTGGCGCGGCCAAATGACGACGGACGTGTGCAGGATGGCTTGGCGAACAATTTGCAGGGCGTTGTATGGAATTATGTTGCTTAGGCTTCAAATAAAATTTTAATGCGACTTGCGCTGGTAATGCATAATTTTATTCGGCTCTTTGTGCTGGATCAAGATCCTGGACGTCCAAAATCGTAATCAAGGACGATAGCCGAGAACGGGTGGGGCAAACGGAGCGGTGTTCCGGCGGCGGATGACCATCACTTCTTTCCACCGCCAGCTCCCCTTCCTTCAATCGACGTGAATTTTCCATGTCCTGGCTGAACAGTGTCGATCTGGCGGAGGAAACGATCCTCTCTGTGCCGCTTGAGGCGCTGGGGGCCAGCCACGGCCTTTCGGTCGCCTCGACCAGAATGTATCAGCGCTTCTATGGGTTGAAAGCCGCGGGCCGCAGTCCGGATGCGTTGGGACCGATGTTGAGCCGAGTGCTTCGGACCGCCTTGGAGCGGCTGCCCGATACCGGGGCACGGACCGGACAGCTGATCTACTGTAAGACGCAGACTCACAATACCTTGAGCGACAGGAACTGGCTGCGCCGATTCGCCGACGAGCATGGGCTGGTACATTGGGAGACCTATGCGCTCAGCATGACGAGCTGCGCTTCGGCCCTCGTGCATCTGCATTTTGCCGGGCTGGCCTCCGGCTGCGGGGCGGCGGTGGAGGAGCCGGTGATCGTGCTGACCGGTGAGAAGGCCTTTCACCCCAGCGTCGCGCGGCTGTCCGTCGGATTGCTGGCGGAAATCCCGGCGGCGGCCCTGCTCAATGCGGGGCCGGGAAGCTGGCACATGCGGGGAACGCGGGTCCGGCATCTACCGCGCTTTTACAAGAATCCTGATGCCATGGAGGCCTCGGACCGCCGAAACCTGCAGGATGTCTACACTGACGCGCTCATTGCCTTCATCGGCGAGAGCTTGCACGCCTTTAAAGATGCCCTATGCGATGACTTCGTTTTCTTGCCCCACAACCTAAATCGTCCCGTAACCCAGGCCGTGTTGCGCCATTTCGATTGGGAGGAAAGAACCTTCCATGGCGACCTGGAGCATCAGGGCCACGCCTATTGCTCGGATGGCTTCATCAACCTGCGCCGTTTCGAGCGCTGTCACGATCCCGTTCCCGCCGGAACCCAGCTTTTCATCCTGGCGGCCGGGACGGGTGTGACTTTCGCGACCTGTCTGTTCGAACGCGCTCCGTCTGTCTGACCGAAAGGACCATCATTCATGGACTGCAAGATCACCCGAGCCGTCGAAGAGGCATTGAGCGAACTGACGGAGCGTCCGGTTGTCGGCCTGACCCCCGAAACACGCTTCGATCGCGATTTCGATCTCGATTCCTACATGTTCGTTCAATTCCTTTTGCTGCTGGAAGACAAGATCGCGGATCTGCATTTCGACCCGGAAGCCATAGGCCAGGCGGAATTTAACGTCTTGTCGAGCCTCGTGGATTACATCGCCGAACGTACCGGCCAGCCGATGGTGTCCGAACATGCTTGAGGTGGCTCCCCCGGACGGTGTGGAGGCACTGGTCGCTCGTGCCCGTGCGAATGCTCCTGGCGCCGCTCTGCTTGCCTTCACCCAGTTCGTCACCGGGCGGGCGGGATACCCGGCATATGGCGGCCACGCGCTGCATGCCGTGTCGAACGACCTGGAAATCCGGGATTTGACGGCTCCCGACTGCCCCATGCAGCCGGTCGAGACGTTCGAAGACGGTGGGCTGGATTCCTTCGATCTTGCCCTTTCGGTGACGGGGCCGGCCGTCTCCCCATTGCCCCGGCCGCCTTTGCTGGAGGCGGGGGTCGTGGCTCTACGGCTGGGACTTCTGGCCCGTTGCCTGGATACCGCCTTCAGCCATCTGGAGGGGCGGGAAAGTTTCGGGAAGAAGATTCTCCACCATCAACTGGTCAAGGTGGGATTCGCCCGGGTCCATGCGGCCATCGCGCGCATGGTCGAGGAACTGGTCCTGGCAGGCCCGGAGCTGGATCCGGCGACGGCGGCGGTCATGCACCGCAGCATCGGCGGACAGTTCACCGAGGCGGCCAAGCTGATGGGCGGGCACGGCTACCTTGCGGGCAGCGCGCATAACCTGGAATATCTTGCCGGATTGATCCTTGCCGTCTATGCCCCGGCCGGCCGCTCGCCTGCCGGGAGCATGCCATGACGTCTCCGGCGGAGCGGCTCCCGGCGGACTGCACGACCGCCATCGCTCCCCGTCTTCTGGCGCAGGGGCGAATTCACGCCGTCACCCGGCGCCTTCCGGTGGGCGGGACCGCTTGTTCCGAACTGGAGGGCCGCAGCCGGCGCCTTGGCATGCCATCGGCGAAAAGGCTGTACCGCACGGTCTTCGACGATGCCGGGCCGTCCGGCCTGTTCAGTGCCGAACTGGTCCGCCTGTGGGAGAAGGCCTGCCGGATGGCGGGCGGACGCACGCCGTGTCTTCTCTATCTGCACCGCGGCCAGCATCACGATCCGCGCCTGCCGCTTTTGCCGGAGCTTCTTGACCTTCTCGGCCATCGTGGGCCGGTGCATGCGCTGCGGGTGGAAAGCCGTCCGGCGCTGTCCGATGCGCTGGCCTTTGCACGGGCCATGGCGAGCCGCACCGATGCAATGCTCCTGCTTCACGACCCGACAAGGCGGCTGGCGGCGGTGAACACCCCGGACGGGCCGCTGCGCTACCTGATCCTGGCGCGGGGCAACGCTCCGGCCAAAGCGCAACCATCATTACAGACTGTCGAGGTATAGCGCCATGCAACCCGACAACGCCCCTTCCGTGACGCCGGTGATGCTGGCCGTGCCCGAACGGGTTCCGCTGCTCCGCATCCTGTCCCAAATCCTTGTGCTGGGCCTTCCGCTTGTGATCGGCGCGACGGTGACCTCGGCTCTCCACCTCGGGAAGGTTGCCATGCTGGCCCGTGTTCCAGACACCGGTGCTCTGCATGTGCTGTCCCTGATGCAGCCGGCCTTCATCCTCATCCTGGCCCTGATGGAAGGGCTGGCGATCACCAACCAGGTGTTCAGCGCAAGGTCGAAGCACAATTGGCCGCGCCGCGGGGTGCTGCGGTCTTCGGCCTGCCTGTCGCTGGGGGGGCTGGGGCTGTTCGTGCTTCTGGCCGCCGCAGGTTACGCCGTGTCGCAGGCCTTCTCCTTCGACGATCCGGCGATCGCGATCATGGTCGGCCATTTTCCCGGCTTTCTGATGTCGATGGGGTTGTTCCTGGTTTTCGATGTCCTGTATGGCGCCTTGCGAGGACAGGGGCGGGTTTTTCAAGGGCTGATTCCCTTCCTTGTGCTCGTGGCCATCGATCTGGGTGTGACCTACGTTCTGGTGAGCCGTCTCGGCTGGGGGTTCGATGCCATCCTGCTGGGCAACCTGGCCGGTCCGGCGGCGGTCCTGCCGGTCATGGTGCTCTTGCTGCGCCGGCAAACGCCTGGGCGCGAGGGTGGGGCCGAGGATGTGCCGCCGCCGGTCTTCAACGCGCGTCTCCGGCAATTGCTGGTCGGGGTGGGGTTGCCGGTGTTCGGGTCGATCATGATCGGATTCATCAGCGCGTCCGTCGTGTTCCCGATCCTCAGCGACCTGGGGCGGGACAACGCGTCGGCCTTCTTCGTGGTCTTACGGTTCCGCATCGCGTTCATGATTCCGGCGATCGCACTGGGATCGGCCATAGCGATCCTGGCCAACCAGGCTGCCGAAGAGGGCGGACGAGGGGGACAGTTGCGCTACCTGCAGGTAGGGGTGCCGGTGATGCTGGCATTCTATGCCCTGATGACCCTGACATTGCCGCAATGGGGCGGCGGGATGCTGGATCTGCTGGTGCCGCCGAATGCCGTCGCTTTGCGCGCCTCCGCCGACCTGATGATGAGCCGGCTTCTCGTCACATTCTTCGTCGTAGCGGGGTCGACCATGCTCCAGGTGATCCTGGAGCAGCTTGGTCGCGGACGGCAGGTGTTGCTGATCACCCTGGCCACCGAGGCCGCAACCTGCGCCACCGTGGTCTATGCCGTGTACGACAATGCCGGCCTGGAGATGGTCCTGTGGAGCCTTGTCGTCCTGGCGGGGGTCACCTTCGTTCTGCTGCTGCTTCAACTCCTTGGACTGATGCGCGGGATCGGGAGGGGCAATGCTGTATGAACTTGCCCTGCCGGCGCTGATCGTCCGGGACAGCTGCCGCTGGCTGCATCGCAGGCTGTCGAAACCGACGAGCGGCGGGACCTGCCGCGCGACCCCCGTCTTCCGCTTTCGCGCGGCGAAGTGCCGGTTGCGGCGCCTTGACCTTGGCTTGCTGACGCGCCTGTCGCCCAAGGCCGGAGCAAGGCTGGCACTTCGCCGGTTCGAGGGCAGCCGCCCCGAACCGGTGCCGGCAATCCATACCGCGGCCGCCCCTGCGGTCGTTTGCGGCGCGACCCCTGCGGGCCGTCTGCCGGCGACCGTGCTGGGATCGCAGCATCGACCGAGGCTGTTGCTTGTACATGGCTGGAATGCCGACAGTTCCATGTTGCTGCCGCTGGCCGCAGCACTGGCGGCATCGGGGTTTCACGTCGTTCTGCCCGATCTGGAAAAGGGTGAGGGGCGGGGTGGGGGAAAGCTCCGGCGGGCACGGCACGCCGGCTTTGCGGAAAAGGCACGCCGGCTCGCCCGGGATTGCGGCCCGCTTGGTCCTTTCGCGGCGGTGATCGGCCATTCGGCCGGCGGTCTGATCGGCGCCATGGCCGTGGCCGAGGGCTTGGCGGCCAACCGGCTCGTGACTGTCTGCGCCCCGGCATCCATGGCATCCCTGCTGGCCGCCTATCTCAAGCGAACCCAGGCGCCATTGGCCCTGTATGAGGCGATCCTGCCGGAATACCGTGCGCTGCGCGCACGCGATGCCGCCGCTGTTGGCCCGGAGGATTACGGCCGTTTCGGAGCGGATCATCTGGTGATCCATGCCCGCGGCGACTGGCAGGTGCGGCTCGACGAGGCTTGGCAGATCTGTGCCGCCCGCCCCGGGAGCGCGCCGGTGATTCTGGAGAACTGCAACCACCACACCATTCTGCGCCATCCGGCATTGGCCAGGGCCATCGCCTCCTTTGTCGCCGTGCCCTGCCGGGAGGGGGCGAGGGCATGTTGAGTGCATCGCCATGTTGAACGTGCTGGATCTTGCCCTGGCCTTCCCTGAACGGTGCGAACGGCTGGCCTCCCTGTCCGACGAACTGTCGCTGTCCCGCAACCAGATGCGGATGTTCGATCGCTTCTTCGGCCTGGACCGGTTTCATTGCGATCACGATCTGCCGCTGGCAACCCTGGTCGGGCAGGCTTGCGGAGCGGTGCTGGCCCGCAACCCGGAGCATGATGCGCGCCTCAGCCACGTTGCCTACTGCCACACCCTGCTCAGCACCTGCGTTTTCGATGCGGAACATCCGCCCATCCTTGCCCCATTTGCGGCGCGCGGGCTGGATGTCTTCAGCGCTACCATGAACCATTGCGCCACCGGCGTGTCGATGCTGGGGGTGCTGGACCGGGTCCTGGGTGATGACGAGGTCGGGCTGATCCTGATCGGCGACAAGGCGTTCCATCCGGCCATCCGGCTCATTGAGAACACCACGGTGATGGGCGAGGCCGCTGCAGCGGTGCTCGTAGGGCACCGGCCCGGCCGCTTCCAGATGCTCGGCACCCACACGTCTCATGAAAGCCGGTTCTGGCTGAACAGCGGCCGGCGTGGCGAGCGCTATCTCGACGGCTTCGACGAGGTCTATCTCGAATTCGCCTGTGACGTGCTGTGCGGCGCGATGAACCGTTTCGGGCTGGGCTTCGACCAGATCCGCTACGTGCTGCCTCACAATGTCAATGTGCCGTCCTGGTACCAGATCGCCCGGCGCGCCGGTTTCGATCCCGGCAAACTGCAACTCTCGACCATCGGGCAATACGGGCACTGTTTCGGTGCCGATCCCTTCATCAACCTCGTGCATGCCGACGACCGGGGCGAGCTGGATCCTTCGGATCTGGTTCTGCTGTTCAGCATCGGACTGGGGGCCACGGCCTCCTGCGCCTTGATGCGTGTCTGTGGAAAGCGGCCTGCAAAGCCATAGGAGTAAAGTCATGACCGCTCCCCGCAGCCTGGTGCGCCAGAGCCTTGAAATCGTTGGCCTCGGACCCGAACGCATGACGAGTGCGCTTGGCGGAGCCGAGCTTTTCGGTACGGCGGGCATCCTGAATTCGCTGGAACTGGTTCAGTTCATCGCCGCCCTCAGCGAGCACAGCCGGGTCGATACCTTCGAATTGATGGATAGCTTCGAAAGCGAGGCCGGCAACATCTTCCGCAATGTCGATGCGTTGTGCGCCTTTCTGGATCGCCGCGCGGTCGTGGCGCTGGAGGGCTGAACCATGGATGGATTCTCCCTGTCCCCGCCGGAGGCCGCCCTTCTGCACCGGATCGCCGCGGAGTTCGGCACCCCCTTCTACGTCTATGACGCAGCGGCGGTGCGCGCACGCTGCGCCGCCTTGAAACAGGCACTGCCGGACGTCGATTTCTTCTATTCCCTGAAGGCCAATCCCAACCTGTCGCTGGTGCGTGTCCTGGTCGGCTGCGGCATGGGGTGCGAGGTCAGCTCCCTTCTCGAACTGGAGACGGCCCTTGCGGCGGGAGCGGCGCCGGACCGCATTCTGATGCCGGGACCGGGCAAGTCCGACGAGGAGCTGCGCCGGGCGGTCGCGCTGGGCATCAAGGCGATCGTCGCCGAATCCCCGGAAGAGGTCGTCGAGGTCGACCGCATCGCCGGCACCCTCGGCTTGTGCCGTCCGGTCGCGTTGCGGGTCAATCCCGATTTCCGGGTCGATGGAGCGCGGCTGTCCATGGGCGGACGGCCGACACAGTTCGGCATTGACGAGGCGGGGCTTCCCGAGGTGCTGGCCCGCCTGGCGGAGCTTCGCAACATCCGGCTGGAGGGGCTGCACGTCTACATGGGGACGCGCATCCTGTCTCATGAGGTGGTGCAGGCCAACACCCGCCGGATACTTGGGTTGGCCCGCCAGCTCCAGTCCCGGCTGCCGGCGCCGCTGACCTTCGTCGACGTCGGCGGCGGTTTCGGCGTCCCGTACCATGCCGACGAGACGGCGTTGGACCTCGCCGCTTTGGGCGAGGGGCTGGCAGCCGAGATCGGGGCGTTCCGTGCCGAACATCCGGCCACCCGGATCGTGATGGAGCTGGGCCGCTACGCCGTGGCCGAAGCCGGCCGTTTCATCACGCGGATCAGGCAGGTCAAGACGAACAAGGGCGAGCGCTTCGCGGTATGCGACGGCGGATCGAACGTCAACGGTGCCGCGGCCGGAACGGGGTCGCTTCTGCGCCGGAATTTTCCCCTGGCCCTGCTGCCCGCCGACGGTGGCGGCGACGGGGATGGCGCCGTGGCGGATTGGACGGTCACCGGCCCCCTCTGCACTCCCATGGACGTGCTCGCCAAGTCGGTGCCGCTGGCCGATCCGCAGCCGGGCGATCTGATCTGCCTGCCGCAGGCCGGAGCCTATGGCCCGACCGCCTCTCCCGTTCATTTCATCGGATTCGGTGCGCCGGCCGAGGTGATGGTCGACGGGGATCGGATCCAGCTGGTGCGTAGGCGCGACAGCGTGAAGGCGATGCTGGCGGTTCAGGAACCGCGGGACATCGGCATGACCGCGCCCACGGCTGGCCGGATTCGTCCGTTTCCATCGGCCGGCCGGCATGACGGATCGCCATTCGGGAATCCCTGTCTGGATCGTCTGGAAGGTCTGGGGCCGCTGTTCAGGCGCACGGGGGAACGGCTGGAGAAGGATCCCGGTGCCTGGCGGGATCTGTGGGCCGATCCGCTTGTCCGGGCGCTGACCGCCATCGGCGTTCCCGACGACTGCAACGGATTCCCTCTGGCCGACACGGAACTCGGCATCGATCAGTGTGGGCACGCCCTGCATGTGGCCATGATCGAACGTCTGGCTCGGCTGGATGCCGGCTGCATCCTGGCGTTGCCCGGACCGTCGCTGGCCGGCAACGCCGTGCTGCAGATGGGCGGGCCGGACCAGATCCAGCGCTTTTTCGCCGCCTATCGCACGGGCCCCCAGGGCACCTTCTTCGGCGTGACCGAGCCGAACTCCGGATCCGATCCGGCAGGCGGGCGTGCCCGGCTGACGCGCCGGGACAGCGGGTTGGTGCTCAACGGGACCAAGACCCTGGTGGGCGGCGCGATGCGGGCACGGATCGGTTTGGTTTTCTGCCATCTGGAAGAGGCTGGGCGGACCGGGCTGGTGATGGTGGAACCGTCCCGCGCCGACGAGCATGTCCGCATCGAGCGGCTTTCCAGCCTGGGCCTGCGCGGCGCCGACCTGTGCCGCATCGCCTTCACCGACTTTCCGGTGACGCCGGACATGATCCTGGGAGACGGACGCCCGTCGCTGCGGGATGGCTTCATGGCCATCAACGCCGTGTTCGAGCGCAACCGCCCGGTCGTGGCGGCGCTGGCCCTGGGCGTCGGTCGCGGCATCCTGGACCACCTCGCCGGCGAGCCTGGATTGCAGGAGCAATTCCATGACCTGGGCATCAGCCATGCCGCCCTGCTGCGACGGCTGGCAGGGGTGATCGATGCCTATGAACGCGGCCGCCCCAAGTCCCACGATATCAGCCTGATCAAGATGCAGGCGGTCGCTTTCGCCGACACGGTGGTGGAGCGGGTCTTTTCCCATTGCCCGGCCCGCCTTCTGCGGGATCCGCACCTGCGTCGCAAGTGCCGCGATGCCAAAGCCTTCGAATATATGGAAGGTGCGTCGAACATCCATGCGCTGAACGCCTTCCGTTCCTATGTCGCCGGGGTGGCGTGATGGCGCTTCGCCTCGATCCTGCGACGATCGTCTTCAGGGAGTTCGCCGGGCTGGAGCCGGTTGAGCCAGATTGGCGGAAGGATGTGGCCTATTGGGAGGACTATAACGCCAAGTTCTTCGGTTCCAACGGGCTGACCTATACGGCTGCCGACAGCAACGTCGCGTCCTGGCTTCAGGCACCGGACCGGGCGCCGTTCGCCTTCATGGTACGCGACCTGTTGCCGGCATTGGAGCGGCGGACCGATCTCTCCGACATCGATTTCGTGCTGCTGGCCCACTGGCTGCCCGATCTGCACCTCGGAACATCGGTCACCAACTATGCCTTGCATCGGCTCGGCCTGGAGAACGGGTTCGGTTTCGCCATTTCCGACCGTGGCCGTTCGGCCTCCCTGTTCGCCGTCCACTGCATCGCCCGCTACCTCGGCCAGGGCCGTCGCCGGGCCCTGCTGATGGCGATGGACCAGAAGCACCTGCTGTACCGGTCGCCGCTGGTCGAGAGCCTGGACCCGGTCAATTCGGCCTGCATCATGGTGCTGGAGCAGGACGGCGCGTCGGGGCTGACACTTGCCGGATACCGGCGCTGCCCGGGCGTGACGGCGGCCATGCTCGCCTCGCGGATCGGCCTGCTGTGCCGGGATTTCGGTCTCGATCCGGCAGGCACCCTTCTGATCGCCGATCCCGCCGTCGCCGAACGGTCGGACTTTCCGGGGCCGGTCCTGCTTCAGCGGCCGCAGCATCTATGCTCGGCGCCGTTCGCGGCGCTGGCCGGTTGCCCGGATGCCGGCAGCGATGTCCTCATGATCATCCATGAGCAGGATTGCCTGACGGCGGTGGCCTTCAAAGCCGGTTGCGGAGAACCGGCATGAGACTGGCGGCCCTGGCCACCCATGTTCCCGGCGGCAGGATCGATGCGGAGGCGGTGGTGCGCGCGGCCGGCGGCTCGCCTGCCGAAGCGCGGGTGTTCCGCCGCCTTTTCGGCATAGACGGCGTGGCGGCGGTGCCGGCGAATGAAAAAGCGAGCGAGCAGTTCGGCCGGGTGGTCGCCGGCCTCGCCGCGCGGCACCGGGGTGAACCACCCGACACGCTGGTCCATGTGCGCGGGCTGCCGATGCCGTTTCCGGAGGAGGAGGCTCTGTTTCCGGAACTGGTGCGCCGTCATGCCTTCCTCTCTGGGGTGGTCCGGCAGTACGAGATCGACCAGACCAATTGCAGCGGACTGTTCTGGGCGCTGGATCTGGCCCGCACGCTGCTGGATGCCGGGACATCGCGGTCCGTTGCGGTCCTGGCCGGGGACTGCCATGCCGGCCTGCCGCTCGGTGATCGCTATGTCGCGGGATGCACGCTGATGGGCGATGCGTTCTGCGGTCTGGTCCTCGACCGCGGGCCGGGCGGGTTGCGTTTCGGCGATGTGGTGCTGCGGACCCATCCGGAATTCGCTTTCGGCCGGGCCGGCAGCGTGGCCCAGATCGGCACGTTTTTCGCCGCCCACACCCGGATCGTGCGCGAAGCGCTGGACGCCGCGGGCTTTGCCTGGAAGGGCCGGTCGCCGCTTCTGCCGCATAACGTCAATAGCTTGGCCTGGCTGATGTTCTGCCGCGAGACGGGGGTCGCTCCGGAGCGTGTCGACCTAGGGCTGCTGCCCGACATCGGCCATTGCTACACAAGCGATCCGTTGCTGCTGCTCGGCAGCCGGCTGGATGCCGCCGCCCCGGACGTCACCCCGGATGCCGACGGGATCATGCTTCTTTCCGTCGGCATGGGTGGGTTCGTCGGCGCCTGCCGGCTGTCGCGCGAGGCTGTCCAATCGGCCGGGCCTTGGATTCCCCAATCAGTTGAAAGGGCCGCATCGTGTCCGCCTTTCCCACGCTTCTGACGAGCTTCCTTGATTCAAGCGCCGACGAGCGCGGCGATGCGCCGGCCCTGCAGGACAGCCGTCGCGATCTGACATTCGCCGAGGTTCGCCGCGCGGCTTGGCGCGTGGCCGCGGAACTGGCCGCCGGCGGTGTCGGTCCCGGTGACCGGGTGGCGATCATCATGGCCAATTCGGCAGCCTTCGGCATAGCGTTCTGGGGGGTGCTCTATGCCGGTGCCGTGGCGGTACCGCTCAATCCGGGCTCCAAGTCGGCCAAGCTTGCCTGGATCTTCGGCAACTGCTCGCCTGCGGCGATCCTGTGCGACGACGATCTGGAAAGGCTGGTGACGGACGCCTGCGGCGAAGCCGGGATACGGGCGCATCTGCTGGTTCACGGCAAGGAACAGAGACCGGGGAGCCTCGACCTGCTGATCGACGGCACGGGCGGGACGCCGGTGGCGACCGGGCGGGTCATTGATCAGGATCTGGCGGCGATCATCTACACCTCGGGTTCGACCGGCGAACCCAAGGGGGTGATGCTCTCCCATCTCAACATGACCAGCGCCGCGCGGTCGGTGGCGCAGTATCTGGATTACCGTTCCAACGACCTGGTGTTCTGCGCCATTCCGCTGACCTTCGATTATGGGCTGCACCAGCTGACCATGACGACCCTGGTGGGGGCCTGCCTCTACGTCGAGCCATCGTTCGCGCAGCCGTTCTTTGCGTTGCAGCATCTGGCGCAAAGCCGGGCCAGCGTTTTCCCCGTGGTGCCGACAATGGTGCCGCTCATCGCGCCCCTGGCTGGCCGGTTCGATCTGACGGCGGTGCGCTGCATCACCAGCACGGCGGCAATGCTCCATGTGGATGGCATCGACACTCTGACCACCCTGTTCCCTGGCGCCCGTCTCTTTTCGATGTACGGGCTGACGGAATGCCACCGCTGCACCTACCTCGACCCCTCCGAACTGGACCGGCGCAAGTCGAGCGTCGGCAAGGCGATTCCGAACACCGAGCTGTGGGTGGTGGATGAAGCCGGGGTTGCGCGCCGACGCGACGCGACCGGCGAACTGGTGATCCGCGGCAGCACCGTTATGAAGGGTTATTGGAAGAACCCAGAGAAGACGGCTCAGAAACTGCGTCCCGGCCCTTGGCCCAGCGAGCTTGTGCTTTACACAGGCGACATTTGCCGCCTCGACGAGGAAGGGTTCCTCTATTTCATCAGCCGTTCGGACGAAATCCTCAAGGTTGCTGGAGAGAAGGTCGCGCCGTCCGAGGTGGAAGCCGTCCTGAGCGCGCATCCCGCCGTGGCCGAAGTCTGTGTCCTGGGGATCGACCACCCCGTCTATGGCCAGCAATGCTGCGCCGTTGTGACCCTGCGGCCGGCCGGCGGTGCCGGGATCGAGCCGGATGCCGCCGGTCTCAAGGCTTGGTGCGCGTCCCGCCTTGAACCCCATGCCGTTCCGGCCCGTATCGTGGTCGCCGATGCCCTGGCGCGGAACGGGAACGGCAAGATCGACAAGCAGCTGCTGCGTCGGAAACTCGCGTCCCGCCCGGCCGCCGTCCCGCCGTCGCCCCTTTCCTCCACCGAACCGGAAACGGCGATACCCGCGACTATCGGATGAGCATGCCAAACCCGAGAGGATTCCCCATGACGAACATTCTGGATCATGTGATCGCCGCCCTCTGCGAATTGCTCGACCTGCCGGACGGCGGCACGATCACCGTCGATACCCGGCTTGATGACGACCTGGGGATTGACAGCGGGTTACTGCTGGAGCTTTTCATGTTGATCGAGGAGCGGATTCCCGAGGTCGCGGTCGATCCTGCGGGTCTGAAGCCGCAGCAGCTGGCCACCGTCGGCAGTTTCACGGCGCTGATCGAAGGCGGCCTGAAGGCCAGGGAACCGGCGTGATGCGGCGCGAGGACGTCGTTTCCCCCGTCGTTTCCCCGTGTGTGGCGGCGCTGTGGAACATCTTCGGCCGCTTTGCCGGCGATGACCGTCCAGCGTACCGGCAGTCGTCGGCCGATCTCAGCTTTGCCGGGTTGCACAGTGCGGTTCTGCGGCTTCTGCCGGTTGTTGCGGGCATGCCCGGGCATCCGCAGCGCCGGCCCATCCTGATCTGGGGGCATAAGGACGGACGCTATCCCGTCGCCTATTGGGCATGTCTGCTGACCGGCCATGCCCTGGTGCCGGTGGAGCGGGAAACGCCGCCCGAGCGGGTGCGCCAGATCGTGGAAACGACCGATGCCTGTGCCCTGCTCGTCGCCGATGGCGATTCCGCGGCTGCCGGGCGGCTGGCCGCCCTTGCCCGGCCGGGCCGCTTCGCGGTGCTGGAAATGGCGGACCCGTGCGACGGAGGGACCGCGGTCCCCGATCCCGCTATCCCCGCACCCCCCGTTCCCGCACCCGCCGCGCCCGATCCGGCCATCCGATGCGGTGACACGGCCTATATCATGTTTTCATCCGGAACCTTGGGTCGGCCCAAGGGGATCGGCATCAGCTACGCCAATCTGCTGGATTTCATCGCCTGGCTGGACATCCTGCTTCCCGTTCCCTCATCAACGGCGGCAGGGAAGGGGGCAGTCACGGGCATCATCCGCCACTGTTTCGATGTTTCCCTGTACGAGCTGTGGATGTCCTGGCGGCATCGGTTGCCGCTCGTCGTCCTCGACCATGCCGACATCGCCAATTCGACGGACTACATCGCGCGGCTGGCGGCTGCGGAGGCGTCCCTCTGGGTGTCGACGCCGTCCATCGTGCGCCTGATGCTGAAGAACCGCCGTTTCAGCGGCCGGACGCTGCCGTCCTTGTCCACTTTCCTGTTCTGCGGCGAGCCGCTGACCAAGCCGGCCGTGGCGAGCCTGTTCGAGCGGTTTCCCGGCTGCAGGGTGATCAACACCTATGGGCCGACCGAATGCACGGTGGCGGTCACCTCGGTGGAGATCTCGCGGGAGCACCTGGAGGCGCCCGACGAGCTGCCGATCGGCACCCCCCGTCCCGGCACCTGGCTGGAGACGGCCCCCGGCACCCCGGCCGGCGAGCCCGGCGAGATCCTGATCCGCGGGGCCAGCGTCGGCTTGGGATACATCGGTTTGCCGGAACGGCAGGCCCGTGCGTTTCCCGAATCCGGCCTTTACCGGTCCGGCGACCTGGGCATCGCCGGACCGGGGGGAAACTGGTACCTGCGCGGGCGCATGGACCGGGAGATCAAGGTTCAAGGGGTTCGGATCGACCTGAACGAGATCGAGGCCCACCTGCGCCGGCAAGCGGGGGTCGACGATGCAGTGGTTCAGCCCTACCTGCTGCACGGCGAAGCGCGGGCATTGTCGGCATTCGTCCTGGGGGTGGAGAGCGACGCCTGCCTGCGGCGCCTGGCCGACGCGCTGGCGGCGGAACTGCCGCCGTATCTGGTGCCCCGCCACTGGTATGGCGGCTTTCCGGCGGCGCTGAACGCGAACTCCAAGCTGGACGGCACGCAATTGGCCGCCGCCGCCCTGCACGCGAAATTCCGCCACATCCACATGCACAAGGAGGAGGCCGCCTCGTCGCCGGCCTCCACACATTCGGAGTAAAGCTCATGGACGCGAGTTCCATCCCGGTGTTCGACGCCAATTCCGAATTTTGCCAGAACCTCGGCCTGCTGAAGGTGGCGGAAACCGCAATGCGCCAGCATGGCGACCATGTGGTGATCCGCGCCAGCGACGTGCGGGACCTGTATCTTCTGGGCGGCAGTGAAAGCATTCGATACTGGAAGAGCCATCAGGGGCACTTCCAGACCGAACTGGGCGACATTGCGAGCAACGCCGCCATCTCCCGTCTGCTGCTGGGCGACTGGCTGGACGAGCCGGAACATCGCGAGGTGTGGATGGCGACCGGCAACCGCCTTGCCGCGGTGGCCGAAGTCTGGGACGGCTGGTTCCACGATGCCCTCGTGGCGGCGTGCCGGTCCTTTCTGGCCGACATCCCGGCCGGCGGACAGGCGGTCGACCTGCGCGGCCTGTGCCGGATGTGGGCGATCCGCGCCGTCTGTCCGGTCCTCTTCGGCCCGGCTTTGGGCGACGAGGAGATGGCGGACGGTCTTCTGCGCATCGAAGAATTCTATTTTGCCATGAGCACGCGGGACCCCTCGCAGACCGCCAGCCCGGAAAGCATGGCGGAATTCCAGGCCGCCCGCAATTTCCTGGACCGCGTGGTCGAAGCGGCGCTGACCGTATCCACTCCCGGCGACGGCACCGTCGTCGCTTGGATCGCCGAAGCGGTTCCGGCCGGGCTTTCCATCGCCGACCGGGTGGCCTGCCTGCGTCCGACCTTGGGCCGCATGCTGCTGGAAAAGCTGAACATCGATGGGCTGGGCCTCCTGTGGACGCTGGTCCATCTCGCCCAGGACCCGACGCTGGCGGACGAGGTCGCGGCGGAACTGGACGGACGCGACATCTTCGGCCTTCCCGACCAGGCCAGCCCGCTCGCGTGGTCGGTGGTACAGGAAGGGCAGCGCCTGTACCCCGAATTGCCGTTTATCTACCGCATCACCAGTCAGGCCGTCACCCTTGGCCCGGTCACGGTTCCAGCCCGCGCGACAGTCCTGTTCGCGCCATGGCTGGTTCATCGGGATCCCCGTTACTGGGCAGCCCCCCAACAGTTTTGCGGCCGCCGTTTCCTCGACCGGAGCATCGATACCGGTCATTACCTGCCATTCGGGGTCGGTCCACGCATTCGGGCGCGGGCACGCTTCATCCTGCATCAACTGACGATCGCGGTCCGGGCCATCTGCACCACCCACCGGATGGCATTGGCGCCGAATTGCCGTCCGGGCAACCTGCGTCCGATCTTGCGCTCGACCCTCGCGCCGCGAGGGCCGGTGCCCGTCATCTTCACGCCGCGCGCATAGGGAGTCCCGCAATGCTCCAGCCCATGCTTGCCGCGATCCATGCATCGATGCTGTCCACCCCCTCCGCCCCAGCCCTGCTGACCACGGCGGGGGTGGTGTCCTTCGGGGAACTGGGCCGGCATGTGCAAGGGGTGATCGACGCCCTTTCGCGCCTGCCACCGGGCAACATCCTGGTCACAGGCCACAAGGAACCGGAGGTCGTGGCGGCGATGCTGGCCTGCGCCTTCACGGGGCGGACGTTCGTCTTCGCCGATCGTGCCAACCCACCGTCGCGGATAGCCCGTATCGCCGCGGTGGCCGGGGCGGTCCACGGGCTGGGCGCGGGGGATCGTGTTCAATGCGAGATTCCCGGCTTGCCGGTCCTCGATCTGACGCGGCTGACAGAGCGGGCGCTGCAGGAGGAATGTCCGCAGGCGGTGGCCGACGAGGCTGTTTTCTATATCATCTTCACCTCCGGCAGCACCGGCGAGCCGAAGGGCGTCCCGATCACGCGCCGCAATTTCGCGGTGTTCCACGGCTGGTACGGGCCGATGCTGGGCGATGCCTGTCCCGCCGGGGCCCATGTCAACCATGCCAGTCTCGCCTTCGATATGGGCATGCTGGATTTGTGGCCGACCCTAGCGCTCGGACGAGCGGTGGTTCTGCTGGACCACCGCAACAATGTCATGCCCCGGAACAACATCCGTCAGCTTCTGTCGGCTGGAGAGGTCGTGCCCGGATCGTGGTTCTCCACCCCGACGCTGCTGCAGCTGATGTGCACCGAGCGGGACTTCCGTGAAGAGTGCCTTCCCGGCCTGCGCTGCTTCTTCGTCGGCGGCGAGATGGTCCGACGGGCATTGGTGTGTACGTTGATGAAGCGCTTTCCGCAGGCGCGGATCCTCCATGCGTACGGCCCGTCCGAGGTCACCTGCATGACGCATGTGTACCGGCTGGTTCCCGAGGATGCGGAGGGTGACGGCCCGCTGCCGCTGGGGCGGGTCATCGCTCCTTCGGGGATGCGCATCCTCGACGGGAACGGGCGCGAGGTTGCCGTCGGCGAATGGGGGGAGGTCGAGCTGAGCGGTCCACAGGTCGTTCACCATTATCTTCCCCGCGACCATCCCGGCAATGCCGCCTTCGGGCGGCATCTGGGCCAGCCGACATACCGCACCGGCGACATCGGAAAGCTCGACGCCCAGGGGGGGCTGGTCCTGTCCGGCCGCGCGGACCGACAGGTGAAATGGAACGGCAACCGCATCGAACTGGACGAGATCGAGCTGGCGGCGCGGGCGCTGCCGGCGGTGGAGGGAGCGGTGTGCCTGCCGCAGTACGATGCCGCCGGCCGGGTGAACGGAATCGTGCTGTTCGTACGTCCGTGCCCCCGGCTCCCGCCGTCGCGCATCGATATCCTGGAAGGGCTTTCGCGGGCTCTGCCAGGGACAATGACGCCCCGCGACATCCGCTTCATCGACCATCTGCCGGTGACCGTGAACGGGAAGCTCGACACCCGGGCGCTGCTGGATGAGCCGCGGGCGGTTTCGGGCTGAGGCCGGCATGTTTCCGGTCGGGTTCCTGATAAAGGACGTCCTTCATTGCGATCCAGGTCGAGGACGACGATCCCGCAGCCCACAGTACGGACCGGTTCCGCGGCCCGGCGACTGTCTTTGGAACGGACATCTGGCCGCGGGTCCGGTCAAACCGATGAAGTGTGCAAGATGACGATGGCCCAAAACCATGAGCTGATCGGCAAACTCCGGTCCCTGTCGATTGACCGTGGCGATGCGCCCAAGCATGAGCCCGGCCGGGCACCGCAGCGGCGCCTGTGGGTTCTGGCCGTGGGCCTGGTGTCGGCCGCCGCCGCCGGGGTGGCGGTGCAGGCACCCGCCCTGTTCTCCGCCCGCTCCGCCCACGCACCGGTCGCGCCGGTCGCCTCGGCCGCTCCCGTTGCGGCTTCGGTCCCCCTGCCGGCTCCGCCGCCCTCTTCGGGGCTTGTCGGGTCGGGGTATGTCGTCGCGCCGCGCTCGGTGGCGATCAAGCCGCAGGCAGGCGGGCGTGTCGCAACGCTGGACGTGGAGTTGGGCCAGCGCGTTCAGGCCGGGCAGATCCTGGGTCGCCTGGATATGGCGCAGGCGCTGTTGAATCGCCGCATCGCCCAGTCCAACGTCGACATGGCGGTGGCCCGCGTCGCTTCGGCCGAGGCCGAGCTCTCGCAGTCGCTGGACCCGCTGCGGCGTCTGGAGGCGCTGGCGCCGCGGGGCATCGCCTCGGAAGCCAGCGTCGCCGACGCCCGCCTGAAGGCTGCCCGGCTGCGCCACGAGGTCAATGTCCAGAACCACGCACTGGAAACCTCCCGGCTCTATCTGGAGCAGGCCGAGCTCGATCTGGAGCATCTGGTCATCCGCGCCCCCTTCACCGGCACGGTCGTCAACATCGCCACGGTGCCTGGGCAGGTCGTGTCCTCTGGAGAGAGCGGCGGTTCCGATCCTTCGGTCCTGATGACGCTGGTGGATACCGACACTCTGTTCGTGGACGTCGACATCGCCGAAACGAACATTGCCGGCATCGCCCCCGGCCAGCCGGCGCGGGTGGTGCTGGATGCTTATCCCAAGCAGGAGCGGGCGGCATCGGTGTTGCTGATCGAGCCTTCGGCGTCGCGGCAGAAGGGAACGGTGACGGTGCGGCTGTCTTTGCCGAACACCGGCGGCGGAATGCTGGCCAACATGGCGGCCAAGGTGGTTTTCGATCGCATGTCCGGCTCCGATCGGCCTGGATCGGAGAAAAAGGAAAAAGGCGAGGGGCAATGATGCAGAACGAAGGCGTGCTATTGAGCCATGTCGGCAAGTCCTATGCAGTGGGACAGAGCCGTCTGAACATTTTCGAAGATCTGTCGCTTCATATTCCGCCCGGCGATTTTCTGGCGCTTATGGGACCCTCAGGATCGGGGAAGTCCACCATCCTCAACCTGATCGGCGGCATCGATGGCGTCGACAGCGGCGAGATCACGGTCGGCGGCCAGCGGATCGACCGGATGGGACAGGGGGCACTGACCCGGTGGCGGGCGGCCAATGTCGGCCTCGTGTTCCAGTCCTACCATCTGCTGCCGATGCTGACGGCCGAGCAGAACGTCGCGCTTCCACTGCTCCTGACGGGCTTGAGCGGGCGTGAACGCCGCAGGCGCGCGCGGACCGTGCTCGAAATCGTCGGCCTGTCCGAGCGAGCCGGGCATCTGCCTTCCGAGCTCTCCGGCGGGCAGCAGCAGCGGGTCGGCGTGGCCAGGGCCATCGCGACGGATCCGAAAATCCTGCTGTGCGACGAGCCGACCGGAAATCTGGACCGCCAATCCGCCAACGAGATCCTCCAAATTCTGGGCCTGCTGAACGCAGAGCTGGCCAAGACCATCGTGATGGTGACCCACGATGAGGCGGCGGCCCGCGCCGCCCGCCGAACCCTGGTTCTCGACAAGGGTGCCTTCGCCACCAGGGAGCTGGCAGCATGCTCATGACCTCCCTCTTCCTGGCCCGCCAGAATTTCAGGCGCAATCTGTTGCGTAGCCTGCTTCTCGTGCTTTCCATCGCGATCGCCTTTTTCATTTTCGGGGTCCTGTCGAGTTTCCAGCAGGGATTCGAAGGGGGCGAGGCCACGGCCGAGCGGCTGGTGGTGGCCAACAAGATCAGCAGCGGCGAGAGTTTGCCGCTGAGCCATTTCCAGCGGATCGCCGGAGTGAAGGGGGTGGAGGCGGTGACCCACATCACCCGCCTCCGGGCCTATTTCATGAACCAGTACAACATCATCGGGGCCAACGCGGTCGAGCCGGAAAGCTATCTGCGCGTCTATGCCGCCACCTACGACTTTCCGCCCGCGGCCGCGAAGGCTTTCCTGGGGTCGCGCACCACGGCGCTGGTCGGGCGGAATCTGGCCGAGCGGGAAGGCTGGCAGATCGGCCAGCGGGTCACCGTGACGAGCTTCCAACATGCCAACCTCGACGGCAGCCGCAACTGGACCTTCGATGTGGCCGGAATTTTCGACGGCCGCGGGCAGGCCGTCGACACCAGCTTCATGATCGTGCGCCAGGACTACATCAACGACTCGCTTCAATCCGGGCGGGACCTGGTGACCCTGTTCGGCGTGCTTCCCGCCCGCGGCCAGGACGTGAACGAACTGGCCCACTCCATAGACGATCTGTTCGCAAATTCCGGGGCCGAAACCCGCACCCGGACGGAGACCGAGTTCATGTCGGCCTTTCTGGAGCAGTTCGCCGATATCGCCCTGATCGTCCGCCTGGTCGTGGGTGTTGCCTTCGTAACGATCCTGATAATCGTGGCGAACACCATGATCTTCGCCATTCGGGAACGGACGGAAGAGATAGGCGTGTTGAAGGTATTCGGCTTTTCCCAAAAGCATATTGTTGGAATCGTCCTTTCGGAAACCTTCCTTCTGTTCTTCATGGGCCTTCTGGCGGGTTTGGGTTTGACCGCAGCGGCGATTCCGATTCTCGAAGAAGGGCTGAGCTCCATCGTCCCGGGTCTCTATCTCACTCCCCGCATCATCATGTTGGCCGTCATGCAGGCCGTGGCCTTCGCCCTGCTGACCGGGCTTGTGCCGGCGCTGCATGCCTTGCGCCTGTCGGCCGCCGCCGCCCTTAGACACAGGTGAACCGATGCTTGGTTTCTTGCAGCCGTCTCTGGCGTTGATCCGCGTCAACCTGTCCAGCCTGCCACGCCGTTGGTCGACCTCGTTGTCCACCGTTCTCTCGGTGGCCCTGGTGGTGGTTGTGCTTTTGGGATTTCTCGCGATGGCGAACGGCTTTCGCCTGTCGTTGACGACCGCCGGGTCCGATACGGTTGCCGTGGTCCTGAGCCGCGGTGCGTTGTCGGAGGTCACCAGCCGTATCGGATCCCAGCAGCTCCACCTGCTTCAGGAGGCGCCGCGGGTGGCGCGGGATGGG
This sequence comes from Azospirillum sp. A23, assembly GCF_042938965.1. Classification (NCBI taxonomy): domain Bacteria; kingdom Pseudomonadati; phylum Pseudomonadota; class Alphaproteobacteria; order Rhodospirillales; family Azospirillaceae; genus Azospirillum; species Azospirillum sp. A23. The sequence continues at coordinate 50,364 of NZ_CP170671.1, read as the reverse complement.
GCGGGGCGGGCCTTGGTGTCCGAAGAGCTGGTGGTGCCGGTCGACGTGCTGGCCCGAGACGCCGGAGCGACGGAAACCGTGTCGCTGCGGGGTCTTGGCGCCGCCGGGCTGTCGGTCCGTCCGCTTGTGACCCTGTCGGCCGGGCGGCCTTTCACCCCTGGCACCGGCGAGATCATCGTCGGCGCGCGTCTGGCCAGCGATTACCGCGGATTGGCCGTGGGCGACACGGTGACTTTCGGGCGATCGCGCTGGACGGTCGTCGGGCATTTCACCGCTGCGGGATCGGTCTATGAATCGGAGATTCTGGCCGACAGCTCGGTCGTGCAATCCCAGTTCAATCGGCTCAACCAGTTGCAGAGCGTGCGCGTCGCCCTTCAGGACGCAGCCGCCCTGGCCGACTTTACCCGCTATGTGGAAGACGCCCCGCAGCTCGGGCTGACCGCCCGCAGCGAAGCGCAGTATTTCGCGGTGGAGTCTCAAAGAGTGAGCCGGATCATTCTCTGGCTGGGATGGCCGCTGGCGGCGTTGATGGCCTTCGGGGCCGCCATCGGAGCCATGACGGCGATGTACAGTTCGGTTTCCGAACGCAAGGTGGAGATCGCCACCGTCCGGGCGCTGGGTTTCAGCCGCAGCTCGGCCTTCGTCGGCACCTTGTGCGAGGCGCTGGCGCTGACCCTAGCCGGCTGCGGTCTGGGAGTGTCGCTGGCGTGGCTGACGCTGGACGGTTGGGCCGCGTCGACCCGCGGGATGGACAGCACGCGGATCGGCTTCGAGCTGGCCATGTCGTGGGGGCAGGTGGTCAGTGCCGTGATCCTGTCGCTGGCGATCGGGCTCGTCGGCGGCGGCCTTCCCGCGCTGCGGGCGGCCGGTCTTCCTTTGCGCACGGCTCTGTTGGGCCGGGGCTGACGATAGATGGCGCGTTGCTTCAACCAAGCCAGGACCGGCCGGGGCGCGGTCCCGCCCCATGCCGGACGGCGATCGGGGGGCAGCCTCCCGGCAAGCGGAACTCTCAGATGACAGAGCACGGCAACACCCAGCAAGCAGCAGTGATCGGTGCCGGGATTGCGGGACTGATTGCTTGTGCCGTCTTGGCCAAGTCGTTCCAGCGGGTTTTCCTGGTCGATCAGGACGACCTGCCGGACGGGGCGCAGGGCCGCAAGGCGACACCCCAGGCGGTGCATGTCCATGCGCTGCTCCAATCCGGGCGCGATGTGTTGGCCCGGTTGTTTCCGGGCTTCGAGGCGGCGGCCCGGTCGGCGGGGTGTCTGGACCTGAAGGTCCGTTCCCAGTGGCGCACCTTCAGCTCCGGCCGATGGATGGAACCGACGGATACCGGCCTCAGCATCCTGTCGCAGACCCGGCCGCTGCTGGAGCATCTGCTGCGCACCCAGGTTCTGGCACTGCCGGTGGTAAGGTTGGTCAAGGGCCGGGTCTGCGGGCTGGAAACCGATTGCCGGGGAGGGGTTGCGGCAGTCCGCCTTACGGACGGACAATCGCCGGAGAGGCTGCGCGCGGAACTGGTCATCGATGCGACCGGCCGCGGCGGCCATGGTGACAGTTGGCTTACCGCCGTTGGCTGTCCCGCACCGCCCGTTGAGACGAGCTTCCCGGAGGTCCGTTACACCAGTGCGTTGTTTTCCCGGTCGGTGACTGCGGGCGACGAACTGGCGGGCTGGCTCAATCTGGCCGACGCACCGGCAACCTGCGGGGCGGTGCTGGCGCCGGTGGAAAGGGGGCGCTGGATCGCCACGGCGACGGATCGCTTCAGCTGCGGCCTGCCCAAAGACGAAGAGGGATTCCGTGGATTCATCGCGGCCCTGTCGGATGGCCGCATCGCCTCGCTTCTGGCGCGCGAGCGCCTGCTCACCGATATCCGCAGCTTCCGCATTGCCAGCGTAAGGCTGAAGCGGTTCGACGCGATCGCAGGCCGCTTGCCGGAAGGCTACCTTCCCATCGGGGACACGCTGGCGACATTCAATCCGCTCTACGCGCAAGGCATGGCGGTCGCCGCGTTGCAGGCGCGCCCGTTGGAGCATGCCCTGGCCGCCGCCGGCGCCGGCGAAGGATGGCGCCGCCGCCTGGCGGAAGCCTATGTTCCGGCAGCCATGGTTCCCGCCCGCTGGGCATGGCTGCTGGGACAGGCGGTGGATCTCAACTACTCCCAGTTCCGTGGCGACCGCTGCCCGGAGGCGCTCGAGCTCAACCGGATGCTCCGGCGGGCTTTCGCCGCTTCGTTGGGACGGCCCCGCCTGATGGAGCGGGTGGACCGCGTGCTGCACCTGCTGGACGCGCCGGAAAGCCTCGACAGCATCCTTGGTGGCCATGGGCCGGCGGTGGTCTCCGGTACGGGCATGGCCTTCCCCTGACTTCACCGACACCGAAAGAAGGCAGACAATGAAACTCTTCACGACCGCTCCGCCCTCGGATCGTTTCATGCCGCGAGCCTATCTGGACGAGATCGCCGCGGTGGCCTGCCGGAGCGAAGCGGCTGGAGCCGCCGGCATGCTGATCTATACCGACAACAGTCTGGCCGACCCGTGGACGGTCGCGCAGGCTGTGCTGGAACGGACCGAACGCTTCGTTCCCCTTGTCGCCACCCAGCCGCTTTACATGCATCCCCTGACGGCGGCGCGCAAAGTCTCCTCGCTGGCCTTTCTTTACGGCCGGCGGCTGGCTTTGAACATGGTCGCCGGCGGCTTTGCCCGCGACCTGACGCAGCTGGGAGACGGGACGGCGCATGATGACCGCTATGCTCGCCTGATCGAATATACCCGCGTGCTGCAAAGCCTGTTGCGCGGGGAGGCGGCGACCTTCCGCGGCGAATATTACCGTGTCGAGGGACTGCGGCTGGCTCCGGCACTCGACACCGCTCTGATGCCGGATTTCTATGTTTCCGGTGCATCCGAGGCCGCCGCCGCCGCCGCCGCGGCGGTGGGGGCGACGCAGCTGGGCTATACCGGACCGCCCGAAGCGCTGGAGACGCGCGGAGATGCGGAAAGCCGGCATCCGCTGGCCCTGCGTTTGGGAATCATCGCCCGTCCCGAAAGTGCCGCGGCCTGGGAGGTGGCGCACGCACGCTTTCCTGCCGACCGGCGGGGTCAGCTGGCCCACCGGATGGCGATGAACGTCAGCGATTCCGTGTGGCTCAAGCAGCTCGGCGCCATCGCCGACAAGGCCAAAGACGGGCGATTCGGTGTCTATTGGCTGGAACCCTTGAGGAACTACAAGACCTTCTGTCCGTATCTGGTCGGCAGTTACGACGATGTGGCCGACTGCATCGCCCGTTACCGCGCGCTCGGCTATCGCACGCTGGTGCTGGACGCGGTCAATGACGAGGCCGATCTCTCCCATATCCTGCACGTTCTTGAGCTCGGTCGCCGGCCATTGGTGCCGGAGCCGGCCTGAAACCGGGGGCCACGGCCGGTTACAGCGGCCGGTCGCAATGGCCGGCCGGCCGGCAGTGCGGGCTGATCCAGAAAGTGACGGGGCAGGATGCTCAAACGCGATATATTCAATTCCGATCACGATCTGCTGCGGGAGCAGGTGGGACATTTTCTCGATGCGGAAGTGGTTCCCCATCACCGTGCGTGGGCCGAAGCCGGGCACGTTCCTGCCGACATCTGGCGCCGGGCGGGAGCGAACGGGTTGCTGTGCCGAATGGTTCCGGAAGAATACGGAGGGCGGGGAGGAGGTTTCCTCGATTCGGTGGTGATCATCGAGGAACTCGCTCGTCGACGGATTTCGGGGCTGCTGACCTGTTTGCAGAGCGACATCGTCGCACCGTTTCTGGTTCGGCTCGGTACCGGGGAGCAGAAGCGGCGCTACCTGCCCGGCTTCTGTTCCGGCGAGGTGCTGGGGGCGATAGCGCTGACCGAGCCACGGTCGGGCAGCGACATCCACCACATGCAGACCCGGTGCCTGCGCAATGGCGACGAACTCGTCCTGAGCGGCGAGAAGATCCACATTTCCAACGGTTCGCTGGCCGATCTCGTTATCGTGGCCGCACGCAGCGACCGCGGGGCCATCGGTGGGCAGGCCGGTATCAGCCTGGCCCTGGTCGAGGCGCCTTGTGCCGGCCTTTTCCGGGAAAGGATCCCGAAGTCGGGGGTTCCGGCCCTGGACACCGCCCGGCTGTGCTTCGACGATTGCCGGCTCCCGGCCGACCGCCTGCTGGGGGCCGAGGGGATGGGCTTCCTCTACCTCATGACGTTCCTCAGCATCGAACGCCTGATTCTGGCGATCTATGCCCAGGCGTCGGCCGTCGTTGTCCTGCGCGATCTTATCGCCGACTGCGGCGCCCGGCCGGCATCGGCGGGGACCGTCCTCGATTACCAGAATACGCAGTTTCAGCTGGGCGATCTGTTCAGCCAGTGCGCCGTCAATCAGGCGTTCATCGACCGTTGCATAGCCGAGCAGGCCATGGGCCGTTCCAATCCCCGGTCGGCATGCATCGCCAAGCTGCGGGCGACCGAGACCCTAAAGAAACTGGCCATGGCGGGCGTTCAGCTGCGCGGTGCCATGGGTATCAGCGGGGCGAGCGGAACACGGGCAACTCAGGACGTCATCAACAGTTGCGTACAGTCGATTTGGGGTGGGACGAGCGAGGTTCTGCTGGGCGTGATCGGACGCAGCTTGATCAATTCTCTATGACTGGACCGTGCCGATCCCTCTGTGCCAACGTTGAGTGAGACAGCCGCCTGCTGAAATGATCGGTAGAGGGCGCTTTGAGGGGGAGTGTCCGGAATTTCGTGCTCGGCGGGGTTATCCTAGATGTTTAGTCCCGGCATTCGACCAGAACGGCTTGCTCGACCAGCTGAAGAAAGCGCTGACGGAGCGAGCGCTGAAGGCGGAGCTGGATCATCACCTCGCCGGTGACGAGAGCGGCAACCGCCGCAACGGCTACGGCCACAAGACGGTGCTGACCGAGGGTGGCTCAATTGGGCTTGTCCATCCCGCGCGATAGGACGGGAACGTTCGATCCGGCGCTGATCGGCAAATACCAGCGCCGCTTTCCCGGCTTCGACGAGAAGATCGTGTCGATGTACGCGCGGGGCATGTCGACGCGGGAGATCACCGGGCATCTTCGGGAGCTCTACGGCATCGAGGTGTCGGGGGCACTACACGAAAGTGCGCGGATTGTCCGAGATGGGCGCGACTTCACCCTGCAGATCCGCCGCTCGAGGACCGACCAGCAGAGCGCGGGCACCGACGTGCCGGTGAAGCGCGTTGCCCGGGCCGCCGGCCTAGATCCGGCCGCCTACGCCGCGCATTCCCTGCGCTCGGGCTTCCTCACCACCGGCGGGCGCGACGGCATCCCGCTCGACCTGCTGATGCAGCTCTCCGGCCACAAGAGCCACCGCATCGCCGCCCGCTACTTCCAGACCGGCGCCGTGCATCAGAACCCGGCCGCCGACCTGCTGTAGGTGTGTAGAGCGGTAACTGAGCAGCAGCCTGGTCAAAGATTTAGAAAAGAAAAAGGCCGCCACCAACCAGGTGCGGCCTTTAGGTTTCGGTTCAGGGAGGATGAGAACCTGAAGTCACCATAGGGTGCTCCACGTTAATGACCTGTGAATAGCGCCACAGATCTGCGCATCTACTCCCTTTTTGCGAAAAGCACTCTGTAGTCGATCAGAACAGCGGCAGCTGGATGCGTCCGCCATCGTCCGTATGGGCTTTGGCGGCGCGCAGCGCGGCGTCCTGAGCGCCGGTCATCGTCCGGGCACTTCCGGAGCGGACCTGCTCACCGGCAACCGTGACGGTCCAGCTCCACAGATCCGGACCCCGCCAGACCACCGCCAGATCGCAGCCATGCATCCGCGTCACCGCGTGCCGTGTCGTCCAGGTCGTTGTCGTTGGCATGCCGGCCCCTCCACAAGTTCCGGCTGGCTCTATCATATGACGAGGGTCACCAGCGAGTGACCATGCAATCCCACATATTTGAGCAGATGATTGTTTGATGCAGTGCGTTTCAGAGGATCCGGCATGGTCCCTCTTATTGAATAGGTCGCACAATCTCGCTTGCACGACGCTGCGCGCGCTTTGGTCCTGAAGGAGCGCGCACGCTGCGCGCAGCACCGGCGCGCACCACGGCGCGCGCCGGTGACCTGTCATCAGGTTAGGACGCGCGCGCCGGACCGCGCGCGCTTCGTTCCCGAGCTGGCGCGCAGCAGGGCGCGCGCGCCGGCGACCTGTTGTGGGGTTAGGACACGCGCGCGCCGGACCCCGCGCGCGTCGATCCCGAGCTGGCGCGCGGCGCGCGCGCACCGGTGGCGCGGACTGCGCGCGCGCTGCGCGCAGCGCCGGCGCGCACCATGGCGCGCGCGCCAGCGACCTGTTGTGGGGTTAGGACACGCGCGCGCCGGACCGCGCGCGCTCCGATCCCGAGCTGGCGCGCGGCGCGCGCACCGATGGCGTGGACTGCGCGCGCGCTGCGCGCAGTGCCGGCGTGCAGCATGGCGCGCGCGCCAGAGACCTGTTGTGGGGTTAGGTCACGCGCGCGCCGGACCGCGCGCGCTTTGATCCCAAGCTGGCGCGCGGCGCGCGCGCATCGATGGCGCGGACTGCGCGCGCGCTGCGCGCAGTGCCGGCGTGCAGCATGGCGCGCGCGCCAGAGACCTGTTGTGGGGTTAGGTCACGCGCGCGCCGGACCGCGCGCGCTTTGATCCCAAGCTGGCGCGCGGCGCGCGCGCATCGATGGCGCGGACTGCGCGCGCGCTGCGCGCAGTGCCGGCGCGCACCATGGCGCGCGCGCCAGAGACCTGTTGTGGGGTTAGGTCACGCGCGCGCCGGACCGCGCACTTCGATCCCAAGCTGGCGCGCGGCGCGCGCGCATCGATGGCGCGGACTGCGCGCGCGCTGCGCGCAGTGCCGGCGCGCACCATGGCGCGCGCGCCAGCGACCTGTTGTGGGGTTAGGTCACGCGCGCGCCGGACCGCGCACTTCGATCCCGAGCTGGCGCGCGGCGCGCGCACCGATGGCGTGGACTGCGCGCGCGCTGCGCGCAGTGCCGGCGTGCAGCATGGCGCGCGCGCCGACCACCTGTTGTGGGGTTAGGTCACGCGCGCGCGCCGGACCGCGCGCGCGTCGATCCCAAGCTGGCGCGCGGCGCGCGCATGCCGGTGGCACGGAGTGCGCGCGCTGTGCGCGCCTCTGCCTGTCGAGCGCGCAAATCTTCAGCGACCGCGCGCCTACAATGATGACGGAGAGGTGGGCGCAGACTCAAAACGCCTCAGCGCAGGCACAGCCGAGGATGTACCCCTGAGGCAGGTGCGCACTCTTGGCCGGGCACCGCGTCTCTCCCTGACAGAGAGCCTGGCTGCGAAGATGGATCAGCCGTCCAGCAGCTTGCCAATCGGTGGCCGCGACGGATGCAGGATCACCCCAGCACCGCTATCCGCGATCTCGACCCGCGCATCGGGATAGGCTGCCAGTGCCACCGTCAGAGCCTCGAGGAAGGGCCGGCGGAAAAACCTCGGTTCCTTGAAGCCGCCGCCGAACTGCGCATGGAGAGCGGTCCACGACACCGGCACTGGCTTGGCCAAGGCATGCAGCCGGTAGGCGAGCCAAACATAGATGTCGAGGGACATGGAGCGGTCACGCAGATGCCGGACCGCGGCGTCGAGCAGGGGGACCGGATGCTGCCGGGCGGTGTGATAGAACACCTCGTCGAGGATCACGGCTTCGTCGAACAGGCGCGGCAGGGGGCTGTCGTCGTTGCCATCGAAGATCAGGCCGCGGCGGACGACACCGCCTTTGTCGAAGCCGGAAGCACCACCCTCAGCCTCCCAGAAGAACTTCATGGAACAGGCGGCGATCCGCATCGCCTGCTCCCGGAAAGCCTTCGCCGTCTCGCCGCCGACCGATACCCCCATGGCCTCCAGCCATGCCCGCATCGACCGCCCGAGGGCGATCTCCCGGCTGTTCGTCCTGACGGCCTGGGTGATGAGATAGATCAGGATCATCCGGGCTCGGGCGCCATAGGGCACACCGAACAGCCGGAGGTGATCGCCGATCTGCAGCCGGCCGGGCTCCACGACCAGCCGCATCTTGTGTCCCACACGTTCCCATGCCTGGTCGTCGGGGATCCGGCGATGGGGGAGAGCGGTCAAACACAAACCCGAATATGTGTAGCCATGGGTGCCCCGCTCATCGCCAAGAACCCCTGCCGCGATGTCAACAAGGTTGGCGTCGGCGCTGGAAAGGGCAGCCTCCCGGCCGCCGGCGATGATCACGTCGTGTAATTCACCCATGGCGACACACGGTGACGGCTCCGGATACTCTGCGTCAAGTGTGGGGTTAGGGCACGAAGCCAGTTGGAGATAGTAGATTCTCTATTAGTTGCTTTGTGTTCCAACCCCACGGGATAACCCGGTTCCGCGTGCCCCAACCCCACGGACCCGTGTCCCAACCCCACGGGACAAAGCGCCAGGCTGTGGATAAGCGGGAGAGCGGGAGCGCGGCGTGGATGCCGCCGGAATACCTGTTCCCGTCCTTGCCTGGCGAATCGGAGAATGGACGGCGGTGGCCATCGTCGGACCGATCACCGCCTCCGGATTGATGGCTTTCCCCTCCTCGAGGGAGGCGGGAACGCTGTCGGTACATCGACGGCAAGCTCGCGATGAGCAACGGTCACGAATGGCTGCAGCCCCGGCGTCACCGCGACATGGTACAGATCCGTCTGTTGATGTCGCCGCCCCCGCTCCGCCCCTCGCAACTGGAAAGGCGTCTGCTTCGTCATGTTCATCATCTCCGAGGCGGAGACCGCCGCGGTGCTGGCCGCCTACCAAAGAGCCGGTGAGTGGGCGGCGGTCGTCGAGCTGCGCCGGCTGTTCACCGGCATTCAGGACAACGCGTCGGCCCTCCGGGCGGTGCGGGCCATCGTGTCCCGTGCCGCAGCGCTGGAGCGATGATCCGCAGCCACGTGAGCGTGCCAAGCAGACAAGGGAAACGGTGCCCGTGAAGCGGGGACGTCACCGCTCCTCTCCCTTCAAAGAGCGGTGAAGCGCCTCGGGTTCGGCGCAATGACCGCCAAACCAACGGCGGATCACCTGGCCCCGCTCTGGCGCCCCCACCACCGCAGGATCACATCTCGATCCCGCGGTACCGCGTCGATGCCAGGAGCTGCTCGGCGCTGCTCTTCACCCACTCCGCGGTCCATGCGCCTTTCCCGTTGGGGGTCTTCCTCAGGTACTGGAGGAGACCGGCAAGTTGTTGCAGATCCGCCGGATCAGGCCGCTGCCGCAGGACGTCCAGCTCCCGTTTCTGGCGGCGGATGGTGTCCTCATCGTCCAGCAACCGGGCAATGAGCTGGTCCGGGGTGGCCGGCTTCCCATCGAGGGCGACGCCCGTGCGTTCGACCTCCCGTACCACCTCGCGCACCAGGGGCGGGCGGGCCAAAACCGCGGCCTCCTCCTGGCGCGCCCGGTCACGCTCCTGTTCCGCCATGGCACGGGCCTGTTTGTCGGCGTGCGCCACCCGGCGGGCCTGCCGCAGCGCCATCAGCAGCCGCACCGCGGCGCCGGCGGCACCGGCGGTCACGTCCCAGCCGTCCGGCAACTCCACCTCCAACTGCGTCGCCAGGTCGGCGGCGGTCTGGCGCTGTTTTGGACTGGGCGGCGGCGCGTTTGTGCGCGCCCGCTCTTCGGCGATGGTGACCCGCAGCCGCTCCGCGCGGTCCTTCCACACCAGGAGCTGGTCGAGGATCGGCTTCATCCGGGCCGCCGACACCCGGCCGCGGCCGGCGCGGACCGCCGCGACATCCATCGCCAGAGCGACATGCCGCGCGGCGGCCGCCGCACCGGCGGCGCAGCGCCGCTGCTCGGCGACATGGGCCTCGCGGGCTTGGCGAACCGCATCGGCCTCGCTCTCGGCCATCCTGTTGGCCAAGCCCAGACCATGGTCGCTGGCGCGTGCCCGGTCGGGCGCGCGCAACGCCACCTCGGGCCGCCGGCGCTTGGCGGGACGATCGATGCCGGTTTCGGCGAGGCGGCCGCCATGCCACGCCGCGGCGAGCTGGATACCGCGCTCCTCCGCCACCGCGTTGATGGCGGCGGCCACCACCTCGCGGCGCCAGGCGCGCAGCGCCGCCGGGCCGGCGAGGACCGGACGCGCGCCACCGCCGCCCTTCACTCCGGAACGCCCGGCTGGCGCGGCCTCCCAGGCGCCGTCGGCGCGCCGGCTGCAGTGGCGCGCGGCGACGGTCATGTGGAGGTGGGGCTGATACTCGCCCTTGCCGTTGCGCGCGTGCACCGCCCAATGAGCGGGATGCCCGGCCTGCTCGAACCAGGCGGCGATGCGTTCGGCCACCGCGCGGCGCGCGGCGGCGTCCATCTCGCAAGGAAGCTCGGCGATGACGCGCCGGGCGACCACCCCGTTCTTGCGCGTGGTCGCATCGGCGCAGGCGTCGAGTGCCGCGCGCATCTCGGCGCGCCCCTGCCCCCCTTCGCTCTCCAGCTCGTCGGCGCGGCTGCGGTGGCGCTCGACACGCGCGTCATAGTCGAGCCCGCCGGCCGCGCGCCGCGCGCCGCCATTGGCGTGGGTGATCGAGGTGACGCGCGCGTGGAAGGTCCGGCCGCCTCGGCCGACGCGACCGGAGGCTTTCGGCGCGCGCGCGGCGACCTCGCGGTAGCGGCCGACCTGCCAGTCCTCTTCGACGCGCGCGGGCATGCGCTTCTCCACCCTTGACCGTTTTGGCAGTGATCCATACCCAAATACCTTTTTGACGAAAAAGTAATTGGGCATGGATCACTGTCTATTGGGGTAGGCTATACCGAAATCGCAGGCAATTCCAGCAGGACCGGGAGCCAAAGGTCACGGCGCGCGCGGCTGTGGCGGGAGCTGCGCGCGCCGGATGCTGACGCGCGCAGCTTTCATGGACGAGGCTCAGTCTCACGGCTCAGCCACAGCGTATGGCCACATCCGAGACGTCATCGCGCGGCGCGCCCAGCGCGCGTCTCGGATGCACGCGCGCTGCCGCGCGCGCCCTTGCTGGTCCCGGCGCGCGCCGGTGGCGCGCCCGCGCGCAGACGCCGCGGCGCGGGTGCCTGTCCCGCGCAGGGACCACCGCCCAACAGATCGGGATGCGTTCCGTCGCCGCGCACGGCGTCTTGGCGGGCCGATGGTCGACCACGTGGTGGCGCGGACAAAAAGCCGGGACGCGGCCGTGCGCTACCGGCGCGTTCGTCAGTGGCGAGGTCCCCGGCGCTTTTGGAGCGGCTGTTCCGCGCGGCACAGCCCAGGTGCGCAGGATGGAACCGAGACCTTCTTGAACCAGCGGGACCGTCCCGCGGTTTGGTCGATCGCCCGCTCCGGTGCGCAAGATCTCAAGCCGGGCTGCGCGCCACACCAGTACTGCTTTCGGGCAGACGCTGGCCATCGGGTCGTCGGCCCTTGGGCAATCCGCACATTGCAGCGCTCACGAGAGGGAGTTCGGCAGATCGGACGGAAGGAGGCGGACGGCGTCGGCGCATGGCCGGCATCCAGACAATGAAGCGACCGGAAGCCCCCTGCATTCAGCAGGAGCATCGGCGTTCCTTGGATTGCGTCAGGGTGGCTCCTCCGACTATCGCCTCCATGGGCGACTCGGGAGACAGACTGTCCCGAAATTCCGCTCTCGGCTGCCCTAGGAGCATCAATGTCGAAAAGAAAGCCAAGAAGAGCAGAAAATTTTCTGCGTCAGTCTGTGCTATGCCTTATTGAATTGCTGGTTACGGGCATAGCACAGAATCGCGAATAAGTCAAGACTTGACTTCTTGCTTATCGGAATTCGGTTGACCTATTCATCACTTACGATTCCTCCTTTTTCAGAAGAAAGCGCTTTCCGCTTTTTTCAGCGAATGAGGAGTGCGATGGAGAAAATCATATATTTGATCCGCATCACGGAAGAAGAAATCGAATCTAAAAAATACGTTCCAATAAATCTGAAGGATTGCGACGAGGATCTTCTGATAAAGTACCACGAAGGAACGGCACAAGCGGATTTATTGGCAAGGCGCGGCTACATATTCGAACACAATAGTATTCGCATCAGTAACGCGCTTATCGCGATTCAGCGAGAAACAAAACGTCGCTTCCGGCGATTTCTCCGCTTTTCCACGTTTGGGGGGTCTGGGTCCGACTGCGCAGAACTGACGCTCGATATCCAGAAGGTCCAGGAGGTTTCTCTCACGCGTGCTCCCCCCACTCCCCGGAAGAGCGACGCCCAGACGGAGCCCCTGCGTTCGGTCACGCGCGACCATGGCCCTGTCCAGCCTCCTACTGCCGAGATCACCCGAACCGCGAAACCGGTGGCTCCCCCTCCCGCAGCCCCTCCTCCTGCACACTCACCGCTGCCGGTGCTGACCTTGGAGGCCGATGACCATGGCGGCCTGGAGCGGTTGCGGGAACACCTGCTCACGGTCACCAACGAGGACATCCGTCGGCAGGAACTGACGCAGGTCGCGGAGATCAAGAGGATCTGGGGTGATCGCCTCCTGCTGGCTGGTGAGAGACTCACGGCCGAACAAATGGTTGTCCGGGCTTTGGCCACTGTTCGTCAGGAAATGGCCGAACGCGGCATGATCGACGCCGGCAAGCAGTCGCTCGGACAAAAAGAGGAGGCGCTCTTCCGGCAGACTATCCAACGACGTCAACAAGCCAACCGCAACCGGAACCGGGGGTACGAGATGTGAGGCCGGTGCTCTGACCACTTCACTCGTCCTCGGCGAACAAGCCGCGGCTTTCGAGGCGCGTCTCGAGAGCCGCGGGTGCCATCTCGGCCTTCAGGCGGTCAAGACGGGCGCGCACCCAACAAACGAACCGGCCGACCCGGGGCGGGATCTCCGTCCCGGCAAGCGCCGCGTCGAGGGCGATGACATACCGCTCAAGCTGGAGGATGCGCTCATGTTCGACGATCAGTTCGTCGAGCGCCGTGCTCCGCCGCTTTTCAAGCGCCGCACGGCGCTCGGCCTCCGCCCGCCGACGCGCCTGCTCTTCCGCCTCCCGGCGCCGCCGCTCGTCGGCGTCGCGGTTCTCCCGCTTGGTGACCGCCATGGCGACGACCTCGGCGACGATCGTCACCGCCATCGCCTCAAGTTTGCGCCGGCCGTGGTCGGCGTAGGTGCGGCGCATGGCCGGTCCCCATGGACTGTCCCGACGGACGCGGACCTCCTCCAAACGCACGGCGAGACGGCCCTGATGACGCTCTTCCCATTTCGGGATGTGCGGCCGCCCCCATCCAGAGGCATGGCCATAGCGTTTCCGGTCGGCCTCTTGCTTCGCCTCCCAGACCGCGAGCGCCTGGAGCTCGGCCGGGGTGGCGGTGTGCGCGACCTTGTCGGCGACTTCCACGAGCTCGACGGTGACCGTCTCCCCCTCCACCTCGAAACGGGCGGAGCCCTCCCGGGCGTCGAGGACGACGCCACGGCTGGCGGCGGCGCGCGCGAGTTCATCCAGCACCACGCCCACCCGGCCAACCGAGACTGGACGGACCGTGACCTGGATGACGCCGGCGCCGCGGACGCTCACCAAACCCTGGGGATCCGGCTTGGCCTTTGCCAACTTGGCGAGAGTGGCGTCGACCAGCCGGTCGCGCGGCGCCGGAACGGAAACCGTCGCGGGCTCCGTCCCTGCCCTCACCGCCTCGCGTGCTGCGGCGGCCGCCGGACTGACAGCCAATCCCAGCCCTGGGTGGATAAGGATGCGGTCGCTACCGGCCCCATCGGATGGCCGCGGCGGCAGCGGGATCACGCGCACCGGCTTGTTGTGGGCTTTCTTCATCCAGTGGCCGCAGGGCGGGGTTGGCACCTCATGCTTTTTGCAGAGCGTCTGGAGCGCCGTGCCCGAAAGCCCGAACTCGGCCGCGAGTTTGGTCATCGGCCGCTCCCAGACCAGGGCATGGAGTTCGGCGCGCGTCAGGACGGTCGTCATCAGGGAATCCTCCCCCCTTCGCAGCGCGTCCTCCCGGATGCCGACGGTTCCTCCTCGCGAAGCGCCTCCTGGCCGCCCCCGTGAGGCTGGACAGGGCGCATCGCGCGGTGTTTGGCTGACGGGCCCTGCGTAACCAGGTCGGATGGAGGCGGTGATGAGTGTGACCCTGCGGTTCCGCGAGGAGGGGCCTGCGTTCGAACGCGCGAAGGCCGTTGCGGACGATCTCGGGCTGTCGATCGAGGATTATCTGCTGGCGTGCGTTGCCGAAGGGCACAAGGTCCTGCGGGCCCGCGCTCCGTCGACCTGGCTGGACCGCGAGGAACCAGCCTTCGTCCGACGCGGCCTGCCGCCATCCATCGCTCTGGCTGTGGTGGACTGAACAGGACGAAAAACGTTTGTTGCCTCGCCGGCTGCCGCTCCGCGACCGTCCCGGCCGTGTGATGGTCGACCCTTTGGGCGCCTGGAGCCGACACGGGGTGCGGGATGGAAAAAGGACGGTCCATCGCAGTCTCCGGTCCTGACTGCCGGCATAAGCGGCGCTGAAAAGCGCTGTGCGCGCGTCAACAGGGTTTCAGCACGCCGCCACCCGCCCGACCGGGTCACACCGAACGATGCTTACGGTCGGCAAGCGTGCCTACTTCCTCGCAGGGCGGTTCGAGGGAGGATCAGGATAACGGAAAATCTCCAGCTCGGCACCCCTGGTCAGTGCTCCTCGAAGCAGGGGTGTCCTCACGCCAGAACTGCCGCTGTTCGGACAGCGCCGCCCGCCAGTCCAGGACCGCCTGTGCAGCGTGCGCCATGGCAGCGGGCACGGGGTCGGTGGCCTCGTCGACGGCTTCGGCTCTTGCCTGCCATCTCGCATGGCATGCGGACTATTCTGCCGTCGAGGACCAGCTGCTTGGGGTCAGGATGCAGAGATAACGATTTGGCTGCGGAAGCGGATTCGGCAGGGATGGCGGGTGCTGTACCAGGATCGACTCCGCCACAGAGGCGGTCGGCTCACCCCGCGGGGTGAGGCAAGCCCGTTGATGACGCTTGAGTGCCGGATCGTTCATGCTTCCCTCTCCTTAGCCCTCACCATTGGTGCTGCGCGCGCAAAGGCGCGCGTCTTCGCATGGGATGGCCGGCTAGCTCTCGCCAGATACCGGACGTTTGCCCGAGAGCAGCCCGAAAGGCGGCTGCTTCGCCGGGCCGGTCACCGAAGGTGTTAACGGGACTGTCACTGCCCGCACTCCATTCGCCAGATCGATAAGCCCCAACCTCCTCTGCGACCCAGCCGGCGTGGTCTCGGTCCAGCCCATACTGGACGGACCCGCGGGCTTGAAGGCCGGGGTCGGTGAAGGGGGCGGTTTCGTCGTCATAGAGGCGTCCCTCGCGAAGGTTGAGGTGAAAAGCTTCGTAATAAGAAACGGCCCTGACTGCCGGCATGAGCGGTGCTGGAAAGCGCTGTGTGCGCGTTAACAGGGTTTCAGCACACCGTCCCCCCGCCCGACCGGGTCACGTCGAAGGCGCTTACGCTCGGCGAGCGTGCCGACGTCCTCGCAGGGCGGTTCGAGGGAGGATCAGGATAACGGAAAATCTCCAGCTCAGCCCCCCTTGGTCAGCGCGTTCCTGGTTCATGCTTGTCCTCACGCCAGAAATGGAGGTGCTCCGGCAACGCCGCCCGCCAGGTCAGAACCTCCTGAGCCGCGTCGAGGCAATCTTGCGCCCTCGGATTGTTCGGATGTCTGGCCACGAGCTGCTCGCAGGTCGCGCGGTAGGCAAGCCAATCCTCCGTCGGCGATTCCCGACTAGGATTGTCCAGCAACCACGACACCGGCCCCTTCACTGGCTTGGTCGGCGTTCCCGGCGGATGCTGTGCGTAGACCGAGTCCAGCATCGAAGATGCCGGCATCCCCTGCATGTTGAGCAAACGCCGCTGCATCCGAAGCGATAGCGTTGAGGCGTTGGTATTCATCATCAGTCCTCACGCCAGAAATGCAGGTGCTCAGGCAGCGCCGCCCGCCAGGTCAGGACCCTCTCGGCCGCCTCTAGATAGGCCGCCGCCAGCGGATTGCCCGGGTTGCGCTCCACCAGCCTGACGCAGGTCTCGCGGTAGGAAAGCCAGCGGGAGGTCGGCGCGTCCCGGGTCGGATCGGTGATCAGCCATTTCTGCTGGCCCGGAACCCCGGTCGGAGTGCTCGACGGATGCTGTGCGTAGAGGGATTCCTGCGGCGTCGAGGCCGGCACGCCCTCGATCGTCAGGAAGCGCCGCTGCGCCCGCGACGGTGGATTGGACAAGGTGATGTTCATCGTCCCTCTCAGTGTCGTCGTTGATCAGGGTTTTCTGCCGGTCCGCCGCGGCGCGATTACGGCGCCGATCCGGCTGCGTGAGGTCCGCCCCACCCCACTATCCTCGGCAAAGTCGCGCCAGCGGTCCACCGCGCCGCGCACCTGGTCAATGATGCCGGTGACATCGGCCGGCGGGATGGAGAACTCCGCCGCCATCGCCCGCAGCTGCCGCTCACCGGGTTCCCGCCCTTCGCCCAGGATGGCGGTGAAATGCTCGCCCCCGGGTCCGTCCGCATAGGTCAGGTCGTAGGCGGGCGCCAAGGACCAGCTGCCCGTCCGGTCCATCAGATAGGCGAACTGGCGGCCGTGATCATCCCGATTGTGGGCGAACACGTTGAAGGCGGCGCGCCGGAACATCTCGACCACCGGCCGGTGATCCTTGGTGAGCTGGAAGGTGAGGATCATCAGCGTCTTGTAGTCCAGGCTCGGCTGCCGGAAGTCGGCGTGGAGGTGGCCACAGGCGGAGTGGAGGTGAGTTCGGCCGGCCGGACCGACACGGTCGAACCGCTGCGCTGCGAAGTAGGCGGGCGTCTTCGGGCTTCCGCTCGGCAGCAGGCGGGTGGGCGGCAGGGTCAAACCGGCGGCGCGCGCCATCCCGGCATAAGCCTGCTCGATCGGACCGATGTCCGCCGGGTCGTCCCTGCCGCGGAACTTCACCAGCCAGTGCGACCAGCCCTCCGGCGCCACCAGGGCGCCATGGATCAGATCGCCGCTCTGATCGTCGCGGCAAACCACCGCCTTCGGCCGGGCGCCGCCGGGCGAGCCGCCCACCCGCAGCAAGGTGGGGAAGAGCGCCTCGGGCGCCCCTTTGAGGACTTGGCGGCTCTGCGCGGCGATCCGGTCGAGATCGATGGCGCCGGTGTCCACAGGCTCCTCGGTTTCCGGCCGGTAGACCAGGGCTCCCATCGCCCATTCTCCCATGCAGGCCAGCATGTCGAGGGGCGTCAGCGAGAGGGGATTGATCTTGCTGGTGGTCGCCCGGCGATGGATCAGCAACCGCCCCCACCCGTCGGGCAGGCTGTCGTCGAACACGCCGTGGAGACCGGAGAACGGCGCGTCCGGCCCTTGCAGAACGCCTGGGCGCGGGGTTCGCAGAAACCAGGACAGCACCCGGCCGGAAGCGAGGAAGGCGTCGTCGAACTCGACATAGGTTTTCCCGTCACGGCTGGCGAGGCGGCCGACGGGTTCCTCGTCGCCCTCCCCCCAGCGCAGCGACACCGCCAGAACGCCGACATGCTTCATCGGACCACCGTCCGGCGCTTGCCCCGCTGCCGCTTCGGCCGCTCGATCACCTCATCGAGGCTGCGGAACTCCGGTTCCGGGAACAGCGCGCCGAACGCCTCGATCGCATCGAGCACGACGGCGACGCGGATCAGCGCGTCGAACGCCAGCTTGCCGCTGGCCTCGAACCGCCGCAGCGTCCAGATGTTCACCCCGCTGCGGTCGGCGACCTCCTGCTGGGTGAGCCCAAGAGCGACCCGCCGGGCGCGAGCCCGCGCGGCCACGCTCCGCGCCACATCCCCAGGAGCCATGAGGATGAGTGGGATCATTAGACAAGTTGTTTCAGATATTCCGCCATAAGTTGGATTATGATCCAACTTGTGTCTGGGCACAAGGCAGTGCCACTCAAAGCGGCCTGCGGCGAACCGTGCCGACCGCACCTCCTGAAGGGACCGCTGTATCGGCCTCGGACCAGTGCGGCCAGCATCCCCCAGATCTGCCCCTCAAAGCCGGATGCGCTCGACCTCGTCCAGACTGACCCGATCGCCGCGGCGGTCGTAGAGCTGGGTGGTGCGGGTGGAGGCGTGGTTGGCCATCGCAGCGGCGGTCTCCAGCGTGCCGCCGTTGGCCAGGTAGGCGGTGATCCCGGTGGCACGGAAGCTGTGGCAGCCGAGCGGGGTGGCGATGCCGGCAGCAGCAGCCCGCCGGCGCACCATGGCGTGGGCGCTCGCCTGCGGCAGCGGCCGGTCGGACAGTCGGCTGGTGCCGCGGCCGATCGTCCGGAACAGTGGCCCTTTGGGCTCGTCCCGCAACCCGCTGTCGTCCAGGTAAGCCACCAGATAATCCTCCAGCGTGTGGTGGCAGGGCAGGGCGTGGGCCTTGCCGCCCTTCTCGCGCAGCCGCACCCACAGCCGACGGCTCTGGGGATAGACGTCCTCCACCCGCATCGCCAGGGCGGCGCCAACGCGGGCGAAGCTGTAGACCATCAGTCCGATCAGCGCGCGGTCGCGCAGGCCGATCACCGTCCCGACATCGATGCTGTCGAGCAACGCCCGCGCCTCGGCCGGATCCAGCACCGGGGTTTTGCCGACCCGCACGACATGCCGCGGCCCCCGTACCGAGGCCGCCGGGTTCACCGCCACCACCTGGCCCACCACCAGCCAGTCGAACAGGGCGCGCACTGCCGCCAGACGCTGCTTGGCCGTCGGCGCCGTGTGGCTGCGCGTCAATCCCTCGATCCAGGTCGCCACGTGCAACGGCTGCACCGCGGTGAGCGACGGCACCCCGGCAGCCTCGCACCAGCTCAGGAAATCGGTCACGCCGCGGACGTAGGCGCGGCGGGTGTGCGGGTTGCGGATGGTGACGGCGAAGAATTCGAGAAACCGAACGGCCGCGTGTTCGCCGACGGCCGTGACCAACTCGGAAAGGAGTGGTGAAGGAAGGGGCTCCAGGTGGTTCACGAGCCCGCCATCTGATCGAAGCGCCGCAGCAACAGCGCCGCCGTGAGCAACACGATGTGCAGTCGGAATGTGCTGTCATCCTCGTCCGAGAGACCGGGATGCGCGCCCTGCGGATGCAGGCGCTTCACAAGCCCGTTGATGAAGCCCATTCCCCTATCATCCCACTCGTTCAACGCACTGCTGAGGAACCCCTGGGCCGCCAACTTCGTCCGCCGTGGCTGCCCGCTGCCGAGGGCGCCGGCACTCGGGTCTAGTCTGACGGCCAGCTCGTCGAGCAGCGCATCGAAGAAGGTGCGGAGCTGACCGTTTGCCGACGCCCAGTTGCCGCGCGCATGCGCATCGAACGCCTGTTCCAGGTGCCCCTTTGCCGTGGCCAATCCGTGCCGATCGAGCAGGTGAACCAGTTCGGACTCGGTCTCCGGAAGGGCTAGGTCGGCCGGCAGGACTCGCCTGAGCCCCCCATCGGCGACAACGAAGCCCGCCTGCTCCAAAGCGCGCTTGAAGCCCTCCATGGCGGGCGTCAGGCGTGGCGGCGACGACCATGGACGCTTGGGTTCGGTTGGCGGAAGCAGGGACATCGCTTTCTCCACGATGACCGCTTCCAACGTCCCACCATCGACGGGATGCGCGGGATGCTCGTCCACAAAGCCGATCAGATCGTTCATCCGCTTTCGGACGCTGACGCCTTCTCCTCGAACCGCCGCCTTGACGTCCGGACCGAGCGTCAAAAGGAAATGCGACGTGTCAGCCTGGGTCAGGTGCTCGTTCAGTACGTCGATCGCCGTAACCACCGTGCGGCGCGGGAAAATGATCTGGTTCATAGGGGCAGCTTATCGCCCGAAACGATGAGGGTGCCTGCAGGATCAAACTTCTTCCAGCCCTCACTTGTGGGAGTGCCATGGATGGTCGTATGCGCCCAGCTTTCGTACCGCGCGACCAACGTTCCCTGCTCATCGTATTCTTCGTGGGTCCAACTTTCGTTCTGCCCGCCGGCACGGCTGCGGAACTCAGTCTTAAGGACGTGGGTGGACGGTATCCCGAATATCTTTTCGAACTTTGCCACCTCAGTTCCTCTCTGCACTTAGAGCTGATCAGGAGAGCTTACCCCCTCCTATATAAGTGATAAAGGACATTATCACACATAAGAGAAGGGGGGGCTCTGTGGAGCCTGGACGCAGCTGGAGGAACGATCGCTCATTGAATATGATAAACGCGCAGTAGGATCGCATTTTCTGCTTGTGGCGCTCACCGTTGAAGAATATGGTGACCATGCAGCACGATCGCATGGTGAGACGCAATGGCCCCCACTCCTCAAGCTCCCTTTCTCGCCACAGAACTCCTGGATGAACTCCGCACCATCCTGCTGTTCACCGCCGATTTCCTGGCCATGACGCGCAGCGCCGAAGCGGCAGCCGCCTTCATCGGCTTTGACTCTGAGCAATACCATTCCGAATCCCCAAGCCGTGTGGCTTTGGACTCCTTCCGCATCGCGCCCACGATAACGATCATCTACGATTATGCCTTCCAGGTCGGTGAGGCCCGCCACTTCAATGAAGACCTGCTGCAAGATGCCCTTGTCTTTATTGACGGTATCCCGCGTGTCGGTGGACAGGGAGCTGAGGGGGGGGAAACCCACCCCTATATGACCGAGGACGGGAAGTGCCGGCGCGCCATCACGACCGCCAACGCCCGTTGGAAGCTCGAAAGCCCCTACCCCTCTGAGCTCTCAGTGCGTGAGTTGGCCTTGCTGGCCAACATGACCGAAGGCGCTGTCCGCAACGCGCTCGCCGCCGCCGGCATTAAAGCCAAAGGCAGCCGGACCTTTGTCGATGTCGCCTTTGCTCGGGAGTGGTTGGCCGGCCGCCGGAGTTTCGTTCCGACCACTTGCTGGGAATACACCCCCGACGCCGCCCACCTGGACTTCCGCACCGCCCGGACTGTCTCTGATCTCAGCCTCGCCCTCACCCGGCGTGCCGAACAGAAGGGCCTGTCGGTCGCCGCTCTGGCCACCGCATCCACCGTGGTTCCGGAACGGACCGCCGCTTGGCTCAATGGCACCCCCGATTTGGACGTTGGGACTGCCGTGGCTCTGGCCGCCGCCCTCGACCTGGATCCGGCATTGGTCGCCGGCCGCACAGTCGAACTGCTTCTGCGCCAATCCTCCTGATCTCCCAAGGGGCCCGTATCATGCTTGAGGTACACAACTTCACCCGCCATGCGCGGGAGCGCGCCACTGCGCGCGCGTTTCCGCCGCTGGTGGCCGAACTCATCCTCGACTATGGCGAGTCCCGAGACGCCGGTGATGGCGCCCGCACCTACGCCCTGACCCGCACCAGCATGCGTACCCTGCGCCACCGCGCCGGCCCGACCCTCGTCAAGGCGCTGGAGCCCTATCGCAGCCGCAACGCCTACGTCATTGCCGCCGCCGGCCGGGTCATCACCTGCGCCTACGCCCCAAAACCCCTGTTCCGCTAGGAGCTACCATGGATACGCCCCTGTTTGCTCGCTTCGCCCCCCTTCTCCGCGACCTCAGCGACGACGCGCTCGACGCGGAGATCCGGCAGCCGCAGCGTCTGCTCCTCGACAGCCGTCTCCAGGGCGGCAAGCGCATCGACGTCGCCTACGCCCCGTTCGAGCACGTCACCCCGGGTGCCCGGATCGTTCTGGTTGGGTTGACGCCGGGCCACCAGCAGATGGGCAACGCCCTACGGGAAGCCCGCCGCGCTCTCCGCCAGGGCCTGAATGCCCCCGACGCCCTCGCCGCCGCCAAGGTCTTCGCCAGCTTCTCCGGCCCGATGCGCAGCAACCTGGTCGCCCTGCTCGATGGCATCGGGGTTCATCGCCTGCTCGAGCTCGCCTCAACCGCCTCCTTGTGGGGTGCGGACGCTGGTCTGGTCCACTTCACCTCGGCGCTGCGCAACCCGGTGTTCGTCGACGGTGCCAACTACAGCGGCGCGCCGTCGATGCTGACCACGCCCCTCCTGCGCGAGCAGCTGCAGGCCGGGTTGGCAACGGAACTGGCGGCACTACCCGGAGCCCTGGTGGTGCCGCTCGGGCTCAAGGTGGCCGAGGCGGTGGAGGCGCTCGCCCGCCAAGGCGTGCTCGATTCTGCCCGCGTCCTCGCCGGCCTGCCCCACCCGAGCGGCGCCAACGCCGAGCGCATCGCCTTCTTCCTCGGCCGCAAGCCGCGGGCGGCGTTGTCGGTCAAGGTCGATGCCGACAAAATCCTCCAGGTTCGCACGATCCTCACCGCCAAGGTGGCCGCGCTTGGTTGAACCATCCCAGGAGGAACTGGATGCTTGATGCGGAACGCCGGACCAGCATCGTGCTGCTGGTCCTCCGGCTTCAAAGTTACGACGTCATAGATCGTCGCGTATGACGGGGGCAGCTGATCAGGGGAGATGGGCAGCGCGCATGAGCTTCGCCAAGTCCAATTCGCCCTCTGCGCCCCAGCCGGCCGTGCCAGCCTTCACCTCCGGTCGGAACGCCTCGTACAGGCGGAATGCTTGCCGGGCGAGGTCCGCCGCTGGCATGGAGTGGGCCAGCCCTGTCATAGCGTGGCGCACCTCCTCCAGATCCGCTCCGAACTTGCTGCCCAGGTACCGCTCTACGCTCGCCGGCGTGATCGGCTTGCCGTGGCGCACCGCGCGCAGGCCGTCCTTGGTGTGTACGGCGGGGATCGATCGCCCCATCAGGTCGATGGGAATCTCCTCGCCCAGCTGGAGTGCCTTGCGCTGATCACCCACCGTCTCCGGTGTCGGCTCATAGATCCCCAGCCGGACGCCTTTCGCCTGCGCCGTGAGACCCGACAGAGCCTTGCCCAGGGTGAGGGCTTCGTCCCGGTCCAGGCCCAACCGCTCCGCCACCACGGCGGCCCACAGCGTCAGCACCGGCGCCCGGTTGATCATGATCTTGCGGTGCGAGGACGGCATCGTCTCACCTTGGCGTTGATCCCCTCTCCTGAACGGGGCCTCAGACCAGTGGTTCCTCTGAAGAGGGGGCAGACCGGACGGGGCGACCGGCAAAAAACAGGGAAACCCGTGTGGACTGCTGCATGGTAGATCCGGCAGGATTCGAACCGCGATCCTCTGCTTCCAAAGCATATGCGCTGCTAGACTGCGCTACGCTCCATCACAGGGTGCCGGATGAACTATCGCAGGGCGAACTGGATACTCAATGCGGAACGCCGGAACGGCATCGGCTCTGCTGATAAATCAGTCTTCCAAATTGGACAGCATATGTTCGATCTCAGTGCGTCGCTCCCGGATGCGGCGCTCCTCCACCTTTAGCTTTGCTAGTTCCTTCTCCAGCGCCTTTCGGCTGGGTGAGCTGGTCGGCCGCGACGCTTGCACGCGCAGTTGCCGGCGGAACGCGACGACGTCTTCGCGCCGCACGGTAGGATTGACCAACCCGGCGGCCACAGCCTGCTGCTGTTCCTCCGGTTTCAAGGTCACAACCTCGTAGACCGTCGCGTATGAAGGGGGCAGCTGATCGGCGGGGAAGGGCAGCGCACCAGTGTCGACCGCCTCCGCCACCTTCATCAGCATGTTGGCCGTGCGGTGGCTGAACGGCATGTCCCGCTCCACCATCTCGCCGAACTCACCATGCTCCAGGCGCGCTTTCGCTTCAATCAGGTGGCGGCCGACGTCGAGGAAGGCGTCGTTCGCCCGCTTCCACAGGCGCCCGATTTCCTCTATAAATTCGCGACGCGTTTCTAATTTGATCCGGGCAGACACCAGAAGATCGCCGCGGGTGTCCCGGTGGCGCTCTGCCGGCACCAAGCCATCGTCGCCGAATGCTGAGCCCAGCTTCTTGCGGGCCGGCTTTGCCGTCGGTGTCACAGGCCGATCCTCCGCCGGACTTCCTGCCACAGCGCGGCGACCTCATCCGCCCCGCGTCCGCCGACCTCCGTCACGCCATAGCCATTAGCCATCGCGCGCACCACGTCGACGCTGTCGGGGATCGCCGCCGCCGCCACATCGCCGGAGCGGATCAGCCGGAGGCGAGCTCCGTCGGTCTCTTTTACCCGCGGCTTCACCCGGTTGAGGCAGTAGATCGCCGGCCGATCAAGAGCCTGGACGGCGCGCATGATCGTTTCGACCGAGCGTACATCGTCAGGCAGCGCCTGGGTGGGGATCACCACCAATTCCGACGCCAGCACCAAGGCCTTGAAGCCCTCCGGGTCCTTCTCGATTGCAGTGGGGGTGTCGACCAGGACGAGCTGTGCGCCAGCCGCATCAGCCCGTCGCGCCGCGGCGGAGGTTTCGGCGGTGAACCCTGGAACTGGCACAGCGTCGGCATCAGCCCGCACACGGGCCCATTCGGCGGAAGTCCCCTGCGCATCAGTGTCGATGACCGCCACCGGTACCCCGTCACCAGCAGCAGCAGCAGCGAGGTTGCGTGTCAGCGTGCTCTTTCCGCTGCCGCCCTTTGGCGAGACAACAGCGATGATCTTCATGACACGGCCCCTGCCAGCCGCTTCGTGACCGGCGGCCGGCTGGGGTGCAGCATGATGCAACCAGATTCCACTCCGACCCGGGCGTCCGGATAAGCGGCTAGAGCCATGCGCAGCGCCTCGGTGAACGGCTGCTTGAAAGTGCGCAGAGAAGCGCAGCCGGCGCCGAACTGCGCGTACAGTGCCTGCCAGGAGACGGGTGTTGGCTTGCTGAGGCTATGCAGGCGGTAGGCGAGCCACACATAGATGTCGATCGACAGGGATTTGTTGCCGATGGTCCGCAGCGCGGCTTCCGAGACCGGCACCGGGTGTTCAATCAGGGAGTGATAGAACGCCTCGTTGAGCTTGACCGTCTCACGCCACAGCATTGGTTGAGCGTCGTCGTTCAGGGCACCGGTCAGTTCAATCGCGCTGTCAACGAACGCGCCATTATCACGTTGGCGAGCGCCGCCCTGATCGCTGAAGAAGGTCAGGCGGCAGGCAGAGATTCGCTTGGCCTGTTCGGTCACGGCCTTGTAGGTCGCGCCACCTATGGCACCGATCCCCATGGCGGTCATCCATGCCTTCATGGATCGCCCGAGTTCCACCTCCCGCGATCCTGTCCGGATGGCTTGGGTCTGGAGGTAGATTAGGATCATGCGCGCTTTGGAGCCGTAGGGCACGCCGATCAGCTCGCCTTTCTCCGTGCAACCAGATTCCACCAGCAGCGTGACGCGGTGCCCCTCCCTGCGCCACAGCCGTTCTGGTGTGTTCTTGTGAGGCAGGGAGGTCAGGGCAAAGCCCGCATGGCAAATGCCCAGGCTTTCACCTTCATCGGCGAGGACGGCGGCAGCGATCTCCAGTTCTTGCCGTTCCAGTTTGGTGTCGGCAAGGTCGCGTGCACGTTCCAGCCCATGGGCTGTGATGAGATGGTGGATGTTCCCCATGGCACGCATTCGGCAGATGCCAATGGCTCCGGTCAATGGTGGAATCTGGTTGCGAGGCTATTCGAAAGCTATTTGAATTATATCTATTTGCTTAGCAACCAGATTCCACTGAATAAGCTGATTCGTGCCAACCAGACTCCACTCTCTCGCAACCAGATTCCTGTGAATAAGTTGGTTTGGTTGGAGACGTTTAGCTCTATAGGCAGGGGCATGAAGTGCGAATCGGACAGACTGCTGCAGCTTGGTGGGGGCTTACCTAGGTTTCCCATTCCATTGCTACTCACCCCCTTAGCCCAGCGGTGCCGCAGTGGGGCGGCAGCGGGCCGGCGACCGGCAGTTCCCGGGCCAACGCCTTGTAGCGGGCGAGCTCGGGGTCGCCGGCGATGTAGACCGGAATGCAGCCGCGAAAGCCGAAGTCGGCGCGGTCGTTCCAGGTGCGCAGGGGCAGGAAATCGCGCCGCCAGCTCGCCCGCAGATAGGCCAGGTGCTCGACGGCGGCGCCGACGCATTTGGAGACGATGAGAACGTTACGGATGCGGCCGCCCTCCAGGAGGGCTTGCCTGATCTCGCCTTCCTGCAGCCCGCTTGCCAAGCCCCGCCCCTGCCGTTCCGCTCAATCGCCGATATGCAGGGCGGTCTGGTCCGGCCAACAGCCACCGGCCGGCGCCGGGGTCCGTCCCGCCTGCCGCCGCTTTTTTAACAGCCCAAGCGCAGCCGGAGCGAGTAGGCATTGCGGATAGGCGCCCGGTCATTCCGTAGGCTTCCCTGAGGGCAGCGCGATAGGTGTCAGCTAAACAACATCGCCATTATCAACTAAAGACAGCTACGGCGGAGCGGATGCTGATCCCGACGTCCTTGGTCCGCCGGAGTTGGCGCCCGACAGCATAACGGAAGACGGCCGGAAGCTGGAGAGCTGGAGGAACACGGGACCAGAGAGGTTCGATCTCCACCCGCCTCTCGCGGGTCCAGTGTTCCGAGCAACCTGCCTCCCCCGCGCGACCACCAGCCATCCGCCCCCGTCAAGCCCTGGGCAACCTTGTCGCGCCCGCCCAACCCGTGCCGAGAAATCGTTTCCGTCATCGCTGATAGGGATGACAACGCGCCGCCCCCCTGCTCGGGGAAGCAAGCTATTCCGGAGCGGACGTGCTCCCCCTGTGGAAGAGGACAACGGTCCCGCACCGGTCAGGCTGCTTTTGCCAACAGCCACTCCTTCAGCTTTGACCACCGGCGCCCTTCCTGGTGTGATCGTACGGCCATTCCAAGCGCCTTCCGCTGTCCCACAATGACAACCAGCCTCTTCCCGCGGGTGACGCCGGTGTAGACGAGATTGCGCCTGAGCATCGTCCAATGTTGCATCGCCAGCGGGATGACAACGGCCGGGTATTCCGAGCCCTGGCTCTTGTGGATCGTCGTCGCATAGGCCAGCGACACCCGGTCAAGTTCACCGAAGTCGTAAGCGACCTCACGGCCGTCGAAGTCGATCAACAGTTCGCTGTTCTCGGGATCGATTGCGGTGATGATGCCCAGGTCGCCGTTGTAGACCTCCTTCTCGTAGTCGTTCTCGGTCTGCATCACCTTGTCGCCGAAGCAGTAGGTCCAGCCGAAGCGCTCCACCCGGACATCGCCAGGCGGGTTCAGCACCGCCTGGAGTTCCACGTTCAACGATCGGGCGCCGAGGCCCCCACGGTTCATTGGACAAAGCACCTGGACATCGCGCACGGGGTCTAAGCCGAAGCGCTTCGGGATCCGATTCCTGACGACTTCAATGAGCTTGCGGACACCATCCTCGGGCTCCGCCGCCTCGACGAAGTAGAAGTCCGAGCCCTCTATGGGTGTCAGATCCGGCATCTGGCCCTGGTTGATGCGGTGGGCATTGACGATGATGCGGCTGGCCGCCGCCTGTCGGAAGACCTCGGTCAGGCGCACTACGGGCACGGCGCCGGATGCGATCACGTCGGCCAGCACCTGCCCCGGCCCCACCGACGGCAACTGGTCGACATCGCCGACCAGGATCAGGGCCGACCTGTCGGGGGTTGCCTTCAATAACGCGTTCATCAGCGGCACATCGACCATGGACGTCTCGTCGACGACGAGCAGGTCGCACTCCAGTCGGTTCTCCTCGCTGTGCTTGAAGCCACCAGCTGCCGGGTCGAAGGCGAGCATCCGGTGGATGGTCCTGGCCTCCAGCCCGGTGCTCTCCGAGAGCCGCTTGGCCGCCCGGCCGGTCGGGGCGCACAGCAGGATGCGGATGTGCTTGGCGGCCAGGAGCTTCAGGATGGAGTTGACCAGGGTCGTCTTGCCGACGCCTGGGCCGCCGGTGATGACCATGACCTTGGATGCCAAGGCAAGCCGGACAGCCTCCCGCTGGCTCGGCGCCAGCGTCAGTCCTGTCTTCCCTGCCACCCATTCCAGCGCCTTGTCCATGTCGATGGCGGGCCAGGGCAGCGTCCCGCCCGCAAGGCCCCGCAGCCGGGCAGCGATGGCTTGCTCGGCCCGGTACAGCCCAGCCAGGAAGACGCAGTCCCTGCCCTCCAGTTGGTCGGCGATGACGGCGCCGTCGCGAAGCTCGTCCGTCAGCGCCTCGGCCACCAAGTCGGTGCCGACCTCCAGGAGGTCGCTGACCAGCTTCTCCAGGTCCTCCACCGGCAGGCCGCAGTGCCCCTCGTCCATCGCCTCGGCCAGGGCATAGCCGATGCCCGCCCGGACGCGGACCATGGCCGTCTTCTCGATGCCCAGCTTGGCCGCGATGGCATCAGCGGTCTTGAAGCCGATGCCACGGATGTCCCGGGCCAGCCGGTATGGGTTCTCGGTGATGAGTTGGATGGCCTCCTGCCCGTAGGTCTTGTAGATGCGGACCGCCCTGGAGGTGCCGACGCCGTTGGCGTGCAGGAACAGCATGATCTCCCTGATCGCCCGCTGGTCGGCCCATCCCTTGATGATGCGGTCGGCCCGCCTGGGCCCAATGCCGGTGACCTCGCGCAGGCGACCGGGTTCGGCCTCGATGATGTCGAACACCGCCTCACCGAACGCCTTCAACATTTTCCTGGCGTAGACCGGGCCGATGCCCTTGATCATGCCGGAGCCCAGGTACTTCTCGATGCCCTCCAGCGTCGTCGGCTGGGTCGCCTTCAGGAAGGTGGCCTTGAACTGGAGGCCGTGGGTGCGATCGTTGACCCAGCTGCCGCTTGCCTGGATCCACTCACCGGATGAGATCATGGCGGCGTGAGCGACGACGACAACCAAGTCGCGGTGCCCGCGGACCTTTACCCGAAGCACGCAGAAGCCGGTCTCGGCGCTGTGGAAAGTCACGCGCTCCACCAGCCCGGCCAGGGACTCCGTCGATGACACGATGGCTTGCCCGCTCATGCCGGGATTGTGCAGGATTCCCGAACGCCGGGCCAGCCGCATTCGCGGTCGACGGCCAACTGCAGCCATACAGATCAACGAGCTATATCATTGATCAGCTGATAGAATTTCCTGTGTAGGGTGGCCCTGCGTCGACGCTGATGGAGAACCATCACCAAGCTTCTTCCTTCGATGAACCAACAAGATGTTGGAGTACAGATGCTGGTTGATATTGGGCGCCGATCCACCGTCCCGAGTGCCATTCGGGCTTTCAGGGGGTCGCCCACCTCAGCCCGGATTTTGGTGATGTCAACGGTCCAGCCACCGCTGCCCTTGACCACTGGGGCGCCGCTGAAATGCAGAGAGCTGTCGGATTGGCGGTCGGGAGCATTGACCAGAGCAGCCCCCTTCAGCATAACCAACCCGTAAAGAGCATTATGAGACTGTAGTGAGTGAAGAAGAGACAGTCCTGGCTGAAGTCGTCAGGGTCCGGAAAGCTCCTGTTGGTGGGAAGCTTCTGGCGTTGGTTGATGTCGTCATTGTCATCCACGGCGTCGAGTTCAAGGTTCGAGGCCTCCGTGTATCGAGAGAGATCATGGATGGCAATCATGCCACCTCTCTCACCTCGCCCCTTCATCGGGACATTGATGGACAGTGGAGCCCGACGGTTACCTTTCCCGAGGAGCTTCATCAGCCGCTCACCGACATTGTCTTGGCGGCTTGCATTGACGCGGGTGTTTGTCGGGAAGCCTGACCTGCGGGCAGTCGAGATCATAGAGCACCGCCACGACCATCGACGGTGTGATAGACTCTGGCGACGCCAAGTCAGGAAAGCGCAAATGCCTAATGGCTGAGGAACGGCACTGGGTCATCCAAGCCGTCCCTTTGTTTTCTCCAAGACACCCGATAGGTTGAATGTCAGCACTCATCCCCCGCAGTGGCCAAGCGTCTCAACCTAGGGTCAGCACGGCACGGTCTGCCGGTGCCGGTGGAGTCCGTCCTGCGCCGGTCCGGGTCACTGGATCGGCAGTCCAGAAGCAGGCCCAGTGGCTTGGCCGGGCCGCCGATGCCGAACGCATCGGAGATGGCGTGGAGGCGGAATTGTGCCGGCAGTATGCCGAGCATTGGTTCCGCGTCTCACGCGGACAGGACTGAGGGAGAGGATCCGGTGAGCGACACCACCTTGACGCCACGGGAACGCGCCTTGATCCGCAACGAATTCATGGTGCGCTTTGGTCAGGCCCCCCGGCTGGAGAACGGCATCCTGGTGAAGCGGTGGGCCACCGGACCGAACAAGGGTCAGCCTAAACCCGGGACGATCATCCAGGGGATGCTGGACCGTGGACTGCTGGAGCTGCGGGATGACGGTGCCCACTGGCTGCGAGCGCGGTTCACCGAGGCCGGCCTTGCTGCCTTGCGGCACATGGCCGAGGATCCACGCGCGCTGCCATCAGGCGACTATCAGCATGTTCTAGACGAACTCGGACAGGCGCAGCCAGCAGATCACAACAGCACGTCGCCACCCCTCCGCGGTTCGACACCTGGCGTGTGAGGAAGAGAAAGAGCGACCGGGCTAACGCTCCTTACTCCTCCGTAGCCTGACTCCACTCAGTCGAACAGGCCATCGGACACGCTGGTCCACACCCCACGTCGGCGATGTAGGACAGCGCCATGTCCGCCGACTTGTGTCGGGTCTGCTTCATGATGGCGGCCAGCGTGTGCTGCTTCCGGGCGGCGGCCAAGCCGCGGCGTAGGCTGTCGCCGGTATAGCCGGTGGCGTCAAACCTTGGTCCGCGCCGCCTGTAGGCAACGCGGACCGGGACCGTCACCGCGGACGTTGAGCTACCGCAGCAACGCCTCGCAGTGCGATGCTCTCAAAAACGCCGTTTCAGCCAAATTCCAAGCAAAGCTATCAGCTTCGGACCATGAGCAACGATAATCTTTGGGATCTCATTCTTCACACTATCCCAAGCCTCACCTGCAACATTCTTAATAGACTGCCAGATTCCTTCTGCTGCATTTTTTTTTGCTTCATCACTTACATTTTCTTCCTTTGCCTCGCGTGTAAAAGAATATTTCTTTTCGTTTGGGAGAACATCAACGATAAGATCGATAAGGGGCATCAAGTTATAAGATTTGCCCTTTTTAGATACTGCAACAGAAATGATGTTCTTTGTTGACACTTCAAAGCGCCTTGAAACGTCATGTTCTTTCTCTGTGATGTTATGTATTTGAGTTCCTCCCGGCTTATATTCTTGACGATCCCAGTCGTCGGCATCACTAATCTTGTCAGTTTGCGTAATTACAAAAATAACGGGAGGGCGGCTTTCAGATCCAAATACAGACTTATATGCATCAAGACCGGAAGCATAGCTTCTGTCGTCAGCCTTGATAGCCCACAAAACTAAATCTAATTCCGGGACGATGCTTTTGTAAAGTTCCGTATACTCTCTGTGATGTTCTTGATCTTCACCAATCCCTGGGACATCAACAAGAACAATTCCTGATTTACCATCGCTGGTTCCGATGAGGATTTCTTGAGGCTTTCTGGTGCAGGCCTCAACATCGCTAATCGGCGCGACATCCTTCCCAAAAAGCGCGTTGCATAAGCTTGATTTCCCAACACCTGAGCTTCCAAAAACACCAACTTTCGGAGTATAAGATTGTATGCCTTTAATGGCATCACAGATATCATTGATCAGTTGGTCTTTATCCACAAAACTCAAGGTCTTCTCCTTCAAATCAGAATTTCATGTTTTGTTCTAGATTCCACTCCTGATTGGTTCAAGATATTTAGATAACATTTATCTTGGAAGTCGAAAAAACATTGCGCAATGCCTAAGAGTGCTAATTGGGAACATTCTTCAGCGTTTTGGAACGGTTGCGGGGAGATACATGAGATAGGCGGCCGGGTTGGTGGGTATGCCTTCAGGGAGTTGGACCACGAAGATCGAGGTGGGAACGTGGATAGTCGCATCGGTCAGCACACCCCCCCACCCTCCTCTGGTTGCACGAGGAAACCCGGTTTGAAGCCGAGCTATGCGTGACCGAAAAGAGTCGACCCGGAACAGTACCACTCAGTCGAACAGACCGTCGGACACGCTGGCCCACAGCTCGACATCGGCGACGTAGGACAGCGCCATGTCCGCCGACTTGTGGCGGGTCTGCTTCATGATGGCGGCCAACGTGTGCTGCTTTTGGGCGGCGGCGGTGGCCAGGCCGCGGCGCAGGCTGTGCCCGGCATAGCCGGTGGCGTCACGCCCGGCGCGGGTCAGCGCGCTCTGTACGATGCGGGCGACGGCGCGGTCGGACAACCGGTGCCGCCCGTCGCGCAGGTCCCCAACCCGCGTCGCCTGCACATAGAGCGGACCGGGCTCATCGCCGCGCACCGCGAGCCACCGCAGCAGGGCGGCGCGTGGACACACCGCCGCCTCGCGCGCCGCCACCAGCGGCACCACGGCGCCGCGGCCGGCTTGGTCGGTCTTCGAGCGGCGCAGCGTCACCAGCACACCCCGTGGCTGGATATCGACGTCGGCGCGATCGAGGACGGCGATCTCGGAGCGGCGCAGGGCGCCGTGCAGGCCGGTGAGGAGCAGGCTGGCGTCGCGGGCGCCGAGCGGGCTGGCCGGTAGGGCGGCGAGCACCGGGCGCATCAGCTCCGGCAGCAGCGGCGCCACCTTGGTGGGTTGCGTTCCTTTGGTGCGGGCGACGCCGGCGAGCACCTCGACGATGGCTTTGTGCTGGAGGTCGACCGGCACCCCCTCCTGGCGCAAATGGTGGGCCACCCCGGACAGGTAGGTGCGGATCGAGGCGGTCTTGAGGGCGCGCGCCAGCTCGGTGACGAACAGCACCAGCTGGCGCGGATCCGGGCTCAGCGGATCGAGCCCATGCGCATCGCACCACGCGCCGTAGCGCCGCCACGCCGTCCGGTAGATGGTGCGGGTTTTGTCGGCCTTGGCGCGCTGGACAAAGGCCTGGGCCTCGGCGACCAGCGCCGCCAGATCCGCGGAGGGCAAGGCCGGGTCCAGCGCGACGGGAAGGAGCGTGTCGGCGGTCACGCGCGGCCACTCCGGCGATTGACGCGCCCGTCTGCCGCGTCGAGCCAGGCGCGCAGGCGGCACAGCACCGCTCCGGCCTCGGGGGTGTCGAGCAGATCGGCTGACCGGCGCCCGGCGAAGGGGGGCTCGGCGATCGACGTCTCCAACCAGCGCACCACGCGGT
>NZ_CP170671.1:0-10000 GCF_042938965.1 Azospirillum sp. A23 | reverse complement strand
GCGAGGCTGCACTTCAACTCTTCGACGAGGAGGAGATCGATGTCACGTTCCGTGGCATGGGTGAGGGTCAAAAGCTCTGAAGTCATTTAGCGAACTCAATATGGTTCTGAATGGTCGTGCCCGGGCGTCGCGATCCGCCTACCGCTCGCTCGGCACCCAAAATGCGGGATCGGGAACAATGCCGCTCCTCATCCAAACTTCAGGAGGCGGCCGAAATTCGGCCGACTCGCTCCACCGAAAGCTGTTGGACTCGAGAGGAGCGAGCGCCCGAAGCGAGGCTCCCGGAAGCTCTCTGATCTCTTCAACGTGAGCCGGGCCGATTGGACCGCGCACCAGCGCGCCGGTCGAGAACACCACCTGCACCAGCCTCCACTCGGTCCCAAAAAGACGGCTTTTGTCGAACTCGTTACGACTGACATGCACGCCCCCGCATGTCCGGCGAACAGCGGCCTTTACCTCCAAGCGGTCCGTCCGGTCGGCCGTGCGGAGCTCGATGTCGTAGCCGTAGGCATTCGAGATGAGCGCGACGTGGACGGGGCGGCGGCCGGCATGCCGAAGCGCCGCTAGGACGATAAGTTCAGCAGCGTCTCCCAGGCGCTTGCGAACGTCCTCCTCGGAAGGAGCGACAGCGCGCTGGTGCGCTTCGATCAGCACAGCGTCGAATTCGTCGCCGAGCCATGCGAGCGCCGCCAGGTCGGACGCGGGAATGTACTCGCGGGCGACCCGGCCCCCATTGACCGCAACCCGAATCCAGGAAGGCGGAGCCCGCTCAAGGAGGACGTGCGCAATGCCGACAAGGGTTGGGAAGTCGGCTTGGTCGTTCAGATGGATAAGCTGCGCAGCCGGCGCAACAGCGGGTTCGCTGCGCGCGAGATTGAGCGCCACGAGCCCCTTCGCCGTTCCCTCAAGGTCAAGCGCGTGCGCCATAATGGTCGACTTCTCCCGAGCGGAGACGACCCACTCAGCGAGACCGAGCCGGGGATTCAAGCGCGCGCTGTAGACCAGCAGAAACACCGCGAGGCAGCGGCCGCGGCTAGGAAGCACGTCGCGCGGCCTTCGCGAAGTGAGCGGCGACCGCTTGGAGGTCGTCCGCGTGCGCGGGCGGGCCTCCTTGCCCTTCGTCGGGCTCTGGCAACGCCACCTGCACCAGTCCCGGATCATCCATAAGGCGCGCGAGAGCGGTCACTTTGTCGCGAAGTCGCCCATCGACGGCGACGTCGATCGTATGAGCGCTCATCAGAAGCGTGAACCGCGTCATGGCGTCCGGAGCCAAGCCGAGGCGATGGATGCGGTCTTGGCTTTGCAAAAAATGCCCGGCGTTGAAGCTGCGGTCGAGATAGACGGCGTGGTGACACCAATGATGCAAGCTAACGCCCTCTCCGCACGCGGCCGGATTGGCGAGAAGCACGCGGCAATCGGGGTCGTGGCGGAAGCGACGGAGCTCGTCCTCGCGCGTGACCTGATTGACGGGCGTGCCGTCGGAAGACGGCACGCCGCCGTGGATCATTGCCGGTTGATGATCTTCAAGATGCCTGTGCAGAACCTTGAGGTTCCGGACGAAGTTCGACCAGATCAGCACTTTCTCGCCGCGCGATGCGGCGGTGGCGACAATTCTCGTCGTCTCCTCATACTTCCAGGGAGTCTCGTAGAGATTGTACGTGTGAAGCAGATCAGCGAGCTGCTCGTCGCCCTTGAGCGCAAGCGGCGGGTGGGCGAACCCTGGATCATCGCCGTCATCCGAGCCCGCGGTCAGCAGCATCGGATTCGTCGCGGCCTCGAGCAGATACATGACGATCCGCCCCAGGTTCTGGAACTCGTGCCGGCTTCGGCTTCCGAGCGCAAAGGACGAGTGGTAACGTCCGACGAGAGCTTCGTAAATCGCCTTCTGGAGCGGCCTCATTTCGCGTTGCACGACGCAAAACCGCGTCGGCGGCAGGTCGAGTTGCGATTTGGGCGTCCGAACGAAATAGCGGGAAACGGCCGCGTGCGTCTCCCGAAGCACCTGAGGATCACGGCCGTCGCGCTCGACGTAGGTCGAACGCGGCAGGATTTGGCGGTCTTGGCCGGGGTATAGAAACCGCATGAGTGCGACGAGGTCGTACGCTCCTTGCGGTGCTGGCGTGCCGGTCAAAACATCGCGACGCTTGGCGGCGTAGGCGAGGTCGAGAACCGCGCGGCCGTGGACGCCCGCCGCTCCCTTCTTCACGCGGTGAGCCTCGTCCAGGATCACTTGCGTCGGCCGATCGGCCGCAAACGCTCGGATGCGATCGTAGTCCGAGGCCACGCGATTGTAGTTGGTGAGCAGAATGTCGGCATCCTGCGGAATTAGCGTTTCCGGTCCGCCGTGAATGACCACCTTCGGCCCTGGCGCAAGGCACTCCTGGGAGTCTTCGGTCCACGCGCCGAAGGCTGCGATGGGAGCAATGACGAGCAGACGCACCACCCGTCCCCGCGCTCGGCTCAGCGCGAAGTTCGCAAGCCCCACGGTGGTTTTGCCGGCGCCCGGAACGGAGAAGTCGGCGGCATGCGGCAGTCTTAGGACCGCTGCGAGGTTGCGAAGCTGGAATGGCTTCAGCTTTCGTTTGAAGCCGGCCGCTTCGAGTTCAGCGGCAAGCGCCTCGAGGTCATAGCCGTCGCTTGCCGCAAGCGCGGTCTCCCGCGCCCGGCGATCGCTCGCCAGCACGCGCAGCTGCGCCTCGATGTTGGGGCCCAACGAAATCTTCTCGCTGAACAGCGCGCGCACGTCGCGCAGCACGTCGAGCTCGGCCATAAAGACGTCGGCGCGAACGTCCGAACGCGAGGGCGAGCCCCCGACGATGCCCCGAGCGAACGCTTCCTGAAGCCGGGCCCACGCCCCGGCGTTGGTCTCCGGCCGGCGCTGCATGATGACGATAGGCCGCCCCGCGTCGTAGAGCTCAAGCTCAATCATTCACGCCGCTCCAGCTTGGCGACGACTGCCTTAAGAGAGGCGACGTTCGCTTGAAAAGCGTCCTCGTCCCATTCGTCGAATCGGCGCGCCTTGGGGAGCGCGGCGAGCGCCCGCTCCCCATCCTTGATCGCGTTGACGACGCGATCGACGGGCGTCTTGAGCGCTTCAAGGTCCTTCTTCTCTTCTAGCGCCTCGCGCGCGGCCGCGGTGACAGCGCTCCGGATCGTGCCGAAAAGATCGCCGACCACGGCCGCTTGGCCGTCTGCGAGCCGCACGACCTCGTCGAGTTTTTTCTTCGCGAGAAACGACAGAACGTCCGTAAGCCCCGTGGGCGCATCATCCCCGCCCAACAGTTCATCCAGAGCGTCGCCTCCCTCGACGTCCTGACTCGCGGACTCGACGGTGCGGAGCAACGGCTGAAGCGCGGGGTCCGCCTCCATTTCGCGCCGCACGAGGTCGGCCGCGTCCTGGCGGCGCAAATTGCGCAGATCGCGGTAGTTCACGCCGGCAAGGGTGCCGAGGTAATAGGTTGATCGGACGCTCTCCGCCTCCTCCTTCGGCTTGTTGCGAATATGCTTCGCGAGTTCGTCGAAGGCCGACTCGTTGTCGTTGAAGTCGACATGATGGCGCGTGCCGTCGGAAAGCGCGACGAGTTGATGAAGCTGCTGGAGCTTTTCATAAAGGTTGCGAACGTCGTTGACGTCGCGGTGCATTTTCCGCGCGACCCGATCCCAGCTCTTGCCTTCTCGGTTGAACAGCTCTTCGATGAGAAGCGCCTCGTTCACCCACGAATAGTCTTCTTTGAAGTCCCGCGCGACCTGAAGCTCCGTCTCAAGATCGAGGAGCTCGGTGGGCGTCGCGTCCCCAGGCAGCACGAGGCAGCGGACGTACCGGGCCTGCGCATGCGAGTCGTCAATGAACAGGCTGCGAAGCGCGGCCGATCGCCGATTGCCGTTGATGAGCACGCCTTCCGCGGTGACGACCGCGGGCTCCTGCTGCTGGCGTTCCTTCAAATCCTCCTTAAGGAGAGCAAACCCTTCCTGCGAACGCAGGATTCCATACTGCGCCTCCTGCGCCTCAGGCCCCAAAGGATCGGCCGAGAACAGGTCGAAACGCCCCGACTTCTGCATTTCGCGGAGCTGCTCGGCCTTCGTTCGGTGATTGAGGGTCGAAAAGCGGACCCACGTGACCTCAAGCTCGACGAGGGGCAGCTCCTTGTCATACCGCGGCCAAGCCGGCAGAAGAGCCGTCTTCGGCGCGGACTTCCGACGGGCCTCAAGGAAAGCGACGCGTTCTTGATCAAGTACGGGATTGGTCATTTTTAAGCTCTGAATGTGGTCGATCGACCGGGGCCGAACCGAGCCGTCAAGGTGGTCCTCAGGTCGCCGCCGCGGCGCTGGAAGCCGACGTAGCCGGTGAAGGTCGACGCGCGCTCGTCGCTGATTCCGAACATCGACAAAAGGACCGCAGGGAAGCGCAAACGGCGGCTGCCGTCCCAATTCCACTCCGTTCCGCCCGCCGTGCGCTCCGGCATGACGTAAACGCACGGCGGCGGAATGCGCATGCCGTCGACGGTGATCGAGTGGTCCGCTTTGGGGCAGGGCCTGTGCTGTGTGCCGCAAAGATCGTTGTGAAAGATGATGCCGTCGATGGCTCCCGGGAGTTCCGAGAAGAAGCGTTGCCGCAGGCGATTCACGCCCTTGAGAATGTGCGCGCCGGGCTCGGCGGCGAGGCTTGGGCACAGCCACCAAAGGTAGGTCTCCCGCGCCCAATCCGGCACGCTCCAGCGAACGCTGCTGTGCGCTCCATCGGGGCAGCCTTTCTGGATGACGGCTATGTCTCCGAACTGAGGGATCGTCAGTCGGTAGACCGTGTCGTCTCCATATTGCGGCCGTTCAAGCTGTGAGACGATGCCACGCACTTGCATCTCTTCGAACAACGCCGCCAAGAACCGCCGCCGCGAGGCGTTGCTGGCGGCGCTGCTGCCTCGCAGGCGTTCAATCGCAGCGGGGAGCGCGCGGCGATACTCGTCCGCGGACAGTCCTTGCGAAGAAAGATAGGCCTCGTTTTGCGCGAGCGCCGACACGACTTCGGCAACGCGCGCGACGACCTCCTCGGGCGGTGCCCCCGCATGGCGGCAAGGTGCCGCCTCGTCTCCCGCCATCGCCGTTGTCCTCCTTCTTGATCCTCGTTGATCATCAATAAAACGTTCGGTAAATGCAACGCTGTGTCGAAGCCTTCGCCTCCAGCCCAACTCACGATGTTTTCAGAGCAATGATCCGAAGGCGGCGAAAACGACGAAGCGGCAATCAACAGCGCGCGTTCCGCCGAGAAAGGCCGGCGGCGCGGCGGCGTTGTTCCGGTCTGACGATGCCGGTGTTGTGGGAGCGGGCATCGCCAGACCACGCTACGCCGCGACTTTGGTTGCGAACACGCAGGGCTCGCCCGTCGGCGGCGCGGCCAACACCGGCCACCAGAACGGATAGCCAGACCAATTGAGTTCGCGCGTGCCCGTTTGCTGCAGAAGGACCAACGCGGGATTCCGCCGGGACGGATCGCGCAAAATCTCGCGCAGGCGGGTGCCGACGATCGACACGCCGGATTTGTCGCCGGACAGCGCCGCGTCGAGTTGCCGGCCGGTCTCGACGTACAGGTCCACCTTGTTCCGAGGAACGCGCTTGTTCCGGGGAACGCGGCCGTAGAATTGAAGAAGGGCCTTCATTGCCTCCCAATCGAACGTCGCGTCAGCGACGTCAAGGCTGCCTTTGATCGCTTCCAGGAGGCTGTTGGCCGTTTCAACATCAATCTCGACGGCGCTGCCTTTCGCGGGCATCTTCTGGATCAATGTCCGAACGGCCCGATCGGCGGCTGTGGCGCTCTTCGCGCTCGTGGTTTTGAAGCGGGTTGGCAGATAAAATCCTCCCGGGCGCACGGCGACCAGATCACTGAGCTGCAGCTTGTCCGGCGCGCACGCCCGCACCTTGCCGGCTGCGTCGGCCTGGATGAAGACCACTCCTTTGTCGTGCGCGCCGGCCTCGAACGCCTCGCGCAGCGCCGTTTCGAAACTGTTGATCGTATACATGCGATCGTAGACCGCGGGCGAGGTGTAGAAACGCGTCACGGCCACGTCGGCGCGCGCCCGATTGCCGTACATGCGCGAGTGCTGGAGCACGGTGTCGGCCTGCGTCGTCTGCGGGTTCCGCCCGTAGTAGAAGGCAATAAGATTCGGGATTGTGATGCCGCGGTCGAGAATGCTGCCGCCAATGAAGATGTTGAACGACGTGCGCAGCCTCAGCTCGGCATTGTCGTCGAGGAGCGCGAGCACGTCCTTGTCGGAGTTGACCGTCTCCCGCACCACCTCGTCGCCTTCGAACGCCTCGAGGAACATTTCGAGCGCCGACTCGTGGTCGGGAACGAGCCCGCCGTTCGCCGTTATGGAATTTTTCAGGTCCGTGTAGGCCTTGTTGAAGACAGCCGTCACGCTCGTCGTAGGCTTGCCCGCTGCCCGCGTGATCGCGTCGACGATCCACTCGACGACCTCCTCCTGCCACGAGTGTGCGGCCTTTTGGGTATCGTTGTGGATGACCATAGCGTACTTGGTCCGGCGCTCGCCCGCTTCACGTTGCTGCCACTGGCGGATGCATACGGCCAGCACGAACGTGACCACAGCGCGCACAAGACCTGCGGCGTTGGACGTTTCCAGAACGTTTGACGGCTTTATGCGTCGTCTGTCGGCCGAGCGCAACGCGTCCTGCTCCTCATGGGGAACCGGAACGAACAGATGATCTTCAACCGAGCCCGGCGCGCGTGGGCCGAAGTAGGTGTCGCCGCCGACGTACCCGTCATGCCTGGGCAAAAGCACGGTAAAGGCCGGCTTCATCGGTTTGAAGACCGGATTGCTGTTTTGATCGAGGTAGTCCTCGGGTTGAAGATACAGCGAGTAAGGCGTGGCCGTGACTTGCAGGAACGCCGTCGATCTGGTGTTGTGGCGGAACTCGTCAAGCTTTTCGGCGATTTTCCCTTGCTCGATCCGACTCGGTCCTGGTCGTTTTACGAAGCGGATGCTCGCCAGGTCGGCCTCGTCATCGATCAAGAGAACGGACGCTTTGGCCAAGTCGGGATAGTCCGTGTCGAACAGACGGTTCAGGCGCTCCAGGTTGTCCACCTGCTTTTTGGCGACGATGATCAGCTTCTTTTTGAGATCTCCGCGAATCAAGCGTCCGGGCGGCTTCATGATGTCGAACACGAGGATCTCGTCGTTCTCGATCTCCTCCGCGAAGTCCGCCCCGAGGCGAGCAACCGTCTGCGCG
Source organism: Azospirillum sp. A23 (assembly GCF_042938965.1). Taxonomy (NCBI): domain Bacteria; kingdom Pseudomonadati; phylum Pseudomonadota; class Alphaproteobacteria; order Rhodospirillales; family Azospirillaceae; genus Azospirillum; species Azospirillum sp. A23. The sequence continues at coordinate 2,761 of NZ_CP170671.1, read as the reverse complement.
GCCAGCGTCTTCGTGCCCTTAGTGAGAATTACGGCGACGTCGTAACCGCGATCAAAAGCTTTGGCGGCCACGCCGATGAAGGCCCGGGTTTTGCCGGACTGGATGCGCCCCAAGAGCATGCCGGGCCGTTGCTCGGTCGTGCTCGAGGTTTCAAGGTTATAAACCACCTCCTCCACGCATTTGCGGAGCTTGGAATCGTCGTTCCGCCGCGCCGCCAGGCGGGCGTAAAAGCCGAGGCGAGCGCCGCCGTGGCCTTGCGCGACGGGCAAGTTGGTCAACGCGTCGTTCAAAAGCTTGCGACGCTCATTCAGATCGGACGTGATCTGCATTTTGAGCCAAAAGCCGGGCTCCAAGCCGAAGTGGCGGCACAGGCGCAGGTCGGTGTCGGCCGTGACCTTCCGTTTGCCGAGAATGATTTCATTGATGCGCCGTGGCGGAACGTCGATTGCGCGCGCCAATGCGTTTTGGCTGAGGTTGCGCGGCTCCATGAACTCATGAAGGAGCACCTCGCCGGGACTCATGGTTTCAGCAGGCATCCCCGCCTCCGTAACGTCATGCGTTATACCTATAACGCATGACGTTACGGAGGCAAGCCTTTTCTGTCGAACGCCGCGCTTGGGCGCTCGGCGGCCCTGTTGCTTCAAGGTGGAAAGGATGGTCGCCAGCTCAATGTCTAGACGGAAGCGGCGTGTTGCAGCGAGGCGAGCGGGGCAACAGATCGCCCCGGCATCACCCTTGATCAGGCGATGCGGACGGAGTTCGGGCGTCCAAGGCCGAGCATACGGTTGAGGACCGCGACGCCAATGCGACCTCGGTGGCCGGTGGGCGCTCCGGAAACGGCAAGGATTGGTTTCAGCACCCAAATCCTACGGCCGCTCAACGGATGCCGTTACACCCGCCAACCCTCATGAATTTTCCTGGTTAGCTGGCCCATGTCATAGGAACTGTTGCGCCACCGCCGCCTTTATGGAGAATTAGGAGTTGCCGCCAACTCCGTGTTGGTGATGCCGTTTGGGGCCGCTGAAGTCGCCGAATGGTCCTCGTGCTTCTATTTTTCCGTTGATTATGGCGCCAAATTGGCGCCATATGTGCGGCTATGTCCAATGACGACGAACACCGCATTAATCTGAGACTGCCGCCGGAAATTTTCCTGGCCATCGACCAGCTGCGCAAAGCCGGACCGGGGAAGGTGTCGCGGAACACTTGGATCGCTCAAGCAATAGAAGAGAAGATTGCGCGCGACAGCATGGGTCATGGTGACGGGGGTTGCACGAATGCCTAGCTTCTACGAATTCTTCGCGGGTGGTGGCATGGCCCGCGCCGGGCTAGGCGAACATTGGACATGCCGTTTCGCGAATGATTTCGACGACATGAAGGCGGCTGCATACCGGTCAAACTGGGGCGACGAGCACCTGCTCGTTAAAGACGTCAATTCTGTGAAGCTGGATGAACTCGCCGGCCGAGCCGACATGGCGTGGGCGTCGTTCCCCTGCCAGGACTTGTCGCTGGCGGGCAATTACGAGGGCATCGGCCGCCCCGACTCCAAGGCGCAGACGCGATCCGGCACGTTCTGGCCGTTTTGGAGCTTAATGCGCGGCTTGGCCCAGGAGAATCGCGCGCCTAGGATTATCGTACTCGAGAACGTCTATGGCGCGCTGACCTCGAACGAGGGAAAAGATTTCAAGGCCATCGCGTCGGCCTTCTCGGGCGCTGGTTATCGTTTCGGTGCCATGGTGATCGACGCCAGGCGTTTTCTTCCGCAGTCCCGCCCCCGGGTGTTCGTCATTGGCGTTCGTTCAGGGGTGGTCGTGCCCAGCAGCTTGGTGAGAGAGGATCCCCATCCGGCCTGGCACCCGGCTGCCCTCATCAGTGCGCATGCCATGCTGTCGAAGGAAGCGCGGCGCCGGTGGATCTGGTGGGATCTTCCTGAGCCGGACGTCCGCACCAGCCGATTCGCTGACATCATCGAAGAGAACCCAACTGGCATGGTTTGGCACACCGCTGCCGAAACCAAACGACTGGTTTCGATGATGAGCGCGGTCAACTTGGCCAAGCTGGATAAGGCGAAGAAAGCTGCCCGCCGAATGGTCGGTGGCGTTTACAAGCGGACCCGGAAGGACGAGTTCGGCAACAAGATTCAGCGTGCTGAAGTGCGGTTCGACGATGTAGCCGGGTGCTTGCGCACACCCGCGGGCGGATCATCGCGGCAGCTGATCCTGGTCGTCGATGGTTCAAACGTCCGCTCGCGACTCCTATCGCCCCGCGAAGCCGCGCGTCTAATGGGATTGTCGGACACCTACAAGCTGCCGAGCAATTACAACGACGCCTACCATCTCGCGGGTGACGGAGTCGCTGTGCCAGTCGTCCGCCATCTGTCGGAGCACATCTTCGAGCCGATCCTCTCCGCGAATGCCGAGCAGGAAATCGGTGTCACGATGGCCGCGGAGTGAGTGAATGATAGAGGAACTGACCCGGTTCGCCGCTGAGAACCGGTTCAAAACGAAGGGGCCATTATCGGTGGCCCTGGTGGTCACGGACCATGCGAAAACGAGGGGGCTCCCACTGGAGCCCACAACTCTGATCACCGATCGGAAAGGCCAAGTGCTGGGCCTTGGTAAGGCCAAGGTTCAAAGCATTCTGGCCCGGCATGGCATCGAGCGCGTTCTCGCGGAGGAGGCGGGCCGGACGAGCCGTGGCAGCATGGGCAACATGGAGACCTACGTCGCCTTCCTAAACGAGCTCGCCGCGGCTGGCCCCGTCG
>NZ_CP170672.1:0-286408 GCF_042938965.1 Azospirillum sp. A23 | reverse complement strand
GGAGGAGAATTCCAAGAACGTCGTCTACCTCAATTCCCCGCCGTCCAGCTCCGTCCTGCCCGCGCTCGAATATCTGATGAGCGACGACGGCGGCGCGGCCAAGCGGTTCTTCATGCTGGGCTCCGACTATGTGTGGCCGCGGACGATCAACAAGATCTGCAAGGGCTACCTGACCTCCAAAGGCTTCAAGGAGGCGAGCTGGCGCGAGCACTACGTGCCCTTCGACTTCTCGAACTTCCAGACGCTGGTCAACGACATCCGCCAGTTCGCCAGCCAGCCGGGCGGCCAGCCGATCGTCATCCTAACCGTGGTCGGCTCCTCGATCCCGGCTTTCTTCAAGGAAGTGATCAGCCAGGGCCTCCGCGCCACCGACATCCCGGTTCTGGGACTCGACATGCTGGAGGCGGATCTGGAGGGGCTCGACACCACGACCATGGTCGGGCATCTCAACTGCTGGGCCTATCTCCAGAACGCCGGTTCGCCGCGCAACGACGCCTTCAAGGCGGCGTGGAAGGACTACGTCGACACCAACAAGCTGCCTTTCCGCAATAACGTGGTGATCGACCCGATGGTGTCGACCTACGACGGCGTCCATCTGTGGGCGGCGGCCTGCCAGAAGGCCGGCACCACCGAGGTGGACGCCGTCCGCGCCGCCTTCTCCGGCCTGACCTTCGACGATCCGTCGGGCTACACCCTGTCGATGACCGGCGAGAACAACTACGTCGGGCGCGGCGTCTTCATCGGCTCGGTCAACGATCGCCAGGGCTTCGACATCCTGTGGCAGTCGGAGGGCACGCCGAAGCCGGTTCCCTTCAGCCCCTACGCTTGAACCAGGGAGCGGACGGCGTCGGCCTGCCCGTCGGACCGGTCGGCGCTTCCGTCAGTGTGGCATGATTACTGGCTTTTTTCGGGACCGCCCCCCATCGCTCGCCCGGTGCCGGTCGCGCGTCCATCACCACGCCATGGCGGTTCTGGCCATGGCGGTCATGGTCTTCGCCGGATCCGGGCGGGCGCGGGCGGACGACACGCCGCAGTCCTACAGCCGCGACGCAGTGGTGGAGCGTCTCTGCGAGGCGAAGACCACGCCGATGACCGAAGCCATCAGGGACCTGCTGGCGGCAGTCGCCGCCGGACGCGAGGACCCCGCCTGGGGCAGCCGGATCATCGCCGCCCTCGACGGGCGGGATCTGCGCTGCGCCCGCAATGGACCCCGCCTCCTGAAGGACGGAAGCGCCTACCGCGATCCGGTGACCCTGCAGGAGATGCCGGCCCCCGCCCAGCCCCCATCGTCCCCCTTGGTCAATCTGCGCACCCGCGCCTGGGTCGAGATGGCGGCAAGCCTGCTCGGCCTGCTCGGCGATCCCACCGGGCCACGGGCGTCGTCGCAGGTGGCGGTGCTGGAGAAGCAGTACGACATCGTGCCGGAAACCGCGCTGACGGCCGCGGTGCAGCGGCAGAAGGCGGGGGAGCTGCGCGAGCGGCTGCAACTCGTCCAGTCGCTCCAGTCGCTGGAAGCGCCGTCGGTCGAGGCGCGCGTGGCGGCGATCCGCAACATCGCGGGCATGCCCACCGCGCGCAACCGCACGGCGCTGGTCACGCTCGCCGACAAGCCCGAGCACGCTGCCGATCCCCGCGTCCGCGCGGCGCTGGACGAGGCGCTGTCGGCGATGGACCGCCGGCTGCAGGCCGGCCGCGTGGCGTCGGTGCTGTTCAGCGGCCTCAGCTACACCAGCATCCTGTTCATGGCGGCGCTGGGGCTGGCGGTGATCTTCGGCCTGATGGGCGTGATCAACCTCGCCCAAGGCGAGCTGATCATGATCGGCAGCTACGCCACCTATCTGGTGCAGGAACTGCTCCGCGCCGTCGCCCCCGCGCTGATCGACTGGTATCTGCCGCTGGCGGTCCCGGTCGCCTTCGCAGCGTCGGCCGGCGTCGGCATGGCGATGGAGCTGCTGGTCATCCGCCATCTCTACCGCCGCCCGCTGATGACCCTGCTGGCCACCTGGGCGATCAGCCTCTTTCTGGTCAATCTGGTGCAGGTGCTGTTCGGCACGCAAAACCTGGAATTCGTCATTCCCTCGTACCTGTCCGGCGGCACCCGCGTCTTCGCCGACTTCGTGGTGACCTGGAACCGGCTGTTCGCCATCGTCTTCGCCGCCGCCATCCTCGCGCTGGCGCTGCTCGTCCTGCGCCGGACGCGGCTCGGCCTGTTCGTCCGGGCGGTGACGCAGAACCGCGACATGGCGGAATGCGTCGGCGTCTCCACCCGCCGCGTCGACCTGCTGAGTTTCGCGGTGGGATCGGGACTGGCGGGGCTGGCGGGACTGGCGCTGACCCCGATCTACAACGTCAATCCGACCATGGGCACGAACTTCATCGTGGATTCCTTCCTGGTGGTCGTGCTGGGCGGCGTCGGCAACCTCGCCGGCACGCTGGTCGCGGCGCTCGGCATCGGGCAGGTCAACGTCGCCATCGAGCCGCTCTACGGGGCGGTGGCCGCCAAGGTCATCGTCCTGCTGATGATCATCCTGTTCATCCAGTTCCGACCCGAAGGCATCTTTTCCGTAAAGGGGCGCCGATGAACGCTCTCTCCCCCTCCCCCCGCGCCCCGTGGCGGCGAATCGTCGCCACGCCGCAGGGCCTGACGACGCCGTTGGCCGTGGTTCTGGCCGGCTGCGCCGTCGCGGTCCTGCTCGCCGGGCGTACCGACGCCGGCCCATCGGTCTATCTGATGAATCTGGTCGGACAGATCGCCGTCTACGGCCTGCTGGCGGTGGCGCTGGACCTGATCTGGGGCTACGCCGGCATTCTCAGCCTGGGCCACGGACTCTATTTCGCCGTCGGCGGCTATCTCATCGCCATGCATCTGGTGACGGTGGCCTTCCAGGCGACCGGCACGCCGCCGGACTTCATGCTGTTCATGGGCTGGAAGGAACTGCCCTTCTACTACGCCGGCATGGGGCACCTCGGCTACATCGCGCTGCTGATCGTCGCGGTGCCGGCCCTGGTCGCCGTCCTGTTCGGGCTCGTGTCCTTCCGCTCGCGCGTCACCGGCGTCTATTTCGCCATCATCACCCAGGCGCTGGTCTATGTGGCGATGCTGCTGTTCTACCGGAACGACACCGGGTTCGGCGGCAACAACGGCATGACCGGCTTCACCGAGATCGCCGGGCAGCCGCTTGCCGGGCGGGCCACCGTGGCCGCACTGAGCGCCGCGTCGATGCTGGCCGCGGCCATCGCGCTGTTCGGACTCGACCGGCTGGTGCGCTCCCGCTTCGGACACATGCTGGTGGCGGTGCGCGACGACGAGGCGCGGCTGCGCTTCCTCGGCTATGACACGCTGTGGATCAAGCTGACGGTCTGGTGCGTGTCCGCCGTGCTGGCGGCGGTGGCCGGCGCCCTTTACGTACCGCAGGTCGGCATCGTGAACCCACGGCTGCTGTCGCCCGAACTGTCGCTGGAGATCGCCGTGTGGGTGGCCATCGGCGGGCGCGGCACGCTGGTCGGCGCCTTCCTCGGCGCCGTCCTCATCACCACGCTGAAGTTCCTGCTGACCGCCTGGATCCCGGCGGTCTGGCCCTTCCTCCTGTCGATCCTGGTTCTGCTGGTGGTCATCCAGCTGCCCAACGGGCTGGCAGATACGGCGGCGTTCGGCGGCGGCGTCCGGCGGCGGATCGCCGCTTTCCGGGAGCGCAGGATATGAACGCGCCAGCCCAAGCCCCGGCCCTGTGCCCGGCCCTCTACATCGACGGCCTGTCGGTCAGATTCGGGTCGTTCCGCGCCATCGACAACCTGTCCCTGCTGGTCAACCGCGGCGAGATCCGGGCGATCATCGGTCCCAACGGCGCCGGCAAGACCACCCTGCTCGACATCATCACCGGCAAGACGCGGCCCAATACCGGACAGGTGATGCTGGACGGCACGCTCGACCTGCTGGCCATGTCGGAGCCGCAGATCGCGCTGGCGGGCGTCGGCCGCAAGTTCCAGAAGCCCAGCGTGTTCGAGGCGCTGAGCGTGCGCGACAACCTGCGCCTCGCCCTGCGCTCGGCCGGCCGCTCCATCCTTCGCGAGATGGGCCACCGGCTGACCGCGGAGGAGGAAGGGCGGGCCGACGCCATGCTGCACCGCATCGGCATGGCCGGAATCGACTCCCGGCGCGCCGGCGTGCTGTCCCACGGCGAGAAGCAGTGGCTGGAGATCGGCATGCTGCTGCTCCAGGAACCGCGCGTTCTGCTGCTTGACGAGCCGGTCGCCGGGATGAGCGACGTGGAGACCGAACGGACCGCCGAGCTGGTGCTGTCGCTGCGGTCGCCCGAGCGGGCGATCGTCGTCATCGAACACGACATGTCCTTCGTCGAGCGCATCGCCGATCTGGTGACCGTGCTGCACGAGGGGCGCCCGCTGATCGAGGGGAGCATGGCGCGCGTCCAGGCCGACCCCAAGGTCCGCGACGTTTATCTGGGGCGCTGAGATGACACTGACCGTCGATACGCTGAACCAGCACTATGGTAGCAGCCACATCCTGCGCAACATCTCCTTCGCCATGGAGGAGCGCCAGTGCCTCGCCGTGCTGGGACGCAACGGCGCGGGCAAGACGACGCTGCTGCGCTGCCTGATGGGGCTTTTGCCGGCCAGCTCCGGCAGCGTCCGCTATGGCGCCGCCGATCTGACCGGCCTGCCGCCGCACCGCCGCATCCGCGCCGGTTTCGGCTATGTGCCCCAGGGGCGCGAGATCTTCGCCAACCTCACCGTGCGGCAGAACATCGAGATCGCGTCGCGCGCCTGCGCCATCCCCGACGCGGACGCCGTCTTCGACGAGCTGGTCGCCCTGTTCCCCGTGCTGGGCGAGATGTGGAACCGGCGCGGCGGCGACCTGTCGGGCGGGCAGCAGCAGCAGCTCAGCATCGCCCGCGCGCTGGCCACCCGCCCGTCGCTGCTGATCCTCGACGAGCCGACGGAGGGCATCCAGCCCTCGGTCGTTCAGCGCATCGAGGAGGTGATCGCCTCGTTGAAGGAGCGCATCGCCATCCTCCTCGTCGAACAATACCTCGACTTCGCCCGCAGCATTTCCGACCGCTACGTCGTCCTGTCGCGCGGCGGCGTCATCGAAAGCGGTGAATCGTCCGCCATGGACCATGAGCGGATCAAATCCTTCGTCTCGGTGTGACCGAGCGCGCTTCTGAACGGGAGATCCCATTGATGCAAGAGTTGCACGCGAATCCGGAAAACGTCTTCTGGGGCTATTTCGACGCCGACACGCCGCCGGTGCTGACCGTCGAGTCCGGGGAGACGGTCAAGATCCACACCTTGCCGGCCTGCTTCCAGGAAGATCTGCCGCCCGACCCGGCGCTGGTCACCCCCGACCACCGACGGGCCATCGACGCGCTTTCCCCCGGCGGCGACGGGTCCAAGGTGGTGGTCGGCCCGGTCGGCCCGCACATGATGACAGGACCGATCTACGTGAAGGGCGCGATGCCGGGCGACGTGCTCCAGGTCGATATCCTGGAGGTCGAGCCGCGACAGGACTGGGGTTTCTGCGCCATCCTGCCGTTGCTCGGCACCTTGCCCGAGGAATTCACCGATTACGAGCGCATCCACATCCGCGTGGACCGCGAAAAGCGGGTGGGCGTCCTGCCTTGGGGCACCGAAGTCCCGCTCGACCCCTTCTTCGGCATCATGGGAGTCGCCCCGCCCAAGGAGTGGGGCCGCGTCGGTTCGCCGGAGCCCCGCGCCTTCGGCGGCAACATGGACAACAAGGATCTGCGCCCGGGGACCACGCTCTACCTGCCGGTCTTCAACGAGGGGGCGCTGTTCTCCGCCGGCGACGGTCACGGCTGCCAGGGCCATGGGGAGGTCTGCATCACCGCGCTCGAGACGGCGCTGAACGGCACCTTCCGGCTGACCGTCCGCAAGGACATGAGCATCAGCCAGCCCTTCGCCGAGACGCCGGACAAGCTGATGTCGATCGGCCTCAATGTCGATCTCGACGAGGCGGCGCGTCAGGCGGTGCGGGAGATGGTCAGGCTGGTCTGCGAGCGCTCCAGCCTGACGCGCAACGAGGCCTACATGCTGTGCAGCCTTGTCGCGGACCTGCACGTCACGCAGCTCGTCGACATCAACAAGGGCGTCCACATGCTGTTCCCCAAGGCCTACCTCGGCGGAAGGCGGTAGACGCGCGACCGGTTCAGGGGGGCGTCCACATGTTGGGCCGGGGGACACCCTCCTTCCGTCGGACAGCCTCCGGCCCGGCCTCGGTGTCGGCGCAATGCGGAACGTCCTTTGACCACCGCTTTCAATGGCAGCCTCGCCGGAGTGGCGGGCCTTCCACGTCGGTCCGCATCGCGCCACCAGAGACGTGGATCACGGTTTCATAGGCTTTGCTGGCGCCATCGTTGAGGGCGGTGATCACCGCTTCCAACTTTTCGGGATTGATGGCAAGGGGGTGGCCACCATGACGGCCTCTCCTTCTTGCTGCCGCCGTGCCCCCGACGCCCTGTCCTCGAACAGGTGGCGCGCATCGACACCCGCTGTGATCAGGGCATCGCGCCGATCATGCCGCCGCCATACGGCTACGCGCTATGGGGCGAGATGAGGTTCGCGCCAATCGACGCTGTCACGGCTGTAACCGGGATGGCATTGCGCTGGTTGAACGTCCCGGTCTTGTCCCAAGCGACCCGGCGCCCTTGGGCGAAAGCTGCGCGATATTTGGGCTCTGTTGCAAAGTTTGCCGGCCGGCGGGAGATGATGTGGGAATCGGCACGAGGTTTCGACGCCGATCGGCACAGTAACCTACTGAGGGCATGAGAACTCTTGGAGGCCCACCTGCGGTTCATCCGCGCATTCGGTGCTGAGGTGGCGTGGGCCGCAGTGATGGCCGGCGTGGCAGTCGTCAGGCGGTGCACAAGACGCGCTGACGGAGCAGATCGAACTTGGCGCGGCCGAACATCTGCCGCTTGATGAGCTTCAGGCGGTTGATCTGCCCTTCGACCGGGCCATTGCGCTCCTGGAGAGCCGCTTGCAACGCGTCGAGATCGGCGGCCAGACCTTGAGCGAAGTTGCGCAGCGCTGTCGCGGAGGCCACCTCCAGCCACGCGGCGAGGGACCTCGCGCTCTGCCGGCAGAGGAGTTTGCCAAAGTCATTGATGAGGTCTGCCACCTCACGGATGCTTGGCGCGATCGCCCGCACGGTGTCGACGAACCGGCGGTCGGCATGGCTCAGCGTGGTCGGGTCACTCGTCAGCAGGCGGGCCGCGCGGCGGCTGGATGGCACCCGCCACGACGGCAGGGGAGCATCGGGTCGCTCAGACTCGGCCATTCGCCGCCGTTTGGCCCAGCGGCGCACGATGTCATAGCCGCCCTCGAACCCCTGCTCGACGAGGGCGCGCCAGATGGCGGCGGCGTTGCGCCGTCCACTGCACCATGCGGCCTCGGCGAAGGACGTGTAGCGATCCAGCAGGCTCGGCTCCGGAAACCGTCGATATGGAGCGGCTTCGCCGGCACGAAGCCACCGGCGCACCGCGTTGCGGGCTACCCCGGTCCGGCGGACGATCTCCTTGATCGGGAGCCCCTGCGCGTGCAACTGCGCGACCATGTGGTAGCGCACCTGCCACCGGGCGTCGGCATTGCTGGGCGACGGTTTCATGGCGTCCGGTGGGAAGGCGCATGCGGACGGGCGAACACCGGAGCCGCACAGCCGTGCAGCTTCGCGCAGTTCAGCGTGGTGGCGGTCCAGGAAGGAGCGCAGGGCGTCCGACGCGTTGACGAGCAGGTGCCACCGATCCGCCACCTGCACGGCGCCCGGCGCGCCGGTGCGGATGGCTTCGGCATAGGGGCCGGATCGATCACGGCTGACCAGCGCGACGGTCGGGTGTCGCTTCGGCCACGCGCGCAGAGGAGCGGCGCAGCGATCCGGCAGCAGGTCGATCACCCGGCCGCGTTCCAGGTCGCACACGATGGTTCCGTAGCGCCGGCTGCGGCGCCATGCCCAGTCGTCGACACCGATCACCTGCGGAGGCGAACACGGTGGTGGCGGCAGTTTGCGGATGAGGCGCAGGATGGTATCGCCGCTCACCGGCATGGCCAGCTTCGACGCCAACCGCGCGCCCGGCTCGCCGCCCAGCACCAAGCCAATCTGGGCTTGAGCCAACGCCAGCCGCCCCGTCCGCCGCTCCTTGCGGGCAATCTCGGGCAGGCGCTCGGCAAAGATACGCGATCCGCAGTGCCGGCAACGGAAGCGACGAACCTGAACCCGCAGAACGATCTGGCATCCCTGCCACGGCAAGTCAGCGATGGTGCGCCAATAGTGGCTGTGAACGTGGTCCGATCCCGTTCCGCAGGTCGGACAGGTTGCCACCGTTCCAATGGTTCGGGCGGTGACGACGATGCGATCCTGCTCGATCATAACCGCCGTCGCCTGAAGGCCGGCCGGCACCAGCGGCAGGGCGCAATCCGAGATCTGCATCATGTGAATCTCCCCGCTTCACATGTGCACCAACAGCTACGAGCCGTCCGTCTCAGCACCGAAAGCACGGAAGAACCCCACCTGTGTGCTGTTTCACAGGCCTGGAGCTGGGACTCAGCAAGAACACTGTGGCTGGCATCGTGAAACACGCGCGCGATGGGGCTGCAGCAGCTCCAGAAGTGGACCGTAACGCCCCGTGAAAAGCCTATGTTCTTGCCCTGTCCGCTTAGCGTATACCGCCATTATCAACCAAACACAGTAAGGCCTAGCTCTTGCAGCGTTTACGTGCGACTCTCAGCCATCAAGCACGGAGGGGACGATGGGATCGGTGCTCGAAGAGCTGACGGCCATTCGGACCGTGGCCGAGATGACCGAAGCATTCATGCCGACCTGTATTTTGGCGAGATCGGCTTCCGCTGGGCACAGCGCACGGTAGCAGGTCAGGCCCAGCGCCGGACCCGCAAAGGGCGGACGGTGCTCCAAACCCTCTGGTCTCGTGTTCCCCCAGCGCTCCAGCTTCCGGCCGTCTTCCGTTATGCTGTTGGGCGCCAACTCCGGCGGACCAAGGATGGCGGGATCAGCATCCGCTCGGCCGTAGCTGTGTTTGGTTGATAATGGCGGCGTATATTTTCGCCCGTTCTTGTATGTTCTGTGTCCGCCCTTCCGGCTGCCGATGCCGATCATCCGCGGTTGAGAGGGCTGGGTTCGGAAGAGGGGTGTCGTCGCCCGTTCCGGGGTTCGGCCCCGCGCCATAGATTGGCACCCTCGTCCGTTGCCCCGGGGCCTGCACGGTATCACGACGCATCGGCATCGACTGGCCGGTGGCGCCGCATTCACAAGGACAGGTGCCGGCAACGGCTCCGAGGCTCTTCGCGGCCCGTAATGACAGGAGGGACGCCATGACCTTCGTGGGCATCGACATCGGCGCGGAAGTCCATGCCGCCGCCGCGGTGAACGATCAAGGCTCGACCGTGTGCAAGCCATTCCGTTTCGCCGCCGACCAAGCGGGACACGCCGCCCTGTTCGCCGAGCTTGAGCGGCTCGCACCGGTCCAACTCGTCGTGCTGGAAGCCACCGGACACTATTGGAAGAACCTCGCCGCCGCGCTGGTTACCCGCGGCCTTCCGGTGGCCGTCCTCAACCCGCTGCAGTCCGCCCGCTTCCAGCAGGAAGCGCTGATGCGCACCAAGACCGACGCGCTCGACGCCCTGGGGCTCGCCCGCCTCGGCCAGCAGAAGCGGCCACTGCCGGCGACCTTGCCGGATCACGCCACCGAGCAGCTGCGCGAACTGGTCCGTCATCGCGACCGCCTCGTCCAGGACTGCGGCGACCGCGTGCGGCAACTCCATCGCCTGCTGGACCTCACCTTCCCCGAGTTCAAGCACCATGTCGCCCTGCTGGACACGGCGCTCGCCCTGACGATCCTGAAAGCGTTCCCAACCGCGACGGACGTCGCCGCTGCCACGCCCCGGCGTCTGGCCAAGCTGCGCCACGGACCGCGGCACCTCGTTGGCGACCCGTTGGCGCGCCAGCTCATCGCCGCCGCCAAGCAGACCGTGGCCGCCCAGAGCGGCGATGTCTATCGCGTGCGGATCCGGCATGCCTGCGAGGATCTGGCGCTCTGGCGCACCCGGCTTCTCGCCATCGACGCGATGATCGAGACGTTGCTCGACGATCATCAGATCGGTCGTCTGCTGACCTCCATCGAAGGAATTGGCACGACAACGGCGGCGCGTTTGGTGGCCGAGCTCGACGATCCCGGGCGGTTCCGCTCGCCGGATGCTTTGGCCTCCTACATCGGCCTCGTTCCGGCCCTCAAGCACTCCGGCAAACAAACGCCGAAGCGGGCGGGGCTGTCGCCGATCGGCAAGGCAGCCTTGCGGCGGGCGCTGTGGATGCCAACACTTCACGCGGTGCACGCCAGTCCCTGGCTACGCGCCTTCTACGATGGCCTGCGTGCCCGCGGGAAGCCGGGCAAGGTCGCGCTGATCGCCGCGATGCGCAAGCTGATGGTCGCCGTCTGGACTGTCGCCAAACAGCGGCGCACCTGGTCGCCCTCACCACCTCAGGAGACGACCGCCTGAGCCCCAGCGGTCGGTCGCCCCGACCGACCCATGCCAAGCCATCGCCGGGCCGGACGGCGCGGGTCAAGGCCGCAGCCGCCGTAGGCGGGGGCGCGTCAGCGCCCGCCTTGACCCGGAGCGGCCGGTCTGGCCTCCAACCCGCTTTGCCGCTTCACAAACGCCACGGTATCTATGGCGTCACACTGGGATGAGGCCACTTGAGGCGCTTGCGTCAAAGGCGTGATGAAAAGCTCTTCCGCCTAAAGTCCGCGCAACGAGCCGAGAAGGTTCCGTTGCAAAGTTTGCCGGTGGGAGGAGATCAGGTAAAACCCGGCCGCTTTCGACGGTTGAGGTGACACGGTGATGCGCAGCAGGAGGAGCCCGTTCAAGGGCCGGCAGTTCACGGCCGAGGTGATCCTGTGGGCGGTGCGCTGGTACCTGCAGTTCCCGATCAGCTACCGCGATCTGGAACGGATGCTGGCCGACCGCGGCGTTGCCGTCGATCACACGACGCTCTGCCGCTGGATCCAGGTCTATGCCCCGGAACTGGACAAGCGCCTCCGTCCGCACCTGCGGATGACCACCGGCTCCTGGCGGGTGGACGAGACCTACGTGAAGGTGAAGGGCCGCTGGATGTACCTATACCGCGCCGTCGATGCGCGCGGGCAGACCATCGATTTCCTGCTCAGCGCCAAGCGCGATGCGGCCGCGGCCCGGCGTTTCTCCCGCAAGGCGCAGAAGCAGGCACACACGGTGAACCCGCGCACCCTCACCGTGGACACGAACGCCGCCTATCCGAGCGCGACCAAGGCGATGAAGGAGAACGGCGAGCTGTGGCGCTTCACCAAGCTGCGCCAGGTCAAGTACCTCAATAACATTGTTGAACAGGATCACCGACGGATCAAACGGCTGGTCCGGCCGGGGCTCGGGTTTCAGGGCTTCCACACGGCGCGCCGGACGATCGCCGGCTACGAGATCCTGGCGATGGTGCGCAAGGGGCAGGTTGCCGCCATGCCTGCCAACGACATGCTCGCCCAGGCGACCTTCATCGCCAACCTGTTCGGAGCGGCCGCCTGACGGTGTCGATACCGCGGCTCACCGCATCCGCCATCAAACTTTGCAACGGAACCGGTGTGCCTGCCACCACGCCATCAGTCCGGTGGTGGAGCTATCATGTGCCCCCTCAGCCGGCCCGCTCTCCATCTTCGGCAGGATGGTGTTGGCCAACTGCTTGCCCAACTCCACGCCCCACTGGTCGAAGCTGTTGATGTCCCAGACGATGCCCTGGACGAAGACCTTGTGCTCGTACAGCGCGATCAGGGCGCCCAGCGTCGCCGGAGTCAGGCTCTGCATCAGGATGGTGTTGGACGGGCGGTTGCCGGGGAAGACGCGGTGGGGGACCAGTGCCTCGACCTCATCCGTTGGCTTGCCGGCCTTGGTCATCTCCGCCCGCACCTCGTCGGCGGTCTTGCCGCGCATCAGTGCCTCGGCCTGGGCAAAGACGTTGGACAGCAGGATGCGGTGATGGGCGCCGGCCTCCGCCCCGATGGGATTGTGGGTGGTCGCCGCCGCCACGAAGTCGCAGGGGATCAGCGAGGTGCCCTGGTGGATTAGCTGGTAGAAGGCGTGCTGGCCGTTGGTGCCGGGCTCACCGAACAGCACCGGGCCGGTCTGGTAATCCACCGGCTCGCCGCCGCGGGTCATCAACTTGCCGTTGCTCTCCATGTCCAGCTGCTGGAGATAGGCGGGGAAGCGGTGCAGATACTGGTCGTAGGGCAGCACCGCGTAGGACGAGGCATCCCAGAAATTGCGGTACCAGACGCCCAGCAGCGCCAGCAGCACCGGCATGTTGTGCTCGAGCGGCGCGGTCTGGAAATGCTCGTCCATCGCATGGGCGCCGGCCAGCATCTCGGCGAAGCGCTCCGGGCCGATGGCGATCATGATCGGCAGGCCGATGGCCGACCACAGCGAATAACGGCCGCCGACCCAGTCCCAGAAACCGAACATGTTGGCCGGGTCGATGCCGAACTTGCGCACCTCCGCCTCGTTGGTGGAGACGGCGACGAAGTGCTTGGCGACATGCCCCTCGTCCTGCGCGGTCTCCAGGAACCAGCGGCGGGCGGAATGGGCGTTGGTCAGCGTCTCCTGCGTCGTGAAGGTCTTGGACGCGATGACGAACAAAGTCGTCTCCGGGTCCAGCCACTTCAGCTGTTCGGCCAGATGGGTGCCATCGACGTTGGAGACGTAATGCAGCGCCACATAGGCGTGGGCGAAGGGCTTCAGCGCCTCCGTCGCCATGACGGGGCCGAGGTCGGAGCCGCCGATGCCGATGTTCACCACGTCGGTGATCGGCTGGCCGCTGTAGCCGCGCCACTCGCCGTCGCGCACCGAATTGGCGAAGGCATCCATCCGCTCCAGCGCCGCGCGCACCCCCGGCATCACGTCGCGGCCATCGACGGTGACGGCGCGGTCGGAGCGGTTGCGGAGCGCCGTGTGCAGGACGGCGCGCTTTTCCGTCAGGTTGATCGGCTTGCCGCCGAACATGCGGGCACGCGCCCCCTCGACATCCTGCTGGCGGGCGAGATCGAGCAGCAGGCGGAGCGTGTCCTGGGTGATGCGGTTCTTCGAATAGTCGAGGAACAGCCCGGCCGCCTCCGTCGAAAAGGCTTTGAACCGGCCTGGATCGGCGGCGAACAGGTCACGCATGTGCGTGCCGGCCATGTCCTGGCGGTGTTGGGCGAGGGCGGCCCAGGCGGGGGAACGGGTTAGCGCGGTCATGATGCGTTGGACTCCTTGACGTCAGCGGTCCTTTGACGCGGCTTGACAAGCTGGGAAAGTTCGGCGGCACGGGGAAGATCAGCACCACGCCGCGAACAGGTAATTGCCGCGGCGGTGGCGGCCCTTTCGATGATCGGACGCAAATCAGCGAGGTCGAGGGTGCCGATCGCAGTGCGCGAGAGAAAGCCTTGGCTGGCGAGGCCATCGAGGAGGGCCGCCTGGAAGGTGTCGCCGGCACCGATCGTGTCGACGACGCTCACCGCCGGGCTGGGAACATGAATGACCTCTCCTGCGATCGCCGCGAAGGCACCATCGGGACCGGCGGTGACGACGGCGATTCTGGGTCCGAGCTGCGACCATGCGCTGACGGTCCTGGTGAGGTCGGCATCGCTGTACAGCCAATCGACATCCTCGGCGCTGGCCTTGAGAATGTCGACGAACGGAAGCAGCCGATTGAAGCGGGCGACGGTGGCGTCCCGGTCGGGAGTGACGGTCGGCCGCATGTTGGGATCGAACGAGATGACGCTTTGCATCCGTCGCGCCGCGACGAAATCAGCCAAGGTCTTCCCCGTCGGATCCAGGAAGGCGGCGACCGACCCGAAATGAATGGCGGAAAAACAGGCTTCCGCCATTGGCAGATCGCCTTCGGTCATCGCGAAGTCGGCGGCGCCGGCAAGGAAGAAGGTGTAGTCGGGGACACCCCGGTCGTCGAGCGCGGCCAGGACCAATGACGAGGGCCTGTCCGACCGGCGGGTGAAGCGGAGATTGACGCCCTCGCGACCCAGGGCAGCCGTGATCCGCATTCCAAGCCGGTCGCCCGACAGCGCGCCGAGGAAGGCGACGGGCTGTCCGAGCCGTGCCAGCCCGACGGAAACGTTGAGCGGTGATCCGCCAATGACCGGCTCGAATACGTGACCGCCATCGGAATGGTGGCGCTCGACGAGATCGATGACGGCTTCCCCTGCGACCAGAATCATTGTTGTTCTCCTTGAGCGCGGCGGTCTTGTTTAGAGTTCCGGCCAATGGGTGGCGAGTAGGCTGCGGACCGCCTCGCCGTCGTCGAGGTCGAGAGCGGCCTTCGCCACCGCGATGCAGTCGGGCATGATCAGTTTGCGCACGGCGGCCTTTATCTCTGGGATCGCCTCGGGGCCGGCCGAAAGTTCGGTGACGCCAAGGCCGATGAGGAGCGGGGCCGCGATCGGGTAGGAAGCGAGATTGCCACAGACCCCGATCCAGCGGCCATGCGTCGCCGCTCCTTCCGCGGCATCGGCGATCAGGCGCAGGACGGCCGGATGGAAGGGGTCGAGTTGCTGTGCCAAACGAGGGTTGCAGCGATCCATCGCCAGCGCATACTGGGTCAGGTCGTTGGTTCCGACCGAGAAGAAGTCCACCTCCCGCGCGAAGCGCTTCGCCGTCAGCGCCGCGGACGGCACCTCTACCATCACCCCCACCTCAATCGGCGTTTCGCGGCCGAGGGCGATCCGTTCCGCCTCGATCACCGTCTTGACGGTGCGGAAGTCGGCGAGCGTGGCGATCATCGGCAGCAGGATCCGGCAAGTGCCGAAGGGTTCGACCCGAAGGATCGCCCTGACCTGCGTTCGCAGGATCTCCGGCTGCCACAGGCTGGTGCGGATGCCGCGCAAGCCGAGCGCCGGATTCTCGTCCGCCGGCAGGTGGATGTACGGCACATCCTTGTCGGCGCCGGCGTCGAGGGTGCGGATGATGGTCGGGCGGCCTTCGAGCGCGGTCGTGATCGCCTGATATTCGCGATACTGCTCGTCCTCGTCCGGCGCCTCTGTGCGGTCGAGGAACAGGAATTCGGAGCGGAGCAGTCCACAGCCTTCCGCGCCGTTCTCCATCGCCCGGCCGGCGTCCGCAAGCGAACCGAGATTTGCGACGACCTCGATGCGGACCCCGTCGGTGGTGCAGCAATCGGCCCCGGCCGCCGCGCGCGCCTCGGCGAGGCGGGCACGGCGAACCGTGATCGCCCGCTCGACCGACGTGATGGAATCCGACGGAGGATTGATCCACACGTCGGCCTTTCCGGCGTCGATGATCACCGCCTGGCCGTCCTGCACACGCAGGGCGTCGGGGCCGATTGCCACCACGGCCGGGATGCCGCGGGACGCGGCGAGGATGGCGACGTGGGAGGTGGGGCCGCTGGCGGCGAGGCAGATGCCGGCCACGCGGTCGAGTTCCAACTCGGCGAACTGCGATGGCAGCAGGTCGTCCGCGATCAGGACGGTACGGTCGCCCAGTCGCAGACGCTCCTCCGTCCGCCCGAGAAGTTGGAGCAGGACGCGGCGCTGGATATCTTCCAGATCGGTCGCCCGTTCGGCGAGCACTCGGTTGCCGAGACCGCGCAACGCGGTGATCTGCTCATCGACCGCGGCCTTCCAGGCGAAGGGCGCGCTCTTGCCCGAGGCGATCAGGCGGTCGGCCGCGGCCTTCAGGAAGGGATCGTCGAGAAAGGAGAGATGGGCACCGAGGATCTCGGCTTGCTTGCCGCCGTGGCGGCCCCGTTCGCCCTCGTCGCCGAGTTCCGCGATCAGGGCGGCGATCCGCGCGCGGGTCGCCACGAGCGCCTGTTCGAGAGCGGCGGTTTCCGCGGCGGGGTCGGCAGCCGTGGCGGCGAAGGCGAGATCTTCGCGGACCAGCCGCAGCGTATGGCCCACGGCTTGCCCGGGAGCGGCGGTGACGCCACGCAGGCTCACCGGCTCGCCGAACGGCAGGGGGGAGGCATTCACGGCGACCGGCGCCGCTTGATGCTCCTCCGCGGCGGGCCGGTCCTCGCCGGCCGCTGTCGGCGTACCGAGAAAGGCGACGATCGCATCGACGGCGGCGGCGCCATCCTGTCCCTGCGCCTCGATGGTCAGCAGATCACCGCAATGTGCGCCGAGCACCATCAACGAGACGGCGCTGCGGGCATCGGCCTGCCGGCCGCCAAGGCTGACGGTGATCGGCACCGGGCTTTTCTTGGCGTGATCGGCGACGACGCCGGCCGGTCTGGCATGCAGGCCGAACGGATCGCGGATTTCCGCGATCCGGCGGACGATTGCGGTCTCGGCAGGGGGCCGGGCTACTGGAGCGGTCGCCGGGAGGGGGGCGCTCAACGGGGAGGCGTCGGTGGCCTCATCGACCGGTGCCAGCCGGCAGCAGATCTCCCCGATACCGACCGGTCCGGGCTCCCGGAGGTCGCGCAGGCTCCAGCCTTCGCCGTTGGTGACGATCATCAGGACGACCATCGAGCGGGCCTTCGGCCTGATCACGTCCGGTTCGAAGGTGACCAGCGGGGCGCCGCGGCCGACCTGGGCGCCTTCGGCGACATGCAGATGGAAGCCCTGCCCATGGAGGCCCACGGTGTCGATGCCGATGTGGATCAGGACCTCCGCCCCGTTCGCGGCGCGCAGATTGATCGCATGGCGGCCTTCGTGCAGCCCCGTGACCCGTCCGTCGAACGGCGCGTGGAGCACGGCGCCGTCGGGGTCGATGGCGATTCCATCCCCCAGAACGCGCCCGGCGAACACCGGATCCGGCACCTCGCCGATATCGATCAGCCGGCCGGCGAGCGGCGCGGCGACGTCGACCGGGCCGGACACCGGGGCACCGGTCGGGGCACCGGTCGGGACGGTGGCTTCCGCGGTCTCGGCGGCCGGCTTGCGACCGAACATGCGGCTCAGGAACATGGTCTCGTCTCCTTGGATGTCAGCGCTGTTCCGCGCGACATGTCTGCTTCTCGTGGCTGAACGACTTGCCGAGCGGCCAATGGGTCAGGCGCAGCACCCTTGCGCCCTGCTCGGAGCGGAGGCCGATTCTCGTGGGCGACGGATGCGGATAGGTCCTGGCGGAAAGAACGATGTCTCCGCCGTCGATGAAGACCTCGATGCTGGAGCGGTCGACGAAGACGGTGACCGTCTCGACCGGCCGGCTGGCGACCGTCAGGCCCAGCAGCGATATCCGCCCGTCGATCCCCGGCCCATGCAACCGGATTTCGCCGGTGTCGCGCAGGAAGGCGAGGGTGACCGGCTCGCCGGCGGCGGCCCGCAGGACAAGCGCAAGATCGCCTGTTTCCTCCGGGGCCAGATCCAGCCTGATTTCGCATGCGGTGGCTTCGAGGCCGTCGATCCACCGTTTCCCGGCGACGGCGAGATCTTCGACGCTGCGTTCTTCCCCCCGCAGGGCGGCAAGCTCGCGGGCCGGACGCTGGTGGAGACGATCACCGGCCAGCGCCAGTTCCCTGGGGATGGTCAGGCAATGCATCCAACCTGCGTCTACGGTGGGAGCCGCCGTCTGTTCCGGCAGCCCCATCCAGCCGATCAGCAGGCGTCTGCCGTCGGGTGCCAGCCAGCTCTGCGGTGCATAGAAGTCGCGGCCATGGTCGAGCGGATGGAAGAGGCCATGATCGAAACGGCCGGTGTCGAGATCGATGCGCCCGATCACCACCCCGGCGACGTTGGGGGAAAACCCCGAGCCGCCATCACCGTCCCCATGGTGCTGTTCGCAGAATATCAGCGCGTCGCTGCCGCCAATCCGGAACAGATCGGGGCATTCGCACATGTAGCCATGTTGGCCGGCTGCAAGGATCGGTCCGACGACGCTCCAGCCCAGCAGGTCGGGCGAACGCAGCAGCAGCACGGTGCCGGCGAGATCCTTGGTCTGGACGCCGAGCACCATCCACCAGCCCGTCTCGTCGCGCCAGACCTTCGGGTCGCGGAAATGGGTGGTGTAGCCAGGAGAGGGTCCGGTGATCACCGGACCCCGCTTGTCGAACCGGATGCCGTCGCCGGAGCGGGCGAGGCACTGGTGGGTTTCCCGTTCCCCCAGCCCGTTCCTGACATTCCCGGTATAGACCAGCACCAGCTCGTCCCCGTCGGCGACCGCGGAACCGGAATAGCAGCCGTGGCTTTCGAAGCGTTCCGTCGGCGCGAGCGCGAGCGGCAGGAACTCCCAGTTTACGAGATCGGCCGACCGCGCATGGCCCCAGCACTTGTTTTCGTGGGTGCAGCCAAGCGGATTCCATTGGAAGAAGATGTGATGAGCCTCCTTCCAATGGATCAGGCCGTTCGGGTCGTTGATCAGCCCGACCGGTGCCGAAAGGTGGAACTGCGGGCGCCAGGGATCACGATTCGGGTCCGGCATGGGAATGCTGTTTTCGGTGCGCAAAGAACGCTCTTTCCGAGGTCGGGGAATGGGGAAATCAGGCTTGGCCCTTCTTGAGACCGAAGAGCCAGGAACCGGCGAAGGCGACGGCGAAGGCGATCAGCATCCCGATGAGATAGCTCGGGATGGAGGTCGGCTCGACGATGGCGATGCCGGGAATGCCGGTGACGCCGACCGCCGTCATGCCGACCTTGGTGGCGACGACGAAGGCGCCGCCGACCGCGCCGCCCGCCGCTGCGCAGACGAAGGGCCGGACGAAGCGCAGGTTGACACCGAAGATAGCGGCCTCGGTGATCCCGAGCAGGCAGGAAAGCGAAGCCGGCAGGGCGATCTGCTTCACCTTGATGTCGTCCGTGCGGAAGAAGACCGCCAGGGCGGCACCGCCCTGGGCGACGTTGGCCATCGCCCAGATCGGCAGAAGGAAGTTGATGCCGATCGCCGGATTGGCCAGCAGGCCCGCCTCGATCGCATGGAAGGAATGGTGGACGCCGGTCACAACGATCGCCGAATAGACGCCCCCGAAGAGGAGGCCAGCGAGGACGCCGCCATGGGTGTAGAGCGCCTGGAGGCCGACGGAGATGCCGTCCCCGAGAATCCGGCCGGCCGGACCGAGGACCGTCAGGGCGAAGAAGGCCGAGACCAGGAGCGTCAGGAACGGCGTCAGCACGATGTCGAACATATCGGGCACCACCCGGCGGACCAGCCGGTCGATGTGGCTCATGACCCAGACCGCGATCAGGATCGGCAGCACGGTGCCCTGATAGCCGAGCTTGGCGACCGGAATGCCGAACAGATCCCAGTATTCCTTCACGCCGGTGCCGACCGTCCAGGCATTCTGCAAATCCGGATGAATCATGATGCCGCCCAGCGCCGCAGCCATGAAGGGGCTCACACGGAACTCGCGGGCGGCGGAGAAGGCGACGAGGATCGGCAGGAAGACGAACGCGGTGTTCGACACGATGTTGAGAAGCTGGAACAGCGACGACTGGCCGGTCAGCCAGCCGAGCGTCGTCGCCATGCCGAGGGCGCCCATCAGCAGGCCGCTGGCGACGATCACCGGGATGATCGGAACGAAGATGTTGGAGAGCAGCCGCGCCAGGCGCTGGAGGATGTTGAGGTTCGCGGCGGCGTCCGCCTTCGCCTCCTCCACCGACACCGATTTGACGCCGAGGGCGATGACGCCGTCGAACACGCGCTTCACCGCGCCCTGACCGATGACGATCTGGAACTGCCCGCCGGAGAGGAACGTCCCCTTGACGGCCTCGATCTTCTCCAATGCCGTCTTGTCGACAGCGGCGGGGTCTTTCAGAACGAGGCGCAGGCGCGTTGCGCAATGGGCTGCGCTGACGATGTTCCCCGCCCCTCCGATGGTGGAAAGGATCGCTCTGGCGGCGTTGAGTTCCAAGATGACTTCCTCCTGTTCGAACGCGTTTGTTGTTGCAAAGGCAGACCGCCGGACGCATGGCGGGGCATGATAAGCCCTTGGCGTTGCGCGGCATGGCGATGGCGGCTTGAACAGACTGTCTTCTCGGCATGACGGCCGGACCCGCCGGGGAGAAGGCTGCGCCGGGAGCAGCGGACCGCTTGCCGCATCCTGTTCGGACCCCGTTCGGATCCGCTGGACATGGATGCTATAGGGTACGTTCCACTATCAGTCAATCGGTTCAATAAAACGCTTTATCAGATCGACGCGCGCAAGCTGTCGTGGTTGACGGAGGCATTTCGGTCACTGGCCTCCGGGCTGGCCAAGGGGCTGGGGAGTCAGCGCCTCATGCGGGCCACCAGCGTGCCGACCTCCGTGTCCAGGGCCTCGACCGCCCGGACGACCGTCGCCGAGGCGGACAGGACCCGGTCCGCGGTCTCGCCGGCGGTGCCGGCGGATCTGGCGACGGTGTCGATGGTGTCGCGGACCCGCCCGGCGCCCGTCATGGCGACTTCGACGTTCTGCGCGATCATGCCGGTGATGTCCCGCTGCCGTTCGACCGTTTCGGACACGTCGAGGGAGAGGTCGTTGATCTGGTTGACGACGGCGGCGATGCTGCGGGTCGCCGCCACCACCTGTTCCGTCGTGTTGCGGATGCTGGCGATCTGTCCGGTGATGTCGTCGGTCGCCGCCGCGACCTCTCCGGCCAGGGCCTTCACCTCGGCCGCGACGACGGCGAACCCCTTTCCGGCCTCCCCGGCATGGGCCGCCTCGATCGTGGCATTGAGCGCCAGGAGATTGGTCTGGGCCGCAATCCCGCTGATCAGTCCGACGATGTCGCCGATGGCGCGCACGCTGGCGGCAAGGCCGTCGATGGCCTCGTTCGTGCGCGTGACCGTCGCGGCCGCGTCGCGGGCGATCGTGCCGGAGCGCAGCACGCGGTCGCGCACCGCGCCGATGGAGTGCGACAGTTCCGCCGTCGCTGCCGCCACCGCCCTGACGCTGTCTTCCGCCTGACGGGAGCTGTCGGTCGCCATGACGGTCTCCTCGGCGGTCGCATGCGCGGTCCGGCTCATTCCCTGGGCGATCTCCTGCATTCCCGATGCCGAGGCCGACACGCTGTGCAGCACCGACCGGACGAGGTCTTCGATCTGCTCGGCGATCTCGTGCATCGTGCGCGACCGCTCCTCCGCGGCGCGGTTCCGCTCGCGTTCGGCGCGCGCGCCGGCATCGCGGGCGACGAGGGCGGTGTCGCGGAAAACCGTCAGCGCTTCGGTCATCTCGCCGATCTCGTCGGCACCGCCGGCCGGAATTTCCGAATCGAGCCGGCCGCCGGCAATCGCCAGCATCGCCGAGGCCAGCCGGCGCAGCCGCGACACGATCATCCGGTGTCCGACGCCCCAGATCAGCAGCAGTGCGGCCACGGCACTGGCCGCGGCGGAAAGCATCATCGTCAGGCGATCGGCCGCCAGGGTCGCGCCGACCGTTTCGACCGCGGCGTGGGCGTCCGCGCGCATGGCGGCGATCCGCGTGTCGACCCCTGCGGACAGTTCTTCCGCGCGTTGCCGGTTTTCGGCCAGGATCGCAGCGCCTTCCCGCATCGCTGACGTTTCGGAGCGGCGCAATGCGAAGAGACCGTCCTCGCCCCGGCCATGGGCGATCAGTGTCTCGACAGTTCCGGCAAGCGCGGCGACGTCCTTCCCGTCGCCGCCCCGCTGGAGAAGCCTTACCCTGTTCGAGAGCAGGACCGTCTGGCTCGAATACTCCTGTTCCAGTTGGGCCAAGCGCCGTTCGTCGATCGTTTGGCTCGCCTCGCGGAGAATGCCCGCGACGATGCTGCCGTGGGTTGCCGTTTCCAATGCCGCCCGGAATCGCAGCAGGCCGCGGCTCAGAAGGGGGGACAATCCTTCGCGCAGTTGCGCGCGGGCATTGTCGGTTGCCGTGGCGACGGCACGCTCCAGGGCGGCCAACGGCTCGCCACCCGAGGCGGCGTCGGGGGCAGCGCTGCCGGACATCTGCCGGAAGCCGGCCAATGCCTCCGTCAGCGCGTCGAGTTCGAAATCGAGGGAGGATTGAACCGTGTCTCCCTTGCTGCGGAGCTCCACACCCAGCATTTCGATCAGGGGGGTCAGTTCCGCGTCGAGCCGGTCTGCATCGTGATCGAGCGCCGAGAGCGCCGCCTGCCGGCGGGTACGGAGGTCGAGCCGTCGCGCCACCGTTCCGTTTGCCGTCCCGAGTGTCGCCAGCAGGCTCGTCATCGAGCTGCGCAAATCGTTCCCGAATTCGCCGTCATGGCGGCTCTCGACCTCATCGATCAGGGCAGTGAGCATCCGGCCGCGATTGTCGATGTCCTCGAACAGCCGGGCCCTCGTGTCCTCGCTGTCGGCAGCGTCCAGCGACGGGGCGGCCAGAGCGATGCCGGCACTCGCGGAAGCCAGGCGATTTGCCAGTTCCATATTGGGCAGGCTGACCGAAACCACACGGTCGAGCGGCTTCATCAGGGCGGAGAGAGACAACAGTCCGCTTCCGCAGACCCCGACGGTGATGGCCGCCATGCCGATGAAGGCGGCAAGCAGTTTCGCCTGGACGCCGAATCTGCGGCCTATCGGCAAGGTGCCGGTCGGGAGTGCGGAGTGCATGGCGAGGGACTCCGAAGCGAGCGGTTGATGAAAAAAGGTGCCGGTTGCCGGGCATTGGCCGTCGTGAGAAGGCACATGCCGGCAACCGGCCAGTCGCACTGGGATGGACGCTAACGTCAGAGGACGATGGGAGACCTAGAAGTCCAGGCTCGTCCGGACCAGGACCATGTTGCCGCGATCGTTCTGGCTCGCGACGTCGGAGTTCAGGCGGAAGTGGTTGTATTCCGCCCCGAAGGCCAAGCCCGGCGCCGCAACGTAGCGGATGCCGGTGGTGATGAGGTCGAAGTTGCGGTTGCCGCGCACGGCGAGGTCGCCGGCGTCCTTCGAATGCAGGTAGCCGACGCCCAGCGTGTAGGCGGCCAAAGTGTATTGCGCGCCGACGGTCCAGACATTCTGACCGCCGCGGTCTGTGGCCGCGCTGTTGCTGGCCCTGCGGATGTAGCCGCTCTCGCCGCCCCAGGAATAGCTGCCGCCGAGCTTCAGCCCGCCATAGGCGGCGGACAGGCCGAGATGATAGGAGGTCAGCCGCTCGAACGACGCGCCGGCGGCGGAGTTGCGGGCCTGGCCTCCCAGGACGTAGGCGGCACCCTTGACGGCGACGTCGCCCAGCTGGTCGTCGTAGTTCACGCCGCCTTCAACGACGTCGGAGTAACCGCCGGTGTGGGTGGCGTCCGCCGGGGTCAGACTCTTGTTGCGGTCGATGTTGGTGTTGAAGCTGCCGGTCTGCGGCTGATAGCTGACCACCGCCTGCAGGCCGGAGAAGCGCGGCGAGGAGTAGACCAGCCGGGTGCCGGCGTCTCCCGACTTCAGCGCCTTCAGGTTGGTGGTCATTGACGGCACGTTGGCGCCGGTGTTGCCGAGGAAGGCCGCGAAGGCGCCGTCGACGCCGCCGGTTCCCCAGTCGGACGGGGCGATGACACCGCTGTCGTCGCTGGGGCCGCCCTGGCCGCCGGCGCTGATCTGGCCGAAGCTGCCCTTCACGAACAGGTAGGCGCCGTCGTCGGACGCGGTGCGGTCGCCGTTGGCGGCCATCAGGGTGAGGCGCGCGCCATATTGCAGGCCATTGTCGGCGGTGGCGGTCGGGGCGACCTTCAGGCGGACGCGGTTGCGGAACTCGACGGAGCGCTGGCCGGCGTCAAGCTTCTGGTCGACGGCGCCGCCTTCGAAATAGGCGTCGCCGCCCAGCAGCAGCTTGAAGCCGGTTTCGGCGCTTGCCTCGGCCGCCCCCAGGCAGCCGGCCAATGCCAAAGTCGCGGCGGACACGCCGCAATACCGTGAAAATCCAGGCATAACTTCCCCCCTTTTGGGCGTTCGTTGTCGTGATGGCGGGCCGCGTCGATATGGCGGCACGGGGTCACCCCGCGGCGTTGCGCGGGATGGCGATGGCGGGAAAACGGGATGTTCCGCCAGCATAGGAGCGGCTGAACCGGTCGGGTCGAACCGGGACGCTGGCAGCAGAGCGGATGATCCCCGCCCATCGTCGCCCCGGTTTGTCCGGCTGAAATTGATTGTAGGGCATACGATCAATTTGAGTCAACCGATTTAGTGAAGCGATTTACTAAATCGGTAGTGCGATGGGTGCGGCTTGTGCCGCCGCCGCGCCGGCCAGCGCGGACACCTGCTATTTTTCTGCGATGGCCGTTGGTATCAGATGGAGCTGCGGCGGATCAGCGGGCAGGGCACGCGGATCATCCGATTGGCCGCCTGCGCCTCCGGTGATCCAAGAAGATATTCCACTGCCTTGCGGCCGAGTTCGTAATGAGGCAGTTGCATGGTGGTCAAACCCGGCCGCAGCAATCCGGCCAGCTCGTGGTTGTCATAGCCGATGACGGCCACGTCCTTCGGGATGGACAGTCCAAGCTCCTTGAGGGCTTCGTAGCAGCCCATCGCCACCCAGTCGTTGATGCAGAACAGCGCGGTCGGCTGCTGTTCCAGCGCCATCAGAGCCATGGTGGAGCGGTGGCCGCCTTCCGGGAACCAGCAATCGCTGCGGACATACCGATCGTCCCAGGCGATGCCGGCCTCCGCCAGCGCCCGCCGGTAGCCAGCCAGCCGTTCGCGGCCGGCATCCACTTCCGGCAGGCCGTACAACAGGCCGATGCGTCGGTGTCCGGCTTCGATCAGCGCGCGGGTGGCGGCATAGCCGCCCAACTCCTCGTCCGCGAGGATGGAGGGAAAGCGGTCCTGCGGGTCATAGGCGTTCACCAGCACCGTCGGCATCGTCAGCAGTTCGGCCGGCAACTCCACCGCGCACATGGACATGGCGGCGTAGATGATGCCGTCGACCTGCCGGTCGCGCAGCATATCGACCGCGGCGCGGGTGATGGCGGCATCGCCCCCGGTATTCACGATCAGCAGGACTTTGTCGTTGGCCCAGCTCAGTTCCTGGGCACCAACGATCGTGCGTCCGGCATAACCCGACGATGCGATCACGTCCGTGATGAAGCCGATGGTATGTGTCTGGGAAGAACTGAGCGCCCGGGCGCTTGGGTTCGGCCGGTAACCGAGCTTGCGTACCGCCTGCCACACCCGCTCGCGGGTCGTTTCGGGGATGGCGTCGGCGTTGTTGTTCACGACCAGGGAAACCGTGGTCGTGGACACTCCGGCTTCGGCAGCAACGCTTTTGATGGTCGGACGGCTGGACATGGCACTCAGGACATTGGACGGATGGAACCGCGATCCTATACCGTCGCCATGCGCATGGGAATGCAACCCCGCCGTCCTGAGGCGGCTCCTGGCAGAACCTGTCAGTGGTTCGCCCGCGCCAGGGCGGCACCGGAGGCATCGAACAGGTGCAGCGCGTCGGGTTGGAAGAAAACTTCCACCCGCTCGCCGACGCGGAAGCGCTTTCCACCGGGAATCGCCGCGGTCAGGGCCTCCATGCCTGGGCCGGCACCATGCAGGAAGCCGCGGTCCCCATGATACTCGATGTCCCGGATCTCCAGCATCAGACGGAAGCCCCATTGGTTTCCGGCGCTCAGGGCTTCCGGCCGGATGCCCACGGTGACGGAGTCGCCGACCTTGGTCGTCGGGCCGGGACGGCAGTCCGACTGCACCGAACTGCCGTCGAGGAGCCCGACCCGCACCCCGCCCCCGTTGACCGCTTCGACCCTTCCGGTCAAAAAGGACATGGCCGGCGACCCCAGGAAACCGGCGACGAACCGGTTGGCGGGACGTTCGTAGAGCTCCAGCGGCGTGCCCACCTGTTCCACCCTGCCGGCGTTCAGGACGACGATGCGGTCGGCCAGCGTCATCGCCTCCACCTGATCGTGGGTGACGTAGATCATGGTGTTGCCGATGTCCCGATGCAGCCGGGCGATCTCCAGCCGCATGTTGCCCCGCAAGGCGGCGTCCAAGTTCGACAGGGGTTCGTCGAACAGGAACACTTTGGGATGGCGGACGATCGCCCGGCCGATTGCGACGCGCTGGCGCTGGCCGCCCGACAGCGCGCGGGGGCGCCGGTCCAGCAGATGCTCCAGATGAAGGATCAGCGCCGCCTCCGCCACGCGCTGGTCGATCACCGCCCGGCTGGCCTTCGCCATCTTCAGTCCGAACGCCATGTTCTCGCGCACGGTCATGTGCGGATAGAGGGCATAGGACTGGAAAACCATCGCCACGCCGCGCTCGACGGGGTCCTGGTCATTGGCCCGCAGGCCGTCGATCAGCATCTCGCCCGACGAGATGGGCTCCAGCCCGGCGATCATGCGCAGCAGGGTCGATTTCCCGCAGCCCGACGGGCCGACGAAGACGATGAACTCGCCATGGGCGATGTCGAGATCGATGCCGTGGATAACGGCGTGCTGCTGATAGCTCTTGCGGATGTTGTGCAGCGTCACGGGTGCCATTGCGGGAGGCCTCCCAATCCTTGTCAGCGGTTCCGATCGGGGTGGGGGCCGGTCACGGCGTCAGGCAGTCGATCCGGGCGTCCGGCCCGATGCGCACCGGCAGAGGGTCGGTGATCCCACCCAGGAAACTGCCGTCCGGCTGGTAGCCCCGCCAGCCGATTGCGGCCGGGCTTCCATCCGGGGCCGGCAGCAGCTTGATCCCGAACAGCGCATTGGTCGGTCCGACCGCCAGGGGACCGGCATAGCGGAAGCCGCCGTCGCAGCGGTCCGACACGGCATAGAAGGCGCCGGTGGCCACCGGCGCATCGCTGTCCTCCCGCACCCAGCTGCGGTCCGCATTGAAGACCAGGATGTAGCGGCCTTTCCATGGGATGACCTGCGGTATCTCCATCAGGAAGAACTCGTCCATCTCGGTGACCGGCCCGCCAACCGTCCAGGAGCGCAGATCGGCGGAACGGGCCAGCGCTACGCAGCCCGGCTTGCCCGATGCCGTCCCGAGCCGCTGCGCCGTGATGTAGGCGAGATAGCCGTCGCCCGCGGGATCCGGCATCAGGAAGGGATCGCGCCAGGCCAGTTCCTGATGATGGGCGGGATTCCGGCCGAGGTAACGCGAGGGGTCCGCCTCGATCACCGGGTTGGCGGGATCCTTGCTCCAGCTGATCAGATCGTCCGACCAAGCGAGCCCGACGCGCTGGATCTTGCCGTCCTCGGCCCAATTGGTTCCGGTGTAGAGCATGGCCCAGCGCCCGCCGGCCCGGCACACGCTGCCGGTCCAGATCGCGCGGTCGTCCCACGACCCCGCCGGCCCGGGTTCCAGCGCCATCGGCAGTCGGGTCCAGTGAACAAGGTCGCGGGACACCGCATGGCCGCAGCGCGCATTGGCATGGCGCATTTCGGGATCCGGCAGGCTGCGCGGGGCGCTGAGATAGAAGAGATGGGTGACTCCCCGGTCCTCGACGGTCCAGAAATCCCACACATACTGATCGGGCGGATTGAACATCGCTTATCCTTTGACGGCGGCGCCGACGACGCTCTGGATGAACCAGCGCTGAAAGACGAGATAGGCGGTGACGACGGGCAGGGAGGCCATGCTGGCGAAGGCCATCGCCTCACCCCACTGCCTCGGCTCCTGCCCGAAGAACTGGGCCACGGCGACGGACAGCGGGCGGAACTCCGGCCCGCGGGTGACCATCAACGGCCACAGATAGGCGCTCCAGAACTCCAGCCCCTGGAGGATGGCGACCGTCGCGATCACCGGTGCGCTCAGCGGCATGATGATCGACCAGTAGATCCGCCAGGTGGAGGCGCCGTCCATGGCCGCCGCCTCGTCCAGATCCTTCGGAAGCTTCGCGAAATACTGGTAGAACAGGAAGATCGAGAAGGGATGGGCGATGAAGGGTACGATCTGGACGTGGTAGCTTTCCGTCCATCCCAAGGCATTCACCATCATCAGCAGGGGAACGGCCAGGCTTTCGACCGGGACGATGATGAGCGCGATGACGACCGCCAGCAGCATGTCGCGGCCGCGGAACCGCCGCCGCGCCAGGCAATAGGCCGCCATCGAGTTGACGATGATGCCGAAGCCGACGATGCAGACCACCACCACCACGGTGTTGAGCAGGAAGCGCAGAAAGGGCATCTGCCGGTCGGCCAGGACCGCCCGGTACTTGTCGAGGCTGACCGGACCGGGCACGAAGGCGCGGGCGCTGCCGAGATCGCTGACGATCTGCACGTCGTCTGCCTTCAGGCTGGTGACCAGCATCACCACCAGCGGACCCAGCATGATCGCCGCCGCCGCCAGCATCGCCGTGTAGGTCAGCATCGCGGCCGGCGACAGCAGCCGCAAGGAGGGAGGGCGTGGCATGGTCATGATCCGATCTCCCGGTCTTCGCGCACCAGGGCGCGCTGTACGAGCGCGATGGCCAGCACCAGCAGAAAGAAGATCACCGACGCCGCCGAGGCATAGCCGACGCGGTGTTCGCGGAAGCCGGCGGTGAAGATGTAGCGGACCAGCGTGTTCGTGCTGTCCAGCGGTCCGCCCTGGGTCAGCACGTCGACTTGTCCGAACAGCTTGAAGGCCAGGACAGTGGTCGCCAGCACGACGAAGATGTGGGTATTGCGCAGGCTGGGCAGGGTGATGTGCAGGAATTGCTGGAAGCGGTTGGCCCCGTCGATGCGCGCCGCCTCGTAGAGTTCGGCGTTGATCGATTGCAGGCCTGCCAGATAGATCACCATCTGGAAGCCGACGCCTTGCCAGATCGAGAGCACCATGATCGTGGGCAGGGCGAAAGCCTCGTCGCCGAGCCAGTCATAGGGGCCGAGCGCGCCGTTCGACAGGATGCCGACCAGGGCGTTGAGCACGCCTTGCGGCGCCCGCAGCAGCCCGGCCCACACCACGCTGACCACCGCCATGGACAGCACCGTCGGCAGGAAATAGAGTCCGCGGAACAGGTTGCGGCCGGGCAGGCCGGCATTGACCAGCACCGCCAGCAGCAGCGCCAGCACGGTCTGCACCGGCACCACCACCAGGGCGAAGCGCGTGGTGTTCCAGGCGGCATGCCAGAACCGTTCGTCGCCCAGGATCGACAGGTAATTGTCCAGCCCGACAAGCAGGGTGACGGTCCGGCGGTTGAGCAGATTGTGGTTGGTGAAGGACAGCCCGATCGACAGGGCGAAGGGAACGATCAGGAACAGCGCCAGCAGAATCAGCGCCGGCGCCAGCATGAGCGCGACCGCACGGCCCTTCTTCGGTCGCGTTGCGACCGCCCGCCGCGGCAGGCCGGTCGCCGGAGGTGCGATTGAGGTATCAGTCACGTCGCCAACTCTTTCAACAGCGCGCCGGGCAGGGCCGGACGGTCGAGGGGGGGCGGTGCCTCATGGGCAAGACGGCGCCTACTTCTTGCCGCCGAAAGGCGGATACCCGCCATTCTCGGCGATCCCGCGGTCGATCCGGGCAGCCGCCTTGCGCAGTTCGGTCTTCACGTCGGCACCGGATGCGACATTGCTGACGGCGTCGGCAAAGGCGCGGGTGATCAGCGGATAGGCCGGGTGGAAGGGGCGGGAGACGCCGATGGTCAGCAATTGCCTGTAATACAGGTTCAGCCTGCCGCCCTCCTTGTAGAGGCTGGAAAGCGGGATCGCGGCCTTGCGGCCGGGAACGGCGCCATTGGCGTTGGAGATGCGGACCACCTCTTCGGGCCGCATCAGGAAGGCGAGAAAGGCCGCCGTCTCGGTCGGGTGCTTGCTGTCGGCCGAGATGCCCCAGTTCCAGGAGCCGAGGCCGGTCACCTGCCGGCCGCCGAACTTCGGCATCGGGATCAGGATGGCGTTCTCGCCCAGACCCTTGTCATGGTTGGGGTAGGCCCAGTGGCCGACCAGCGCCATGGCCGCCGTTTTGTCGCCGTAGAAGCTGGTGTCGCCGGCCGATGCGGGCGTCACCCAGCCGCGCCTGATCCAGCCCTGCAGGGTCTGGAGCCCGCGGACGGAGGCGTCGCCATCCAGGGTTCCCGCGGCCTTCCAGCTCTTGCGGTCGATCAGGTCGCCACCGAAGGACTGGAGGATGGGCGAGAAGCCGTAGGTGAACCATTCGCCGTTGCCGTAGCTGAGTTTGGCATCGAGCGGCCATTTGATGCCATCCAGCTTGGACAGCCGCTCCATTGCATCCTCGAACTCCGCCAGCGTCCAGGCGTCTTCCGGGAGGGTTGGGATGCGGATGCCCGCCTTTTCCAGGAGCGGACGGTTCGCCCACAGCGCCAGCCCGCTGTCGAAGGTGCCGATCCCGTACAGCTTGCCGTCGACCGGATAGGTCCCTTGCGCCTTCAGCGAGGGCAGCAGATCGTCGAAAATGTCCTTCGGCAGCAGATCGTCCAGCGGCCGGACATATCCCGACCAGACATAATTCGCCAGCAGCGGGCCGTCGAAGTCCAGCAGGTCGGGCAGGGCGCCGCTCATCGCCGCAGCGCTGATCTGGTCGTTGTAGCTCCCTTCCGGCAACTGGACCGCTTTGATCTCGACATCCGGGCGTTCGGCGTTGAAGCGGGCAATCTGGTCTTCCAGAACCTGGCGTTCGCCACCGCGGCCAGCATGGAACCAGACATTGACCGTCGTCTTCGCTTCGGCGACCGTACCCAGGCAAAGAAGTGCCACCGTCGCCATCATCGCCAACTTCATCGGTTTCCTCCAAATTCGTTCTTGTCGGCCCTTTCCGTTTGGTTCTCGCTGGGCATAAAGAAAGTCCGATACCCACACTATAGACAACTCAACCGATTTAGTAAAACATTTTATCAGGATGCGGAACGCATGATATGGCCGCATTTTTCCAGGCCGGGCAGCAATCGGCCGGCTGCGGTTGTTGTTCGGCACCAGACTGAAGCTGCGGGGGCCGGGCGAGTGGCTGATCGAAAAGCACGGCACCAGGGAGCAGCGCTCCTGGAAGAGGTTGCATGTTGGCATGGAGGCGGCGAGCGGCGCGGATCGCCGCCGCCACGCTGACCGACCGCGACGTTGATGGCGGCCCGTTGCTCGACTAGGTCACCGGCCCGGTGGTAGCACTCACCGGCGATGGCGCCTACGACCGGAGCGCCGTCTACGCCACCATGCACGAGCGCCATCCCGAAGCGGCTGTGGCCGCGCCGCCTCGGGTGGACGCCGTGCTCAGCGACACCGCCTCGACCGTGCCCACGCAACGCGACCACCGCATTCAGGTGGTCGCCGAGACCGAGCGCATGGCTTGGCAGCGGAGCAGCGGCTACAATCAGAGGGCAAAGGTCGAGGGACAGATCGGATGCTGGAAGCAGGTCTTCGGACCGACCCTGCAGTTCCATACCGACCGAGTGCAGGCCACCGAGATCGCCATCGCCGCCGCTGTGCTCAGCCTAGAGCATGATCGGTTCAAGAGGAATCGCTTAAAACGTGAATCGCACGGAAAACCAATAGCCTAGAGTCTGGACGTTGGTGCAAAAAGGGCGGGCTGGTGGTCTGGAGGGCGAGCGGATATAGAAGCGGCCCGCTGAAGCCGAGACCTCGATGCCCCACAAGACCAATGAGCCGCGCCGCCACAAGATCCCGAAGGCCCGGTACCGTGTGGAGAACTGGGCGGCCTACGATGCGGCACTGCGCCAGCGGGGCGACCTGACGATCTGGGTGACGCCGGAGGCGATCGACGCGTGGACGCCACCCGCCACGAGACGGGGTGGCTGGCCCGCGCGCTACTCCGACCTCGCCATCGAGACCGGGCTGATGCTGCGGCTGGCGTTCGGTCGGCCATGGCGGCAGACCGAGGGTTTGCTGGGCGCGCTCATGCGCCTGCTCGGCCTGGACCTGCCGGTCTCGGATCACACGACGTTTTCCCGGCGCAGCGCCGATCTGGAGATGGCAAGCACCCTGGCCAGGACGGACGGGCCGGTCACCGTGGTCATCGATTCCACCGGGCTGAAGGTGTTCGGCCGGGGCGAGTGGCACCTGGAAAAGCACGGCGGCACTGCGCGCCGATGCTGGCGCAAGCTGCACCTGGCCGTTGATCCCGCCACCGGCGAAATCCTTGCCTCGGCGTTGACGGGCAACGAGGAGGGAGACGCCTCGCTGGTCGGTCCGTTGCTCGACCAGATCCCGATCCCGATCGGCGCGGTCCTGGCGGACGGCGCCTACGACGGCGAGCCCGTCTACCGTGCTGTCGCCGAGCGTGCGCCGGACGCCGAGGTGATCATCCCGCCGCGCGCGACCGCGGTGGTGAGCGACACCGCCGAGAGAGCACCCACCCGGCGCGACCGCCACATCCGGACGATCACGGAGCGTGGTCGGCTGGGCTGGCAGCGAGCCGTGCAATACGGCAGGAGAGCGTTGGTCGAGGTGGCGATGTTGCGGTACAAGACCTTGATCGGGCGCAGCCTCCGCGCCCGAACTCTGCCTGCCCAGAAAATCGAGGAAGCGGTCGGCTGCAAGGTCATGAACATGATGACCAGCCTCGGCATGCCGGCCTCCCGCAAGGTCGCCTGAACGACAACTTTCCAGGGCGGAGTCCATCAACGCGCCGAGTTCTGCACCAACGTCGTCCGGCGGCAATCCGGCGGTAGGTGTAGCGGCCCGAGATCATCGGCGGTCGGACCCGAGATTCTGCGCGATTCCGGGACCGGATTGGCTGAGACGGGAAGCGGGCTCTGGCCCATATTCGGTGAGATGTGGCCCACACTCTGTGAGACTACGGTCCGGTCAAAATGCACAGATATTTTTTAAGACTGAAAACATTATTTTCTTGTGATGCTTCAAGATAAGCATAAAATATATTATGCAACGTTGACGACTTCAACCATCAGTCGATTTCCCGTATAGATCCCTTCGCGGACACCGGCAACAGGATCGTGATCGTTGCGCCATGCTGTGACTTGGAAGCAATCTCAACATGGCCGCCTGATTGTTTCGCGAAGCCAAAGACTTGGCTCAGTCCAAGACCGGTGCCTTTTCCCACGTCTTTGGTGGTGAAGAACGGATCGAAGGCTCGGGCAACGACATCGGGGGGCATTCCAACCCCGGTATCCGCGACGGCGACGGACACATAGCAACCCTGCTTGACACCAGGGTATAGGCCTTCCTGGATGTCGATCTCGGAGGTGATGACACTGATCTTCCCTCCATCGGGCATGGCATCGCGGGCGTTGACGATCAGATTAAGAAGCGCGCTCTCGAACTGGCTCGCATCGACCATAACCGTTCCGATCCGATCGGCCAATGTGGCTTGGATGTCGATGCGGCCGTTCAGGACTGAGCCGACCAGTTCGAGCACGCATGTGATGAGGCCATTGACATCGAGGGACTCGGGCGACGGCTGCTGCCGGGAGAGGGCGAGAAGCCGCTGGGTAAGCTTGGCGGCACGGTTCGCACCGTCCATGGTAGCGGCAACCAGTTTATCAACGTCCCGAAGGTCTTGCTTGACGATTCGATGTTGGAGGACCGATAAGCCGCTGATGACGACAGTCAGCATGTTTTTGAAGTCATGCACGATGCCTCCGGCGAGGTGGCCGAATGCCTCCATCTTCATTGCATAGCCGAGTGCAGCCTCTGCCGCCGTCCGCTCCTGGGCCGCTGTAGCAACCCGCGATTCAAGGGTCGCGTTCAATGCCTTCAATTCTCCGATTGCTTGCCGCGCCTCGGCATGCGCCACAAGCAGTTCCCTCTCGTGGCACCGTCGTTCGGTGGCGTTAAATATGGTGATGCGGATGCAGGCGAGATCGCCACTCCCATTCCGGCGCACAACGGCATTGACCAGAACCGGCAGCTCCGTTCCCTTTGCGGTGATCATGTCCAGAGCGACCTCGTTGAAGGACTCCTGCATGCGGATGAGCGGATCGAAATGGGTCTGGAAGAAAATCTTGCTGGGAACGGACAGATAATCAATGAACCGCCGGCCGGCAGCTTCGCCCGCTCCGATGCCCAGCCAATCGGTGAGGGTCCGGTTGGTCAGCAGGATACGACCGCACGCGTCAACCGAGATGTATCCGCAAGGAGCGTTCTCGAACAGGTCCCACAGTTCTTCTTCTCCCTGCGCGCCCATCATGAACAGGCCAGAAAGCATTCGATGGCGTCGATCGTCTCATGTGGCGCGCTGAGATTGGGACAGTGCCCGGTCGCGGACATCAGCACCAGCGTGCTGTTGGCCAAGTGCGTATGGACATAGCGGCCAACGGCTTCCGGCGCGATGATGTCCTCGGAACATTGCAGGATCAGGGACGGAATGACCACGCCCCCGAGATCCTTGCGGTTGTCGGAGAGGAAGGTTGTCCGCGCGAAATGCTTGGCGATCTCGGGATCCGTCCGGCAGAAACTGTTGGCCAGTTCTTCGCCGAGTGCGGGTTTGTCCGGGTTGCCCATGATGCCCGGTGCCATCGTCCGCGACCAGCCCATGTGGTTGCTGCCGAGAAAATCCAGCAGATCATTAATCTGCGCTTTCGAGAAACCGCCGACATAGTCGCCATCGTCAATATAGCACGGTGAGGGGCCGATCAGCATGAGCCTCGAGAAGAGGATGGGATCGCGAGCCACAGCCAGCACGCCGATCATCGCGCTGACCGAATGGCCGACGAAGACGCCATTCTTCACGTCGAATTCGCGGGCGATCTCGACCACATCCGAGGCATAACCATCGAGTGACGCATATTTGGCATAGTCATAGGCTGAGAGATCCGATCTCCCGGCGCCGACATGGTCAAAGGTTACGATGCGGTAGTGGTCTTCGAAAGCCGGTGTCACGAAACGCCACATATGTTGGTTGCAGCCGAAACCATGAGCGAACATGATCGTCCGCGTCCCCTGGCCCGAAATTTTGACGTTGTTCCGTGCTACTATGAACATCCGCGCTTTTCCTTGAATCTTTACCGGAGTGAATGCTCTCAAGGTCGCCGGAATACGGGCGGTCCGTGCTACTGCACCAAGGATTGAGACATTCTTCTCACCTTGACGGTGGCATCGTTCACGACGCGTATGGCTGAAGTGATCGTGCTCATGCCGGCGCTGACGTTGCCGACGCCCTGCGCGGCACCATTCATGTTGGCCGCCATTTCGCGAGTCATTGCGTCCTGCTCCTCCACGGCCGAGGCGATGGCGATCGAAATGTCGTTGATTTGTGCGATAATGCCGGAAATGCCGTTGATGGCTTCGACCACTTCGGCAGTCGCCGCCTGAACGCCGGAGATCTGCTCGGATATGTCATCCGTAGCCTTGGCCGTCTGGGTTGCGAGGTTCTTGACCTCGGACGCGACCACCGAGAAGCCCTTGCCGGCCTCACCGGCCCGCGCCGCTTCGATCGTGGCGTTGAGCGCCAGGAGATTGGTCTGGCTGGCGATCTGCTGGATCAGGCTTACTACGCTGCCGATCCGATTGGCCGTCTCGGCGAGACTCGTCATGATGGCGTTGGTATGGTTGGCCTGTTCCACCGCCTGTTCGGTGACCAGCGCGGCGTCGGACATGCGGCGCCCGATCTCGCCGATGGATGCGGCCAATTCCTCCGCACCGATTGCTGCTGCCTGGACGTTTGATGAGATCAGGGCCGACGCACCAGCGACGCCGGTGGCCTGTTCGTTCGCCGTCAAGACGGCACCGATGACCTCGCCGAGGCTGATGTCGACCTCTTTTTGAAGAGCAGCACGGCGCAAGCGCTCCTGGACCTGCGGGGTAATGTCCGTAGCAAGCTTGACGATCTTCAACGGCTTTCCGACGGGATCGAGAACCGGATTGTAAGTCGCCTGGATCCAGACCTCCCGGCCGCCTTTGCCCAGACGCTTGTACTCGGCGGCCTGGAACTCGCCCCGTTTCAGCGCCTCCCAGAAGCGGCAGTAATCCGCGGTGTCCCGGAATGCCGGCTCCACGAACATGCGATGATGCCGGCCCTGGATTTCGGGGAGATCATAGCCGAAGACACGCAAGAAATTTTCGTTTGCCTCAACGATGGTGCCGTCCATTTTGAACTGAATGACCGCCTGAGACTTATGAACGGCATCCATGTGGCCTTGGTGATCCGCCGTCTTCAGTTTCTGCTGGGTGATGTCGGTGGCGAATCCGACAATTTTGAGAAGGTGTCCGGCCCGCCCGAGGATTAGATTGTAGATTGCCTGAATCCAAACCTTCCGGCCGCCTTTGCCAAATCTCAGGTACTCTGCCGTCTGGTCTTCGCCGCGGTTCAGGGCCTCCCAGAAGCGTCGGTCTTCGCCGCTAACCTTTTCTGTTTCATCGACAAATATGCTGTGGTGCTTGCCCTGGAGCTCCGGGAGCGTGTAGCCGAACGCTCTTAAGAATTTCTCATTGGCTGTTATAATGTTGCCATTAAGGTCGAGTTCAATTACCGCTTGGAATCTCTCAAAAGTGTTAATTTTTGCTTTTATCTCATAATGTTTCGTCAAGCCGAGTATGATCATTGCTGATCCTTCCTTGTCAAACCTCTTCGTATTCTCAGTTGTATTTTTATGAGATTCACTTCCTTGTCCAGATAAATCTTTCTGGAAAATGTATCTAGAAAGGATGTTGACAGAAGCGGTATATGTTCTATCCAGAAGGTCTGCTCGCTAAAGGTCTACCTCATTGAGATATTCAAAATGAACACACGAGTATTCGCTGTCATGGAGGCGATTTCCCGACTGTAACCTGGACAACTCCGCTTCCCTGCTGCAGGTGAGGGCAGACAAACGGCCGTTTGCTTTACCCCGCCTGCGTCATCGTGAACACCTCGTCGCGCCGCCACCGATGTGGTGAAGGAATCCGGTCAGTCATTCATCGTCTGGTATTGAGTGCGGACCACGGGTTTCCTGCCCAACCGGGGGGCTTAGCCCATGTTGATCGGCTACGCACGGGTATCGACCGACGACCAGAACCTGCACCTTCAGCGGGATGCACTTGGCGGGGCCGGGTGCGAGAGGATCTTCGAGGATCGCCGCAGCGGTGCCAGGACGGACCGCCCTGGTCTTGCCGCCGCGCTTGACGTGGTACGCCGGGGCGACACGCTGGTCGTCTGGCGGCTCGACCGGTTGGGGCGGTCCCTGAAGGACCTCATCGAGCTGGCCGAACGGCTCGATGCCGCCGGCGTCGGGCTGCGTAGCTTGCACGATGCCATCGACACCGGGTCGAGTGGCGGACGGCTGGTATTCCATATGTTCGGAGCCCTCGCCGAATTCGAGCGCAACCTCGTGCGGAAACGCACCCAGGCCGGGCTTAGCGCGGCCCGGGCCCGCGGCCGGTTGGGCGGGCGCCGCAAGGTGCTGGACCCCGACAAACGCCGGCTCGCCGTCCAGCTCTACCAGGAACGCAAGCATACGGTGATGGAGATCTGCCGGCTCATGGGCATCTCCAAGCCGACACTCTACGCCTACATTGAGGAGATGGCCGGTGAGTGACGGGCGGCGGATTCCGGCCGAAGCGCTGGTGCATCTGCGCCGCCGGCTGGACACGCTGCCATCCCGTC
This sequence comes from Azospirillum sp. A23, assembly GCF_042938965.1. NCBI lineage: Bacteria > Pseudomonadati > Pseudomonadota > Alphaproteobacteria > Rhodospirillales > Azospirillaceae > Azospirillum > Azospirillum sp. A23. Next base: position 249,097 of record NZ_CP170672.1, on the reverse strand, counting down.
ATCCAGACCGTGCCGAGATCCTGCGGTCGGTCAGGGAACTCTACGGCATGTCCCGCGCTACCCTCTACCGCGCCCTTCAGCAATCCCTTCGGCCCAAGGCTCTTCGCCGGGCCGACCGGGGCAAACCGCGGAAGATTCCTGCCGCGGAGATGGAGCGTTACTGCGAGATCGTCGCCGCCCTGAAGCTGCGGACAACCAACAGGAAGGGCCGCCATCTTTCAACGGTGCAGGCAATCCGGTTGATGGAGGAGCATGGGGTCGAGGCCCCGGAGGGGCTGGTGCAGCCGGCGCCGGGCACGCTGCATAAGACCACGGTGAACCGGTATCTGCGCGCCTGGGGACTGGATTATGCCAGGGTGACCCGCGCGCCGGCGGCGGTCCGCTTCCAGGCGCGCCGGTCGAACGAACTGTGGCAGTTCGACATGAGTCCATCGGACCTGAAGCACGTCAAGCAGCCGCTCTGGATCGAGCCCGGCCGTGGAGCACCGACCCTGATGCTGTTCAGCATTGCTGATGACCGCAGCGGCGTCGTGTACCAGGAGTACCGGTGCGTATACGGCGAGGACGCGGAGTCGGCCCTGCGCTTCCTCTACAACGCCATGGCGGCCAAGCCCGAGGAGGACATGCCGTTCCAGGGCATCCCCGAGGCGATCTACATGGACAACGGCCCAGTCACCCGCTCGCGCGTGTTCCAGAACGTCATGGCCTGCCTGGGCGTCAAGGTGATGACCCACCTGCCGGCGGGAAGCGACGGCCGGCGTACCACCGCCCGCTCGAAGGGCAAGGTCGAGCGACCGTTCCGTACCGTCAAGGAAGTCCATGAGACGCTCTACCATTTCCACGAACCGCAGGACGAGGCGGAGGCGAACCTGTGGCTGCGCCGCTTTCTCGTCCGCTACAACGCCCAGGATCACCGGTCCGGGCCGCACAGCCGCATCGAGGACTGGGTGCGGCACCTGCCGGAGAAGGGCTATCGCGAGATGTGTGCTTGGGATCGGTTCTGCGCCTTCGCGCGGGAACCGGAACGGCGCAAGGTCGGCATCGACACCCGCATCACCGTGGAGGGCGTGGCCTATGAGGTCGATCCGGACCTGGCCGGCGAGGACGTGGTGCTCTGGTGGGGACTATTCGACCAGGAACTCTACGTCGAGCACGGCGACCGGCGGTATGGACCCTACGGCCCGGTCGGCGGCCCCATCCCGCTGCACAAATACCGCAAGCACCAGAAGACCAGATCCGAGGAACGGGCCGACCGGGTGGCCGAACTGGCGGAGCGCATCGGCCTGCCGCGCGCGGCCCTGGATGGCGGCACCTTGCCCCTGCCACCGCCCGTTACGGCACCGGCCGCCAAGGTGGCGTTCGCCGACCCGGACCCCTACCGCACCCTGGCCTTTTTCGACATCATCGCGGCCAAGCGGGCGATCGCCGGTGAGGTCGGCTTGGCGTTGGCGAAGCTGCCGGTCGAGGACCGGGCCTGGATCGACACGCTGGTGCGGGAGACCCTAGCCAAGGACGAGGTGCTGACGAGGGTGCGGGCGTACTTCAGGCAGCGGACGGGAGGGGGCGGGGCATGCTGACGGAGGTCATGGAGCATTTCAGGCTGGAGCGGGACCTGCTGATGGCCGGCTATTACGAAACCGATCATCACCGCCAACTCATCAAGGATGTGAAGGCATCCATCCTGGTCGGCCGACTGGTAGCGGTCGCTGGCGTCGTCGGCAGCGGCAAGACCGTACTGCTCCGCCGCATTCAGGACGAGCTGACCCGCGAGGGGCGCGTCACCGTGTCGAAGAGCCTATCGGTGGACAAGGACCGCACCACCATCCCGACCCTCATCACCGCGCTGTTCCACGACCTTTCCCCGGACAAGGATCCAAAGATCCCGACCCTGGGCGAGAAGCGGGAGCGCGAGTTGCAACAGCTTGTGCGTCGCGGCCGCAAGCCGGTGGCCTTGTTCGTGGACGAAGCACACGACCTGCACGGCAAGACGCTGATCGGCCTGAAGCGGTTGATGGAGGTGGTGGCCGATGGCAGCGGCATGCTCTCCGTCGTGCTGGCGGGCCATCCCAAGCTCCGGAACGACCTCCGGCGGCCGACCATGGAGGAGATCGGCTACCGCTCGGTGGTGTTCGAGTTCGACGGCATGGCGGGCAACCAGCTCGCCTACATCCGTTGGCTCCTCGAACGCTGTGCCGGTGAGGGCATCGACATCGGCGAGCTGATCGAGACGGCGGCTGTGGAGTTGTTGGCCAGCCGCCTGAAGACTCCGCTCCAGATCGAGCAGCACCTGACCCTCGCGTTCGAGGAAGCACTCCGGATCGGTGGTCGTCCGGTCACGGTCCAGGTGGTGGAAAGCATTCTGTCGCGTCAGCTCGACGACCTTGAGCCGCGTCTGACCCGTCACGGCTACAGTGTGCGCTCCCTGGCCGACCAGTTCAGCGTCAAGCCGGCGGAGATCCGACAGTTCCTGTGCGGTGAGCTGGGGGGCGCCAGAGCGCAGGAACTGACCCAGCAGATGCAGGCGGCCGGACTCCCGCTCTGATAGGGTCTTGTCTCACAGAGTGTGGGCCGTCGCTCATGATCTCGGGTCCGTCTCAAACACTGTGGGCCACATCTCACCGAATGTGGGCCGGAGCCCGCTTCCCGTCTCAGCCAATCCGGTCCCGGAATCGCTCGGAATCTCGGGTCCGACCGTCGATGATCTCGGGCCGCTACAGCTAGGCATCGTTGTAAATCAGGACGAGGTCGGATCCCCACAGGACGGCCTTCGCCAGAGGGGAGTCCGACACCAGATCCACGACGACGCGCAGGGGCGCCGCCCAGTCCTTCTCCGGCCCGAGAGGCGTACGGGACCAGTCGAAGGTTCGGATGATCCTGCCGGAGGCACCGCGACAAGCCGGGCCGATCTTCGGGAAACGGGTTTCTTCAGCGTCCATGTCCGTCATCCCGGTTGAATGGGCCACCGCCTTCGGATTGGACAGACGGCTGGGGGGGCGCCCAGCGCCTTTGCCCGCGGGGCCTTTGTCCGAGGCCCAGAGCCGTCAGGCCGCCTTGATCGACGACAGGAAACGGTCGACGTTCACCCGCAGGGTTTCGGCCTGCTGCGACAGGCTGCCGGCCGACCCCAGCACCTGCCGTGCCGCGGCGCCGGTCTCGCCGGTCGCCAGGGTTACGGTGCCGACGATGCCGGACACCTGCTGCGTTCCGGTCGCGGCCTGCTGGACATTGCGGGCGATCTCGCCGGTGGCCGCCCCCTGCTCCTCGACCGCGGCGGCGATCGAGGCCGAGATCTCGTTGATCGATCCGATGGTTTCGCCGATACCGGCGATGGCGCCGACAGCCTCCCCGGTCGCGTCCTGGATCGCCGCGATCTGGGCGGCGATGTCCTCCGTCGCCTTCGCCGTCTGGTTGGCCAGGCTCTTCACCTCGCTGGCGACGACGGCGAAGCCCTTGCCGGCCTCGCCGGCGCGGGCGGCCTCGATGGTGGCGTTCAACGCCAGCAGATTGGTCTGGCCGGCGATGTTGGTGATGAGTTGCACCACCGCGCCGATGCGCTGGGCGGTGTCGGCCAGCCCGCGCACCGTCTCGTTGGTGCGTTCGGCCTGGGTGACCGCCCGCCCGGCCACTTCCGTCGAACGCGTGACCATGCCGGCGATCTCGCGGACCGAGACCGCCATTTCCTCCGTTGCGCTCGCCACCGTCTGCACGTTGGCGCTGGTCTGTTCGGCGGCGGCGGCGGCGGTCGCCGCCTGGGAGCTGGTGCGCTGGGCCGTCGCCTCCATCGCCTGGGCTGTGCTGTCCAGTTCGGTGGCGGCGGCGGCCACCATGCGCAGGGCCTGGGCGGCGTCCTGCTCGAACCGGGCGACCAGCCGGTCGACCGTCTCGGTGCGCTTTTCCTTGGCGGCCTGTTCCTCTGCCTGGGCGGCGGCGAGCCGGTCTGATTCGATCAGCCCGTCCTTGAAGACCTGGACGGCACGGGCCATCGCGCCAATCTCGTCGCCGCGCGAGCCACCATCGACCGCGGCGGCATAATTGCGCTGTGACAGGAGGAGCATCGTTCCGGTCAGCCGCGAAATCGGACTGGAGATGGTTTTCACCGCCAGCCAGCCGCCGAGGATGCAGAGCGCCAGCGCCAGCACGATGGCGGTCACGGTGCCGACGAGCGCCTCGTCATAGACGGCTTCCCCCTCGCGCGCCGCTATCTTGGCTTGGTCGGCATTATAGGTGATCAGGGTTTTGATCGCGCTTTCCGTCTTGAGCAGGGCCTCGCGGGATTCAGTCTGCAGGATACCCAGCGCTGCGTCGTTCTGGTTCCGGCGGGACAGCGGAAGCAGTTTTTCGGCGCTGATCGTCTGGAAGTTCCGCCAAATGGCAAGAAATTCGCCGTATAGCGCTTTCTCGCGGTCGTCGTCTTCGACCAGTTTGCGGTAGCGCTCATTCGCTCCGTCAAAATCCTTCAGTGCGTCAGATAGCCGTAGCTCTGCCTTTTTCTGGTTCTCCTCCGTATCGCTGATGATGTGATATGCCTCCTGAACCCGATACGTCAGGATAGATTCATGTATATCCGAAAGTGCTTGAATGGATGGCAGCGCGTTCTCACGGACGTCTTTCGCCCCTGCGTTCAGCTTTAAAAGTTCAAAGAAAGAGAACCCACAGAGCATGACAAGTAGTACGAGGGCAAGGCTCTGCAAAAGTAGGATCTTCATTCGAATTGATGCTCTGTCCAACATGTTCATTTTGGATCCCCTACACATGGGTGGCGTGACACGGGCGGCAGTGTGGCGGCCGGTGGGTCATCGAGGCTTTCGGAAGACACAATGCATTGATACACGATTTTACGTGTTTTGTCCCTACGAATTTGGACAAATTAAAGCAAAATAGGAATTTTTTATAGTCGTTACCTATGACATACATAAGAAGTCACGGTAGAAATCATTCCACTACAAGAGAATAATAATATCATAAAATGAAGTTTTCATCGAAAATAAAGGATAATCGTTGAATTTATGCATATTTTGAGGAACTGAAGTTCTTTGAAATTCTTTAACAACATCATTGCATTGGTTATATTTTTCTGCCTTGCATAGGTGAACGGCTTTGCAAGCCTAAGAATTCATCATTAATCTATTGATATTCCTTATGGATATTCCAGAAAGTGACCTTCTGGTCGGCAACTGTCAAAGAGCGGCAGTGCATTGAATAATGTGCTTACCGATGCAAAATCGGGCGTCTTTTCAGCAGAATACACATTAATAAATGTCTAAAATAAATACTTGCGAAAGCATCGATTTTGCTGTCAAGAAGTGATTTAAAATCGGAGATTTGATTATGAATAGACTCTCGGAAAGGCTGAAGATTATCAGGGATCATATGAAAGAAACTCAAAGATCCATGTCGAAACGATTCAATCTAGGCGAGAATACGTGGCAGACATATGAACTCTATGGAAAGGCTCCGAAAGGAGAAACGCTTGCGGCCCTCGCCGAACTCGGCTTCGATATCAATTGGTTGCTGACAGGGCAGGGCAGTATGACGATTTCGGGAGATGGGCCGCGGATGCCGCTGCCCCACATCGATGACCGTTTGGTTGGCGAGGCGGTGGAATTCGTCGAGCGGTGGTTGGCGGAACACGACACGAAGTTCGACGCGCCACTCAAAGGAAATCTCGTCGCCGCCATATGCCGGCTCGCCGTCGAAGAGGCTGAAAATGAGCGGCCCAGGATCAATCCGGCCGCCGGCAGGCAGATGATGTGGCTCGCTCGACAGATCAACAATTAGCAGGACGCGGAAAAACGAACATATTTTGACTTTTTGTGTCCGCTGATGCTTGGAAATGGCGTTTTCGGCGTGCGTTTTTGTCAGAATGGAGCGCCTTTTCGCGGGTCCGAGACGCCCGGAGCCGCCGTTGAGGCGGAGTCCGGGCGTGATTATGCCTCCGCCAGCAGTTTTGGCAGGCGGATCAGGTTGTAGGCGGCAGCGGTCAGGGTGAACATCCAACCGACGCGAGCCGTGCCGCGATGACGCGTTTTGCGCAAGCCAGCTCCCTTGATCCAGCCGAACAGCTCCTCAATCCGTTTGCGGATGCGCAAGGACACGGCATAGACAGGGTGGCGGGTGGTCCGGCCGTCGATCGCCGAGCGGCGGTTGCTCGTGTTCTGCGCGACATGTGCAGCGGCGCCCAGCTCGCGCATGTGCGCCACGAAATCCTTGGTGTCGTAAGCCTTGTCGGCGCCCACCGTGATGCGGTGACGGCCGGGAATGGCCTCGACCATGGAAACCGCTGCCTCGCGTTCGGCCAAGCCGGTGGCTGCCGTCAGCCGGACATCCACCACCAGGGCGTTCCGGTTCTCCATCATGGCGTGGCCCATGAAGGCCAGCTTCGCCGGCTGCCCGTTGCCCTTGCGGTACAGCCGCGCCTCGGGATCGCTGGTCGAGGCATGGGTCTCGTTGGAACGCTTCTCGCCATGGAAGTCGCGCTCGCCGTTGCGTCCCGGCCTCGGCGGCTCGCCAGTGCCGTCCTTGGGCCGGAAGCTCTTCACCGACGCCCAGGCTTCGATCAGCGTGCCGTCCACCGAGAAATGCTCGTCCGACAGCAGTACCTTGACCTTCCACTTTGGTGCACAATTCGGCGTGAGAGCGGATTCCACCCGCGGCTGGTGGGGATCAGGCACCCTTGCGGGAGGCGGGCATTCCCAAGCTGGTCATGATGTTCATGACTTTGCAGCCATAGGCGGCCTCGACCTGCTGGGCAGGGAGATTCCGGGCACGCAGGGTGCGCCCGATCAGCTGCTTGTAGCGCATCATCGCGACCTCGCCCAAGGAGCGGCGGCCGTAGCGGACGTCCCGCTGCCAGCCCTGCCGACCACGCTCGGCAATCCTACGGATGTGGTGGTCGCGTTGGCTGAGGGCGTCGGCAGCGGTCTCGCTCGGTACCGCGGTGGAGCGTGGCGGAATGATCACCTCGGCGGCGGGTGTGTGGGCGGCGACAGCGCAGTAGACCAGCTCACCGTCATAGGCGCCGTCCGCCAGCACCGTGCCGATCAGGCGCTTGATCTGGTCGAGTAGCGGGCCGACCAGCGAGGCATCGCCGTCCTGCGTGGTCGTCAGATCCGAGGCGAGGATCTCGCCGGTATCGGGATCGACCGCCAAGTGGAGCTTTTCCAGCTTCGGCGCGCTTGGCCTCCATGCTTCTCCAATTGCCACTCGCCTTTCCCGAACACCTTCAGCCCCGTGGAGTCGATCACCACGTTGACTGGTCCGTCCGTCCTGGAAAGCGCTGATGCGACCTCCAGATCGGCGCTGCGCCGGGAGAACGTCGTGTGATCCGGAACCGGCAGGTCCAGGCCGAGCAGGCGCATGAGCGAGCTCAGCAAACCTTCGGTCTGCCGCCATGGCCGACCGAACGCCAGACGCAGCATCAGCCCGGCTTCGATCGCCACGTCCAAGTAGCGCGTTGGCCGGCCGCGTCGGCCCGAAGCCGGCGTCCAGGTGGCGATCGCCTCCGGCATCACCCATATCGTCAGGTCACCGCGCCGGCGCAGCGCCGCATCGTAGGCCGCCCAGTTCTCCACGCGATAGTGGGCGCGCGGGATCGTGTGACGGCGGCTCTCGTTGGCTTTGTATGGCATCGAGGTCTCGGCTTCAGCGGGGCCGCTTTCCTACCCCGCTATCCTGCCGCAGCCAACCTCCGACCAATTTTCGCGCCAACGTCCATGAGCGGCAAATGTCAGGATCCAGCTATGATCCATGACCAGCTCAAGACCGAGCACAACCTCGTAGAACGACCGCGCCAAGTCGATCCGCTCCGCCGGTATGTTTGCCACGATCCGCTTCACAGCCATGACCTCTCCTCCTTATCGCGACTGGTCGCGGTCAGCGTCATCGGGCGCCTGGAGCGGCGCCAGCGTCATGCCTGCAACGATAGGACCGACCGTCACCGTATGGGCCAGGGTGTCGGCCAGACCATGAAGGGCGAAGGGGTAAAGGTCGACGCCGCGCGTGTCGAACAGGCTGATCGGGTCAGCCGCCCATTTGCTGGAAGTCATCATCTTCTCCCTTTCGCGACACCCCTTCATGGGAGAATTCTACCGCGCGCATCGCTGGATGCGCGAAAAATATGATCGCCCAGGGCGGCGCCGCGCCGTCGGCGCCGGACGGTGGCCACCAAGCGCAGGGCCTCACGTCGACGTGGTGGAGATCGAGGAGCCGGCCGGGCTGGTGCTGGCCAGCTGAGCGCCGCCGGCATGCCGGCGAGGCGGCCACCGCCGTTTTCGCGACAGCGACCGGCCGCTCCAGGCCGCTGGATGTCGTGATCGGGTGGGGACCACTTGAGGGTGCAGAGCATGGCCATGCGGCGAGGCGGACGCAAGGGATGGGGCTTGGCCGGATCCTGTTCGGGGCCTGCGACTCGTCCAGTTGCGACCGTCGTTTGCTGCACCCGGCCCCTACATGATGAGCCAAGGGGAGAAGATCCCTTGTGTGGGACCGGCCCACCGTGCCCCGGATGGGCAATGAATCGCCGGGTCCGCTAAGCCCTTGCTCTGTATGGCCCAACCGGGGCGCCGAACAGATTATATGGAAAACGCCCCTCCACAACCGAAAGCGAGGGGGGTGGGGCACTCGCGGACGGGACCCGCCGGGGACACCGACCCCGCGGCTATGGCAAACGGGGACCCGGGCCCCGGCCCACGGGTCAACACCGCCGGCGGTACGGCCTTCCCTCCTCGCCGCCCGGACTCCGGCCGCGGCAGATTCAGGTTAGGCGCCCAGAATTTGACCCCTATGGGGAAGCTGACCGCATTGATCTTCGCAAGGCACTGGACTCAGCTGTGACGCCTCGCACGCATACCGGTACGACAATATCAAGACCCCAATAGCAAAAGCGGCATCATAGGATTTCGCATAAAAGCCATCGTAAGCTTTGCAAGAGCCAATTGCTTTTTGCCAAAGAAGCGCGTCATCAAGAAACATCATGTTCATCGACCAAGATCCAAACAATCTGGCCGAGGCAGACTTGTTATGGAATATAATTTTTATGTTTTGGTGTCTCTCTTCATTTTTAATATTTCTGATTATTCTTCTTAAGCCAACCGGTTTTCCTTCTATTGAAAATATGAAAACACCGCCACACTCTACCATAAAGCCCGTGACATTATTATCTTTGTTTGAGCGTGCCGAGGAGAAACAAATATTTATTATTTCATCGTATGGCAGGACATATTTTAACTCACTGCGCAGAACGAGTCTGTGCATGGCGATATCTCCCACGATGCTCTTGCGAACGCTCGAGAAATTCTTAGCTTACATATTATAGTATGTCTGTCAAACAGTTTAGAGTCTTAGGAAGTTCCGCCACCGACAGCCCCTTTTGTCGAGAGAGAGGAGAGCGCGATGGTTGTTAGGCAAACAACGCCGCCATTATCAACCAAAGACAGCTACGGCAGAGCGGATGCTGATCCCGCCGTCCTTGGTTCGCCGGAGTTGGCGTCCAACAGCATAACGGAAGACGGCCGGAAGCTGGAGCGCTGCGGGAACACGGGACCAGAGGGTTTGGATCACCGTCCGCCCTTTGCGGGTCCGGCGTTGGGCCTGATCTGCCACCGTGCGCTGTGCCCAGCGGAAACCGATCTCGCCAAAATAGGGGTCACTACACGAAAGTGATCAGATTGTCCGGGATGTGGGAACACTGTGGGAACGTGTGCTCCACCATTCCACTTTGAGGGTGTCCAGGGGGAGCTGGATGAGAGCGATCATATGCAGGCTGACCGCGTCAAGCAGGGTGAGCGCGGCGAATTCGTCATCCATGACGGCGACCAGCAGCCGATCCGGCAGCCAGCGGTGCAGGCGCAGCAGGATGGTCCGAGACTAACCGGTGGTCGCCGTTAGCGTCAGCCCTGCGCCTCGCATTAGCGTGGCTCGGCAGCACCGCTCAGCGTGGGGGCCCGCCTGCGCCTGAGGTGATGTGGTGGACGGCCCTTCCACTCTCCTGGTTCGATGGCAAGCTGATGCTGTCGAAGAAACCACTTCAGAGGGGCCGTCCACCACATCACCTCAATACCCAACCACTCCGTGCACGGCAAAGCGCTGTAGGTATCCAGAGATTGGCTCTTGGCCCACCCCGTGAACTGCGGCCATCCCTCTCTCAAAGCCTGGACCCGAACGCCAGTCGCTCGCCTGAGTTCCTGCAACATAGGAAAGATGCTTTAGGATGCGTAATTCTGGAGGTTATCGCTTTTCTTTGGGAATGATACGTACGCCAATCCCTCCCGTTCCCTGATATTGACCATCGCTGATGCACTCTATTCCAGCCTCAACGAGGAAGTCGTATATTTTTTTCTTAGTTGATGGGCGCGTATTCGCCAATCCGCGCTCAAAATCTATGATTGTTCTTTTTGCCATGTTTCCGCGCTCGGCCATCTCCCTCTGGCTGAAATCCAGAAGAGCTCTTGCCGCGCGAACATGTTCAGGCAATAGCTTTAGCTCCGGTTTCTCCATGTCACATCTCCCTGATCCACGTTTAATATGACTCAATAAGCAATGTATTCAGCATTTGACGTCAAAAAACGCGAAGATCCTTCTTAATTGTATTTTTGTGTATCTCTGCCCCTGTATTGGACAGTTGCCAACGGCCGGTTAATCCAACAGGTTCGATAAGAGCCAAGCGGGCAGCATCAAGAACCAACCAGCAAGGTGCGTCCTGACGAACCAAGCCACCTTGCTCGATGATCGTTAGGAAGAGGGTGTGGAGAGACTCAAGTGACGGTAGGTGGGCGCTGGGTTCGGTCCCTTCATCGTCTCCAGCTCGATTCATTCCGCCGTGAGGCATGGAGTTCTCCCGAGTAGAAAAAGCACGGCTGCCATACCGGCAGCCGTAGCTATTCATTTCTGGAGTTGTTTCATCAGATCGTCGTTCGGACTGCTTTCCTGGTCCGGGAAGGGCGGAGGCGCATTGTCTTCACTCAGCGGGATCTCGATCTTGATCGTGTTGAGATCGATGTCCGGTTCGGCGTCCAGGAAGCTCGTCACCAGCGAGGGGAAGGCGATCACGATTCCCACCATGATGAGCTGCAAGCCGACCCAGGGTATGGCGCCCCAATAGATGTCGCGGCTCTTCACCTCCGGCGGAGCAATGCCGCGCAGATAGAACAGGGCGAAGCCGAAGGGCGGGTGCATGAAGGAGGTCTGCATGTTCACCCCGAGCAACACGCCGAACCACACCAGATCGATGCCCAGCTTCTGGGCCACTGGCGCCAGAAGCGGAATGATGATGAAGGCGATCTCGAAGAAATCGAGGAAGAACGCCAGGACGAACACGAAGATGTTGACGAAGATCAGGAAGCCGACGGCGCCGCCGGGCAGCCCGGTCAACAGATGCTCGATCCACAGGTCGCCGTTTACGCCGCGAAACACCAGACCGAACACCGTCGATCCCACCAGGATGAACACGACCATGGTCGAGATCACCATGGTGGTGGACATCCCCTGCCACAGCAGCTGCCAGCTCAGGCGCCGGTGCATCGCCGCCAGGACCATGGCGCCGACCGCTCCCATCGCGCCGCCTTCCGTCGGCGTGGCCAACCCCATCAGGATGGTGCCGAGCACAAGGAAGATCAGCACGAGCGAGGGAACCATCCCCCACAGGCATTTCCAGATCAGCGGCCAGCCGCGCAGGGTGCGGAACTCCGGCGGCAGTGCCGGCATGTCGTTCGGCCGCACGATGCTGAGCACGGCGATGTAGGCGCAGAACAGCAGGACCTGGACGATCGACGGGCCGATCGCGCCGGCATACATGTCGCCGACCGACTTGCCGAGCTGGTCGCCCAGCACCACCAGCACCAGTGACGGCGGGATGAGCTGCGTGATCGTTCCCGACGCCGCAATGACGCCGGTGGCCAGCCGCATATTGTAGCCGTACCGGATCATGATCGGCAGCGAGATCATGCCCATGGCGATCACCGACGCGGCGACGGTCCCGGTGATCGCGCCGAGAACGGCGCCGACCAGGATCACGGCGTAGGCAAGACCGCCGCGGATCGGTCCGAACAGCTGCCCCATGCTGTCGAGCAGATCCTCGGCCAATCCGCAGCGCTCCAGGATCGCTCCCATGAAGGTGAAGAACGGAATGGCCAGCAGCAGATCGTTGCCCATGATGCCGTAGACCCGTTCGGGAAGGGCCTGTAGCAGCGAAGTCTGGAAGAATCCCTGCTCGATGCCGATGAAGCCGAAAAACAGGCCAACCGCACCGAGAGAGAAGGCGACGGGATAACCGAACAGCAGGAAAACCACCAGCCCGCCGAACATCAGGGGGGCCATCATGTCCATGGGGATCATTGCACGGGCCTCTCATAGGATTGGACGAGGTCCGCGTCGCCGCGCAAGGCCGCGATCCGTTTGATCAGCTCGGACAATCCCTGGGCGGTCAGCATCAGAAAGCCGAAGGGAAGGCAGAACTTGATCGGCCAACGGATCAAGCCACCAGCATTACTAGAATATTCCATCGAGGTCAAAGATGAAAAGAACATCGACCAGGACAGCCAGCCGATGATGATCGTCATTGGCAACAGGAAAAGAATGGTGCCGAACACGTCGATCCAGAGCTTGGCTCTTGGCCCGACATGGCCATAGACGAGATCGACCCGGACATGCCCGTTTACTTTCAAGGTATAAGAGGCACCCAGCATGAACATGGCACCGAACAGGTACCATTGGATCTCAAGCCAAGCATTGGAGCTATAATTGAATGTGTATCGCATCACGGCATTGCCGGCGCTGATCATGCAAGCGGCAAAGACGAACCAGTTGGCAATGTAGCCCAAGCGTTCGTTAAACCAGTCTATATCTCGGCTTAAAGCGAGAAGGCGTCTCACCGCATCCCCCCATTGTTCGGGAGAGAGGTGTCTCCCGTTTTGTTGACTTCAAAGGGCACGAACATCCGCATCCACTCGCGGCACGACTGGTTCAAAGCGCAGAAGATGCCAGGAATCCAGTACGCGGATATTCCTGATGGGTATACCAAATGGGTAGAGAGAGGAACCCCATACGTTGGAGCTACGTACAATCCACAATGTTGCTTGTGGCGCAATATAATTGCCTGATGCATGAACAAATCTACGGGACGGCGATGCAACCTTAAATGCAGCCATTAGCGCTTTTCTAGCAAGCAGACCGCTTCTATCTACCAACATTGTTGGGCGTATCAATTTGCTTCAGCGGAGCTATCTATCTCACAATACGCAAAGCTGAAGGATCAAACTACCTGGGATCTGAGAACGGCCTGACGACATGAGCCATGTAGCGTTGCTACGATTGCTTCTTGCTTTGCATAACTCCTGAGTTTCGCGACACTATGCCACCGGACTGGGTCCTGAGGGATTTTGACGTTGCAAAAGTCTGTCGCGAAAAGAGAGGATTTCGCGATGACTTTTGCGACGGATGCCCCATGCTCATCGGCTATGCGCGCGTCTCCACGGACGACCAGGATCTTTCGCAGCAGCGGGCGTCCCTACAGGCGGCCGGTTGTCGGCGGATCTATGAGGAGAAGGTCTCTGGGGCAAAGCGCGACCGGCCACAGCTTGCCCGGCTGATCGACCAGCTCCGGGCCGATGACATTGTGACGGTCACGCGCCTCGACAGGCTTGCCCGGTCGACCCGCGATCTTCTCGATATTGCGGAGCAACTCCAGGGAGCCGGTGCTGGTCTCCGGTCGCTCGCGGAGCCATGGGCCGATACCACCTCACCGGCCGGCCGGATGGTTCTGACCGTGTTCGCCGGCATCGCCGAGTTCGAGCGCTCCCTGATCGCCGAGCGGACCGGCATGGGCCGCGTGGCGGCCAAAGCACGCGGCGTGCGGTTCGGCCGGCCACCGAAGTTGACCACCGACCAGATCGCTCTCGCTCGGCGCCTGGTCGATGAAGGGCGATCTCCCCGTGAGGCGGCCCGGATTCTCAACGTCCACGCATCGACACTGTACCGGGCGTTTGCCCTTCAAACTCCCAAGGGTACTGCCTCCGATTCTTGACCGGCCCTATGTTAGTTTCCTGTTCTGCGGCTACCCGGACCCAAAGACCGGAAGTAGCGTTTCGGCCAGCTCACTCCGTGACAGCCGCAGACCCGCATCATTATTCTCTCCCGAAAACGAGGTAATGGGAGATTGGAAATATGGCGCGTCGGCGGCTGTTGAGCGAAGACCAGTGGGCAAGGCTCCTGGCGGTGCCGGACGACGAACGCGCGATGGTGCGCCACTATACGCTCAGCAGGGACGATCTCGACATCGTCACCCTCCGGCGCACGGCACACACCCGCCTGGGCTGCGCCATTCTGCTCTGCTATCTCCATCATCCTGGGCGGATTCCCGGGCCGGACGAGCGCCCGCCCATCGCGCTGCTGGCGTTCGTCGCCAGGCAGGTGGGCGCCGAGCCTGACCATTTCATCGCCTACAGTCGGCGTGACCAAAACCGGCGCGAGCAGGTTGCCGCGATCATGGCACGGACCGGTCACCGTGCTTTTGATCGGACCCTTTTTCGCGACCTTGCAGCTTGGCTGACCTCCAAGGCCCAAATCGCACGGGACCCGATCATTCTGGCGACCACCCTGATCGATGAGTTCCGGCGCCGTCGCATCCTGATCCCTTCGGCAGCGATCCTGGAATTGATGCTCCATCAGGCTCGTGGTCGGGCCGAACGGGTTCTACACCGTGCCTTTGTCGATGGTGTCGACCAGCGCACAACCGACGCGCTGGACCGATTGCTGACCATGCAGGCCGACACCGAAACGACCATGCTCGCTTGGTTGCGTCGGGTGCCGGCGGCCCCCACCGCCCGCAACATGCTGGCGGTCATCGAGCGCCTTTCCGCCTTGAAGGAGCTCGGCATCGACCGGTCGCTGCGCGCTCGCGTGCCGGAAGTCGCGTTCGAGCGGCTCGCGGCCGAAGGCCTGCGGATGACGCCGCAGCATCTTCAGGATCTGGCAACGTTGCGCCGGCGGGCTGTGCTCGCGGCCACCGCGATCCGCCTGGAGATGGATCTGACCGACGTCACCCTGTCAATGTTCGACAAGCTGATCGGCAGTCTGGCGCGGAAGGCCGAGCGCCGGACGGCGGAAAACACCCTGCGTTCCGTTCGCGACACCCAAACCCAACTGCGGGTGCTGCTGACCGCGTGCAAGGCGGTGATCGGCGCGCGGGAGGCCGGCGCCGATCCCTACGAGGCTGTCGACAAGGGGGTCGGCTGGTTCCGCTTCATGAAATGCGTCACCGACAGCGAAGCCCTGGCAAAGCCGGAGATCGCCGACCCGCGCACCGAGATGCTTGGACGCTACGCCACCGTTTGGGCCTTTGCTCCCACGCTCCTCAATCGCTTCAGCTTTCTCGGCAGTCCGTCGGTGACTCCGTTGCTGCGGGCGCTTGACACCGTTCGGGCCATGTACGCCGCCGGGCGCCGCACCCTGCCCGAGAAGTCACCGACCGGCTTCATCCGACGCTCTTGGCGCCCCTTCGTCATCAAGAAGGAGGGTATCGACCGGAAAGCCTACGAAATCTGTGCGCTGTCCGAACTGCGTGACCGGTTGCGGGCGGGCGACGTCTGGGTGGAGGGGAGCCGCCAGTACCGGGACTTCGAAAGCTGCCTCATGCCGCGTCCGACCTTCGACATCCTTCGCGAGGAGGGAGCGTTGCCCGTGGCCGTTCCACGCAGCGCCGACGGCCACCTTACTGAAAGAGGCGCGGAGCTCGACCGGATCGTTGCCGAGGTGGCGGGCCTTGCCGAAAAGGGGTTGCTTGAAGACGTCGACCTGTCCGACGGCGAACTCCGCGTCACGCCGATCCGGGACACGACCCCACCGGAGGCCGAAGACCTTGGCCGCCGCGCTTACGATCTCATGCCACGGGTCAAGATAACCGACCTTCTGCTGGAGGTGGATGGCTGGACCGACTTCTCCGGCTGCTTCACGCACCAACGCAGCGGCCGTCCCGCTGACGACAGGGCGGCAACATTGACCGCCGTATTGGCCGACGGCATCAACCTCGGGCTGTCCCGGATGGCTGAAGCCTGCCGGGGGGCATCCATGCGGCAGCTGGCCTGGATGCACGACTGGCACATCCGTGACGACACCTACATGGTGGCGCTCGCCCGCATCATCGACACGCACCGAGCCTTGCCGTTGGCCGCCGTCTGGGGTGACGGGCGCACGTCGTCCTCCGACGGACAATTCTACCGCGCCGGCGGGCGCGGCGAAGCCGTCGGCGATGTGAACGCCCATCACGGCAACGAGCCGGGCATCGCCTTCTACACCCACGTCTCCGATCAGTACGGCCCCTTCCACACCAAGGTGATCGCCGCGACCGCCAGTGAGGCGCCCCACGTCATCGACGGCCTTCTCCATCATCAGAGTGGTTTGGACATCGAGGAGCACTACACGGACACCGGAGGCGCGAGCGATCACGTTTTCGGCCTGTGTGCCCTGCTCGGATTCCGTTTCGCCCCGCGCATCCGCGATTTGAAGGACCGGAGGCTTTACCTGCTGCCCGGTCGGGAGGCACCCGCCATTCTGCGGCCCTTGGTTGGCGGAGCCATCGACATCGAGCACCTCACGGCCAATTGGACGGAGTTGTTGCGGCTGGCGACCTCGATCCGCTCGGGCACCGCGACGGCCTCGGCCATGCTGCGGCGGCTCTCGGCTTACCCGCGCCAGAATGGCTTGGCCCTGGCTCTGCGAGAACTCGGCCGTATCGAGCGGACCGCTTTCACCTTACAGTGGCTGCGTGATCCCGCCCTCCGCCGGCGCGCCAACGCCGGCCTCAACAAGGGGGAGGCTCGGAACGCTCTGGCCAGGGCAATCTTCTTCAATCGTCTGGGTGAGATGCGCGATCGCAGCTTCGAGAACCAGGTCTTCCGGGCATCGGGGCTGAACCTGTTGGTGTCCGCCATCATCCTGTGGAACACACGCTATCTCCAAGCCGCCTTCGCCGAACTGGCAAGCCAAGGGCATTGCGTAACCCCCGAATTGATGCGGCATGTGGCGCCTCTGGGATGGGAGCATATCGGCCTCACCGGTGACTATGTCTGGGGAGCCGACCCTCTTCCGGAAGCCGGTCTCAGGCCGTTGCGGAGGATGCAGTCCTTGCTTGCAGCATGAGTTCCCAGTCCGTTCTCACATCCCGGACAATCTGATCATTCGACTTTGCGCATTTCAGGACTGCCGTCTCGGTTAGGAGGCGGTTCACAAGTTCAGCAATGGTGCGGGGTGACGGGAATTACGGCGCGTAGCAGGCGACGTCGACGAGCCGTCGAAGGAACGATGGCGGCGATCTGAGCATGTCGCCTTCAGCGGGCGACATGGCGGCCTGTTCGAACCACAGGTGCTGGCGCAGACGGGCCAAGGCATCGGCGAAAGTCGGCGCTGGTTTCGGATACCAGATGGCGCGCCGGGGCGACAGAGCGAGGCGGCCGGCATTCTGATGGACGTACAGCGTGATCAACGAGTAAAGCCCGAACAGCAGTGGGGCGGTGCGGAATACCGCCGGGTCTGCCCACTGTCGCTGGGTCTCGATGCCGAGATGAGCACGGCTCTCCTCATACGTCGTCTCCATTGCCCAGCGGCGGTTGAACCATTCCAGGACGGTGCGTGGCGACACCGACAGGTCGGTGCACAGAAAAGCTTCCGGATCGCGCCGGCCATCGGGATAGCGCACCATCACCCAGAGGATGGGCACGATCGGCTTGCCCTGGTGGTGCCACAGCGCCGTTCCGGAGGCATAGTCGATCCAGCCGCCGGGGCGCCACCGGGTTCGGCTTGGTTGAGCCGCCCGGTGCCAGACGGTAACCTTGTCGGTCAGACGGGCCCGCAAGCTGGGTTGGCGGGCGCCTTTCATTATCTGCCGCAAGGTCAAGGGCGGGTCTGGTGGCGGATCGAACAGGCGGGCATCCAGGCGCAGCCGAGTGATCGCGACCATGTGCGGGCTGACGGCGTCGAGCAGGGTCAGTGCGGCGAATTCGCCATCCATGACGGCGACCAGCAGGCGATCCGGCAGCCAGCGGTGGAGACGCAGCAGGATGCCCCGTGCCCAGACGGTGGTCGGCCGATAGTGCCGGCCCTGTGCCTCGCACCAGGCGCGGCTCGGCACCAGCGCGCTCAGCACCGGCAGCCCCCAGATACGGCCGGCGAACGGAACCTCGACCAGCAGCATGGCGGTCATCCAGCGCAATCCGCGGCTGGTGACCGTCTGCTCCGTCGAGGACCGGAGGGAGTCGAAGCAATGGCTTGCTGGGCGAACACGGGCTCCCCTGCGCCGTTCAAGAGTATGGTCGACACCGATGACGATCGGGCCGTCCGGGACGAAGGCGTTGACCAGGGCGTTCAGCAGGGTGCGTGCGAGCTTCAGCCCCGACCAGCGATTCCGGTTGAGTACGCGGTGAAAAGCGGCGAAGCCGGGATCGTCCGCCAAGCCGAGGGTGCGGAGCAGGTTGGCCACGGTGCGGGGACCAACCGCCAGCACCGCACCGACCGCGAGCGCCGCCACCGTAGAGCGGGTGCGCCCCGAAAATGCATCCAGATAGGGCCACAGCCAAGCTACGAAGGTTTGGGGAAGAGAGACGGCTGGGCGTGGCATGGGGCACCTGCGGTGTCGTCGGACGTTGACCAGCCAACAACCTTTCGCCGACGGTATTGCGACGCCCGCGCAGGACAGGACAAGTGTCCCCAAGTGCGCAAAGTCGAAAACACCTATCGCGCTCTCCTCTAGCTCACCGTGATGCCGCGCGCCGCCAGCATCTCCTCGACCATCCGAAGGCTCAGAGGGTAGCGATGGTACAGCCACACTGCGGTCATGATGACCTCGGCGGGGTAGCGGTAGCCGGAAAAACGGGGATAGGAACGCGTCGTCATGCCCCTACCGTACCCAGCCCGACCGCCCCCGGCAATCCCGCCGCCGCCAACTTGACGGTGCCCACGGAATAATGTCCGCCTCGAGGATCGGTTCAAGCTCCTGGTCCGGGACCACCTGTCGGAAACGATGGCGCAATTTCCCTATCTCTACCAGCCGCAACTGCCGCCCCACCATGCCGGAGGCTTGGACCCGATCTTCTGGTCCTTCGGCTTCCTCATGGCAACCTGGCTGGCACCGCGCGCCTGGAAGAGCATGACCAACCCGGACAAGCCTGAGCACACCACGTTCCAGGCCTTGCACCCTCTTCTGATCGGCACAACGCCTATCATCGAGGCCGACTACCAGCCCTGGCCAAGGCAATCCCCGACCTTCGCGAACACTTCAAGGCCCGCCGCAACAGATCCATGCGGTGATCCCGGGGAACCGGTGAAGGGTGCGCTCACACTGCTTACGTCGCAACTATAGCTGTGCGCTGTCCTGTTTTCTCAGCCACGTTTCGATCACAGACGGATTGACAACGTATTCAGGCACCCGCCACTCTGCCACCGCTAGAAGGTTCTCGCAGAATGCCTCCGGCAGGCGCATCTGAGACTCTACCGTATGTCCTACCATGTGTGGGGTAAGGATGGCGTTTGGAAGGTCGCGCAGCGGACTATTCTCTTTCAGCGGCTCTGGGTCGAACACATCGAGGGCGATGCGCATAGCAGGTCGCTCTGCGGCGAGCGCGGCGAGCGTATCGTCGGGGACGATGCCGCCCCGCGTGATGTTGACAAACACCACGTCCGGTTTCATCCGGCGCAACGCGTCAAGATCCAGCATTCCTCGTGATTCAGGATTGAGCGAAGCCGCCATGATAACGACATCGCTTGTCGCGAGCACCTCATCGAGGCTCTGCGCGGCGACATATGCGGGCATCGGTCGCGTCGTGCGCACCGAGGCGACGAGCCTCACACCCCATGCAGACAGCCGTTCCGCGATAGCCTGTCCAATTTTGCCAAAGCCTATCAGGCCAACTTTCTTTCCCATGAGCATCCGCGCACGGACCTGCGAGGGACGCGGCAGGTTTTCGCGAAGGTAGCGCTCAGTGCCATGAAGGTCATAGAGCGAAGCCAGCGTGAAGAGAACTGCGGCCTCGGCCATGCTGACGGAGTTTTCCGTAATTTGGCCATTCGCCACGAGTATGCCGTTTGCTGTCGCGGCCGAAACATCGAACCCTTCGACCCCTGTGAACGGGGAAACCAATGCGCGCAAACGCGGCATCTTGGCAAACAACTCCCGGTCGGCTGTAAAGCTTGAGGACGCGCCAAGGATTTCCAAACACTGCAGCGCGTCAACTGCGGCAAGCAGATCGTTTCGCGTTAAGAACCGCGCCACACTATGGCCGCGCCGTTGCAACTCGTCATGGGCTGGATTGAAGAATCGATCAAAGGAGGACGATCCCACTAAAGCAACAATCAAGATTTTAACCTCCACATGAGTTGCCTGGACAATCCTAGTTGGCGGGTCCTACCATTCAAGACCGAGCGTACGTTGTAGTCGTAGACTGCGACCAGGTCTGGCTAAATTGCATATCTTCGCTTAGTGTGTACGAACACAGAAATCCATTGGACCTAACGGCCGATCACGCCGTCGTCCATGAAACCAATTTCGCTACGTCGCCGAGCCACTTATCAGCGGCAACCTCAATGTGATCCACCACCGTTCCGAAAAAGAACTGTCAACGAGCCATATTTTGTCGACACCGCCTTGATTGTCCCGCGGGACAAGCTCGATTTGCCTGCCGCCGTTTCCGGCGACTGGCTTTTCTGCCCTGCTAACCCTTGCAATCGGGACGAGAAGATGACAATCCCGAAAAATCCAGCTTCTAAGCCAATTCATTTAATCTAGTACCGGCGACCTCGCGTCTCACCTTCGGGCCATGATTGGCTGGAGAACCCAAAGCATCTGCTGACCTATAGAAACGGATAGCTCGGCTCCTGATCAAAAGAGCTAATCTACCACAACTGCACCGGCTATCGATACCTGTCCTGGTGGCTTATCCCCGAGTGTCCGGTGGCACAACGAGGCTCTCGCCTTCATCGCCGACGAGGCCACCTTCTGGATCGGCGCATGATAGGAATTATAACCCATAACGCGCAAAGTCGAGGATCACTTTCGTGTAGTGACCCTAAATACAGGTCGGCGTGGTCGGAGCTGATGTGGTGGAAGACGCCGGCGATCGTGCGCCGGACACGATCGTTGAAGCCCTCGGCCCCGCGCTCGAGCCGTGGGCCCACCTGCTGGTGGACAGCTCCGGGCTGAAGCTGTGTGTACCCCTCCGCCGAGCGCCGCCTTGTGACGGCCCTGGGAAGCTGAATCATGGGGCCTGTCCCTATGGCTATCCCTATGGCAGTCCCTATGACTATCCAACGCGTCGAGGTGATTACGGGTCTGGAGAAGCGTCGGCAGTTCACCGACGAGGAGAAGCTGCGGTTGGTCGAGGAAGCGTTCCAGCCCGGCGTCAAAGCGACTGAGGTTGCCCGATGCCAAGGCGTGGACGTCAGTCTGCTCTATCGCTGGCGCCGCCAATTCTTCGGTCCGCAACCCCGGCTGCCGGCCTTCATGCCGATCACCGTCGCCACCGATGAGCCGTCGCTGGAGGACGCACCGGAACCGACCCCAGCCTCCTGCACTCCGCCCGACGGCATCATCGAGGTTGAGTTCGCGGCGGCCCGTCTGCGGATCACCGGCCCGGCCGATCCGGCTCTGGTCGGAACGGTGATCGCCGCGTTGTCGGGGCGGTCAGCATGATCCCGGTGCCGTCAGGCGTGCGGGTCTGGCTGGCCGGCGGGGTCACCGACATGCGTTGTGGAATGAACTCGCTGGCGCTGAAGGTCCAGGAAGGGCTTGGCCGGGACCCTCATGCCGGCGATCTCTACGTCTTCCGTGGGCGTCGCGGCGACATGGTGAAGTGCCTGTGGCACGATGGGCTCGGCATGTCGCTTTACGCGAAGAGGCTTGAGCGAGGCCGTTTCATCTGGCCCAGCCCGGCAGACGGAGCCGTGGCCATTTCCGCTTCACAGCTCGCGTATCTGCTCGACGCAATCGACTGGCGCAATCCCCAGCAAACCTGGAGGCCACGCTCGGCCGGATAGGCTGCGACACAGTGAATCAGCCCGCCGTGATCCGGCAGGAAGAGCAAGGATCGATGCGGGTTTCAGGGTATAATCCGGCCCTATGGACGCCTTGCCCGACGACATTGCCAGCCTGCGCGCCGCCTTGGCGCAGGCCGAGGCGCGGGCGGACGCGGCGGAAGCCGACGCGGCCCGGGCCAGGGCGATGGCGTCGAATACCGAGGCGCTGATCGCCGGCCTGAAGCTGGAAATCGAGAAACTCCGGCGCGAACTCTATGGCACGCGCTCCGAGCGTAAGGCGCGCCTGCTGGACCAGTTGGAGTTCCAGCTCGAAGAGCTGGAAGCGACGGCCAGCGAGGACGAGTTGGCGGCCGAGCAGGCCGCTGCCCGAACGACCGCGGTGGCGGCCTTCAGCCGCAAGCGGCCGTCGCGCCAACACTTTCCCAACCACCTGCCGCGCGAACGCGTCGTTGTGCCGGCCCCGGCGAGCTGCCCGTGCTGCGGCTCGGACAAGCTGTGCAAACTGGGCGAAACGATCACCGAGACGCTGGAGGTGATCCCGCGCCAGTGGAAGGTGATCCAGACGGTGCGGGAGCGGTTCTCCTGCCGGGCCTGCGAGACGATCAGCCAGCCGCCGGCGCCGTTCCACACCACCCCGCGGGGCTGGGCCGGCCCCAATCTGCTGGCCACCCTGCTGTTCGAGAAGTTCGGCCAGCATCAGCCGCTGAACCGGCAGGCCGAACGCTTCGCGCGGGAGGGTGTGCCGCTCAGCCTGTCCACCCTGGCCGACCAGGTGGGCACCGCCGCCGCGGTGCTGAAGCCGCTGCACGACCTGATCGCCGCGCATGTGATGGCGGCCGGGCGACTGCATGGCGACGACACGCCGGTGCCCGTGCTGGCCAAGGGCAAGACCGACACCGGGCGGCTGTGGGTGTATGTGCGTGATGACCGGCCGTTCGCCGGCCAAGCCCCACCGGCAGCGCTGTTCCACTATTCGCGCGACCGCAAGGGCGAGCATCCCGAACGGCACCTGGCCGGCTTCACGGGCTGGCTGCAGGCCGATGCGTTCGCCGGCTACAACCGGCTGTACGAACCCGACCGCAAGCCGGGGCCGATCCGCGACGTGCTGTGCTGGGCGCATGCAAGGCGCGGCTTCTTCAAGCTGGCCGACATCGCCGCAAACACCAGGCGCGGCAAGGACGCCCCGCCGCTCTCACCGCTGGCGCTGGAGGCCGTGAGGCGCATCGATGCCCTCTTCGATCTCGAGCGCGCCTTGAACGGCAAGCCGGCGGCCGAGCGGCTGGCGGCCCGCCAGGAGCACGGCGTTGCCCTGGTAGCCGCGCTGGAGGATTGGATGCGGACGGAGCGCGCCCGGCTCTCCCGCCATGCCCCCGTGGCCAAGGCGATGGACTACATGTTGACCCGATGGGACGGCTTCACTCGGTTCCTCGGCGACGGCAGGCTATGCCTGACGAACAACGCCGCCGAACGCGGCCTGCGTGGGATCGCCATCGCCCGTCCATTGTGCCCATGCCGGGCAGGATGTTGACGTCCATTACCGCTGGCATCCGCTGCATGGCCGTCGCGTCCGGGTGATGTGGAGCGAGGCGCGCGCCATTGGCCATCTGGTTTTCGTCGAGGCGGCACCCGGCATCATCACGGTGTTGCCGGAATGGATGCTGGACCCTGTCATCTGCGCCGACATGGAACTCGGTACGCCGCGGGTCGCGGTGGAAGCGCTCATCAACCTTCAGCGTCAGCTGAGCGACGGCGGATTCAGGCGAAGCTCTCCAGGCGATGCGATCATCGTCCCGGAGGAGCGACATGAAAATGCCGTCAGCAACAACACGACGGGCCAAGACCCGGCGCCAGTTCAGCATGGCCTTCGACACCGCAAGGCTGCGGACGATCAGCCCGGCCGACCGCGCCGCGGCAGTGGTGCAATTGGCCCTTCTCCTGATGGAAGCCGCAGGTGCCAGAACCGGGGAGCGTGACGATGGCGAACCCTGATCTCCTGCCGCCGTCGGTGCTCAAGCGCAAGGCCGTGGTCTACGTCCGCCAATCCTCCCCGGCGCAGGTCCAGACCAATCTGGAGAGCAAACGGCGGCAGTACGAACTCGTCGACGCAGCCAAGCGCCGTGGGTTCCGCCGGGTCGAGGTGATCGACGACGATCTCGGGCGCTCCGCCAGCGGTACCATGGCGCGGCCCGGGTTCGAGCGGCTGGTGGCGTCGCTCTGTGCCGGTGAGATCGGCGCCGTGCTGTGCCTCGACGCCTCCCGGCTCGCCCGCAACGGCCGGGACTGGCACCACCTGCTCGAACTCTGCGGGCTCGTCGAGGCCAGAGTGATCGACCTCGACGGCGTCTACGATCCGGGGCGACCGAACGATCGGCTGCTGCTGGGTATGAAGGGCAGCATGAGCGAGTTCGAGTTGGGAGTGCTGCGGACCCGGATGCTCGATGCCGCCCGCAGCAAGGCGCGGCGGGGCGAACTGCGCATCAGTGTGCCGATCGGCTATGTCTGGCACCGGGAGATCGGTCTGGGCTTCGATCCCGATCTGCGGGTCCAGGAAGCGATCCGCCTCGTCTTCGCCCGCTTCCGGGAGCTGGGCAGCGCGCGCCAAGTCCTGCTGTCGCTGGCAGCGGAAGGAGTCTGCTTCCCACGGCCGTCCGACGGGAAGAGACTGATTAGCTTCGACTGGACGCCGATCCGCTACCGCAACGTCATCAGCGTGCTCAAGAACCCCTTCTATGCCGGCGCCTACGTCTACGGAAAGAGCCAGCACCGCACCGAAATCGTCGAAGGGCGGGCGCGGAAGAGCTATGGCCACGGCAAGCCGCTTGAAGAGTGGGAGGTTCTGCTGAAGGATCACCACGAGGCCTACGTGGACTGGGACGAGTTTGAGCGCAACCAGACGCTGCTCGCCGCCAACGCCTACGGCCGGGTTGGCGGCGCGAAGTCGGGACGCGGCGGGCGCGCCTTGCTGGTTGGCGTCCTGAACTGTGCGCGGTGCGGACGGCGGCTGACGGTGTCCTACCGTGGCCGTAGCCCGAGCCAAGCCGGCTATCGCTGCGACCGTCCGAACCAGATGCTCGGGCTGCCACGATGCCTTGGGTTCGGAAGTTCCCGGGTGGACGAGGCGGTCGCCGGCGAACTTTTGCGAGCCGTCGAGCCGATGGCGATCGAGGCCGCGCTGGAAGCTGAGCGGAGGCATATGGAGCACCAGACCGAACGACGGCGGATGGCGGAGCTGGATCTTCAGAAGGCGCGCTATGAGGCGACGCTTGCGGAACGGCGCTATGCCGCCTGCGATCCCGACAACCGGCTGATCGCCGCGCAGCTGGAAAAGAACTGGGAGGCGGCGCTTCAGCGTGTCGAGGCGTGCGAAGCGCGGATCGCGTCCGTGTCAGCTCCTGTTCCGGCTCCCGCGGCGCCGGACTTCGCCAGGCTGGCGGACGACCTGCAGGCCGCCTGGAACGCGCCGGGGGTGACCACCAGGGCGCGTCAACGGCTGCTGCGGACGTTGATCGTCAACATCATCGCCGACGTCGACGAGGCGGCGCGCGAGGTCATCCTCACCATCCATTGGCGCGGGGGCCAACACTCGCAGCTGCGTCTCATCAAGCCGCAAACCGGGGAGCACGGTTGCCGAACGCCGGAGGAAGCGATGGCGGTGATCCGCAGCATGGCGACGCGCTGGTCGGATGCGGACATCGCCGCGCAGCTGAACCGGATGGGCATGCGCACCGGGCAGGGGAAATCCTGGACCGGGCACCGTGTCAGCTCGTTGCGCCGGGTCCATGGCATCCGCGCCTACCGGTCGGCCGAGAAGGATGGCGAATGGCTGACCCAGTACGAGGCCGCCGCGGCACTCGGCATCTCGCGCCACCGCCTTGTCCGGCTCATCAATGCCGGGCTGATCGTCGCTGAGCAGGTCGTGCCCGGCGCTCCCTACCAGATCCGTGCCTCCGACCTTCGGGAGCAACGGGTTCTTGCCGCGGTTGGACGCAAAGGCGAACCGTGTCGCCTCGCTTCCGAGGATCAACTTTCAATGTTTCCAGACACTTGAAGAAGAGGGGCACAATGAACACACCATCGCTTTGGGCCGGAAAGCGTGGCTGTTCTGCGGCTCCGATCGCGGCGGGCAGCGGGCGGCGATCATGTATGGCCTGATCACCACGGCCAAGCTCAACGACGTTGACCCCCAGGTGTGGCTCGCCGACGTGCTGGCCCGCATCAACGACATCCCCCAAACCCGCCTGCACGAACTGCTGCCCTGGAACTGGAAGGCAATCCGCGAGCAGAAGAAAGCGGCCTGACCGCGGCGCTCAGCGGATGCTTACAGCTGTGTGGACCGGGCGTACGGCTGACTGAGAAGCACGGCACGAAGCGGCGGCGCTCCTGGCGCGTCCTGCACCTTAGGATGGGCGCGGGCAGCGGGCGGATCGTCGCGACCACGCCGACTGAGCGCGGCGTCGATGACGCTTGGCAGGTTGCCCCTTTGCTCGACCAAGTCGCCGAGCCGGTCGCTTCGATTACGGGCGACGGCGCCTACGACCGAACCGGGGTCTATGCGGCGGTCCACGAGCGCCATCCCGAAGCCGCGGTGGTGGCACCACCGCGCCGCGATGCCCTGCTCAGCGACACGGCCGAGACCGCTCCCACCCAACGCCACCGTCACATCCAAATGATCGCCGAGACCGGACGGATGAGGTGGCAGCAGACCAGCAACTACAACAAGAGGGCTGGCGTGGAGAGCCAAATGGCGCGCTGGAAGGGCGTCCTCGGCGAGGCGCTACACTCCCATTCCGATCAGACGCAGGCCACCGAAGTCGCCATTGACGTCATCGTCCTCAACCGCATGCTCGACCTCGGAGGCCCGAACTCCGTCCGCGTCGCCTGATCACCAACGGAACTGGGGCGTCTCTTGCACCGCTCGCCTCGCTGCAACACACCGGGCGCCGGGGCCAGCATCACGCAAAGTGCGGGAGAACCAGTATCCAGCCAACACTAATAGTGCCTTTTGGCCCCTCCACCACATCAGTGTCGCCCGGTGAGCGTCTCCAGCACCCTCTGCAGCTGCTGGGGCGTGGCCGGCTTGTGGATGACGGCCAAGCCGTGTCCGGCAATCTTCCCGCCAAGGTCGAAGTCGGCCTCGCCCGTCAGGACGAGAGCAGGAATATCGATGCCAATACTATCGCGCAGATGGAGGATAACATCGGTACCGACCTGCCCCCCGCGCAGGCGGTAATCGGTGACGATGACGTCAGGGGGACGACCGCCATCCTTGAGTTTGTCCAGGGCTTGATCGAGGGACTCTGCGGCCAGAACCGTAAATCCCCACTGTTCCAAGTTTATTTTCAGCCCCATCAGCACGTTGACGTCATCGTCCACCACCAGGGCGAGGCGGCCAATTGCGGGCGTCGTGGGGATCGGGGTGGGACCGCGGGATGACATGCCCCGACCGAGAGGCAGTTCGATGGAGAACACCGATCCCACGCCCCGCGTCGACCGGACCGTCACCGGGTGGCCGAGCAGTGCGGAAAGGCGACGCACGATGGCGAGCCCCAGCCCTAATCCCTGGTTGCGGTCGCGCTCCGGGTTGCCGACCTGGTAAAACTCCTCCCATACCAGTTCCAGATGCTCGGGCGGGATGCCGATCCCGCTGTCCGCGACGTCGAGGCGCAAGGCACCGTCCATCTCCTTGCAGGTGATGGAGACATGCCCCCGCTCGGTGTGGCGTATGGCATTCTTGATCAGGCTGCGCAGCATCTGTCCCAGCAGAGCACGGTCGCTGCGCACTGTCTCGTTTCTATGGATCACCTGCAGTTCCAGGCCCCGGGCGGCGGCCAGCGGTGCATAGGCGTCCGCGATCGGTCCAATCACGGCGCCTATGGCAAGTTCCTGGATGTCGGGCTGGACCACCTTCGCATCCAGCCGGGAAATGTTGAGAAGGTTGTCCAGCAAATCGCGCAGGGTGTTCAATCCACTTTCCAGATGCCTTGCCGGATCCTGACCGCCCGTGGCGATGTGCGGCTTGACGACTTCCAGGAACAGGAACAACGACTGCAAGGGTTGCCGCAGGTCATGGCTGACGGCCGCCAGGAAGCGCGATTTGCTCCGCGTCGCCTGCTCAGCGGTATCGCGGGCGCGTTCGGCATCCTCCATCGCCGTCTGGATCTGTTGCTCCGCCAGCCGGCGTTCCGTCACGTCGGTAGCGGCGCCGAACCATTCGGTGATTTTACCGTCAGCGCTTAGAAGCGGCACCGTTCGCGAAAGCGTCCACCCGAACGTACCGTCCGCGCGGCGGCTCCGGTGCTCCAGAACGAAAGCCTCCCGTTTGTGAACGGCATCCCGGATCGCCTCCTCAACCAAGGTCCGGTCTTGAGGATGGATGTAATCATGCAGCCAATTGCGGTTCGGTCGCTGCCTATCGGCAGAACGGCAGCCTTTGCCGATCAGGCGCATCTCGGTCCAGTCGGGGGTGGCGCGATAGACGACATAGGAGGTTGCTTCCACCAGCGCACGAAGCCGGGCCTCGCTCTCGTGGAGGGCCGTTTCGGCATGCCGCCGCCGGGTGGTTTCCCAATTCGTGAGCAGGAGACCCCACCCCTCCCCCCTCGGCAAGGCGACTCGGCTCAACCGCCAGTTGAACCATGCCGGTTCAGGGCACCTACCGTCCCTTTCCAACATGACCTGTTCGTCATTGACTATATAGGGCTCGCCGGTCTCCAGCGTCCGACGGCAGATCGCCTCGAAGTGCGGCAAGAAACCCGGCCATATCTCGTGCACGGCCCGTCCGACGACCGTCCTGTCGGGGACCATGGCCTGGAAGGCGGGATTGGCCAGCAGGATGGTGAGATCGGTTCCCCGGATCAGGGCGCTGCCGCCGAAGCTCTGCGCGAAGGTCGCGTCCAGCAATTCGCGCTTGCGTTGAAGATCGCGCGTGATCCGCCTATTCTCCGCTTCGACGCGATGCCGCACCGTGACCTCGACTGCCGTCATCAGGACGCCGCCGATGCCGCCGCCGGAGTCGCGGACCGGACTGTAGGCCAGATCGAACCAAGTCTTCTCCCCCATGCCGTGCCCCTGGACTGCCAGTTCCACATCCGAAACAAGGCCGGCCTCGCCGTGCAGTGCGGCTTCGACGGCCGCCGCATCCAGTCCCCAGGCATCCGCCAAGCAGCCGCGCACCGGTTGCCCCAGGATGGCGGATCGTCCACCACCGTGATCTCCGGTGGCGGCGATCCGGTGATAGGCATCGTTGTAGATCAGGACGAGGTCGGGTCCCCACAGGACGGCCTTCGCCAGAGGGGAACCCGACATCAGTTCCACGACGATGCGGAGGGACGCCGGCCAGTCCTCCGCCGGCCCGAGAGCCGTGCGGGACCAGTCGAAGGTTCGGATGACCTGCCCCAAGGCATCACCACAAGCCGGCCCAATCGTCGACAATCGGTCTTCGCCAGCATCCATGTTCGTCATCCTGGGTGAATAGGCCGCAGCCTTCGGGGGTAGGTGGACGGTTGGACAGGACCCTTCGGCCATATTCCTTTTGCTCATGGTCTTTTTCCCCTGGGGATCTGCGACGTTCAGGCGGCCTTGATCGACGACAGGAAGCGGTCGACGTTCGATCGCAGGGTTTCGGCCTGCTGCGACAGGCTGCCGGCCGAACCCCGCACCTGCCGTGCCGCCGCGCCGGTCTCGCCGGTCGCCAGGGTCACGGCGCCGATGATGCCGGACACCTGCCGCGTTCCGGTCGCAGCCTGCTGGACGTTGCGGGAAATCTCGGCGGTGGCTGCTCCTTGCTCCTCGACCGCGGCGGCGATCGAGGCCGAGATCTCGTTGATCGAGCCGATGGTTTCGCCGATGTCGGCGATGGCGCCGACAGCCTCTCTGGTCGCGTCCTGGATCGCCGCGATCTGGGCAGCGATGTCCTCCGTGGCCTTGGCGGTCTGGTTGGCCAGACTTTTGACCTCGCTGGCGACGACGGCGAAGCCCTTGCCGGCTTCGCCGGCACGGGCCGCCTCGATGGTGGCGTTCAGCGCCAGAAGGTTGGTTTGGCCGGCGATCTTGGTGATGAGCTGCACCACCGCGCCGATGCGCTGGGCGGTGTCGGCCAGCCCGCGCACCGTTGCGTTGGTGCGTTCGGCCTGGGTGACCGCCTGCCCGGCCACCGCCGTCGACCGCGTGACCATGCCGGCGATCTCGCGGACCGAGACCGCCATCTCTTCCGTCGCGCTCGCCACCGTCTGCACGTTGGCACTGGTCTGTTCGGATGAGGCTGCCGCGGTCGTCGCCTGGGTGCTGGTGCCTTGGGCCGTCGCCTCCATCGCCTGCGCCGTGCTGTCCAGTTCGGCGGCGGCGGCGGCCACCGTACGCAGGGCTTGGGCGGCGTCCTGTTCGAAGTGGATGATCAGCCGGTCGACCGTCTCGGCCCGCTTCTCCTTGGTGGCCTGTTCCGCGGCCTGGGCGGCGGCGAGCCGGTCCGATTCGATCAGCCCGTCCTTGAAGATCTGGACGGCCCGGGCCATCGCGCCGATCTCGTCGCCGCGCGTGCCGCCATCGATCGCGGCGGCATAGTCCCGACGCGCCAGGAGCAACATCGTGCCGGTCAGGCTCGAAATCGGACGCGAGATGGTTTTCACCGCCAGCCAGCCACCGAAGATGCAGAGTGCCAGAGCCAGCAGGATCGTGATCACCATGCCGACGACCGCCTCGTCGTAAGCGGCCTCACCAGCTTTCGCCGCCATCTCGGCCTGATCCGCATTGTATGTGATCAAGGTGTTGATTGTGTTTTCCACCTTGGTCACGGCGTCGCGGGATTCGCCCTGCATGACGGCCAGCGCCGCTATGTTGTTATTGTCGCGGGACAGCGGGAGGAGCTTTTCGCTGCTGATTGTTTGATAAGCCCGCCAAGCAGTGAGGAATTCGCCGTATAGGGCTTTCTCCCTGTCGTCGTCGACGATCATCTGACGGTACTGGTCGTGGGCGTCGTCGAAAGCCTTCAATGCGGCGGATAGCCGCAGCTCGACCTTTTTCTGGCTTTCCTCCGTTTCGCTGAGGATGTGCTGAGTTTCCTGAACACGATACTTCAGAGCGGCTTCATGCATCTCCGCAAGTGTCTGGATGGATGGCAATACATTTTCACGGACTTTCCTTGCTCCCGCGTTGAGTTTGGAAATCTCAAAGAATGAAAATCCGCCAAGGGCGATAAGAAGTGCGAGGAAGAGGCTCAGGAGAAGCAGAATCTTCATTCGAATCGATGCGGTGTGAAGTATGTGCATTGTGAAACCCTGTCCCATTGGTGGTTTGGTTTGGATAAACACGTGCCCTCTGGCGCTTCGTCGAAGCTGTTGAAAAGCGCAATACTCCTCTTCACCATGGGTGAGATTAACAAGCCCCGGTGTGCCATGGCCTGCCGAGCGCTTTCGTCACCCGTAACCGTGGTCTGGGCCTTTTCGAAGCATCAGGCCGCTTTCCAGCATCCGGGACATGAATGCCCCTGCGCATGGCGCGGCACCGCGGCAAGCCCTGCTGCCGCGCAACGGCGCGCCTTCGGCGCAGGGCCTGGCGGCCAGGCGTGCCGCGCAACCCTTTCTTCGTCCCGAAGGCAGGCTGATCCCGCGCTCAGTGCGCGGGTGTCATTGTTGGCCAGTTCTCACGCGGATGCGGCCTTTGCTGGCTTACGTCTCCCTGCTTCTCCTCCATTTCGTTTGAGGCACTCTAAAGTGCCTTGCGAAATCGAGCATAATCGATCAACAAATGTTGACCGAACATTGCGGCAATTAATGTGGCACTAAAGCTTGATGCGATATCAACCTCGTATAATCTTCAAATTCCAGTGGAACTGACAGAAAATATCCTTGACCAATTTGACAACCGGAGGTCTTCAGCCAATCAAGTTGATCTTTGGTCTCTATACCCTCGGCAACGATTTTCAGACCAAGCGAATGCCCAAGGATGATCATTGATCGGATGATCGCCTCATCTACATATGTATGTCCAATGCCAGATACAAAGCTCCTGTCTATTTTAAGCTCAGAGGCAATTTTATGCTTGATATATGGAAAAGAAGAATATCCGACGCCGAAATCATCAATTGATATGCCTATCCCTGCCTGCTTTATGAGTTCCATCTTCTTCAAGGATCCAGAGTTTGTTTCCAAACGCTCACGCTCCGTAATCTCGATTCCCAGTATCCGTTGAGGAATATCTGCATCTTCAACGCTTTGAATAAGCTCATCGATAAAGCCGGGAATACATAAGGACAGAGGCGATATGTTGACGCTGATCGGCGGGAAATTGAGGGCGAACGCCTGCCAAGCCTGAATCAGCCCAATAATCCTTCTGTAAACGAAACGATCGAGATCGACGATCTGGTTGGTCATTTCGGCGACGGGAATGAAATCGGCCGGCGAAATCTCTCCGAGACGCGGATGGCGCCAACGAATCAAGGCTTCGGTACCAACCAAACGACGACTGTCGTCTAGGGCATATTGGGGTTGAAATACCATCCTGAGCCATTGGCTGGAGTTGGTGAGAGATTCCCGCAGAGCGTCGGCGATGGCCGTGTGCATCATGGTCTGCACCTTGACTTCTTTGTTTCTCAACGTGCGAGTATCTGCGCAGCGTTCCTTGTCTTTAGCAACGCATCGGCACTTTGGTTGATGGCAGTGGAAATCTGAGCAATGTTTCCGGTGATCGTTCCGACGACGATGGCTGCGCTTTGCATATTGGACGACATGTCGCGCGTGACGGCCGTCTGCTCCTCCACGGCAGAAGCCGTAACAGACACGTTCCGCTGTACATCCCTGATGGAGTTTGTAATGCGGCGGAGGGAGGATACGACGTCATGCGACGTGGATTGAATCCGTTCGATTTCCTGGCCGATCTGCTCGGTGGCTCTTCCCGCCTGATTGGCCAGGTTCTTCACCTCGCCAGCCACCACAGCGAAGCCTTTTCCGACTTCGCCTGCACGGGCGGCCTCGATGGTGGCATTCAAGGCGAGAAGATTGATTTGCGCTGCGATGTTTTGAATGATACCGAGAATGTTGCCCATGTCGGCGGCGGCCTGTGAAAGACGCTGCGACGAGGTGTCGGCGGACTGGGCTTGCTCGGCTGCCCGGTCGGCGGCGATTTGCGATTCGACCATCCGTTGGGCGATTTCGTTGATCGAGGCGGAAAGCTCTTCGGAACTGGCTGCGACGGTCTGCACGTTGCCGAATGTCTGACTGGCGGCGGAGCCGACGGACAAAGCCAAGGAGTTGGATTGCGAAACGGCAGCCTCGATTTCCGTGAAGTTGGAATCGATCATCGTCTTGAGGTTGGCCAGCAGGCTGACCTGGTCGGTGATGTCCGTGGCGAACTTGACGATCTTGAACAGCGAGCCGTTCAGGTCGAAAATCGGATTGTAGCTGGCCTCCAGCCAAATGATGCGACCGCCCTTGGCAATCCGCTTGAATTGCCGGCGCTGGAATTGCCCCTGACGGAGCTTTTCCCAGAACTGCCGGTATTCGAGGCTGTCCCGGAATTCCCGCTCAACGAACAGGCTGTGGTGCTTTCCCTGGATTTCGGGGAAGCCATAGCCGATCACTGCAAGAAAATTATCATTTGCCGAAATGATAGTTCCGTCAGGAGTGAATTCGATGACGGCTTGCGATTCCTTAATGGCGTTGAACTGACCGATCAGATTGGCATATTCCCGTTTCTGGTCGGTGACATCCGTTGCATATTTGATCACCTTGCGGGGGGTGCCGTCCTTGCGCAGCACCGGATTGTAGGACGCCTCGAGCCAGACCTCTCTGCCGCCCTTGCCGATGCGCTTGAACTGCGTGCGTATGAATTGGCCGCTTTTCAGCTTGTTCCAGAAATCCTGGTATTCGGGGCTGTCCCGGAAGGCTTTCTCGACAAAAAAACTGTGGTGCTTTCCCTTCACTTCCTCGAAGGTATATCCCATCGTTTCAAGGAAGTTGCCATTGGCGGCGAGAATGGTCCCTTCCATATCGAATTCGATGAAGGCTTGCGAGCGATCCAGGGATGCAAGGACTGCTTCAGCGTCGCTGCGCTTTGATGATTGAAAGAACACCTTAGAATCCTTCTCGATTTCCTACTGCTGATACTTGGTGTTTTCACTTTTCTGGGATACTTGGTGTTTTCACTTTTCTGGACATGATGATCACGTTCTCAGCCGCTTTCTGCGCTTTCAGCCGCAACTGAATCATTAGCCGGATGGGTGATCGGGCCGTAGTGGCTTGGAAAGCTATACGGGTTTTCTCTGCCGCAGAACTGTATTTCTTGGCGCAGAAAACGATTACATTTCAATTTATGATTAATCTCTCGTTTTAATGCCAACTCCCTAGTCATCAAGTGATTTGCAGACGTATGATTATCAAATCTTTCTGACTGAAAATCATCCTAAAACAGCGATTTCGCGCTAAGCGAATGGGTTTTCTGCACCGATAGAAAGTCCAGACCAAAATAGTTTAAATAGTTAGCTATATGGAATAAGTAATAGATATATGCATATGGGGAGGTTTTGTACTTTTTTATCACCTAATCATCTGATTTGTATTCGGCAGATTACAAAAAATTACTTTTAGGATTT
Source organism: Azospirillum sp. A23 (assembly GCF_042938965.1). Classification (NCBI taxonomy): domain Bacteria; kingdom Pseudomonadati; phylum Pseudomonadota; class Alphaproteobacteria; order Rhodospirillales; family Azospirillaceae; genus Azospirillum; species Azospirillum sp. A23. Next base: position 214,500 of record NZ_CP170672.1, on the reverse strand, counting down.
TTTTCTCTCTCTACGCATGCGCTCACGCCCCAGGGCAATCGCTTGATCCTCATGCCTGTAGTATTCGGAGTTCCGGGAGTAATGGAACAGACAGCCGACATAAGGGAGTTTGGAGCCTCAGGCCAATTCGTCCATGACCTGGGCGGGATCATGAAGCGGGTGCAATTCGCCGCGGACAACCCCATCCGATAAGGTGAAGGCGTAGCGGCCGAGCGTGTTGATGTGTTCGAAACCGAGCGGCGACAGCAGCGCCACATCCTCGTCACGCACATCGAAGCCTTACGTCCGCAGTTGGTCGAGTGCTGCATCCATGAAGATCGTGTTCCACAGGATGATGGCGTTGAGGAACAGACCGGGGGAGTCGAACTGGTCCTCCTCGCCTTCGGTAGTACTGGCGCAGTTCGCCGCGCTTCCCATGGAAGACCGTACGGGCAAGCTGGTGACGGCCCTCGCCACGATTCAGTTGGATGAAGATGCGGCGGCGGTGGGTTTCGTCGTTGATGTAGGCCAGCAGGTCGAGCGTCTTGATGATCCGTCCCAGAGCCTCCAATGCCCGCGCCAGCTGGGTCGGCCGATCGTTCGTCTGCAGAGTCCGCATCAGCCCGCCAGTCTGGACAAGGCCCAGCTCGGGCGATCCGGCAAAGCGCGACAGGTCAACCCAATGTTGGACGATCAGGTTGATGTTCACCGTATGAGAGGCTAGCCGCCTTTATTCACCGTGGTGGCGAGAGGCCTGATGGCCGAGTGGAGATCCTCATCGCAGGATTGTGTGGAGGCGCGCCGTCAGCCGCCATGTAGAAGGCGTGGTGAAGCGGGCGGAGTGGTGGACGGGATCGGGTGACGGGCTGGAGCAGGCTGCCCCGGTTCTCAGGAGATGAGCCGTGGCAAGCGGCTGAGGCCGAGATGGATAATCATCCATAAGCCCTCTCGTTCCCGCAACGATCCGATTTGCCGCTCACCCAAGCAATAGAACGGAACGGGACCAAAAGACAAGAATCGGACGGGGCGGAGGGCGTCTACCATGCGCCCCATAATTGGCGCCGCGGCTTCAGTCCCGCGGCGCCACGGTTCCGGAACGTAGACACGCTTTGGCTTGGCGGTGCTTCGTTGTTCCCGGAAATCCCAGAACAGGGCTATATGCCAGAACGACGACACAGTTCTACTTTTTCCCACTTCGTCTCCGCCATTCGGTCGGAGGCACTCCGAAGGCCTTGCGGAATCGAGCCGTGAAGTGATCGGCATTCACGAAGCCGACAAGGAGGGCGATTTCCGCAATCGTTTTGGCATTATAGCGTCGGTCTTCCAGAAGGGATCGGGCTTGAAAGAGGCGCATGCCAAGCAACTCCCGCATGAAGCTGTTGCCCGAAACGGTGAACACTGCATGCAGGGTGCGAACGGAAATTCCATGCTCGGCGGCAAAGCTTGTCGGGTTCAAGGACGGATCAAAAAGGCGGTCGCGCATATTCTGGCGAAGCCTTTCACGCAACGAGCGCTGACTGCTGGTCAAATGATCGATTTCAGGACCGATCGATAAGGCCAGTAGTCCCAGGACATGATCCGCGACGGCGCCGGGAGGGAGGGCAAGATGATCGATGGTCCGTGGCGTGATCTCCCTCATCACGGCTGCCAAAGCCCTGCCCCATCCGGTCCCCGAGGACATTTCTTTCAGATGTAAGATCTCAGGATTTGGGATGATGGATCGCATGTAAGAAATATCGAAGTAGATCGCTGTGAAGTTCAGGGAGCGGTCTGCGGCGAAATGGTAGGGAATTGAATTTCCGCCGCAATAAACGCCTTCTCCCTTCCACATGAGGTCACGGCTGCCACATGACACCTCTGCATTGCCATCCAATACTAGCGCAACGCAGAAAGCTTCTGAATTGTCTCTCGATATATAATATGGGGTACGTTCCGCCTCATGGGATCCATTCAGCCGGAAATGAGTAAGGGTGCCAAAGCTGAATACTTTGCAATCGACATCCGCTTCAAAAATCTCGTCATCATTAAAGTTAAGCTTCACATTGTAGCATGCATTGCCGACATGGTCTGACCAGTACTCTTTTGCTTTCTTTTGGTTCAACCCTTTTGTTGTCATGTGCAGAAAAGTGTCAGTCGTCATTTACTCCCCCATAACTGCCTTTCGAAACTCAAAGGCTGTCTCCAATTTATATAAGTTCGATGAAAAAATTATCAATCAGATTTCCTTCGGTTAAAATGTAAATTCCCGAGCATGTGGGATGTTATTCGATGTCATCCAAACAAGAGATTGGCGTATGATCTCCAGTAATGGGCACTAGATGTTTTGTTGCCAATTCGAGGTTATAATATAATCGAGAGCATCGTCACATAAACCTTGTTGTTGGCGAGCTGGGTCTGCCCTGGGCATGGTGGCGGGATGAGAGCCCGTTTGACAACCGGTTCAATGGCAGACTCGTCGAAGTAGCAGGCTTGCCATGGCGAGCTGCATCATGCCGCCGGAGACGTCGATCCGGGCTTCATAATCGCGAACCAGACGTCTCCAGCGGGTCATCCATCCGAAGGTCCGCTCGACCACCCAGCGTCGCGGCACGACCTTGAACCCTGGCTCGGTGTCGGTTCGCCGGACCACCTCGACGGTGAAGTCGAGGAAGGCAGCCTTGTCCATCAGCTTCTTGCGATCATAGGCGCCATCGGCGAAGAGGTGCTTCATCCACGGCCACCGCTTGCGTATCGCTTCCAGGATCATCTGGGCTCCGGCGGAGTCGGAAATGTCGGCGGTGGTCAGGTTCACCATCAGCAGGCGGCCATCGGTGTCGACCGCGATGTGCCGCTTGCGTCCGTTGACCTTCTTGCCTGCGTCGTAGCCTCGCTCCATAGCGGCGGGAGCTTTCGCCGATTGGCTGTCCACAACCCCGCCGCTCGGACTGGCTTCGCGTCCAGCCCGCTCACGATCGATCATCAACGTCACGTCGTGGATCGTCTGAAACAGCAAGCGCCGCAGGAGATGCCGAAACCACCAGTACACCGTCTGCCACGGCGGGAAGTCCTTTGGTAAAAGCCGCCAGCCACAGCCCGTCCGAGCCAAGTAGCGCAAGGCATTCAAGACTTCACGAAGGTCCACACACCTCGGACGGCCGGTGGGGGCCTTCTGTGGCATCAGCGGTTCTATCAGAGACCATTCCTCATCGGTCAGGTCCGTCGAATACCGCTTCGTCTGCTTCTCAATCTTGGCCATCCGGCTGCGCGTCGCTTCGGTCCACATCTGAAGTTTGAATCACATCACGCTTTCAGCGCCAACTCTTTTCAAACGGGCTCTTAGCGTATATTTTCGCCCGTTCTTGTATGTTCTGTGTCCGCCCTTCCGGCTGCCGATGCCGATCATCCGCGGTTGAGAGGGCTGGGTTCGGAAGAGGGGTGTCGTCGCCCGTTCCGGGGTTCGGCCCCGCGCCATAGATTGGCACCCTCGTCCGTTGCCCCGGGGCCTGCACGGTATCACGACGCATCGGCATCGACTGGCCGGTGGCGCCGCATTCACAAGGACAGGTGCCGGCAACGGCTCCGAGGCTCTTCGCGGCCCGTAATGACAGGAGGGACGCCATGACCTTCGTGGGCATCGACATCGGCGCGGAAGTCCATGCCGCCGCCGCGGTGAACGATCAAGGCTCGACCGTGTGCAAGCCATTCCGTTTCGCCGCCGACCAAGCGGGACACGCCGCCCTGTTCGCCGAGCTTGAGCGGCTCGCACCGGTCCAACTCGTCGTGCTGGAAGCCACCGGACACTATTGGAAGAACCTCGCCGCCGCGCTGGTTACCCGCGGCCTTCCGGTGGCCGTCCTCAACCCGCTGCAGTCCGCCCGCTTCCAGCAGGAAGCGCTGATGCGCACCAAGACCGACGCGCTCGACGCCCTGGGGCTCGCCCGCCTCGGCCAGCAGAAGCGGCCACTGCCGGCGACCTTGCCGGATCACGCCACCGAGCAGCTGCGCGAACTGGTCCGTCATCGCGACCGCCTCGTCCAGGACTGCGGCGACCGCGTGCGGCAACTCCATCGCCTGCTGGACCTCACCTTCCCCGAGTTCAAGCACCATGTCGCCCTGCTGGACACGGCGCTCGCCCTGACGATCCTGAAAGCGTTCCCAACCGCGACGGACGTCGCCGCTGCCACGCCCCGGCGTCTGGCCAAGCTGCGCCACGGACCGCGGCACCTCGTTGGCGACCCGTTGGCGCGCCAGCTCATCGCCGCCGCCAAGCAGACCGTGGCCGCCCAGAGCGGCGATGTCTATCGCGTGCGGATCCGGCATGCCTGCGAGGATCTGGCGCTCTGGCGCACCCGGCTTCTCGCCATCGACGCGATGATCGAGACGTTGCTCGACGATCATCAGATCGGTCGTCTGCTGACCTCCATCGAAGGAATTGGCACGACAACGGCGGCGCGTTTGGTGGCCGAGCTCGACGATCCCGGGCGGTTCCGCTCGCCGGATGCTTTGGCCTCCTACATCGGCCTCGTTCCGGCCCTCAAGCACTCCGGCAAACAAACGCCGAAGCGGGCGGGGCTGTCGCCGATCGGCAAGGCAGCCTTGCGGCGGGCGCTGTGGATGCCAACACTTCACGCGGTGCACGCCAGTCCCTGGCTACGCGCCTTCTACGATGGCCTGCGTGCCCGCGGGAAGCCGGGCAAGGTCGCGCTGATCGCCGCGATGCGCAAGCTGATGGTCGCCGTCTGGACTGTCGCCAAACAGCGGCGCACCTGGTCGCCCTCACCACCTCAGGAGACGACCGCCTGAGCCCCAGCGGTCGGTCGCCCCGACCGACCCATGCCAAGCCATCGCCGGGCCGGACGGCGCGGGTCAAGGCCGCAGCCGCCGTAGGCGGGGGCGCGTCAGCGCCCGCCTTGACCCGGAGCGGCCGGTCTGGCCTCCAACCCGCTTTGCCGCTTCACAAACGCCACGGTATCTGTGGCGTCACCCCAAAGTATCGGTAAAACACCGGGATTTCGGAACAGAGAACAGTGATAGCGCGAGCATCATCATTGTTCTTGGTTTGATCCTGCGTCTGTGTCAGACGGGGCGCACTCTTCGTCCGATGCTGACGCCAGTCGTCGCCATCGGCCAGACGCTGCTATATGCGCTCTGTACGATTTAACGCTTGATGCGCTCTGTACGATATGGCAGGATTTGGACCATCCCCACACCGCATCGGTTCCCCATCATGCACATCGCCCACGCCCGCATTGGCTGCAACAAGGGTAAGTCCCGCCTCTGGCTTGAAGGACCGCGCTTATCGCTTGTCGCTTTTGAACCCGGCTCTCGCTTTCACCTCCGCACCGACGCCGCTGGACGCAAGATCGTCCTCGAACTGCGCCCGGACGGTGAGCGCATGGTCAGCAGCCGCACCCGCCGGTCGGGCGGCGTGATCCGCCCTATCATCGACCTCGCAGGTGCCATTCTGGATCGTGTGTTCGGGGCCGCGGAGAAGGTCCGCGTCATCTACCGCGAGCGCGAGATCGAGGTGACGCTGCCGCCGCTGGCAGTGGCTCAGGCGCAACGCGAAGCGGACCTGCGGGATCGGCTCGGCGCTGGCCGCCCCTTGTCTGTCGGAACCCTGTGCATCGGCGCCGGCATCATCGACCATGCCGTCCATGCCGGCTTGCACGAGGCGGGTATCGCGACTGAGGCGGCGCTGGCTGTGGACATCGATCCTGAGGGGCTGGACGTGGCGGTCACCGCCAATCCGGCGACTAAGGGCTGCCGGATGAGCATTGAGGCCAGCATCGACGAGATCGAGCCCGAGATCATGCCCAAGCTGTCCGTCCTCCTGGCCGGGCTGCCGTGCACCGCGGCGAGTGTCGCCGGGCGGGCACGCAAGCGCTTGACCATGCCGGAAGCGGACGAGCAGGCGGGGCACCTTTGCCACGCATACCTCACGCTGCTGCGCGCGTCGGAGGCGCCGATCACGGCGATCGAGAACGTCCCCCAGTACGCCTCGACGGCCTCCGCCGCAATCATTCGCACGCAACTCAAGCGCCTCGGCTACAGGGTTTTTGAAGTGCCGCTCGTCGGGTCGGAATTTGGCGCTATCGAAGCCCGTCGGCGTTGGACGCTGATCGGCATCAGCGAGGGACTGGCGCCGGATACCTTCGAGGTGCCAGCGCAACCCGGCTCCGCCACCCGGCTGGGGGACATCCTTGAAGACGTGCCCCCGGGCGATCCGCGTTGGCAGGATCATGCCTATCTGGATCGGCACGCTGAGGCGCAGGCGACCAAGGGGAACAGCTTCAAGCGCAACATCGTGACCGCCGACAACACCACCGTCGGCACGATCGGCCGGTCGTACTGGAAGCACCGGACCAGCGAGCCGTCCCTGCAGGCCCCCCACGACGCTTCGCTCTCCCGCCTGCTGACGCCAGCGGAGCACGCCCGGGTCAAGTCGATCCCGGATGACCTCGCCGCTGCGATCATCAACGGCCGCTCCGCCACCGCCGCGCATGAACTGCTAGGGCAGGGCGCCGTGTGGAGTTGTTTCCACGCCCTGGGGCGCGCCCTTGGACAGGTGCTCGCTCCGCTCACCGGGAGCAACGTAGTGCCGCTTCCGTTGCGCAAGCCTGCTGCAGTTCTCCCGCTCCGCCGGCCGTCCCGCTCCAGCAAGCCCGCGGCCGACTTCGGCCAGCTTGCGCTCGATCTGTGAGGGAGGCAGTAATGCGGTTCTTCCCAAATTCCTTCTCCGACGCTGGTTGGAAGACCGTCCGAGAAGCCTGTGCAAGGCTCGGGCTCCCTGGCGCCGAGGCGCTCTACGAGCAACTGGAGCGCGGCGTGAGGTGCCTTCAAGAGCGGCTCGACGACGCAACTGGGCGCCGCGTCAGCCTCACCCTCCCATGGCCGACGGCTGGCCGATGGTGCCTCTTCATGAGCTTTTCCGACCCCATGCTGCCGGCCAGCGAGATGGTGATGGTGGCGCTGGATGACGTGCTGGAGGCCAGCACGAGGCTCGTCGACCATCTCGTGTCCCTCAGCGAGACCATTCAGCGGGCCGCACATCCCGCTCCGGTCTCTCCGACCTCCGCTGCGCCGGCCAAGACTGACTACGCGCCGCCGAGGGCCCCACGGCGCGCGCAGGGTGCCGTCCGGCCGGAACCGCGCCCGACGCCGGCCGTGCAGCCCCACATGGCTTCGGTGGTGAACACCGGCCAGTTCGCTCTTGCTCTTTGAGGAATGGAAGCATGACCAACCGCACTCGACAGTGCCAGCTTCTGCTTCCATTGCTGGAGGTCCTTGACGACGCTCCCAAGGGGCTCACGGCGGCGGAGGCGGTGACCGCCGTCGCCGACCGGTTGAAGCTCTCCGAGGAGCAGCGTCGCGAGACCGTGCAACTGCCATCCGGCACCTACCGCGCCTTCGACCGGGATGTACGGTGGTGCCGCCAGAAGGCACTCCTGGCCGGACACTTGGATGGATCGGTTCGGAACTTCTGGCGTCTCACTGCGAAAGGGAAGAAGGACCTCCGCTTCGCTATGCCCGGCATCGTGGTCACCGTCTACGAGACGGAAAATGGCGCAGCGGTATGGGCGCAGGCCGAGAGCGCGTTCAGCCACATCGAGGATCAATCGCTCAACCTGATCTTCACGAGCCCCCCATATCCGATCCTGACAACGAAGGACTACCAGACGGCTGAAGACGTCGGCTCGTATCTGGATTGGATGACTGGCCTTGCCAGGGAGTTTCACCGCTGCCTGACACCCGACGGCTCGCTGGTCCTGAACCTCGGGGACGCGTGGCAACCCGGAAGGCCGGCCCTCAGCCTGTATCAAGAGCGCCTTATCCTGAAGCTGGTGGACGACCTTGGCTTCCACGTTGCCCAGCGCTGCCACTGGCACAATCCGGCCGCCCTGCCGTCGCCGGCGCAGTGGGTCACGGTCAAGCGAGTTCGGCTTGCACAGAAGGTCGAGAGCCTTTGGTGGTTGTCGCGGTCAGACACCCCCAAGGCCAACAACCGGCACTGCCTCCAGCCATACAGCGAAGCCATGCAGAAGCGCTTGGCACAAGGTGGTGAGAAGGGCGCGGTGCGGCCGTCGGGGCATGTACTGGCCCAAGGTGCCTTCGGAGCCGACAACGGGGGCAGCATCATGTCGAACCTCGTGATCGCCCCCAACACCGCCTCGAACAGCGCCTACCAGCGCTACTGCCGCGACCACGGACTGCCGGCACACCCGGCTCGCTTCCCCGAGGCGATCGTCGAGCCTTTCATCAAGCTCACCACAGAGCCCGGTGACACGGTGTGCGACCCATTCGCGGGCAGTCTTACGACGGCGGCCGTAGCGGAACGCCTGCAGCGTCGGTGGATCGCCATCGAACAGAGCCTGACCTACCTGCGGGGAGGTGTTGGTCGGTTCGAGCCCGATGGGCTGCAGTCGGCCGCGTGAAACAGAGAAGACCATGAGAGGCTTCGGCATCCTGAACGGCCCGCGCTCTCGAGTGTCTGTTTCTGACGACAGCGCGCGTTGCCCAACTTTCCCGTGGCTCCTCGTCAATTCCGGTTACGGGGGCGCTCTGAAGCGCCGCTACGCCGACCCGGGCGTCGTCGAACAACGAGCCCGCCGACTGGCGCGCACCCTGCGCGCCGATGGAGCCTCCGTCATCATGGAGATCGCCCATGCTGCCCGCTCGTAATACGCAGTCCCAGACTACCGTTCCGAGCTTCGTCCCGCCGCGGCCGCAAAAGCCGTCGACGCCGGCGCAGGTCCTCCCGTTCCGGCGGCCGATCCGATGGTCAGCGCCGCGCCTGGACGATCTGGCGCGTCTCGCTGTCGATCTGTTGCGGGAGGAAAGAGTGATCTTTACGGCCCATGCCTACAGCGACCGAATGTCGGAGCGCGACATTGCTCAACGCGAGGCCCTGGAGATTATCTCCAAGGGCATGCCCTACAAGGTCGAGCCCGGCGCGGCCGACGGTGAATGGCGGGTGAACTTCAGCCGGCGGGTGGGCGGCCGGGACGCGGCCGTGGCCGTGAGCCTGACGCAGGGGCCCTCTCCAGCGAAGGTGGTCACCGTCATGTGGCTCGATCGCCGATAGCTCATCCTCCTGGTTAGGCCGCTGGCCAGTCACACGACGCACGGTGCCGAAAGACGTCGAATCGCTGCGCCTTTCAGCGGCGCGCCGGTGTCGGCCGCGCTGCTAGAGTCTCCTTCAAACACAAGGGGGGTACCTTGAGACAATCGGCATCCACGCTTCGCCGCGTCGACGTCAGCGAGCCGGCAGCGGCGATGAGCCTGAGGCACACCATTGCGCAAGCCCAGGAATTGTTCGGGGAGGATACCGCTGGGGTGGGCGCCTACAATGAGCGCGTAGGAATGTTGGTCGAGGCCTTTGGCGTTCATGTCGGACTCAGCATTGAGACCGCCCAGCGCTGGGCCCGTGCGGCATGTCTTCACGATGTCGGCAAGCTCTGGGTTCCGGCCGGGATCCTGCTGAAAAGTGGTCCCCTTTCCGTCGATGAACGTCATGTGATGAAGCAGCACACCCTTATGGGATACCTGCGTCTGCAGCCCGTGTGTGAGGTGGCGGCGGCCATGGCGCTCTCCCATCACGAGAACTTTGACGGAAGCGGTTACCCCTTCAATCTGGTCGGCTCAGACATTCCGTTTGCCGGCTGCCTCGTGAGGCTGCTGGACGTGTACGACGCCCTGCGGTCGCTCCGGCCCTACAAGCCAGCGCTGAGCCATAATGAGGCCGTCGCGATCATGCTCCAGGGGGACGAGCGGGTCCGACCGACGATGTTTGATCCACGACTCCTGCACTGCTTCGAGCAGTATCATCGCCTGATAGAGGCCCGCTACGGCTGAAGAGCGTGACAAGCCGCCGCACGCGAGTACCGCTGTGTTCTGTGACGTGTTTGTTGTTGCTAGGCTACACTCGAGGAGGGGGCAGAATGACATCCCATGCGACGATCGCAAGGATGTTCACGCGGGTGTGTTTGGTAATGTCGATATCCTCTATCACCGCAACTGCGTTGGCATATTTGGACGGCAATGAATTACTGCTGCCAGACTTCATATTGATCTCTGCTGTTCTCATGGTGGTTACCGGCCTTTGTTTTTACGAGTATCGGTGCGCGACGGCCCGGTAGACGCCTTTTTTCTTCCTCGCCGAAGGCAGGTACATGCGGACTGCAATCGTTTCGGCTGACCATAAGCAGGGCGAACGCGGCAATGTGAACTGGCGCGCCTTCAGGACCTGAATGCGCGAAATGCCGCTTCCGAAAGAGGAACAACGGGTTCGGCTGCCCCAAATCCAAACACCTTCCGTCGGTGTTGAACACTGAAGCACCGAGACGGGAGGGCGACATGCGGTCGATGCTCATGACAACCATCGCTGCAGCACTGGTAATGGCTTCCCCCGGCGGCGCCGGCGCCGAGAGCGTAGGCTACGCCGAGGCTGGACTGATCTGCTTTCAGAACGGCCGGGTCATCCTGGCGCTCGACGTTGTGACGGACTTCGAGATCCAGGAAACGCCTACCGGGCGCCGGTATGTCGGCCGCTGGGTGCGCAGCACCTACGCGGCCCCGGAGCCGTTCAGGATCGATGCGGGAAGCGACACGACCTGCTTCTCGCACAGACCGGAGAGGGGGTTCTTCTTCAGCAGCGGTGCCGGTCGGTAGGTCAGTTCCATCGGGTCGAAAGACGTGCAAAACCGTCGCCTTTCGGCTCTATCGCACTCAGCGTCGGACCGGTACATTGGGCTCACTTAGCGCCGCTTGCATGCTGCAGCGTTTGCAAAGTGTCCAGCTTCGGCTGGAGGACCTAGTTGGGGTCTTGAAACAACCAGCGCTCACGCCGCGGCCTCAGTGCCACGGCATCCGGCGACACTCGTCGCCGATGATCCCCCTGGGGAGGCATTCTCCCCACACAGGGGAAATCCGCCTCCTCGAACAGCCCCGGAGGGTCAGCCCTTTGGGCCGGCAACCCTCCTCTTTCCGTAAGGGAGTTGTGCTACTATGTCTGTCGACAGGTTGTTCGAGTACGAGGAAGAGCTTCGCGCTGGCGGCGCGCCGAATGCTGAGGTGTTCACCAAGGCGCTGCGCGGCGTTCTCAGGGAGCTCAAACAGGAGAGGTCCGGTATGGAGGCTTCTGTCACCGAGCTGAAGGGCGGCATCGACAAGCTCGACGGCCGCTTCGACAAGCTCGACGCCAGCATCGACAAGCTCGGCGCCCGCGTTGACAAGCTCGACGCCCGCGTTGACAAGCTCGATGACCGCATCGACAAGCTCGACGGCCGCGTTGACAAGCTCGACCATAAGGTCGATGCCGTTGAGCTCCGGCTCAATGCTCGCATCGACTTGGTCAAAGCTGAGCTCACCACCGAGATCCGAAACAGTAGCCTTGAAATCATGAAGGCGATGAACAACCAACTCTACAAGACAATGGGGTCGATCGGCACCATCATCGCCGTTTTCTACCTCGTCGAAAAGTTCACCTGACAGCAGTCGGGCGCGACACACAAATACCCCGCGGGGAGGCCTCCTCCCCACCAGGGGAGAACTGCCTCCTCGCATCATCGTCCATTTGCGACAACGAGGAAGCAGACCATGAACAAGCACTTCAAGACCGTCTTTGCCTTGGCCGAAACGTCGCCCGGCTTTGACGTTGCTGCGAACCGTTCTGAGATCATCCAGGCCAAGCGCGAGCTGGCGGCCCATGCCGGGCTGCAGGCGGCTGCTGAGGCGCTGATCGGCGCTTGGGGGAAGGGAAACCTCTCCCAGCCAATGCAGGCCATTCAGAAGGCCGTGGATGCGTTTTCTGCCCTATCGTCCTTGCCGGCGCCGGGGCATGTCCGCAAGTTCCTTGACCTCTCGACTGCTCACCTTGACGCGGAGGGAAGGGATCATCTGGAACAGGGTGGCGAGGGGATGGTCGTCTATCCCACCGCCTACGGATGGTTCGTCTACGTGTCGGAACCCGATGCGCTGGCGAGCTACACCGTGCCGCAGTGCCTGCTCGACATCCTGGATCGCGCCCGACAACTCGGATGTGACTATGTGCTCCTCGACTGCGATGCCGAGGAGGACAGCGAACTTCCGACGTTCGACGAGGCCGGTGCCGTGGAGGTTCCGGAAGCCCCTCCGCAGGAGCCCGAGCCCGTCGCGGAGGTGGTGGCGGACGCTTCCAACTTCTGTGCCGAGCCCGGCACTCCCCCCTGGGACGAAGCCTGGGCGGCCCTGGTCGCCGAGTTCGGCGATCCGGTCTGTCTCAGCACCGACGGGTGCCATAGCTGGCAGTATCTCGGCACCACCCAGAAGCCCGACGGCACCTGGAAGCACATCTTCCGCCACCGGTCGCTCTCGGCCGCGGGAGGCCAGCGGACCTATCGTGAGTACCCGGCGACGCCGCCGGCTCGCTGATCGGCGCTGATTCACGCCTGCGCTCCGTGCGCGGCACACAACACCAACCCGACCGGGTGCGTCTCCCGGTGGGGGCGCACTCCGTCCCCATCGTCCAAGGAGGACTCCCGATGAAGAAGTTGACGCTCAAGGGCATCCCCGCCTCGCTGGTCGTTTTCGACTACCAGGCGGTCGGCGGCCCAATGCGCGCCTACTGCGCCGAGATGCCGGCGCGTAAGTGGCTCGAGGCGCACGGCTTCTGGGCCGGCCATTTTGTTCACATCCAAGAGATTGTTGAATGGGAACGGTCGCCCAAGGACCGGGCTGCCGACGTGTTGTTCCGGATCGGAACGCACGAGGCCAAGTTCTCCGACCTGATCCGAACCGACCTGCCGGTCGGCACGGGCGGCACCGCGGAAGCAGGAGACTTGATGCAGCTTGAACTTGACGGAGCCTGGGCGTTTTTCGACCACTCCTGCGCAAGCTGGACTGGCTTTTCCGTTACAAGCTCCGCAATGGACGGCCGCCGCGGCTTCACGCTGGACCCCGAGTTCGCTCGGGCCTGGCTGGACCGAGGACGTTGCCGCCTGCGGCTGCACACGCAACGGCTTTCGGCCAAAGCGGCTGCCTGAGCGTCCCTCAGGTTTGCCACTTCGCACGCGCTGACCGGCCTTCCGCCGGCAGCGACACTTAACCCCACCGGGGCGACCACGCCCCGGGATGGGTGTCGTGCGCCCGCCAATGGAGGATCCCATGCTGAATGAGGAAAGCCCCCGTGCTCGTGCGTACGCCATCGTGTTCCTTTACCGCGTCCAGAAGATCTCTTTTCTGCGCGCGATACGGGAGCTGGTTGCGCTCGGCATGCCCGAGCTGAGTGGCAAAGGCTCGTGCCCCGTGGTCGACGCCCTCTATGCCCACTCGCTGGACGCGCTCCGTCGGATCATTCGGGAGAACGTCCCAGAGCCCAGACCCCAGCTACCCGATACCAGCAAGCTGCTTCGCCTTGCGAGAGCCGCCTGACCCACATCATCACAAACCCATGGGGACCATGCCTCCCCAATGGGAACCGGCGTGCTCCCCGTCCGAGGAGAACTTCGATGAGCACCCCGCAAGAGACCGTCCGACGTTTCGTCACGTCTGATGGCTTCACCTACTTTCACCTGGATAACGTTTGGCGCGACTCAATCCTGTCCGGGCTCGTCGATGTGAGCTGGGACGGTGACGAAAACGGCCCGATCGGCGAGGATGGCTCGATGTCGGGCATCCTCGATGTCGTGCAGCCGGTGCTGCGCGTCTCGTGGATCGACGGTCCGCGCCAAGGTCAGGTGGCGAAGATCCCCATGATCGCCGTGCCCAAGCTGGTCAATGTCGGTGGCCAATGGCTCACCGGATGGCGGCTGGCTGCCGGCGACGCTCCATCATGGGTCACTGAGGTGCTCCAGTATGCCCTGAATGAAGGGCATACCCTGGAGGGGTCCCGGTTCATCGCCGACGAGATCGGCGACGAACTGGACCGGGGTGACGACCGGCCCAACCTGACATTCACGGTCGATTACCTGGCGACCACGACACCTGCGGTGATCGTGGGCGAGCGGGAGATGCAGGAGACCCAGGCGTCGGTGCAGGCATTCCTGTCCGCACCCTGAGCCTCCAGACGGCCCTTCATCACCCCTCCCGGTGGGGAGGGGCCGTCCTTCCGCGAAGCCACACCGTCAAACTGAGACCGTGGCGCAAGGAATGCCCTCAGCGCCGGACGGTCCACGGCGGAAGGCGGTGGAACAGCGCAGTGCACGCGAGCGCGAGAGTGAGCGGGTAAACGACCGGTTTGCCGTCGCCGCGGCGGCCGGAGCGATAATGCTTGATGGACTCGACAGACAACCTCAGCGCCGCCGCGGCCTCCTCGCGCGTTTCGAAGCCCATGGCATCCATCCAGTCATTGAATGCCTCGGGCGTCATGGCGCCCCAGTCATGACCGGCGTCGGGGCGGGAATCCGGCGGCGTGCTGCTCATAACGTCCTGATCCTCGATCTGCCCGGCTGCGCGCCGGTCTGCGCAACAGGTTTACGCCGCTGCTTTGAGATCGACAACGCGCGAACGCAGTTCCGCTTTCGTTGGCCGCACCGCACGGCTGATGTGGAGCGCATAGACCGCCACAGCTCTCCAGTACACGGCCAGGGGGCCTTTCTTGCTGGTCCAAGACTTCTCGGCGCGCACCTTCGCGTCCAGGTACAGGTCGCGGAGGACATCGGCGAGGGCAAGCCGGAGTTCGGGCTGCAGCGTGAGCAGCCTGGCGACAGCCGGCAGGGCGAGAACAGGATTTCGAACTTCGGGGCGCGAGCTACGGTCCATGGTCGGGTCCTTGTTCGTGTTCGACGGAGAGGGAGGTGGTGGAAGCGCACAGCGTTCTTTAGGCGGCGATCTGCAGCCGGCGGCGCGGCGGCGAGTTTGCCGCTACCAGCACTCGGGCCATCTCCGGGCACACGCTGTTGCCAATCCGGGCGATCTGCTGTTCCTGGGTCAGACTGCGACCGTCGGAAGTGCGATCAATGACGTACTCCGGGGGGAAGCCCTGGATGAGCTTCAGCTCTTGCGGAACCAGCATCCTCATCGACAAGTCGACGATCTGGAACCACTCGCCCTTCACGCGGCAGAGGCCCAAAAGGTGCGGCAGTTCGGTCGCCGGGCCTACATAGCCAAGTTGGGCAGCGAGCGCGGTCAAGAAGGCGTCCGGCTCCGCCGACGGTAGTTTGCGCAGGCCGCGCGTGCTCTTCCAATCGACGCGCGCCAGGAACCGCCGCACGGCCCGAATTTGCTCATGCAGTCGCTTGGGGAAAGCAGTCAGGAGAGCGTCCTCGAAGGTAACGCTCACATCGTCTAAGGCCGTACCAACTGGCTCCAGTCTGGTCTGGACGAGGCCCTGGTGCATTCCGGACGCCAGAACAGCCGGAGCCGATCTATCAAGGGCCCGGCCGTCTTTGCACGTACCCTTGAGCACCACAAGGTGAGCGCCCTGCAGCCCGTGCGGATTGCGGGTTGCGGGGGTCGCGGCGGCCCCCTCCAGCCCCTGTCCGACACTCGGGGCATGGAGCTTGTGGATGGTCGCGGTGACCGGCTGCTGGTGGCTTCCCGTTGTGGTGATGGTGGAGGCGGGGTCCAGCAAGCTGTGCCCAATCTCGCCCGTGTTGTGCTGGGCCAGATAGGCGACGCTGCCAGTGTCTGCGCCCGACAGGGGGTGCGCGTGGCTGGTGAGAAGAGCACTTTCGTTCTTGGTGACGATCGTCGGGTGCGGCACGCGTGGATCCCGAACCTTGATGGACCGGCTGCCGCGCTGGCTGATTTGCGTTGTGGCCGCAAGCACAAGCCCATGGGCGTCGCGGGCGGCGGTGATGGTCTTGGCCGGCTCGGTCGAAGCGAAGCCCCGAAACCCCTTGCCTGCATGGTTGAGCGTGGCGACGAACGGCTCGTAACCGTCGCGCATCGACGATGCGATCATGAAGCGGTGCGCACCATGGGCCAAGCGGTCCAAGGTGGCGGGCGCGAGCGGCTTCGTCCGACCGAAGATGCTCTTGGAGGGCAAGGAGAAGTCAATGCAGGTGGACACCGGGGTGTAGGGCTTCAACAAGCCCGTGCGAACCTCGTCAGAACGTGGGTCGCCATGGGTCGGTGTCGGCCAAGCGACTGGGACGCCATCGCGGCGTGCGACGATAAACAGGCGGGTCCTAATAGTCGGGACGCCAAAGTGATGGGCGGCCAGGCAGCGGAACTCCAGATGGTACCCGAGCCGCTCCAACTCCTTCCGCCATTGTCGGAAGTAGAGCCCTTTCAGTGCTTCAGCCGGCGCGCTTTGGCTGTCCGGTGGAACCCCGGAGCCGTCAGGGAACGGATAGAGGATCGGCTCGTCCTCGGTGGGGCCTGCGGTCAGCATCTCCGGAACATTCTCGACGTAAATAATTTTCGGGCGTTGCCAATCCGGAAGGCGCGCCCATCTAATAACAACCCACATCAATCCTCTGATTTTTGGACTTCTCAGCGCCTTGCCTGACGCTCTTGACCAATGACGACAGTCCGGCGACGCCCAGAGATTTCGTATGCTGCGGCCTCTACATGCGATTACTGGATCGACTTCAAACACGTCGCTATGAAAATGTTCGGTGCGAGGATGATTGACTTCGTGCATGGCGATTGCAGCGGCATCATGATTCACTGCCAGATCGACGGGTTTGCCAAGGGCCTGCTCCATTCCCTCCGATGCGCCGCCGCCACCGGCAAACAGGTCAACGTCCAGTTCATCGTCCGCAGTCGACTTCAAGGACAACGAAAACTGCGCCGCAGGACTCTCCGCCCGTCCCATTGAGCGACGCGCCTCATTACGGCGGCGCGCGCGGGAACGAGCTGGCATGTGCGGAACGGAAATGGGGCGGGGGTGAACGGACATCGCCATGGACATGACCTCAGCACTATGGGCGGAGCGGGTAATTTTTACCCGACTGCTCCCATATAGCTCTTGCCTCCTTCCTCTGGCAAGGGTAATTTGTACCCACGCCGCACGGGCCGATAAGGCTGGGTTCCAACACAAAGAGGCAAGAAAGATGGCCGCTTCCTCTCAGCTCGCTTCTAAGACCGCATCTCCCACCGCCGGGGAAAAATTACCCGCAACCGTCATCCAGGTTCGTGGCGTGCCGCTGCGTGTTGCTGACCAAGCACTGCACGCCGTCCGCTTCGGCTATTGCCCGGTCTCATCGACTGGCTACCGGTCGCACTATTGCCAGCCGCTTCCCTCACCCACTGCGCTGGAGGAAATCGCCAAGGAGGCGGACAAGCAGCGTGCTTCGGCGCTCCGGCGGCTTCGGGAAGCAAAGGCGGGATCGCCGAAAGGACGCACCCCGGACCAGCGGTTTTCGGATTTCATCATGTTAGAGGGCGCGATCTCCGCTGCCGTCAACCAAGCCTACCTCGCGCCGCCGTCGGACCAGGACAAGCTGTTGCGGGAGATCGCAACCACAACCGAGGCTTTGGCTCCCTTCATGGTGATGGGCCATGCCAAGCCGCTCGACCCCGGTTCGCACTGGACCCCCGAGTTTCTGGTCGAACGCGCGCAGGCTTACCACCGCCTCTGTGCTTTGACGTGCCGCCTACTTGCCCGCCTGTGCCAGCGTGGAAGGGCCATCGACATCGCCGCCTGGGGCGCCTTCGTCGATGCGCTTCCTCGCGGCCCCGGCTTCTCGATGCTCCCTCCGACCTTGCTGTTGAAGCTGCTGGGCCGGGACGGCTCCGAGAAGGCAGGAACCAGTGGCAACGCGGTTGAGGTGTGTGGCGCATCCGCTCCGCAGGTGGTCGATGACATCGAGGAGCAGCACTATGAACCGGAGCCCAACGTCGCACCTGCAGAGCTGGTGGCCGCCAATGCGGCGCCGGTTTGGACAGTCGACAAGCGGGGTCAGCTGTCCATGTTCTGAGAAACCCTGCGAAGTGCCGGAACACGAGCGGAGGGGGGCAGATCGAACGGCGGCGGTGTTGGGTGCGACTGAGCCGACGGCTGGCGCGGCGATCGTCACCAACCACACCAGGGCCGCATAGGCTTTGATGGGCGAGAGACGATCCATCTCGGTCATGAACTCGCATCGAAACGTGGTCGGCGGAAGCGTCGGTTGTGTCGAGGCAATCAAGGTGCGCATCAAGCGCCTTCATTGTCTGACCGTGACAATGGTTACATTCAAAGGATCATTGGTCTCTTGTAATTCGCTGTTAAGATCGAATGCATGTTTTCTCGCTTGTGCGCTCTGTACGGTATGATAGGATTACTTCATCACACCACAGACTGATGCCGCCGCCATGACTGCGCTCTTCTCAACAGACAAGCTGCTGGATGCCAAGTTCTCTTCTGAGACCGTCGAGAAGATCGCCGCAGCTTATCGTGCAGTGCGCGATCTCATCGAAAAGGATGTCCCTCTCGCCGTTGCGGTCAGCTTCGGGAAGGACAGCACGGCAATGCTCACCATCGCGCTGCTGGCCCACCATGATGCGGTGCGCGAGAACCCGCTGCGCCACCCGTTGACCGTGCAGACCGCAGACACCGGCATCGAGAACCCTGTCATTCATCAGCACGTCCAGAGCCAGATTTCCTTGCTGGAACGCTACGCCCGTCGACACGCGATCCCTCTGCGGATACGCGTTGGGCGTCCCACCCTGGCCTCGTCGTGGATGACTGCCGTGATCGGCATGCGCAAGGTGCCCACGTTTTCAAATTCGGCAAGTCGAGACTGCAGCGTAGAGCTAAAAGCCCGCCCGAACATGCGCGAACTGCGCAAGCTGGTGCCTGAGTTGAAGGCTGAATACGAGGCGATGCTTCGGACTGCGGAGCCGGGCGACTTCTTCCGCATCTCCGAGCTTGCTGCATCCCTGGACCGGGAGAGCGTGGTGACCCTCTTGGGCACCCGCTTCTCAGAGTCTTCCAGCCGAGCCGATCGGATGGGTCGCAGGGGCGACGCGGCCCGCGTCATTACCGTTGCCGGGGACGGTCAACGAACGCTGCCACTGATCGCCGACTTCGACACGGATGAGGTATGGGAATGCCTTGCCCTGGCTGGGGAGGGGCGGGCGCTGGAAGCCTATGCACCGAACTTCGACCAGACCCGTGACCTCTATCGCGCGGCCACCGGCGAATGCCCGGTGGTCTCATCCGGTAAGTCTGCCGCCTCGGCCTGTGGAAGCCGCTTTGGCTGCGCGCTTTGCACCGTATCGGGCAGCAGCGACAAGAGCATGACCATCATGCTCCGGGACCCGAAGTATGCCTGGATGAAGCCGCTCAATGACCTGCGCGACTTCCTCGTGGCGACCCAGTACGATCTCGACCGTCGGCGTTGGACGGCCAGAACCACGGACCCGGTTACCGGGCACGTCCGGATCCAAGCCGACGTTTACTCCCCAGCCATGGTCCAGGAGCTGCTGGGTATCTGCCTGACGATCGACGCCCGCGAGAGGGAGCGGGCCGCCGCTTTGGACGAGGACCTCTGGGCCTATTACGCTGGTGAGGCCGTGTCGTGGTCCGACCCCTATATGCGCGCGATGGCAGCCGCTGGGACGCCTGGCATCGCCTGGGCGACGCGTATGGCAAAGCCGCAGTTCCAACTCGTAAGCCCTGAGCAGGTGCTGGCAATCGACTTCATGTGGGCACGCTACGGCGCCTCCGTCCCCTTTGAGGCCCTGCACATCTGGCGCGACGTGACCAAGCGGGGTGTTCGCTTTGAGCTCCCCAAGATCGAGGTTCAGCCGAACCGGCGCGATCTGCGTATGCCGGAGGCGCGCTGGGTTGCGCTTCCCACGAATGAACGGATGTTGCACCCGCTCTACGACCCGCTGACCACGTTCTACTATGAGCGCCCTGGCCGGGATGTGCCTGCGGTCACCGCGCAAACGTGCGTCGAACACCAGGAGGAGGAGACCTTCTCGGTTGACGCCGAATCCGCTCGTATGATTTTCGAGTTCGAGGCTGACCGCCTGCTCGATGTCTACCACAACGGACGCTTCGGGCCGACGGTGGCGGTACAGTTCTACCTACGCTTCGGCACCATTGCACTCGCCGCCGGACGGCTGCAGGAACTGGCGAACACGGTCGACCACGCCCAGCGTCTTACTGACGCAGGCCTCGGCCCAGGCACGTCGGCCGCGGAGTTGCTCACCCGCTCGATTTCCGATGGTGAGCACAATCGGCTGAAGGCTGCCACCCTGATCCCGGCGAAGGTGGTGCCGGCGCAACGACGGCAAGCCAACATGCCGATCGGGCAAGGCGACCTCTTCGCCTCCTTAGCCGCCTGAGGTACAACTATCGAAGGTCGAACGGCACAGTCACACCAGCGAAAGGCGGCGGAAATCGCCGTCTTTCAAGGTCGCGGGCAATGCTGAAATTCGGCTAACCAGATGCCATCGCACGTTGGAGTACCCGACCGTGAACAGACTGCCCGCCGCCGCCCTGCGATCTATCGTCGTCGCCACGGTTGCCGTATCCCTGGCTGCCTGCACCACGACATCCCGGCCTCCTCCCGCAGACGGATGGAAGACGGCTCGGGATGCCCAGCAACAGCTGTTATCCCGCGCTGGCCTCGAGAACCATTTCAAGCAGCCCTTAGTCAATGGGACGCCGACCGTGATCACAAGCCGGGACGCCATCCTCGACGCGCTGAACATCAGCTACGATCCGCGCTACATCACCTCGGAGGAAGTCACTGAAGCCGGCAGCACCTTCTGCGAAAAGAAGAAGCAGGGTCGGCAGCCTATTCTCCTGGAGATGAGCGCCGGGCAGTTGGATGAAAGCAGTCGGGGCGCTCGTGAGCTGATCCAAAAGGTGGGCTCTGCCACGATTTTCTGCACCAATGGCTCCGCGGCCGATGAGGCCTTGCTGGCCGCATATAAGGGCTCCCGGACAACGGCGCTCCAGCAGGAGGCGCAGCGCTCGGCGATGCAACGTTCGGCACAACTCCGGGCTAGGATCGAGGAATCGCAGGAGAACCGTGCCCGGTGGGACGCCATTAAGCGCCGCGACGAACAGCGGGTGAATGGATCGACCGGCTACACCTACGTCCCGACGCACTGACCATCGTCCACCCACGACATCAGAACCGCCATCCCTTCGGAGAAGCAACCGCCATGAGCACCCCCGTCACGAACGACCGCGTTTCTCTGGATATCCCCGATTTCGTCGGCCACACGAAGGGCTGGGATGGCGGCGTGTCGTTCGGGAACCTGGAGATCTTCCAGTTCTGCTCGGTCATGAAGCAGATCGATCCAAACGGGCAGCTGCGCCAGCAGATCACAGACGCGCTGAACGCTGCTCCCGGCCTGCGCGTGGCGATGATGCACGGGACGTTCAGCCGTGCTCCGGTGGTTGCCACAGCGGCTGAGTAAGAAAACCCAGCCGTAAGCCGCGTTCCCTCCCGGCGTTGCACCGCGACGCCGGACAACGCCGGTCGAACCGGCGAAGCGGTGCGGGAGGGAGTTGAGCGGCGACCCTGGCTGTCCGCAAAATGTGCATCGAAGATGTCTTTGGCTTGGGACGCCACAACCGCGGCGGCTGTCTGGTTCTCCGGCACGGCGCGGAGTAGCCCGGACTCCTTGACCGGCCGCGCGATGCTTTACCGGTTCACCAGAACTGCGATAGCGATGGTGTCTGGCTGGTTTAACCTCATTCATGAAGGGTCCAATCCCCAGTGCCGATCAGCCTGCCCTACAACACAGCTGTTCGTGAGCGGCGTCGGTCAGCCCCCGAGGCGCTGGACTTTCTCCCCACTCAACCGTGGGCGGTTCGGGCGCTGGTGCACCAAATCCTTGGTGTCGACGCGCTGTCCGGAAGCGTCGTCTGTGAGCCCGCGGCCGGTGCGGGGGATATCGCCCGCACGATGCTGGAGTTCACTCCGCATGTGCGTGTCGCAGATGTGGCGGATTACGGAATCAGGGACATCTACGAGCAGCCGATCAGCATTCGCGATTTTCTGACTTGGACGCCCGGTGCAGCGGAAGCTCCGGATTGGGTCTGCACGAACCCACCCTTCACCTTGGGAGAGGCCTTTATACACCACGCCCGCCGCTTCGCCCGCCGCGGCGTGGCGGTGATCGTCCGAACCGCATTCCTGGAAGGGCAGGGCCGTTACGAGCGGCTGTTCAGCCAGTGTCCGCCTGACATTATTGCCGTTCACGCCGAGCGCGTCCCGATGTTCGTGGGGCGGCTGGATCCCAAGAGGAGCAGCGCAACCTCGTATTCATGGCTGATCTGGTTCCGGGACGGAGCTGGCGACGCGCGGACACGCTGGATTGCCCCATGCCGTTCCGTCTACGAACGGGCGTCGGATTA
Organism: Azospirillum sp. A23; assembly: GCF_042938965.1. Classification (NCBI taxonomy): domain Bacteria; kingdom Pseudomonadati; phylum Pseudomonadota; class Alphaproteobacteria; order Rhodospirillales; family Azospirillaceae; genus Azospirillum; species Azospirillum sp. A23. The sequence goes on along the minus strand of NZ_CP170672.1, from coordinate 192,308 downwards.
TCACGGGTGGCGCTGGTGCATGCATGGCGGCCGTCCGCTGCCACACCTGTCGATCACCGGCCCCACGTATGCCGCACACGACGTCGCTCGAGCGCTACCGATCCTTCGGGATGCGAGCCGAGCTGTGATCCATTCCGGCCGCCTCCGCGTGGTGTCCAGCCTGATCGAGGCCATGCCTGACTGTCGCGAAAGCAACCGTGTTCTGCGAAGCGTGAACTACACCACTAAATCTGCAATTCCTGTCCAGCTCATGCGTGTCTTCAGCGTCGATCCGGAGGCCAGCCACCATATTCTCTCGGTCGTGGCCGGCCCCTGGGTCAGCCACTTCCGAATGGCGGTTTTGCGCCGATAGTGTTGAAAAACTCCCCAGCGACTGCTTCGCCGCCGTCTTCGCGCAACAATTAGTCATTCCGGCAGCGCTTCAAAGCGACATCGCTGCGCGGCGCGGCCAAGGCAAGACGGAAAATTTCTCACTCTGTCGGGCCTGGGAGTTTTTCAACACTATCCGCCACAAGCAGATGATTGGTTCCTTTCCCTGGCGTCGAAAATGGTCTGCCCATGCCCCTGAAATGATGAAGGCCGTCGGCTTGGTGCCGGCGGCCCTGTTGTCGTGGAAAGGTAGATTATGTCGCAGTCGCCGGTGTGCCACCGTTTACCACAGCAAAGTTACCTTGTTCTGCCGGGTTTTCCGCAGTCAGGTTCTTTTCCCATATTCTTACAAACTTCGTTTAAGACTTTCACTCTTTCGGGGTCTTTAGGATTGCCAAAATCTATAATTGGTCTCGAAATAGTTACGAATGATAAAATTCCACTTTTATTGTTACCAATGTGAGAGTAATCGTATTTTTTCATATTCTCGTCCATTTTATTTTTACAGAATGCGCGCTGACTTTCATCAAGTTTACCTGGTATAGTTATTACCAAGACGGTGAGATCAAGCCATGACCGGATCCGATTGGTAAAGGAGCCACTTTTGCCAACCCATACTGCAACAACCCTGCTATTTGATGCCTCGATAGCATTCACAGTTTCGTTTCCATTCCCATATGCCTTTGCATAAGTTCCAATTGGAAAGCCATATTTAAAATTCCCATTCGAGCTATTATTTTTGATTGAAGCAAAGCAAATAGAAGTTGATGGATTTGTAGAGAAAGTGTATTTAGCTACGATATCATCTCCGTTCCATGGAACCTCGTGGCTTATTCTTCCCTCCCACAACGTCCACTGAGGAGATCCTGACTTTTGAAACATTTTATTTAAATCATCAATATCTGAGGTAGGCAGCGGTATACCCTGCCTAACAGATGGACTTTGAGCTTTGCTTTGCGTAAGGGAAAAAAACAAGTATGTAGCAAGCAACGCAGTCAGCAACCGGTTATTCATATATGCCTCCCCGTGATACAGTGAATTTATCGGCGCTTTGCGGGAAGCTTGTTCAATTACTGAATATAAAATTCAGTAATAATCTGTTGTATAAGATAATTCCTAACACATATTTTTGCAGTTATCCATGCAAGAAGATCGTTCGCTTGAGCATACATTGTGCTGATTTGATGGTCTCATATTGATGCACATATCATAGTTTGTATTGCACTGCTTGCTGCAGACGTCCCAGCATATTGCAGGCTGCCCAACTTGTACTTTTTTCAAGTACATTTCAACGTGCTCCGTTTGGCTGGCCGCATGCGGTGCCAAAATACGCTGCAAAGCCGATGTTGAGGCTGCTGCCGCTGGGTTAATTATTGTCAGAGCTATTATTAATGAGGTGAGAAGACGTGCGATTATCATGATTTCCACTCCCAATAACGTCAGAGGATATCGGGTTTTCCTAAAGCGCCTGTCAGAGCCCAAGTCTGGTGTGCTGAAGTGGCTGGTATACCTCCGCTCCAGACCATTCCTGATCGGCGCTTTAAACTATTCTCACATCCGGGCAACCACGATGGTTGCGACATAAACATTCCGCAGGAGGCGCAAGATTATCAGATAATTTTTGCAAGTAGGAAAGGGAAAAATGGATATTATCATTTGATAATGATGAGTGGTACATACTCTGATACTCAGAGACGGACGAGCTGACCGATTGAGAGTAAATTGTCCGATGCTTGAGAGCGTGATTAGAGCAAAGTGTTAGGACGTGACATGTCGGAAACGGTCGGCCCATGGTCTGGGAACGACAAAGGCCGCAGGCTGGGCGCCAACAGGCCTCAATGTCGCGGAAGGGTGCGAATGGGGCGTTCCGGCTGCTGTCGTGGAAAGGGGCACCAGCGGGCATTGACCGCGTCTGCTATGGGTCGATAGTGTTGAAAAACTCTCTGGTGAGTGCTCCATAGCCATTTTTACGCAACAATGAGGCGCTTCTTTCAGGCAGCAGGAACATATCTGCGCGGGAAACGGCCGCCATGAGGCAGAAAATTTCTCATTCTATCAGCCTGAGAACTTTTTCAACACTATCGGCCAGATTCGGACGTTCGAGACTGCCTCGAAAGCGAGAGCTGAACCGGTGGTGCTCCGCGTCAAGGCGGGCGCGGACGCGCCCCCGCCCTGCGGGCGGCTTCGGCCTTGACCGGTCCGCGCCGCCGGTTCGCTGTGTTCGGCATCGGTCGGCGGCGAGCGCCGACCGTCGGCCTTCTTACGCGGGTTTCGCTTCCCAGTTGGCTCCCTTCGCGAGCATGGCGTTGAGGCGGACAATCAGCTTGCGCATACAGGCGGCCAAGGCGACCTTCGGCGGCTTTCCTCGTCCGATCAGGCTCTGGTAGAAGTCGGCGATGACGCCCTTGGCGTGGGTGGCGGCGGACAAGGTGGCCAAAAACAGCGCACGGCGCACGCCGGCCCGCCCGCCGGCGATATGGCGTTGCCCGCGCAAGGTGCCGCTGTCGCGATCGAAGGGCGCGACGCCGACCAGAGCGGCAATTTTCCCACCGGAAATCCGGCCCAGTTCCGGCAGCAGGACAGCCAGCGTCACCGCCGTCAGCGGACCAATGCCTGGAGCGGTCTGGAGTTCCTGTAACGTTCGGGACAGGGATGACAGGGTTTTGGCTGCCTGGGCAATGGCGGCATCCAGCGTGGCGATCTCCCGCGCCAGATGCTCGACCGCGTTGGTCAACGCCTCCCGTGCGGCGGCTGGGGCATGGAACATGCCCTTGCTGAGATCGGCTCGCTTGTCGACAAGCAGGCGGCGGGCCTTGATCAGGCCGGCCAACTCCTCGCGGGCCAGATCGGCCGGAAGCAGCGGCTCCGCCGTCTGGGTGGCAGTGAACTCGGCGATCACCGCCGCGTCGAGGCGGTCGTTCTTGGCCCGTCGCCCCTTGGCCTTGGCAAAATGGCGGACCCGCGCCGGATCGAAGATCCGGACCGAGACCCCGGCAGCGCGTAGCGCGTTCCGGACCGGCCGCTCATAGCCGCCGCTGGCCTCCAGGCCAGCCACGCCGATCCCCCGTTCCGCGATCCAGGCCACCAACTCCCGGTGTCCCTCGGGCGTGTTGGCCACCCGATGCTGGCCGGCGCCGGGGAACACGCCAGCATCCAGGAAATCCTTGCCGCAATCGATCCCCACGGCTCGTTCAGATTCCGGCATCCTCGTGATCCTTCCTTGTGATGCGAGCTCGAGCTCAAGCAACCGTTCGGACTTGAAAGGATGGTTGGCCGCCCTCAAGCTTTCGCCCGGCCTCGAAGCCTTGGGAGCGACGGGGTCAGCCAACCCGGACGGCTGGTTGCCACCGACCGTCCGAGCTTCAATATGGACCGGCTCTGTCATACAAGGGTGCTTGGCCGCATCAGTGTGTGGCACGCCGGTGCCGATCCGCTGGAGGCGCGGGGGGTGCTCGAGCAGACCCTCGTTCGTCGCGGTCTCAAGATCGACCTTGCCGGTGTCGATACCAAGCTCGCGGCGTGAAATGGGCATGTTCGATGACGGGCTGCCATCCCGATGCGGCACCGAGCGATGACCAAGCTGACACCACCCCAATCTGCCCAATTGATGCGGATCGACGCCGGCGGCATGCACGGGATGCCCGCGCTGCCGGCTTCACGGCGTCTGCACCGGAAAAGCGCCTGCTGGCGCGCGGGCTCATCCATGCCTGGACAACCAGCATTCCCGCCGGCATCGTCGCCTTGACCATCAAGCTTAGCTTGGCGGCCGTGACTAACGATGGGCACCGGCTGTTCGCTGATCTTGGCTTGCCCCCGTCTGCCGACATGGCTCGGTTCATCGGCCGGCGGCAGGGATGGTGCAGCACCGACTACGAGCTGCTGCGGGTCGCTCACCTGAGGGGCTATGTCGAGCCCGTCGAACGGGGCGGTATTGGCGGCTGCACTACCCGATGGCGCCGCACAGACGCCGGAAAGGACGCTCTGATCCTGTTCCATGAACATGAGCGGATGGTAGCGGAGCAAATGGCCAAGCTTGAGGCCGTGCATTTGGCTCGGAGCAAGACGCGAGCTACGGAAAAGCCGCGGACTCGGGGCTAGGGTTCGTCAGCCCATCGCCCCATGACCGCCGCCGTCTGAGCCTGACGGCAGAAGCTACCTGCAGGTGGCGCCGAGCCGGGCGAGGAGGAGACGTGGGCTACGTGCCGGCCTCGGCAACTGGCGTTCACCGTTATTCGGCAGAGCGCGTTCAGTTCACCCCCAGCGCCTCATCAAGAAGAAGCTGCGGGCCGTCGGCAAACGGATTGATGATGGTGACCCCTCCCAGCGTACGACCGGCCTGACCATCTTCCGAAAGGAGGAGACGGCACCCGTGACGCTTAGCCGTCGCCCAGATCATCGCATCCCAGAACGACCAACCATGATGGGTGACTGCGTCCATGGCGTCCGTGAGGCACGCGTCGTCAGCCGCCACCACCGGCAATGTGTCGCGCCACTGCTGGACAATGTCTGTTGCTTGCGCCGGCGGGATCCCCTGCTTCGCGCTGGTGAGGGTGCGGAAGAGCTCCGCCAGGGACTGGAGCGTCAGCACGCAGTCCCGGCCGGGGAGACGGTGGATCAGGGCAACTGCCTGGTGGTGCCGCTTCCCGGCGGCCCGGTCAACTGCATAAACCAGGATGTTCGTGTCGAGCGTGAAGCGCATTGCTGTTACCGGTCATAAAGGGCGTCACGGTCAAACCGCTCGCCCCCGAGCTCCACGCCATCTTCCAGCGTCTGGAACAGACGGTTCCAAGCCGAGCCGCCATCTGTTTTGGCGGCAGACCGATCATAGGGCGCCAACTGCGCCACCGGCTGCCCGCGCTTGGTGATGATCACGGTGTGCCCACTGGTAGCCTGTCCGAGGATCTCGGAGAATTGCCGATTGGCGTCGGCTGCAGATACGGTACGATGCATCTCAGCTTCCTTGTAGTGATCTCACTACTATAGGAGCGGGGCTGGCTTGGGTCAATGTGCGGGTAGTGTGGCCACTAAGTTCGGGCAATGTGTCCTGGCTGCTCAGGCGTGCGAGACAGCGCTGGTGATCGTCGCAATCTCAGCGAGCTGCACGATGTCCAACTTGCCCGATAGCTTTAGCTGCTCCAGCCGACCGGCGTTGTTGCGCAGCACCCCGGTACCGGCGGCGGTGCGCGTGTAGCAGTCGCTGATCCGAGCCCCCTCCCGTTTTACCAGCAAGAGCCGTTCGAGGCGGAGCAGCGCGGCAGGTCCGATCCCCCGCGGCATGTCGCGTACCCGCCTGCGGTCCACCTCAGACAAGGAAGAAAGAGCGATCAGATCGTTGTCGGTGATGGCCATGTCGGACAGCCTCCTGGCGACGGGCGCTTGCTGGATTTCAGTCGGTGATGCCGGCGGCGCGCTCACGCTCGTAATCGTCCAGGGCATCAGACAGGAACGTCGGGCTGCCGGTCCACCGCGGCTTGGGCCAGTTGGCGACGATCACCTGCCCGGTGGCCGGATCGCGCTCAACGGTGGTGCCGGCCTCCTGAAACATCTCGTCCATGGTGTCGTTGCCGGTCTTGATCGGGGTGGCCATGTCGGACTCCTTCGGGTTGAGCGGCGTTTTCTAGAGGCTTTCCAGGGCTTCAATCCGGTGGATCAACGGTCGAAACTCGTACATGTGGAACTGAAGATCGGATACAGCCATCCCGTCCCCGTCGTCGTGCTCGATCACGCTCGCGATCTGATCTGCCTGCATACGGAGCTGCATCGCAATTTCAAGCCATTCACCCTTGTTCGTTCGGCCGGGAACGCCAAGCTCGTCCAGCCTTCCTGGGGCAGCAAGATCGATCGCCTGGCGCAGGACCTCCGAATGCAGATCCTCAGGACGACGGTTACAGAAGGCGTAAATCGCCGCCGCGTCCAATGTCGCGGTCAGGCCGGAACCGTCGTGCTCCAGCAACGCTGACGCGCGGTCCCGACCAAGGATTGCGTCGAGCGCATCACGGAGGGCTGGATGGATCATTGGTGCGGGGCCTTTGCGGCTGGGGTTGCAGGGCAGACGGGGATTTGCTGGATCAGGCGTTGTCGCTGTAGACGGGTGGCGCGTCGGGAAGCGTGTCGTGGTGGCCGGGCCAGACGCGGCATATGCTGTCGTCGCACAGAAGATCCAATTCGTGCTCCTGCTCGGCGAGCGCCATGTCGAGGGCGCCGGTATCGTCCTCGTCGGGGAGATCATCGTCGTCCAGTAGGATCTCCAGCGCCGAACAAGCTGCTTGGTCGGCGGCGGTGGCCGGGTCTTTGGAAGTCACCTTCACCAGCATCGGTCTGGGCAACTGCCGGTGGGCAACCTCGACGGTGTAGGGGAGTGCCATCAGGCGGTTCCTTGTGTATGTGTCGGCGTTTTCTGGATGGTCACCGAAACCTCCCGTCCATGGCGAGGGGCTTGGATGAGCCGGGATGATAGCCTCCCGGCGGGGCTGGTGATCAGGGGGCGACCGCGTACGTGACCTTGTCGCCGTTGGCATCGGTGATGGCGACGACGTGCGTGAACTCGCCCCAGCCGATGAGCGGCGTCACGTCGGCGGCGTCCAGGCCGTCGACGTTAGCGACGACGTCACCCCAATCCTCGATCTCGGCATTCGGGTTGATCTGCAAGGTGTCGCCCTCGAAAGACGCCATGCGGGCGGTGCTGCCCAGAGCGATCAGGTCGGCGGTGCTGCTGGTGGTCGTGGTGGTCATGGTCGGCTCCCGAGGTTGGCGGCGCATCGCGCCGTGTTCGTGGATTATCTTCTACCATGCCGCGCATAAACCGTCTACAAATCCGTCCATCAATTGGTATGCGGTAGCGGCATGACCGGCCCGCGTACAATGTCCATCAAACCGTCTATCAATATTGACGGTCTTCCATCATCCTATCCATCAACGCATTTTCGTGGTGCGAAATGGTCAGCATGCCACAAGTTCCGAGACAGAAAGCCCTATGTTGATCGGCTACGCCAGGGTTTCCACCGACGATCAGAACCTCGACATGCAAGTCGAGGCGCTGAAGAAAGCCGGCGTGGAGGAAGATCGGATCTACACTGACAAGGCGTCCGGGGCCGCGGTGAAACGTGAAGGGCTGGCGAACGCTCTCCGCGCTGTCGAAGAGGGTGACGTGCTGGTGGTCTGGAGCCTTGACCGACTGGCCCGCTCGTTAAAGCAGCTCATCGAGATCCTCGACTTCCTCGACCGTAATAAGGTCGGCTTCCGAGCGGTGACGGGTGCCATCGACACCACCACGGCCGGCGGCCGGCTCATCATCCACGTGTTCGGCGCCGTCGCTGAATTCGAGCGCGCGCTGATCCGCGAGCGGACCAAGGCCGGCGTTGCGGCGGCCAAGGCCCGCGGCGTTCGGGTGGGCAGGAAGCTCGAAGCCACACCGGAGAAGATCGAGCAGGCGAAGGAGCTGATCCGCGGCGGCATGGCCTTCCGAGCTGCGGCGAAGGCGGTTGGCTTGGCCGTGTCCACCCTGTACCGCGACATTCCGGGCGGTGCTTCGTCCCTGGCGGACGGGGAGAACGACGTCGACATTCCGTCCAACCGCTGAACATCAAAGGAGATATTCAACGCATGGTTAGAAGTAGTTCTATTTTTGGGATAATTTTGATGTGCTTTGGGACAACGATGTCTGCAGCAGCCGACACCATTCCTAAGGAATTATTGTACGGCGGAATTGCGTTGTCATCGACCGTAAGCATAGAAGCCGGAGCAATATCCGGATCAGCCGTATATATTGGCAACGGTTTGCTCCTGACAGCCGCCCATGTGGTTGATCACATGAAGCAAGGGGAGACTCTATTCTTTATGAATCGGAGGATGATCGGATCGGCGGCCATCAAGGCACATGCAGTGAGTTTCAGCCCCGGCTACAACGATCTTGCTCTCATAAGGATTAATGATGCAGCAGCTATTAGCGTCGAACACAACGGCCTCTTGCCGGCACGCCTCTGCCAAAATGACCGCCCCGTGCAGCACGCATACTTGGGCGCGCATGGCGCACTCGTCGGTATCGCTAAAGCGGTCAAGGGAGCGAGAAATGTTCTGCATGCTGCTGTCAGCCCAGGTGACAGCGGGGGAGCCGTGATTGACGCATCGCGCAATTGCCTTGCTGGAATCATTTCTTATGGCGAGTTCCTCGACTCGTCAAACTTCATAAAGCAGAACCAAGAGGCGGTGAAAAGTGGCTTGGGCCGTTTTCAGTCTTCGCCATATGTCAGGATGGTTTACACGCCCGCTTCACACATCTCGGAATTCTTAAAGGATGCTGGCGTAAATTAGGCCATGATGTTAAATTTAGAAAAGGAGCAGTAGGTGTCCGATATCGGCCAGCTTCAAGAGTACGCGGCAGCTTTTCGAGCGCGCCTCGATGCCGGCCGTGATCAGCTCCCCCGAGATGTGTGCTCGCACTTTCCCGCCGGGTGCTGTGGGAGCGTGAGCGAAGTTCTGGCCGAAGCTTTGCACCGGGACCTTGGAGTTGCGGCGGCCTATGTCTGCGGCTTCCGGTATGAGGATATCGGCACATCTACCCATGCATGGATCGAGGCGGATGACATCATCATCGATGTCACCGCGGACCAGTTTGGCCAGCCGCCGGTTATGGTCACACGAGATCGTGCTTGGCATGATACGTGGCCCGATCAGGAGCGGCGTGAGCACGTTGATCCCGACACCGATCCGACTTGGTGGGCCTGGTATGGTAAGAGCATCCTTATGGTTGGTACTGGAAAGTGATTTGAAGATTATTCTCAACAGAGGAGCATTTGAGTAACTATGTCAGATTATCCATTCTGCAAGTATACAAAAAAGGAAATTGCAAATGCGGGGAAGATACTCAGCGGTACGATTATTCATGATCCAGATAAGGCGGATGAAATTAGTGAAGTCTTCCGCATTGCTTATAATTGGCGTGACTCGCATGCATTCCCCATGCGCCGCATCCGTCACGAACTAATTCGAGGTCTGAGGCAGGAGGGAATAGCAGGCCTGACGTCTGCCAGAATGAAACGTATGACGTCAATACGTCGCAAACTACGAGCGAGTTCCATCAGACTCCAACAAATACAGGATCTCGGAGGGTGTCGAGCAATACTTGAACATTCTACCGATGTGACCGCCGTGATAAGGCGCTACCGTGAGGGCGCCAGTCATCATTTAGTGCATGGCGAGAGCGACTATATTGCCGCACCGAAGGTTGATGGATACCGCAGCTATCACTGTGTATTACGTTTCCAGCCAAAATACGATCATGATGTTTCGTATGTTGATCAAAAGATTGAGATACAGGTCAGAACCCGTCTCCAGCACTCTTGGGCTACTGCCGTCGAGGCCGTTGGGATGATGCATGGTGAGGACTACAAATCGGGAGAAGGTAGTCTGAATTGGAGACGTTTTTTTGCGCTTATGTCTGCGGAGTTCGCTGAGCAGGAGGGTTGCGCTGTTGTTCCAGACACGCCGGTGCAACGCAAAGAGCGGCACCAAGAACTAGAGCACCTAGCTGCGAAGCTAGATGCAGTTCGCTTCCTAGAAACTATGAATAAAGCGTTGAATGTAATTGATCGCAATATCGCAGCAAATGCAAAATTATTCCTCATTCAGTTTCAACGCCAACCCGGCGCTTTCGATAGCATCGTCCGGGTTAAAGGATTTCATGGGCCGGAAGGTGCGGCAGAGTCATACGGCGCAGAAGAAGCAGCCAACGCTTCAGTGAATTCTGTCCTAGTAGAGGTTGACAAAGCTGAAAATCTCAAGTCAGCTTACCCAAATTACTTCCTCGACGTAACGATGTTCACGGACAAGCTTCGTGATATCCTCACGCCAAACTGGCGGCGGAACTTAGATTCTGACCCATCCCGCATTGCTAGCACAAGAACAACGCTTCAGGCGTGGCAACTCTGGAGACAATCAAAGCGAACATAGCTACTTCGGAAGAAATACTTGCATTTGGCGGACGGCCTGAGGCGAAGCCTCGGCGCCGATCAGCTGCCGGACCGCCGGCAGCCCGGCCCCGCCGCGGTGGTGGTGCTGAGCGAGCGCCCGGCGCCACCCTCCGCCGGCAGGCCCTGCGCGTCGAAGCCGCCGATCAGCTGCAAAATTTTCGCGCATGGCGAGCATGCGCGCGGTAGACTCCTTCGGCAGACTAAGCGAGGCCTCATGAACCGCGGGCTATTCCCCGTCCAGGATCCCGAAATGATCGACAGACGCTGCCCAGCAGATGCCGAGCCCCCAGAGGCACTTGATCCGGCCGCGGCATTCGCACTGGGGCAGTGGGGCATGGCGAAGCGGCTGGCCCAGCCTGGTCGATCGCCACGCCGGCGCTGAGTGTCCAAGCTGGCGTTGACCTGCTGCGGTCTATCAATGGAGGACAAAGATCATGGAACTGCGTGTTGGGAAGTTAGGGAATGGTCGGGCCGGATTGACGGAGAGCGTCTTCGTTGAGGAGGACAATCATGTCGTCGTGCTGGGCACGGTTGGGTATGGCAAGGGTGTGGACGCGTCGAGCATCCCGGAGGAGAGCAAGGTTGCGGTGACCCTCACCGCGCTGGTCGTGGGCGACGATCTGCGCTCAATGCCCAACGAGGACTGACACTCCAGAACAAGGAGCAAAGCATGGCATCGTCACCCGTCCAACTGAACCCCCAGGCGCATGAACTGATGCGCGCGCTGCACCAGGTGCTCGTGTGGATCCGGACGAATGCCGTACGCCCCGGCGACGAGTCCTACAAGACCATCGCCGTGCTCGCTGATCTCGCGCACAACTGGCCCGACTGGGTCGCCGGCAACGATTTCTTCCGGATCGAGATGTTCATCGAGGACCTTGAGCAGACCGCTGGCCGCGACGACCTGTCCAGCCCGTTCTGGAAGGAGACGGTCGCCCCCTACCTGCGCCGGCTCGCCACTTCGCTAAGCGTGTTCCAGGGCGAGGCCTGAGGATCTACAGAATAGGAGGAAAGCAGCGTGAGCCTGACTATGCCGGCTTCTTGGCGATATAGCTCCCCTGGCGCCATGCCTATAGCCGCTGTGATAGCTTTCAACGGACTGGTTCACACAATCGCGTCCCAGACCCAATCGTCGTGGGCGGTCTTCGAGCTTTTTAAAGCGAAGTTCGGAGGAGGCTATTCCGTGAGTTCAAGCGAAAGCTGGGCAATGACTGATTTACACAACGTGATGATATCGGCAGCGGACAACGCGCCTGCTTTCATCAGCGCCTTCTGGGATGGCTGCGAACAGGTGCATGCTGAATACCCGAAAGTTGGGTTGCCGGATGCCGACGTCCTCAATCAGGTCCTCTCTAAGCATAACGTGCCTTTTGAAGTTCGCCCGCCGGCTCTGCTGGCCCGCCACTCGCAGATGCCCATCACTGTCCACGCACCTCAAAAATCGCTCGGCGAGCGGGCCTATGCGCTCATCCACGCTTCGTTGGACCAAGCTGATCGACTTCTCCTTGAGCAGCGGCCGCGGCAGGCTGTTCAAGAGATCCTTTGGTTGCTCGAAACTGTGTCGACCGCTTTCAACGGTCAGGAGAGCGGCTCTGGTACGGTTGAGGGAAAATACTTCAACGAGATTGTCCGTGCGCTTCGCAAGAACCATCCCGGCAGTGCGCTCGCTGAAGCGCTTGGTTGGATGACCAAGATGCACGGATTTCTATCATCACCGGGCGGGGGTGGCGTCCGGCATGGCACGCAGCTTGCCGCTGGCATTTCGCCAACGCTCAAGGAGGCACACCTCTACTGTAACCTAACGCGGAGTTACATCAACTATCTCCTCGCCGAGTTGCCAGAACCAGCCGGCCCCCTGTCATCAGCGCCAACAAGGTGAAAGCCCTCTCGCCTATGGCCGAAACGTTCGGTGCGGTATCCGCAACCGGCCACTGTGTAGCCTCTTGGCCTACATCTGATCGGCGTCGATACGGGCCGAGTCCAAACTACGGGCTGCAACACGTCAATGATATCAGCGCTTAGGTCAAACAGCCGCCTGGGAGCCTGCGCGCCGATAGCGCCAATCAACAGCAAAAATCTCGCGCGGAACGAGCGTGCGCGCGGTAGACTCTCTTGGCAGACAAAGCGAGGTCTCATGAACCGCCGGCTATCACCCGTCCAAGATCCAGAAATGACCGACTGGCGCCGACCGGCAGATGCGGAGCCTCCGGAGGCTCTTGATCCGGCCGCGGCATTTGCGCTGGGGCAGTGGGGCAGGGCGAAGCGACTGGCCCAGCCCGGTCGACCGCCGCGCCGGCGCTAAGATGACGCCTGCATCGCGGCCTTGCGGCGAATAGTCGGCGGCAAGAGGGCATTGCCGCCTGGAAAATACCGACAGCACTCCCACGAGCTTGGAGTGGGTCGCCCGGTGGGCGATAATGGGCCGGTGGGTTCGTCGCTGAGACGGTCTGCGCCCGACAGCAGTAAAGGAAATCAGAAGGTGATGTTGAACTCGGACTTCGGGGAACCCCTCGACAAGCTCTGCCCGAAGTGCGGGAGTGCAAACCTCGTCCACAGCGTGGAAACGCAGCCAGTCCGTTTCCCCTATGGCCCCGGAGACGTGCTGATGGCGACCGTCGATGTGCAGGTCCCTGTCACCACGTGCGGCGCCTGCGGGGACGCCTGGACTGATGCCCGCGCAGAGAGCGTCCGGGAAGAAGCCGTCTTGCAGCGCCTCGCTGAGTTGAAGGCCTAAGAGGTCTGCAAAAGCTGAGGCGGTACGGGAGCCGCGGCACTCCGAAGTTGGATCTATCAGTGGAGGCCGTGACGGATGGCTTTGGTGAGACAACTCGTGCCAGAAGATGCCGAGGCCTTGCGGATCCTCCGTCTTGAAGCCCTGGAGTTGCATCCGGAGGCCTTCGGATCGAGCCATGCTGAGGAGAGCGCCCGCCCGGTCGATGCATTCGCGGCATGGACCACGGGCGGCTACATCGCCGGCGGGTTTGTCGACGACCAGCTCGACGCCATGGCCGGCTTATCGGTTCCCAAGACGGCTAAGCAGATGCACAAGGGCATTCTCTGGGGCGTCTATGTCCGGGAATGCCGCCGGGGCAGCGGCCTTGCCGAAGCGGTGATAGACGCTGTTCTCGACCATGCCGGAACACGGGTTGAGCAGGTCCACCTCTCTGTCGCCGTCAACAACGACCACGCCATCAACCTCTACCGGCGCCTAGGCTTCGAGGCGTACGGGACCGAGCGGAGGGCGCTGATGGTCAACGGCATCTATATCGATGAACTCTTGATGGTGAAGTTTCTGAGCCATTAGGCGAGCAAGCGTTTGGGTCGTGTATGATCGTGGCGACAGTGGCTGAAGCGGTCGCCAGGTCGGTATAGAGAAAGGGAGCGTTAGCGGTGCAGGACCCAGGCTGGTTTCGAGAAACGCTGGAGTTCGCCAAAGCCCTCCACCATGGGCAGGTCGACAAGGCCGGCGCTCCGTACTGGATGCATCTTGAGCGGGTCGCCCACCGTCTGGTCGAGCGGTTCCCCGATGCCACGAAGGCGCAGGTCCAGGCCGCGTTGTTGCACGATGCAGTCGAGGACACTGGTGTGACCGCGGAGGAACTGCGCGCGGCAGGGATTGAGGAGGAGGCCATCTCCGCGGTCCAACTCGTCAGCCGGAACCTGGACCGTGCCGGGAGCTACCTGGACTGGATCGAACGGATCGCCAGCAGTGGGAACATTACGGCGATCCGGGTGAAGATAGCCGACAACCTGGACAACAGCGATCCCGTTCGCGTTGCGGCTCTCCTCGCCGGCCCCCGGATGGTCGCTGAGCGATACGCGCCAGCCCGAGCTGTACTGGAACGGGCTCTGGCTCAGGGGGCATGATCCATTAATCCAGAAAAGGAGCGCCATGATGCGAACTCTGGTGAAAGGCATGCGCGTTCGCGCCGAATGGTACGAGGTCCGACCCTTTGATGACGTGTCGTTGGCCGGCGTCCAGTTGAAGGTTGCCGCCAAGCCGAAGGTGGTCGAGGGTGCTGTGTCTCACATCCGGGGCAATGATCCAGTGGCACCAACATCCGTCGGTGTCTGGATTATGACCGACGCTGGCGAAGAGGTCGTCGTCGATGCTCGCCACATAATCAGCGCCAGCGCGCCTGCCGATCCAGCATAGGAGGGCCGACGGCGCCGACCAGCAGCAGGATCGCCGCCGTCCCGGCCGGTCAGCCGCCGCGGTGGAACTGGCCGCGCGCCCAGCGCGCCGCCCCCGTCAGCAAGTAACGCGAGCCGAGGGCGCCGACCTGCAAGACCGCCAGCTGCCTTAAGTTGTCGATTAACGAGTTTGCGGCTAGGGTGCCGCACTAGAACCGGCACCGTACAAACCCGCCGTCCACCTGCGACGGCGGCGTTATCTGAGGAATACCATGACGCGAAATGAACGACTTGCGACTGCTTTTACTTCCATGAATGAGGCATTCGAAGTGTTGCGCCCTCTCGCGATCGGGGGCAGCGAAAAAGGTCCTGCGAGTGAGATCGTCGCGCAAATATTGGAAAGATTGTACCACGACATGGACACGCTTGTTGAGGTCATGGCCAACTCGGCAAACGAAGAGCAAGCGATCAATAGGCCGAACTGACCCGCAGCCGCCCGACCCAAGCCTCGGCCGTCGCCTTCGGTCTGGTGATGTGGGCTGGCAGTCTCCTCCGTAGTTTCCCCGCCGCCTGATAAACGCCCGATGTGGTCTGGCTGTTGACCAATCGCACCTGAGGCCCTGATGCACCAGTCCCCGGTTTGGTCCGTTCGTCACATTGTCACCCGCATTCACGGGTGCGATCTCGCTGTAACCTGGCGCCCTGAATGCTGGGTATGGAACGTAACCGTTGCCGGCGAGCAAGTTGCCAGCGGGAGATCGCGCAGCCAAGAGGGCGCCCAGAATGCCGCTGTGCAGGCAGCACGGCGCCACGCGGACGATGGCGGCAAGGTGCAACTCCCATTGTTCTGAGATCAACGGCGACCGGAAGCCGGCCCGATCTGGCGTTCGACGGGGAGGTGAAACTGACGAAGCGCCCGTACCCTCTTGGAGCCGGAAGGCATTCCCATAACGGTCAGGCTGCTTTTGCGAAAAGCCATTCCTTCAGCTTCGACCACCGACGCCCCTCCTGCCGTGCCCGCACCGCCATCCCGAGTGCCTTCCGCTGGCCCACGACGACGACCAGTCGCTTCCCGCGGGTCACGCCGGTGTAGACGAGATTGCGCCTGAGCATGCTCCAGTGCTGCATCGCCAATGGGATGACGACGGCCGGGTACTCGGACCCCTGGCTCTTGTGAATCGTCGTCGCGTAGGCCAGCGATACCTGGTCCAGTTCGCCGAAGTCGTAGGGGACCTCACGGCCGTCGAAGTCGATCAACAGTTCACTGTTCTCCGGATCCATCGCGATGATGACGCCAAGGTCGCCGTTGTAGACTTCCTTCTCATAGTCGTTCTCGGTCTGCATGACCTTGTCGCCGACGCAGTAGGTCCAGCCGAAGCGCTCGACCCGGACATCGCCCGGCGGGTTCAGGACCGCCTGGAGTTCCACGTTCAACGACCGCGCGCCGAGACCGCCGCGGTTCATCGGACAGAGCACCTGGACATCGCGTACAGGGTCGAGACCGAAGCGCTTTGGGATCCGGTTCCGAACGACCTCGATCAGCTTGCGGACACCGTCCTCGGGCTCCACCGCTTCGACGAAGTAGAAGTCCGAGCCCTCTACGGGCGTCAGGTCCGGCATCTGGCCCTGGTTGATGCGGTGGGCATTGACGATGATGCGGCTGGTGGCTGCCTGTCGGAAGACCTCGGTCAGGCGCACCACGGGCACGGCGCCGGATGCGATTACGTCGGCTAGCACCTGCCCCGGCCCCACCGACGGCAACTGGTCGACATCGCCGACCAGGATCAGGGCCGACCGGTCGGGGGTCGCCTTCAGCAGCGCGTTCATCAACGGCACGTCGACCATGGACGTCTCGTCGACGACGAGCAGATCGCACTCCAGTCGGTTCTCCTCGCTGTGCTTGAAGCCTCCGGCAGCCGGGTCGAAGGCGAGCAGCCGATGGATGGTCCTGGCCTCCATTCCGGTGCTCTCCGAGAGCCGCTTGGCCGCCCGGCCGGTCGGGGCACACAGCAGGATGCGGACGTGCTTGGCGGCCAGGATCTTCAGGATGGAATTGACCAGGGTCGTCTTGCCAACACCGGGGCCGCCGGTGATGACCATGACCTTGGATGCCAGGGCAAGCCGGACAGCCTCCCGCTGGCTCGGCGCCAGCGTCAGTCCCGTCCTTCCCTCCACCCACTCCAGCGCCTTCTCCATGTCGATGGCGGGCCAGGGCAGCGTCCCGCCCGCGAGCCCCCGCAGCCGGGCGGCGATGGCCTGCTCGGCCCGGTACAGCCCAGCCAGGAAGACGCAGTCCCTGCCCTCCAGCTGATCGGCGATGACGGCGCCGTCACGAAGCTCGTCCGCCAGCGCCTCGGCCACCAGATCGGTGCCGACCTCCAGGAGTTCGCTGGCCAGCTTCTCCAGGTCCTCCACCGGCAGGCCGCAATGCCCCTCGTCCATAGCCTCGGCCAGCGCGTAGCCGATACCCGCCCGGACGCGGACCATGGCCGTCTTCTCGATGCCCAGCTTGGCCGCGATGGCATCAGCGGTCTTGAAGCCGATGCCGCGGATGTCCCGAGCCAGCCGGTATGGGTTCTCGGTGATGAGTTGGATGGCCTCCTGCCCATAGGTCTTGTAGATGCGGACGGCCCTGGAGGTGCCGACGCCGTTGGCGTGCAGGAACAGCATGATCTCGCGGATGGCCCGCTGGTCGGCCCATCCCTTGACGATGCGGTCGGCCCGCCTGGGCCCGATGCCCGTGACTTCGCGCAGGCGACCGGGTTCGGCCTCGATGACGTCGAACACGGCCTCGCCGAACGCCTTCACCAGCTTTTTGGCGTAGACGGGGCCGATGCCTTTGATCATGCCGGAGCCGAGATACTTCTCGATGCCCTCCAGCGTAGTGGGCTGGGTCGCCTTCAGGAAGGTGGCCTTGAACTGGAGGCCGTGGGTGCGATCGTTGACCCAGCTGCCGCTCGCCTGAATCCACTCCCCGGCCGAGATCATCGCCGCATGTCCGACTACGACAACCAAGTCCCGATGTCCCCGGACCTTCACCCGGAGCACGCAAAAGCCGGTCTCGGCGCTGTGAAAGGTCACGCGCTCCACCAGCCCAGCAAGGGACTCCGTTGATGACGCGATAGCTTGCCCGGTCATGATGCGAGTGTGTTGGATTCCCGGCCGTGAGACCAGGATTGTCAGCTCCGCCCCGGCTGTCCCGTCATCCAGCTCCTCCAAGAGGCTGGTTTGTTCGATGCGGCCAGCAACCTCGGCGCCCCCAAGCAGCGGCGGCGGCAATCTAGTCGCTCCGCCGTATCACCCCGACCTCAGGGGGCCGCCTTACCGCGACCACGGCCACGCCCTGTGGGCTTTTCCAGTGCCACCGGCACCGGTGTCTGAGCGCGACGCCCAAGCCCCATGCCCTTTGCCATCTGGGATCGAGCGGCCGCGTAGGTGGGGGCCACCATCGGATACTCCGGTGGTAGGCCCCATTTCGTCCGGTACTCGTCGGGCGCCAGGTCGTGTTCGACGCGCAGGTGACGCTTGAGGAGCTTGTTCTTCTGCCCGCACTCCAGGCAAGTGATCGTGTCCTGCGACACGGAACGCTTGATGGGGACGGCCGGCTGCTGCCTCTCGGCTTGCGCCGATGCGGGGTTGCTCGCAGTGGAGAGTGCCCCATAGATTCCGCGCAGAACCGCAGGGATCTCAGCCACCGCCAGGGCATGGTTGCTCAGGTACGCGGACGCAATCTTGGTGGTGATCTGCACCAGGCCTGCGTGGTCAAAGCGATCTTCATGGTCCTGTTGGGACATTCAAAGTGTCTCCACTGTCGATGCAAGACGGTGATGCGGGCCGTCAAACTAGCACGAAGAACGGCATTCATCACAGCGCCAAATAAACAACTCAAAACTTGAGGGGCGCTCGCTTTTCATCTTGCAATATGCGCTCTGTACGATATAGTTCCCTTCATCAACGCCAACCCCCCACATTTCCGGAGTCTCCCCATGTTCCAGTACACGCTGGACATCTTCTCCGATTCCGCTTCAGCTCCGATCTCTGGACTTGGCCCAGTTTCGGTTCCTTTCTTCGAACCGGACCTGGCAAGCTATGACCGCATCCTTGTAGCATTCAGCGGGGGAAAGGATAGCGTCGCGATGGTCCTTGACCTGCTGGAGCGCGGTGTTGATCCTGCAAAAATCGAACTTTGGCACCATGATGTTGACGGCCGTGAGGACCACGGCAATTTCATGGACTGGCCGGTGACGGCAGATTACTGCCGGAAGTTCGCTGCAGCCTTTGGGTTACGCATTTACTTCTCCTGGCGCATCGGTGGCTTCAAGCGTGAACTCCTGAAGACTAACGCCATGAGCGCGCCAGTGGCCTTCGAAACGCCTGAAGGCGTGAAGGTGGCCGGTGGAGAGCGCGGCGAAGTCGCGACCCGGCGGCGCTGGCCAGCGCTCTCGCCCAATCTGCGCATTCGCTGGTGCAGTGGTGGTTTGAAAGTGGATGTAATGTCTATTGCGATCAACAACCAAGAGAGGTTTCGAGGCAAACGCGTTTTGGTGATGACCGGAGAACGGGCAGCGGAGAGCACCAACCGGGCCAAGTACCTACCGTTCCAGAACCATCGCTGCAACGCCCCTGGGAGACGGGTCAACCGGACAGTCCATGTCTGGCGATCTGTGCACGCCTGGAGCGACGAGGATGTCTGTGCGATCATCAGGCGACATGGGGTTGTAGCTCATCCCTGCTACTACCTGGGATGGGGTCGGGCGTCCTGTGCCGCGTGCGTCTATGGCTCGCCGTCGCAATGGGCCAGCCTGCGCGTGGCAGCGCCCGAGATGTTTGGCGTGATCTCCACGATGGAAGGCGAGCTGGGGCACACCATCCAGCGAGACGAAACGGTCACACAGCGCGCTGACCGTGGGCGTGC
This sequence comes from Azospirillum sp. A23, assembly GCF_042938965.1. NCBI lineage: Bacteria > Pseudomonadati > Pseudomonadota > Alphaproteobacteria > Rhodospirillales > Azospirillaceae > Azospirillum > Azospirillum sp. A23. The sequence continues at coordinate 172,922 of NZ_CP170672.1, read as the reverse complement.
GCATGACATGGATCCGGAGACCATCCGCATCGCCATGTCCCGCACCTACGAAGGGCTGATCCGCGTGGCTCCCGCGGACTGGCACCTGCCGAAGGGCGCATACGGCGAGAACGCCGGCCCCTGCTGACCGCCGGGGGCCTTCTTCTCCCGGTCGGGCTCACTTCGCCCTGTCGGACAGCCTCCTCTCCGGGTATGCTCCCGCCGAGAGGTGCAGCCCGATGTCCTACCGTAACAACCACCGCAACTGCTTGGCACTGAGCGTCATCGCCATCGGCATGTGCATCCTGGTCGTGGCAAGCCAGCTACTCCCGTGGCTGCACACAGCGACCCTGATCGCGGGCGCGGTCATCGCGGTCGTCCTGCTGGCGTTCCTTGGTTTCCGCTACACGGCGTTCTGGCGCGACATCTGGATCATGCGCCGCGCGTTCAACCAGGCGGTCGACGAGGCGAACGAGCGCCGGAGCCTGGAGCCCTTGTCGCGCTTGGACACGAAGAAATACGACTGAGAGCCCACGCGAACATCTAGCGCTTTCAGTCAAGGCTACGCGCTGAAATCCGCACTAGTTTGAGCATCCGCGAGCAGGCGGCACTTGCGGGTAGGCGATTACGGTAAGGCGCTGTGCGTCCAATGCCACATGCAGGTAGCAGTCCGAGGATCGGTAGAACATTCCCGCAATCTCAATGGTGAGGCCAGCCCTGGCGGCGAGTTCGTCGAGACACGTCTTGGCCGTCTGCAGCGATGTCAACAAATGGGGCTCCGCCACAGAAGAGCCGATCCGAAGTAGATTGTGCGTGGTCTCTTTGGTCGCTATCGGTATCGCTCCCGTAAGGCCACCGCCAATGGTGGAGGCGCCGATCAGCAGACCGGTATCCTCGGCCGATATGGTCTCCGCCTGCGACGGGTTTATCGGATAAGAGCCGACCGCAAGCACGAGGCGGCGTTGTCGGATCAACTCCTCCAAATGTGCAACCGGCATCATGGCCACCCCGGCGGCGGCAGGCGCCTGGCCCGCATGATCGGCGATCATTGGGGCACCTCCTCAGCTTGCGCAATTTCGGCCCTCGCAGCGCGCTCAATGCACACTTCCAGAACCAAGTCGGCGACCCTCGCTAGGACTTGGGCCTCCACAGGACCGCGTCCGGTCAGGAGGGCGCGACGCACTTCATTTTTTGCCTCCGGGGTGACAGCGTCCGAGATCGCCATCGCCGCTACTGTGACGTCAGGAGCGGAGCGTTGGATCATTGCAACGTATTGTTCGAGAGCACTACCTGGAGGGCCATAGACGACGACGAAATGCATGGCGGACGCTCGCGCTATTCCAGGGAGGAATCCCGACCGAAGTGGCAAGCTTGGCGACGTCAGTCGACACGTAGCCGCACCGTCCGGACACAATGCTTATGCGATGTGTTGCATAACCGGGTATGCATCCCAGAGATGCTATTCCTTTGCGTCTCGCTATTATTGCGCGACATGCCGCAAAGGACAACCCTAGCCTTGGTGTTATGGCGAGGTCCACCCAGGCGCTGCTCGCTCGCCGTCGTTGGCTACTACTGGATAGGACGCAGGGCTGGGCCCTGACCCTGACCGGCTGAGACAGGCTTTTGACGCTCAGCTTCTGCCGGCGCCCGATCTGACGACCGCAAGCCAGGCGGCGGGGAGGGCGTCATCAGGACCACGAATGGCGTGCATCCCGCAAGCGTCAGTAGCGCAAACGCGGTGAAGGTAAGGCTCTTAAGTTTCATTGTCCGAGTGCGATTTTGGAAGAACACGGGCGCGCAGTCTACCGTATTACTCCGACGATGACCAATAAAAATTCGATTTGTTGCGCTCATGTCTTGCGACAAAGCACGAAACAGGCTTAAATATCTGAAGCCGTTATGGAGCTTCCCCCATGCTCTCCTTGGTCAAACGAATGGCCGCCGCGATGATCCCGCAGAACATCTATGATGAAACCTCGCCCAGCGACGAACAGTTCGCGGCGATCCGTGCGATTGAGGACTGGTACAGCGACAAGCGTGCACCCCAGGTTTACTTCCTCGGCGGCGGCGCTGGCACCGGCAAGTCGTACACGGCCAATAAGGTGATCGAACGCCTCAAAGAGCGGAACAAGGTCAAGAAGGTGGCGTCCGGTGCCTATACGGGGAAGGCTGCGCACATCCTGCGCAAGAAGGGGGTCAAGGACGCGACGACCATCCACCAGATGATCTACGAGCCCCGCGAGGACGAAGAGACGGGGGAAATCTATTTCGTATCCCGTATCGACGGGCCGGCCGCAGAGGCGGACCTGATCGTGCTGGACGAATGCTCGATGATCGACGAGAGGCTGGCCAACGACATCCTGATGTTCGGCAAGAAGGTGTTGGTCCTCGGCGACCCGTACCAGCTTCCACCCGTAAGCGGTGCCGGCGCATTTACGAAGAGCGCCCCCGACTTCCTCCTGCGCGAGATCCACCGGCAGGCCAAGGAAAGCCCGATCGTCCGACTGGCGACCATGATCCGCAATGGCGAGCTGCCGCGCCGTTTCGGGTCCGTCGGTTCGGCCCACGTTCTCCCGCTCACCCCCGAGACCCAGCGACTCGTCGCCCGCCGTACGACGCAGACGCTGTGCGGGGTTCACAAAGTCCGCTTTGCCTACACGAGCCGCCTGCGTGCGCTGCACGGGTTCTCCGGCCCGATGCCAATGCGGGGGGAGCCTGTCATGTGCTGCAAGAACAACCGCGACGCAGCGCTCTTCAACGGCATGATGGGCATCATGACGGCCGACGCCGAGCAGGGCTTTGAGAAAGGGGAGGGCGTCTTTAACCTGTCAGTCCTGATCGAGGATGAGGCGAAAAGGCGCAAAGACCTACCCACGTCGCCATGGATGTTTCAACAGCACTTTAATCACAGCATCACCCGCCCTAAGATTAGAAAAGGTATTGAAGAATTCGACTTCGGCTATGTCCTCACTGTCCACAAAGCACAGGGCAGTGAATGGGACAGCGTAACGGTCATTGACGACTCGCGTGTCTTTCGTGATGACCGCTGGCGTTGGCTTTATACCGCGGTCACTCGCGCCAGCGATGAACTGGTGCTCCTCCTGAGAGAAGACCTTGGCGGGCGGTGGAATATGCCGGTGTTCGATGACTGCGAATTGCAGCTCGCTGCCTGATATACACGAACGCGTGCCGCTCCTCGTCCTACCAGCACAACGAGAACGCCACGGCTTGTACCAGCTTCGGCCCGCAAGATACATCGTACAGGGCGCATTATGTGGTTGCGGACATGCGCTTTGTACGATATCTTTTCTGTGTTCCCCAAACACGCCCGAGGCTCCGATGCCCACTATTCATCCGCCGCCCGGCTCTCAGTCGGACCTTTTCGGCCCGCAGAAGCTCCCGCTTTGGCAAACCACGAACATTCGCTGGATCATTGAAGAAGGCGAACACAAAGGGCGGCGCTGCATTCTGAAAAGCAGCTTCGACACCAAAGACGGTATGAGGTTTGGCCGCGTGGTTTTGGAAGACACGCGCGAGGAGATCGTCCTGCCGGTGGCGGACTTCCGCCTTGTGATGGACACCGTTGTGCCACCCGGCCTTGAGCCTTTCAGCGTCCGTCGCCGACCGCACTCAGGCCTCGCCCTGACCGGCGCTCCCGCCTCGGTCCGGCTTAAGTCGTTCGAAAATCCCTCGCGTCTCCCGGTGTAAGAGCCGGTTGGCGGCTGTCCCTTTTCCCATCCCGAACGCCAGCCGCCGACCGAATCCCACCGCTCCCCACACCGCCCAGCAACCCTTATCCCTGGAAAGAACCGCACCATGCCACACAGCAAGGGCGACCGCGTTTGCTTGACCCATCCGAAGACCAAGAAGACGGTAAACGCCGTTGTGTTCAAGGTCGCGGCCAAGGTTTCCGTCGTCACCGACGATCTGGAGGTTTTCACCGGCGGTCCCGCCGTCTTCACCCCGTCCAAGGTGCCCATCCCGTCCAAGCTGCACGATTTCCTGGCGAACCTGACGCTCGAGAAGGGAGCCCGCGTCGAATACGAACATGAGGGGGCGATGGTGTACGGCGTCGTCAGCAAGGGCGGAGAGAACGTCGTCGTCGTCCTGGATGGGGGGCGTCAGGAGAGCCGTGGCCCGGCTTACCTCTACCACCGGTCCAACCACCCTCTGCCGGTTGATCCGCCGTCGGACATGGACAGATGGGCCGTCACGAATTACCGCGAGGTCAAGGCTCTGAGCGAGGAGACGCCGTGCTTTACGGCGACGATCACCTATGACGGTAAGCCGGTTCTACTCGCCGACAATCGCGGTCAGGGCGGTCCCAATGGCTACGCCACCCACCCGAAGGCTCCCAAGGGCACCAAGTGGGAAACGAAGCTGGTCGACGACGCAAAGGCCTGGGCCGAGCAGTTCGGCTGCGCACACCCGGTTCCCGGCGAGACGGATGACTGGCTGGACTGGCATGTGACGGAACGGCCCTTCGGTGTCACCGCGGCCGCGCACTTCGCGAACTGGAACGCCATGACGGCCAGACTGCGCAAAGCGGAGGACTGATGGCGATGCAGAGCCCCTCATCCCCTGTCTGGTGCCTTCCAGGCGACGACATGCCGATGGTCGAGCCGACGGCTACGCGGGCCGCACTGGCGTCATGGATCGCGGCACCCGCCGCCCTTGTTGAAGGCCGATGGCTTGTAGCCGTCGTCGTCACCCGACGCCGGGTGTACGACGGTGCGGTTGGCCGGCGCGTGACGCGGGACTGGCGAATCGGCCACTTCCTTATCTGGCGCGATGGCCAAGTCGCTCCGACCCTGGATGAGGGCAGCGCGATAAGTGTCAGCTAAACAACGCCGCCATTATCAACCAAAGACAGCTACGGCCGAGCGGATGCTGATCCCGCCGTCCTTGGTTCGCCGGAGTTGGCGTCCGACAGCGTAACGAAAGACGGCCGGAAGCTGGAGGGCTGGGGGAACACGGGACCAAAGGGTTTGGATCACCGTCCGCCCCTTGCGGGTCCGGCGTTGGGCCTGACCTGCCACCGTGCGCTGGGACCAGCGGAAGCCGATCTCGCCGAAATACAGGTCAGCATGGTCGGGGCTGATGTGATGGAAGACGCCGGTGATCGTGCGCCGAACACGATCGTTGAAGCCCTCGGCCGAATTGGCATGCACGCTGCCGCGAACATACTCGCGCTGAGAATGGCGAACGGTATCGTGCGCAGCGAACGCGCTGCCGATGGCGACGAACGCCTTCCATTCGTCGCTCATCAGGTGCGCGTCAGGATCGACAGCGGCTTCCAGAACTCGCTCGGCCTCGTCGAGCGACAGATCGGCGACCACGGCGGCACGGGCTTCGCCCGCCGATGTCCCCGGCTCCCGACCGCTTGGCCGCTGGACGACCGCGAGTGCTGGCGTCTTCGTCGTGCGGGGATGGCCCTTGCGTCCGCGCCCCAGCTTGGGAGGGTTGGGGTCACGGCGCGGCTTGGCGCCGAAATGGAATTCGTCGATCTCCACCGTCCCGCCCAGCGGATGGTCGCGCAACACCAGGAGCCGCAGGACGTGGCCCATCCGCCAAGCCGTCGGCTGGCTGACGCCGAGTGCTTCGGCCAGACGGATGGACGAGATGCCCTTGTCGGATTGCAGGATGAACCACAGCCCCATGAGCCAGGTCCGCAACGGCAGCTTCGTTCCATGCAATGGGGTTCGCGTCGTCACGGTGAACTGGAAGCGGCAGTCCGGATTGCAGCACTGATAAAGCCCCGGCCGGGACCGTCGTCCCATGTCGCGCCCCGCCAGAGTGATCGAGCGCCGCGAGCCGCAGGCGGGGCAGAGCCGTCCGTTCGGCCACACCATCGCCTCAACCAGCCGGCGGCACCGCGCCTCGTCGCGGAAAGCTTCGGTCATCTCCGCCACGGTCCGGATGGCCGCCAACTCCTCCAGCATCGATCCCATCGTCCCCTCCGCGCTCGATGGTTGAGAGTCGCACACAAACACTGGAAGAGCTATATTTTACTGTTTTTGGTTTATAATGGCGGCGTTGTTTAGCTAACACTTATCGCGCTGCCCTCTGGATCGGCAGATCTACCGAGAGGTTCTGCAGGAGGCTCGTGCTCACGGTATCGACCAGAGCGTGGTGCATGGGCGGCTCTGCACCATCGGCGGAACGCGCATGAGCTTCGAGCAATTCGGTGTGCGGTCACGGAGCCAGCGCGAGGGGCTGGTCGAATGACTGGATCCCGTTTTGCCCGTCACCAGCCGCCTGCTGCGGTGGATTATTGCTTCGACGGCCGCTGCAAAACTGGCGCTTGCCTCGGGTTCTGCACGAAGGACCGTAAAGCCCGTTACGCGGAAGCGGCCAACTGGTTTCGGGAGGGTGGCTGCGTCATCTGCACCTACGATAGCCGGATTATGGGAGACCACATGACCGGTCGCGCAGGGACAATCCGGCGGGTCTGCGGATCACCCTTCGATGACCACTGCTATGTCGTGTTCCCTCCCATCGGGCGTGAGCGCAAACCGCGCGAGCGCATGATGGAATTGCGCCAGCTGGAGCCGTTCGATCCCGATGCTCCGTGGCGACCGGTGCTGGACGCTGAGCAGCTCCGCACCCTGGCCGCAATCCAGGCTGATCCCTCAGCACCGCTTGTCTGGGGTCGGGAGCGGAACAGCCGCTGGCGTCTGGCCCGAACCCTCGCTGCATTGGGCGTCGTCCGGCACTCGCCGGGCAAGAGAGCGTGGCTTGAACCGTGGGCACTCACAGAAAGAGGGCAGGGAGCACTTGCGCTGCTCGCCCAACCGTCGACGAGCTAGAACCCGGTAATCGCGGGCGAACAGCGAAATCACATCAGCCACGTCTTCCAAGGCGTGGCCGCTGGTGTTTGCTGCTCTCTGTCCCACACGGAAAATTGGAAATACAGATTTCACTCTGCGTAAGAACCAGACTTCGTAGAGGTCCAGAATAGCGGCAAATAAACCCGGCACACGCTGCATTTTTGGATTGCGTTATGCGCTTTGTACGATACATTTACCTCGTTCCCCAACATGCAAGGCGACCGCAGCTATGCCGGCACCCGAAACTTTGGCACCCGCTATGACCGCTCCGATTGCGGCCACCTCTATCTACAATCGCCTGTTCGCGACGTTCCGACCGCAGGCCTGGGTCAATGATCACGCCGTGGACATCGACGGCACGAGCCGGATCGACGTGACCAACAAGGTGCTGGAACTGAGCGCCGATGAAATCCGGGCTCTGCCCGACAGCCCGGATAACGACTTCCTGGCCGAAAGCACCGTCGAACTGAGCGCCCATGGTGGCCCTTATGAGGTTGATGTGGACGCCGGTGACTTGTGCGCCTTTTTTGGTGTCGCCGACATCGACGATCTGACCGACGAACACGTTGCCGGAGCGAAGCCCCTCCGCACTGTCACGATCTCGGTGGAGTACGGCATGACCATGCAGGCCTATGGCCGTACGGCCATGCCGCTCGTCGTGCCGGCGGACACTGCCGATGAAGATCTGGTTGCGCTGGCGCGCAAGGCTGCTGCGGAGGCCTTCAAGAACGGCAAGCTGATCGACAGCTGGAAGGTGGACGCCAGCAGCGCCGATGGCTATCGCGTCGTGTCCATGTCCGACGCCGACAATGGGGACATCGACCCCGATGGCTTCTCGCTGCAGGACAATGGCATGCGCTACCTCACCGCGGCCGAGCGCGCCGTGTTCGACAGCGCCGCCGGCCGCGCTCTGCTGGTTCACCTGCCGGATATGCTGGCTCTGCTCAATGACGCGCTGCCGACCATCGCCGCCATGGCTGGTTACAAGACGCCAACCCCCCAGGTCGACGATTTCATCGGGCTGGAGCGAGACATCACGAAACTCCTTGCGGCGGTGAGCGGCGACAAGGATGCCAGCACCACCAATGACGATGAAGACGTCTGCCGCACCTGCCACGGCCCTGGCGCGACCGGCGATGATGCCTTCGATGGCGAATGCCCATCCTGCGCCGACAAGTCCGACGAAGCGCTCCACGCCGAGCTTGGTGCGGCAGACCCGGTATGAGCGTCTCCGTCACTCAGGGTGTTCTGCCCAACGCCGAAGACCGCATCCGCCTGCTAAAGATGGGACCCGATCCCTGTCCAATTGAGCCGGGAGCCACCGGCACGGTCAAAGCCGTGAACATGTTCAAGTTCGGACCACCGGGGCATGGGCAAATCCGCGTCGACTGGGACAATGGCAGGTCCTTGATGCTCGCCCTGCCGGAAGAAGAGTTCGAGATCATCGCCTAACCGCTGCGGGCGCGTTCCCTGGAGCGCGCCCCCGTCCTTGGCTCCTTGACGCTTGAAGCCAGCGCCTGAGCCCACCAGCGGCACCTGCGTCCCCCCCGCTTGCTGCCATTCCCGCACCGGGAATCCGACCGCGACACCGGAGCACTCCATGGTCGTCATATCCCCTCTCCCGATCCTGTGCACTGCCGAGTTGGACACGCTCGCGGGGATCCATGCTGATCCCGCCTGCTCCATCATCGGCACAGGCACGGTACTGCCAGACCGTCTGCTGGACCTCCACAGCACGGGCGTCTTGGTGAAGCCCGCCTACTACGAGCGCGACGGCAAGCCCTGGCCGGTGTCGGCGCGCGGCTTGGCGGTCCTCCGCCGCGCGGGACTGATCGCGGATGTGCCTCCGATTGAGTGCATCGCCGCCGTCCGACAGGGGAGGGGATATGCCGCCATGGAAGGTGCGCCCGTTCAACCCTGGCACCTCATTCTCGACCGGCATCCCTACGCCATTCCGGTCAAGGGCGAGGTGCCGCTCACCCCTGGCTGGACCCATGTGTTTTCCGGCCATGACGGGCCGGGAACCAGCGACTGGTTCGTGCTGCTCCGGCTTCCCCCAAAGACGCCGGGCACCCGGATACGCGTGGTCCATCGGGAGCCTGGCTTCTCGCTGTCCAGCACGGAGGGGATGACCGGAACTCTGTCGACCCCCCCGTTCGCTGGCGAGTGCAAGAGCTGCAGCTACCCGAACAGCCCCTACTCCTGGTTCATTCCGGACGGGGTGTGGAAGTCGTACTGGAACACTTGCGTGACCCGGCTCGACAAGGTGGAGCTGCTGCCGTGACGGCAGGCATCTATCGCAGCAATCTCGTCACCTAAACGGCCGGCCCGTCGGCCGGAGTGCAGGCCCTCTCGCTCGCCCCTGTTTCGCGCCCTGTCCGTCACCCGTCTCCGTGACCTCACGCCGATCAGGGCCGCGACCACCTGGTGGTTCACGCGCCTCCGCGCCATCGCGCTGCTCTAGCCATCATCGTCCGCCCCCGACACCAGAGCGCCGCCACACAGCCGCCGCTACACCCGGACTCTGCCAATGAACATGCTTTCCAAGGCTGATCGCCAGCTCGCCATCGACTTCGACCGCGACAACACCATCCCGACATGCATCCATTGCGGCGAGCCGCAGGTCGTGGAACTGGCCGAAATCTGGTCGGATCACTCCTTCATGATCTCCACCTGCTGCCATCTGCTTTATGAGGAACTGGTTTATGAGATGGCCGATCCGGACTTCCGCACGTCCCTGCTGCAGAACCTGCAAGCGGCGGAGCACCTGGGCGCTGAGCGGCTGCGTCGGGTGGCCGATCAAGACGGGCAGCTACTCTTGGATTGCGAGTTGGAAGTCGCGCCCATCGCCTTTTCCAGGATGAAAGCCTTCGTCCAGCGCCACCACGATCACTGCCCGCCTCCCGTCTGTTGGCGGTATGGCGCTGGCGTCTGGAACGGTCACACGCTGGTAGGCGTCGTTTCAGTTGGACGGCCAGTGGCCCGGATGCTGCCGCAGACGGCCTGGGTGGAGGTTAACCGGCTGTGCGTTGATCGGAGCCTCCCGGACACGCTTCGGTACAAGGCCTGCTCGACCCTCTATGCCTGGGCGGCCTCTGAGGCTGCCCGGAGGGGGTTCGACCGCATAATCACATACACGCTCTCGACGGAATCCGGCATGAGCCTCCGCTACGCCCGCTGGAAACCCGAGCACGTAACCCGACCGAAGAGCTGGAACAGCCGGAGCCGCCAGAGGGTCGACAAAACGCCCCTGGTACCGAAGGTCCGCTGGGCACGCGACCTCAAGGCGGCACGTCCGGCACTCCAAGACTGAGGGAGCAGCGCATGCATACTCCGCGCGTCTGGCTCGCCGCGGCTTCTCGGCGTCGAAGCACGACGTCGGGAGACCGGCCATACACAGAGCATATCGTCCGTCACGAACGGGCAGCCGGGGCGAGCTTCGCCAAGTCCAACTCGCCCTCGGCGCCCCACCCGGCGGTGCCGGCCTTCACCTCGGGCCGGAACGCCTCATACATCCGGAACGCCTGCCGTGCGAGGTCCGCCGGTGGCAATGAGTGGGCCAGCACCGTCATCGCCTGACGCACATCCTCCAGGTCGTCCCCAAACTTCCCGGCCAAGTACCGGTTCACGCTCGCCGGCGTGATCGGCTTGCCTTGACGGACCGCACGCAAGCCGTCCTTGGTGTGCACGGCGGGGACCGACCGTCCCATGAGGTGAAGGTGGATCTCTTCGCCATCTTGGAGCGCCTTGCGCTGATCGCTCACCGTCTCTGGGGTCGGCTCGAAAATTCCCAGCCGGACACCTTTGGCATGCGCTGTGAGGCCCGATAGTGCCTTGCCCATGGTGAGGGCTTCGTCACGGTCCAGACCCAACCGTTCCGCGACCACTGCAGCCCACAGCGTCAACACCGGTGCCCTGTTGATCATGATCTTGCGATGCGATGGCGACATAGTTCGATCCTTGTGTTAACGCCCTCATCTGAACGGAGCCTCAGATAAGCGGTTCCGTTAGAAGGGACTTCCAGAACGGGCGATGGAGAGTTGCGGAGATTGCCGCAGTCGCCGCAGCGGGTCTCTGGGCTGCAGTCGACTAGCTGCCGCTAGGTGATGCTCTGCCGCCTTCGCCCATGCGTGACCTGCGCCAGATCCGACGCAGCTTGCGCCTTGGCGCTGCCGGCAGCGCCCTAACCAGGGATGACTGGGCAAGCCAGCGTCTGACTCGGACATTAAGTATTGCGTTAGAAGCGCGCCTTGCCACCACCCCACCTAAAAGGCATTACTATTGCTCCGCGTCCGACCGATACATTGGAGATACCTCACGCTCGTAGATGGCGGAGCTTAAAGTGTAGCGTTACGCTTCATTTATTGTTGCATGGCTGCGCTCTGTACGATATAACGGCGCTGTGTTCCCCACACTCCGCCCGCAGAGGCTCCCGCATGCAATCCGCTCCCGACTTTTCGCTTGTCATGAACCGCTACCGTTCCAGCGTTGGCGCCGCCGTCCAGGCTGGCACGCTGCCTCGCGGCTTCGGCATCGAGGTTCGCTGCACGCCCGCCGGCATGTTCACGGCTCTCAACGTCGAGGTCATTCGGTGTGAGGTTCTTATTGTTGACCCCGCCCATGCTGCCTCGCCAATGCCCATTCTGAACACCGCGGGCGAATACCTGCGTAAAGTGCTGCTCAAGCTCGCAAATGAGAACGCCGGCATCGTGGGCGTGGTGAAGTACCGTCGCGATCTTCTGGCGCAACAGGCGTCCACCGTGCGCACGCTGGACGCCTCGGCGCTGGCGGCAATGGCGTGGAACCCCCCGGCCAACGACAGCGCTCCGGACGAGCCTCCGCCGCCCGCATCGGCGGCTTCCGACGAAACGATGGTGAGCGGCTATGCGCTGCTTGCCGATCGCCTCTTGGAACGGATCAACGCCGGGGCGGCCATGTCGTCGGCGGAGCTTTTCAAACTGGCGGACGAAGCGTTCGGCGGAACCATGGGCGCGGGCGCTTACGTTGCCAAGGACGCCTATGAGGCGTCGGAACTGGCGATGAACCGCCATGTTCGCGCCAACTCTGCCGTCTGGAAGCTGGACGTTGATGCGGACAGCGCCGTTCGGATCGCGTCAGAAATCGAGACGGCGGCGGCTCTGTTCCCCACTCAGACCCGCCGCGATGGGGAAATGCTGGCGCTGCAACAGTTCTCGACGCCTCCCGCCTACGCCTACGCGCTGGCTTGGGCCGCGGGCGTGACTGCAGGCGACGTTGTGTTTGAGCCCAGCGCCGGGAATGGGGGGCTTGCGGTGCATGCCTCCAACGCCGGAGCTAAGGTCCACGTCAACGAAATCGCCAACCGTCGCAAGCTGGTTCTGCGGGCGCTCGGCTACGAGCCCACCGGCGAGAATGCCGAACAGGTCCACAACATCTTTGCGGGCAAGCTGACGCCTACCGTGGTTCTGATGAACCCGCCCTTTAGCCGGTCGATCCGCACGGGCGACAAAAAGGACCTGTCGGTGGCCGGCGAACACGTCGAGGCCGCGCTAAAGCTGCTCCCGAACGGTGGCCGTCTCGTCTGCATCACCGGCAAAAACACCGGGGCCATCGGCAATCGGGGCTCGTGGATCACGCGTATCCGCTCCAAATACGCCGTGCGGGCCAACCTGCTTGTGGGTGGTGCGCTCTACAAGGCTCATGGAACCAGCATCGAAACCCGCGTCGTGGTGATCGACAAGGTTCCGGCGAACAACACCGCGCCGGTCATTGGGCAGGCGGACACCCTGGAACAGCTTATCCGCCTCCTGGCCCCGGTGCGCCGTACGTCCAAGGTGGACGACGACGGTGACGGCGCGGACAGCCGCTTTGCCGCTTACCGTCCGGCCCGCCTGGACACTGCCAAGCTGGGCCTGCCCACGCCGGCCCCGCATCCGGGAAAGCTCGTGGAAAGCTGGGCCATGTCGGCGGTCACGCCGCCGGAAATCTGGTATGTGCCCAGCTTCCCGGAAGAGGTGATCGCGGAAGGAAAAATCTCGGCTGCGCAGTTGGAAGTCGTCTGCTACGCAGGTCAAGCGCACGCTCAATGGCTGGAAGCACATACCGATGGTGTTCCGTGGCGCCGTGCTTACTACATCGGCGATGGAACAGGGGTGGGCAAAGGGCGCGAGATCGCCGCGATTATCTTGGACAACTGGCACAAGGGCGTTCAACGCCATGTTTGGCTGACGAAGGACAGCACCAAACTCTTGAAGGCCGCCAAGCGCGACTTCAAGGCCTTGGGTGGCGATCCGGCCCTGGTGTTCCCATTGCGCGCCACCCCGGCGGCGGAGGCGGTGAAGGCCGCGCATGGCGTGATGCTCGTTTCGTTCGGAGAACTGCGGTCGAACCGCCCCGGTAAATCGCGGGTCCAGCAGATTGTCGACTGGCTCGGCTCAGATTTTGAGGGCGTTCTTGCCATGGACGAGTCCCACAAAATGGGCAACGCCATGGATGAAAAGGGGGAGAGGGGCCGCACGAAAGCGTCTCAAACGGCCTTGGCAGGAATCGACATTCAGCGTCTGCTACCAAAGGCGCGTGTCGTCTATATCTCGGCCACGGCAGCATCCGAAGTGCGCAATTTCTGCTTCGCTGATCGCCTCGGCATTTATGGGCCGGGCACGCCGTTTCCCACCAAAGAGGCTTTCGTGTCCCGCATCGAGGCCGGCGGCGTAGCCTCAATGGAGATCGTCGCCCGTGATTTGAAGGCCATGGGCTTGTTCTCGGCCCGCTCGCTGTCGTACGCCGACGTGAAGTTTGAGCGGCTGGTTCACGAGTTGGCCCCGGCTCAATTGGAAACCTACGATACCTTGGCTGATGCCTGGCAAATCGTGCTTTCCAACCTCGATGCCGCCATGGACTCGGCGGGTTCTAAGTCTGACGCCGGCGCCCGCAGCGCCGCCCTGTCGGCATTCTGGGGGGCCAACCAGCGCTTCTGGAATCAGGTTCTCACGTCCATGCAGCTGCCGACAGCGGTCCGTGAAATGGAGCGCGACATAGCCGCCGGTCATGCCGTGGTCGTCCAACTCGTGAATACCCTGGAAGCCCAGCAGGAACGCGCCCTGTCCAAGGAGGGCGCCATGGAAGCTCTCGACGATCTGGACCTGACGCCTCGTGACATTCTGATGCAGTATTTGGAGGCGTCGTTCCCCATTCACGCCTACGAGGAATACACCGACGAAGAGGGCAACACGCGGACCCGCCCCGTAATCGACGAAGCGGGGAACCGCGTCGTGTGCGCCGAAGCGGTCATGATGCGTGACGATATGCTGGCTCGCGTCGGCTCCCTCAAGGTGCCGCACGGGCCGCTGGAAGCCATCATCGACCATTTCGGCGTGGAAACCGTGGCCGAGATTACGGGCCGCTCCCGCCGGGTCGTCACCCTGGCCGATCCGGAAACCGGTCTGCCGACGCGCCAGATCCAAGCCCGGAGCGAGGGCGCCCGCCTCGCCGACATGGAAGCGTTCGCCAACGACAATAAGCGCATTCTGATTTTCAGCAATGCCGCCAACACTGGCGTGGATTTTCACGCGTCCAATCAGATCCCCAATCGTCGCCTGCGCCGTCATTACGTGCTGCAGGCGGGGTGGAATGCGAAAGAATGCACCCAGGCCCTGGGGCGCACCCACCGCTCCGATCAAGCGCAGGCCCCGGAATACATCTTGGTCACGACCAATCTTCGCGGCCAACTGCGCTTTATTACGTCCATCGCCCGCCGGCTGGGGGCGCTTGGCGCTCTCACGAAGGGGCAGCGCGACACCGGCAGCCAAGGGCTGATGTCGGAGCGGGACAATCTGGAAGGCGAGTACGGCACGGCGGCAATCAATCAGATCATCCTCGAACTGCACATTGGAAGCACGGTTGCCGGGCTCACCATGGCTGAGTTTGAGCGCAAGCTGGGGCTGCGGCTGACCGATAAGGAAGGGAACCTCACTCGCAACAGCTTCCCTCCGGTGCGTCAATTCCTCAACCGCCTGTTGGCATTGAAGGTGGCCGACCAGAACGCGCTCTTTGATGAGTTCCAAGATCGCCTTGATGAGCAAGTTCAGGCCGCGATTGATGCCGGGGTCTATAACCAGGGCGTCGAGGAATACCGGGCAGATCGCATCGAAGTGGTGAGCCCGCCGCGGACCGTGTACGTCGAGCCGTCGTCCAAGGCGGAAACCTACTACGTTCACCTCCGGGCATGGCACCGCCGCACGCCCCGTTCCTTCCATGCCGTTGCCGACGGACGGATGGGTGGCAAGAAGCGGGAGGTTACCGGCTTCGTCCGCGAGATCGCCACGGGGGCGGTGTTCGCGGTCGCCACGGCCCGCGCCCGGACGGACGACGCAGGGAGCGTGATCGCACAAGTCCGGCTTATCGGCCCCTACTCGGAACGCTTCGAGGAAGCCCGTAATCTGTCATCCGCTAAGGCCTTCGCCATCCTGTCCAGCAGCGAGGCCGAAACCCTGTGGCTTGAACAGGCGAGGGCGACGAAGGAACTGCAAGGCTACGATCTGAACCTCATTTGCGGCGTTCTGCTCCCTGTCTGGGACCGCCTGGATGCCGGGGGCCGGGTCTTCCGCGTGATCGATGAAACGGGCGCTCAGTACCTTGGTCGCCTGATCCATCCCGGACGCGTGCGTTCCACCCTGGCGAAGCTGGGCGCCGATCTGAATACGGCCTGGACCCCGGAAGAGGCCATTGACGCGGTTCTTACCGATGTGCGGCTGGATCTGGTGAACGGGTGGAAGCTCAAGCGCGCCCGCGTCAACGGCGAGTATCGGATCGAGGTCGTCGGGTTCCAGCCGTCGGATATCAAGCGTCTGGCCGACCTTGGCTGCCGGCGCGAAATTGTCCAGTACGCGACGCGCCTTTTCGTCCCGACCGCCGATGCGTCGGTGATGACCGCGCTTCTCCGCGTAGCGCCGGTGGCTGAGGACGACGCCGACGCAGCGGAAGCGGCCTAAGTCGGGAAAGGAACCTGTCCGGCACTTCGGGCAGGTTCCGCCGGCTCCCCGAAGGAGCAGGGGAGGGAATCAACTCGCCCCCTCTCCGCCAACCCCGTCCCTCGAATGTCGCGGTCGAACGCCAGTGCGGCGGGAAGGTGACGCGGGCAGGGGAGCCGGCCAGGATCGCACCCCGACCCTGGATAGGAATGGATACGAAACATGGCGACGAACTACGGCCTGGGGCAGGCCAGCGGGCCTGAGCTACGAGCCCTGCGCAAGGCACTTGGGATTGAATCCCAGCTTGGCATGGCGGCGCTGTTGCACTTTCTGGGCGGCACACCGGTAGCGCGGTCCACGATCAGCCGGCAGGAGAGGCTTGCTGCCGCGTCATCGACAGAGCTGGTCGCGTTCCTACGTTTCCTCGCCCTGGTCAGGCCCAAGCCTCCGGCAGAGGGGGTGAGGTCAACCGAGCCGCCGCTTCCAACTCTCGACGGCTTCCTCGAATGCCGGCTGGGGGCCTCCCGGTCGGACACCGACGCCGGAACCATCGAACAGGCCGCAGCGGACTGGCGCGAACTCCTGCTGTCGCATCTGCGCTTGGGACGGGCTCTGCAGGTGGAGTTGCTGGATGGGCAGGAAGACCACGAGTTCATCGTCCAGCTCATCCAGACCGCGCCCGGCGTCGCGGCACAACACCTTCTCCGGCTTGGATACGGGCCGGAACCGTCATCACTCCCGAGGTTCAACCATGCTCACAAGCACTTTGCTCTGTCCTCAGTGCCAGCGTCCGTACAAGACGGAGGATGCGCTGCGCCGGCACTTGGAGAACCGGCACCGGGTTCTGGTGCTGGACGAGGACATCCCTGAGATCACCGGCCGCAGCTTCATCTTCGAGGATCAGATCTACGATGTTGAGGGCTTGCTGGCGCTGGTGCGCTCCGCACCATCCAAGTTCCCCCCTGAGCTGGTCCCATTGGATCAGGCGCTGCTGACCCATGTCGCCCTCTTCGAGCGCGATGAACGCCGGATCGCCACCATGACACCCGCCGAAGCTGAGGTGCCGATCCTCACCGTAGGCATGGCTGGCGGCACCACGCAGGTCATCGACGGCCTGCATCGCATTCACCGCCGGCACCGCGACGGCAAGAGGGACATAGCGATGGTGTTCGTTCCTCACGCGGTCGCCCAACCCTTCATCCACCCGCGCCCCCGCCGTGGCGCGTGAGCATCAAGGAGATCTGTCGTTGTCCAGCTTAAACACCGAGAACGCCATGCGCCCGTTCGAAGACGATCTGGCCGCCCTGCTGGCCGCACTGTCCGGTTACGGCAGCTTCGTGCACGAGATGATCGGGGATGCAGGGGAGGGGCTGTGGGCCGGCATCGAACGCCCTGGCCCTGAGAAGCTGTTCGCCTTCGAGGTTCAGAACGCGGCGGGCGACCGCTGGCTTGCTCTGCTCGTCTGGAAGGATCACGCCGACGGCGGCATCACCGGCGCCCTGGTGCGGTCCGCAGACGTGCCGATCCAATACGAGGACGAGGAGGTTACGCTTGGCCAGTTGGCCGTCCGGCATCGCCTGCGCAGCTCGACGAGGCCGCAGTGGGATGACGTCCTCGATCTTGCCGATGAGCTGATCGCGCCGCCCGACGCCAAAACCTCCTGAACGATGACGGATCGGAAAGGCGATGATTTTCGCTGCCTTTCTCCGGCGCGCAGGCGCAGCCTTCTGCCGTATCGTCGTGGCTCGACACTCGGGAGCGCGCCGATGAGGAAATCCCTCACCAACCCAATCAGCGAAGCCCACGCCCGGGGCCAAGTCACAGCACTCCTCAAGGGCACCTTTCACCGGGAGCGCCCCGCTGATGCCGAGTTGGTCCAGTACCTGTCGGCCGAGATCGCTGGGTCAATCTGGCGCCAGTACGAGATCGGCCCCTTTCAGTGGCAGGCGAAGCATCTGCGCTGGTTTCTGCGCGATGGTACGGCAGAACTGAGCATGGATGATCGGCACACGTACTACCTGACCGTCGAACGGGTGTCCCAGGCCCTTGGCAAATGGGGCCGCTGGGAGGATGACCTCGCCTCCGGACCTTGGGCAATCCCGCCCGCTGCACTCGTCCAGCCGGCGTTATCGCAGCCTGCTGTATAGAATTCCACGCCATCCTCGTTAGACTTGGGCCGCTGACTTCATGCAGCGGCCCGTTTTTTATCGTGTGGCGAAGCAACATCTGGAATAGTGTCGGCCCAATATGCGATGTCGCATGATTGGTGACCATTTCCATAATAACAGTTATGTGTGTTTTATTTCCACGTTGGAGGTGATGGTGGCATTGCGGCTCTTTATGTTATCGGCTCTGCTGATCGCGGCGAATATTCCTCACGCGCTCGCCGACGGATACGCAAAGGAATATTTGCAGCGTGTGCGCCCAGGAATGTCTGAGGAGAGCGTTCGCAGAGTATTTTCCGAAGTACGGTGTGATGAAGTTATAGAGCGAATGCATCAAGACCGTATGAATGGCAAGACACAAGACCGCCTAAATTTACAATGTGTCGCGCATAACCTTTATTCTCCTTACAGCGTCGATTTCTCCCCGTTGTCAAAGGGGCGGAAGGCTCAGTCGATCAGGTATATTTGGATAGATGTTAGAGACGAAGATATGATTGCCGCAGAAGTCGCAGAGACCATTGGGCTACCGATGGCAAAAAAGGAATGGCAACATACGTTAGGAAAAGTATACCCATGCTGGTTCTTCGAGAATAAAGCCGTCAGAGCGCCTCTGTGTCATCAAAGCGAAGATGAAGGGTATCGGGTATGGCACCTGGGTTACATAGCAAAGCGCTAGACCGGCAGCGCATGATCAAGAACGAGAACTTTGTGTGCATCGATCGGCAGACCTAGTGGTGTGCGCCAGACGGACCGTTAGGTATTTAGCTCGGCGCAGTCCGCAGGATACCTCCGATCCGCTAACGTACAAACGACACTATCCGTCTGACTCAATCCACTAGAGAGGTGAGAGATGCTTGAACAGCGCATCTACCGATAAAACGACGTTTTGTAGTCATACATCCGCCGTTGCCTTTCAGCACTTTCTGTAACCCGGTGGTGAGATGCAGACATTCTGTTGAAATGAACCTCTTTTAATATACCATGCATCTCATAGGCTTCGTCAAAATAGGCTGAATCACGATGTCATCACCCGCAAAGGTTCGGATATTCTTCTCCTGGCAGAGTGACTCCCCTGCAGCAACAAACGCTAATGCAATCAGAGATGCCTTGAAAGTGGCATGTAAGAAAGTATCAGGCACAGCCGCAAAAATTGAATTTATACGAGATGAAGCTACGAGAGGAACCTCTGGAAGTCCCAATATAGCTCATAAGATACAAGAAAAAATAGATTCTGCTGATATATTCATTGCCGATATCACAACTATCACTTCAAAGGAAGCCGGGCGCCCCTGTCCAAACCCAAACGTAGTGTTCGAGCTTGGATATGCAGTATCACAGCTTGGCTGGGATCGCGTTATAATGTTGTTCAACAAAGAGTTCGGTCAGTTTCCCAACGACCTGCCATTCGATTTTATTCAGAATCGAGTAAGTCTTTACCATATCGAAACGTCTAAACCAAACAATGGGAAAGCGCATTTGGAGAATCTTCTTCAAGTGGCCGTTTCTGCCGTTGTCAAACTCAACCCAAAACGTCCTCACGAGTTAAGAGGGGTGAGCAAAGAAAAACTTCAGCACGATCATGATGTAGATAACATAAAGTGGGCACTGTCATCTATTCATATTCCGACGATGGACGACCTCATTGAAAGGCTTCCTGGCTACATAATAGATCAGAATTTCTTCTTCTATGAGGGGTTCAAGGGCGTCATTCAAAATAGTCTGTTTAGCCTCTATGACAGTAATTTAGATAAATCGTTCCAAAAGCTCTATGATTCGTGGAGTACAGCTCTATCTTACCCGGGGATGTACCATGACACGGCAAACGGAAAGCTCCACGTTTTTACCAATCCGGGGGATATGCCGCTGACCAGTGACAAACAAGAGGTCTGGGATGCAATAGATGGCGCTAGAACACAAATGCGAGAAGCGTTGGACGAAATATTGGCTAGAGTAAGGGAATCTTATTTAGAAGTGAACATAAAGAACTCTAATAAAAAAGCTTGGAATGAGTACATTGAGTGGATCAAGGACGACGATAATAAATGAAATATCGGTGACGTTATTTACTTCTGCGAATGTTATGCATGTGGATCGCTTGGCTCGATCAGCCAAGCGCCGCGTTGGTGTCAAGCCACGAACGACGCGATCTTTCTGATCCGGCTCACTAGTGGTGCGCACCAGACGGCCCGTCACGTATGTAGCTCTACCGAGATGGTGAGATGGCGCGCTTTTACCAAGCTACAACGAAATGATCCGTCTGGCGCACACCACTAGCTACAGTACAGTCGCATCAGCAACCAACCTATGATGGAGCACTTGATGCGCCTGTTTGGGGTTAAGGGTTTTCCAGAGAGCTCAGAGATCCCCACCGTCGTCTGGCACGTTCGAGCCATGTCGGCCGATCGAGCGATTCAACTGGTGGAGGTGCTGCCAGACGCTGCCGGTTTGCGCCTCGTGGCTGTCGACACTGGCTGTGGCCTGCCGGTCGAAAGCGTTAGCCAAACCATGCCATGGCCGTGGCCCGACAAAGCAGCCTGAACCTTGGTGACGCTACACCCGTGCAGGCCTGCCGGCAGGCTGCGTCGGCATCTCCTTACTTCCAACCGACCGCAGTAGGTCCGTTTGATCGACCAGTTGCTCCGCGATCAGGTGGATGACCTCGCCCTCGATCTGCACGCGACCCTTCACCGCCAGCATGCTGGCTCCCAGGATAATGCGGCGCTGCTGCTCGAAGAGCTTCTTCCAAACGATGACGTTGGCGATGCCGGTTTCATCCTCAAGCGTCAGGAATAGCACCCCGTTGGCCGATCCCGGCCGCTGCCTGACCAGCACCAGGCCAGACACCGTCACCCTGCGTCCGTCCCGCGCGCGAGCGAGATCGGCGCAGGTGATGCTGCCCTGCCCTCGCAGGTCCTGGCGGAGGAGAGCAACAGGATGACTGCGCAGGCTCAAGCCGGTCATCGTGTAATCCTCCACCACCTCCCTGCCCCCGCTCATCGGCCTGAGGGTGACCTCCGGCTCCACCGCCTCTTGCGCAGCCCCGGCGGCCGCGAAGAGCGGCAGGGCCTCATCCCGGAGCGCCCGGATGGCCCAAGCAGCCTCTCGACGCGTAAGCCCCATACCGGCGAAGCCATCGGCGGCCGCCAGCTGGCGTAGTGCCGCGACCGGCACACCCGCCCGGCGCCACAGGTCCTCAACGTCGCCATAGGGACGATCCTCGCGGGCGGCGACGATCCCGGCGCCGGCGGCGTTGGCCAACCCTCTCACCAGCCGGAGTCCGAGGCGGACCGCCAGCCTGCCCTGCCCCGCCGGCTCCAACGTGCAGTCCCAACGTGAAGTGTTGACGTCGACCGGCCGGACCTCGACACCATGGTCGCGCGCATCCCGAACGATCTGGGCCGGCGCATAGAAGCCCATGGGCTGAGCGTTCAGGAGAGCGCAGGTGAAGACCTCAGGGTGATGGCACTTCATCCAGGAGGAGGCGTAGGCGATCAGCGCAAAGCTCGCTGCGTGGCTTTCCGGGAAACCGTATGACCCGAACCCCTCCAACTGCTTGAAGGTACCCTCGGCGAACTCCCGGCTGTAGCCGCGCGCCACCATGCCGTCGACCAGCTTACTCGAAAATTTGCTGACACCACCTGTGAGCTTGAAGGTGGCCATAGCCCGCCGCAGCTGGTCGGCCTCGCCGGGCGTAAATCCGGCGCATTCGATGGCAACCCTCATCGCCTGCTCCTGGAAGAGCGGAACGCCAAGCGTCGATCCCAGCACCGCCCTGAGTTCCGGCGTGGGATAGTCCACCGGCTCCAGTCCCTCGCGGCGGCGCAGGTAGGGGTGCACCATGTCGCCCTGGATCGGGCCCGGCCGGACGATTGCCACCTGAATGACCAAGTCGTAGAAGGTCCGCGGCTTGATCCGCGGCAGCATGGCCATCTGCGCCCGGCTTTCGATCTGGAAAACGCCCAGT
This sequence comes from Azospirillum sp. A23, assembly GCF_042938965.1. Lineage (NCBI taxonomy): Bacteria > Pseudomonadati > Pseudomonadota > Alphaproteobacteria > Rhodospirillales > Azospirillaceae > Azospirillum > Azospirillum sp. A23. The sequence continues at coordinate 151,036 of NZ_CP170672.1, read as the reverse complement.
GTGTCGGCCCGCCGGATCATCGCGTAGGTAACCGGGTCCTCGGCAGGGATGCCGGCCAAGTCCATGCGGATGCCCTTGTGCTCCTCCAGCAACTCGAAGGCCCGGCGCATGCAGCCGAGCATCCCCAGTGCAAGGATGTCGACCTTCATCATCTTCAGCGTGTCGATGTCGTCCTTGTCCCATTCGATGACCTGTCGATCTTCCATTGCGGCGGGCTCGATCGGCACGAGCTCGTCCAGCCGGTCCTGCGTGAGGACAAAGCCGCCCGGATGCTGCGACAGGTGCCTGGGCGTGCCCATCAGTTGCTGGGCAAGCTCCAGGGTCAGACGCAGACGCCGGTCCTGCAGGTTCAGGTTCAGCTCCTTCGCGTGCTGCTCCTCGACACCCTCATCCGACCAAGCCCAAATCTGCCCTGCCAGTGCCGCTGTGACGTCTTCGGTGAGCCCGAGCACCTTGCCGACGTCACGGACGGCACCACGCGCCCTGTACCGCGTGACTACCGCCGTCAGAGCTGCACGGTGGCGGCCGTAAGTCTCGTAGATCCACTGGATGACGATCTCACGGCGGTCGTGCTCGAAATCGACGTCGATGTCTGGCGGTTCACGGCGCTCGGCCGATACGAAGCGCTCGAAGAGCAGGTTGTGCTTTTCAGGGTCGATGCTGGTGATGCTGAGCACATAGCAGACAGCTGAGTTGGCGGCGGACCCCCGGCCCTGGCACAGGATGCCGCGGGAGCGGGCGAAGCGGACGATGCTGTGGACGGTCAGGAAGTAGGGTGCGTAGCCCAGCTGGTCGATGAGCCGCAACTCATGCCGGAGCACGGCTTGGACCTTCTCCGGCGCGCCATCGGGATAGCGGTTGGCAACGGACTCCCAGGTCAGCCGCTCCAGCGACTGCTGCGCCGTCAGACCCGGAATCACGACCTCCTCCGGGTATTGGTACTGCAGCTCGTCCAGCCCGAACCGGCATCGCTCCACGACCTCCAGCGTCCGCGCCACCGCCTCTGGGTGCCGGGCAAAGAGGCGGGCGATTTCTGACGGTGGCTGCAAGAAGCGGTCGGCGTACCGCTCCCGCCGGAACCCAGCGCTGTCGATGGTGCAGCCCTTGCGGATGCAGGTGACGATGTCCTGCATGATGCGCCGTTCCGGCGCGTGATAGAGGACGTCGTTGGTCATCACGGTCGGCACACGGTGGGCCGCGGCCAGTTCTGACAGCAGGTGTAGCCGCAGGACATCGCCCGGTCGCCGGCGGAGCGTCAGGGCCACGTAGCACCTGCCGGGAAAGGTCCGGCGCAGCCGCGCCAGTTGCCGGGCGCAGCGGTCGTCCGGTTCGTCTGGCACCAGGATGGCGAGCAGTCCTTCAACCCAATCGGCGACGTCCTCCCAGGACAGATCGCAGGCCCCCTTCCCCGCCCTGCCTTTGCCGAGCGTCAGCAGACGGCAGAGCCGACCGTAGCCCGCCCGGTCCATGGGATACAGCAGCAGGGCGGTGCCGTCGGTGAGGTCAAGCCGGCTTCCGATGACCAACCGGACGCCAGTCTGCCGCGCCGCCTCGTTGGCGCGGACGATCCCCGCCAGCGAGTGTCGGTCGACAATGCCCAGAGCTGGGATTCCCAGCGCCGCCGCCCGCGAGAACAACTCCTCGCAGCTGCTGGCCCCGCGAAGAAAGCTGAAGTGGGTTGTCACCTGGAGCTCGGCGTATGTCGAGCCTGCGGGACCCCGCCCCTGCCCGGCCGCGCTCATCCGAACAGCCCGTGGATGAACCATCGCATTGGCCCGGTGTCCGGGGAGCCTTCCCAGGATCGGTAGAGCCAGAAGCGCTCGCCCGCGTGGTCCTCGACGGCGTAGTAGTCTCGCGCGGCCGCCATCTCGCGATCCCTGCGCCACCATTCGCCGTGGATGCGCTCCGGACCATCCGCTCGCTTGATGAGTCGTCGGACACCTCGCCATGTGAAGGCCATTGGCGGGTGATCGGGCATCAGGGCCATCGTCTCGATCGGCTCCGGCGGCATCAGCAGACGTCCCGGCCGGGGCCACTTAGAGGGCCAACCAGCTGGTACCGGCGGCGCCAGGGCGGGGATGCGCGTGACCGACCGCTCCGGTACATCGCTCTCCACCGGCGCGCACCGGAAAACCCTGTCGTGGCCGATCCGGTTGCCCAGCACATCGACCAGCCCGGCGATGGTGGCCACCTCGTCGAACGTCCCGGGATCGGTCTCCCCGGCCACCAGCCGGCCGACCTCCTCAGCCGACAATGGCTCCGCAAGCGTGGCCGTCAAAATGGCGACTTCGATGCCGAAGCCGGGATCGACGTTGGCGATGCGCTCAACAAGCAGGCGGGTGAGGTGTGGAGCTGCGCGCACCGGCTTCGCCGTGCCAACTCGGATTGCCTGCACTGTGCCGTCCACGCGGTGCCAGAGCAGGTCCAGCGTCCTGGCGCCCAGCCCATGCTGCTCCAGCTGCCCACAGAGGTCCTGCACCAGCGCCACGATGACAGCCTGGAGTGCCTCGGCCGTGCTGATTGGTTCGACCAGACTGCGTCGTACCTGGACGGTCTCGACCGGCACGACAGGCACGATCGGTTCGGCAACGCGGCCGAAGACCTGATCCAGCCGTCGGCCGGGCAACGAGCCGAAGCGATGGGCCAGAGGCGCACGCGGCGTCGCCTCCAGATCGCCGACGGTCTCAAAGCCCAGGCGTCGGAGTTCGACAGTCATCTCAAACCCCAGCCGGAGGGCGGCCACCGGCAACGCGGACACCGCCTCCAACCCATCGTCGATCACAGACACTGGCCGATGGCCGAAGCGAGCGAGGGCATTGGCGGCGCCGGGCGTGCCGGCGATCGCGGCTCGCGCGGTGACGCCCATGCCGGCGAGGCGGCGGATCAGATCGTCGAGCAGCGGGCGCTCGCCACCCAGCAGGTGGCTGGCACCGGTGATGTCCATCCACAGGCCATCTGGCGGGTCCACGGCCAACATTGGGCTGTAGCGCAGCGCCCACAAGGCCAACCGGTGCAAGCCCTCGGCATCGGCGTCAGGATCGGCGTCGGCAACCGTCAGGTCGGGCACCATCGCCCGCGCGTGGGCGAGTGGAATGCCTCGGTGTAGGCCGAGCCGATGCGCGGCGACGTCCACCGCGGTGATGACGCGCTGCGCGCCGGTCGACGCGACGACCAAGGGATTGTCGGCCGGCTCGTCGGCCTCAAGTGCCGAACCGGAGCCCGACCGCTCGTGCCGTTCCTTCGATGAGCGTGCCCTGACGCGAAGCCGATCCGTCGGCCAAGTGGGCAGGTAGACCGAGACGACCCTCTTCATCGCAGCCCTCAATGTCCCACTCACCCGCCACGCCCCCACGACACCGCACCAGTTCCACCCGCCATCGCCTGCGGCCTATCCCCGGCGCTGGCAGTGGGCTGGACGGCAGGGCTGAAACGCGCCAACGGGTGACGGCAGCCGTCGGCTGGCCGATCTCGGCGGCAGCCGCGGCCGGGCTGCGCCACCGGCGCAGGATGATGGCTGTGACGCCGGAGTGCTCAGCGGCGATCTGCATGCGTCTGGACGCCACCATGGGGAGCTTGGCCAGTTCACCTACCACGGCCGCCAGTCCGCGGTGGCGCAGCCCCTCCTCCACCAGCAGAGGCAGCGTCCTTTCATCGGGTGCCTCGGCATAAATGACCCGGTTCGGATCCAGCCCGACTTGGGAGAGCGCCGGGGCGTACAGGTCCGACGCCCGCAGGCACCAGAGCACCGGCCCGGTCATTCTGGCCAGGATGCCCGCGGCGAACAGGGTGGCCGCCGCGGCGTGGATCACGCCCAGGTCACCGCCCTCGGCCACCTCGTGGACGGCCCCCAACGCCAGCCCGCCACCTGGCAGCCGACCGTCGACCTCGCTGATCCCGAAGGGCAGCACGCGCATGGCGCGCCGCCCGCCAATCTCCAGCTGATGGATGCGGTTGCGCAGGTCTTGTAGGGCGATACTAGGGCGCGGCTCAGGATGCATGTCTCTTGAGACAGAAGGGGAAGGATTATGTTCCCTTTTTGTTCGCCAAAAACAGGAGCACTGTCAAGCTTTGGTTTTTGGCTCCTTGCTCACCCTCCCCTTGCCATGTGCAAGCGATCCACACCACCGCAGCTTGCTCCCTGTTAAGCAACGCCATAGCGACTGGAAGTGAAGACGCGCGCCGGCTCCATTCGGCAGGAGATCGAGCACCCCTACGCTGACATGGCGCGCGTCCATGGCAGCACTGGCTGTGCCAGGTGGGAATTTGACCCTCGGCACAGCTTACGCTGATGGTCCATGGCGCGGCGGCTGGATGGTGCCGACGGAGGTGCGGAACCGCTTCTCGCTGCGACTTGATGCGACCGCGGATCGTGTCCGTCATCATCCGGTGGTGCTAACGGAAGTGCGAAACCGCCACGCGCTATGCGCCTCCTCGGGATGGGTCCGGGTGCCAACAGAAGTGCGAAACCGCTTCTCGCCGCGACCATCAACGCGCCAAACCCCAATACCGCTGATCCAGTGTGCCAACGGAGGTGCGAACCAGACGCTCGCTGCGACGCGCCGGGCTTGGCGAAGGCCAGCGATTTGACGATGTGCCAACGGAGGTGCGAACCAGACGCTCGCTGCGACGCATGGCCCGGGCCGCGCCTCTCGGGGGGTGCTGTGCCAACGGAGGTGCGAACCGGACGCTCGCTGCGACCGAGCGTTTGAAAGACCTCGACCGACCCTTTGTGGTGCCAACGGAGGTGCGAACCAGACGCTCGCTGCGACCGACGCGGGGATGCGGCCATGTGTTGCGTGATGCGGTGCCAACGGAGGTCCGAACCAGACGCTCGCTGCGACGACCCTTGGCTTTTAGGGCCGGGTCGGACCAGTAGTGCCAACGGAGGTGCGAACTAGACGCTCGCTGCGACCGCAATCCCCTGGCCGTGGACTGGTCAGCCTGGGTGCCAACGGAGGTGCGAACCAGACGCTCGCTGCGACTTGCGGTCGCCCCGGTTCGGCGTCGCCGTTACGCCGTGCCAACGGAGGTGCGAACCAGACGCTCGCTGCGACTCACCCGTATGCGGCCGTGCCATGCTCACGACATGGTGCCAACGGAGGTGCGAACCAGACGCTCGCTGCAACGCGGCTGCCGACGACTGGCTCAACAGCCATGAGACGGTGCCAACGGAGGTGCGAACCAGACGCTCGCTGCGACGTTGATCGGATGGAGTGCAAGTAACCATGGCGAAGTGCCAACGGAGGTGCGAACCAGACGCTCGCTGCGACATCAGCAGTGCTCATGCCCGTTCGGACGATGGACCAGTGCCAACGGAGGTGCGAACCAGACGCTCGCTGCGACTGCCTAAGTAAAACAGTGAGCATTTGCAGCACCTTACAAGCAGGCTTGTGCGAACCTGCCGGGCAGCGCTACACACCGAAACGCGCAGATCCCGCATCATCTTGGAAAGCACAGGCAGTTCAGTAGCTTACGCTTCGCGCGAACCCCCCGGCGTTCTCATGCGCGCTTGGGGTTCGCAGCAACGAGGTTTTGACAATGTCAAAGAGCCGGGTTCGCAAAAACCGCTTCGGCTGCTGGCAGTGGTCTGATCCCCATTGCCGAGGCACTGCAACCGACGTCCGCTGGGCCTATAGCCCAGCGGGGGTCAGAATAGCACGGACCAACAGAAGCTCAACGGCTTGCTTTGAGGCGAGCGGCCGTTTTCGTCTTGACCACGGACCAGAAGGTTTGTGACGGGAACCACAGCCTATCCGGCAGGACAACACCCGAGGGATCTCGGAAGAAGACCACTGTCTCGCCGGTTCGTTCCAGAGCTTCCTCCTCAATCCCGAGCAGCTCCTCGATGTCCGGGTCTGCGGCCGCGTTGCCTTCACTGACGGAAGCCCCAGCGCCGGTCAGTGCGCGCCACTGACGCGGCGTGAGGCTTTCCCAGCGACACGATCCTGTCTCATGCCCAGTAGGGATGAGCCGCCCGTAACCACCAAGCGCCCCGTTCAGGCGTTTGCCGATCTGCATCGGCACCCAGCATTCCAGGCCGTCCACCAACACCCGCCGGGTAGGGACTCTGAACGCTTCACCGTGGCGGGTCCAGAACCGACGCTGGAGGTTCTGGGCGGCGTTGATGTCAGCGTGGACCCGGCAGACGCCGTCCCCATCAAGGCACACGAACATCTCTCCACCGGCCAACGGCACCAAGTCGTTTGGTCGGAGTGTCGTGACATCGATACCGGGATTCTCCCGCTCGATCACCTGGCGGAACACCACGTCAGTGAGGTTTGCCTTAGTCAGCACATGGCAGCGGATGCCGGGAGTCATTGATGCCGCGCGATAACGACTGGAAAAGGCTGCACCAGTCTCCAGACACTGGATGCCATACAACTCCCCTTGCATGGCCACCTCGCCCGGGATCGCCCGGTGTGCCCACTTCATCAACTGGGAGTTTTCGCGGCGCGGCCGATCTGTGCGCATCCGGTATCGTGACAGGTCCTCGAACAGGACAACGTGGCAGGGGGCATAAACCTGCACCCACTTACCATCGCCGCCACGGCGGTAGCCGCGGGCCGCCTGCACGATCAGGTCAGCGCCAGTCTTGAGACGGTCATCCTTCAACCCGTCGATGTGGTCAAGGAGGTTGCCAGCAAAACTGCCCATTGCGGCGCGGTTCAGCCGACGAATTTCCCCTGAAGCACGCCCAGCCAAGCTCCACCCCTGCAGGAAGCGCCGCACGTCCGTTAGGTGCTGGATGGACCAGAGCGATTTGCCGGATGCCTTTCTGTCCGTTCCGTCCCCCTCCATCCGGGCACGGGTGCGGTGCCGCCATTCATGGACGATCTCACCAAAGCTGTGGCGGAATCGATGAGACACGTCCTTGACCAGCCCCTCCCAAACCGGTGGAGCCGATGATAGGCGCGCCTCTAGTTCAGCGCACAAAGCAACCTCAAAGGACCAAGCATCGCCGGAGCCAATGATCTCACGCCATCCGGCGATGGTGGCTGCGCGGTCCGCCTCGTCGGCGCTTGCAGCATGCAACAGGGTGCGGTGACGGCGGAGGCCTCGACGCAGCCGCCGCAACTCCGCATCCGCCGCCTCGCGCCACAAGCGTCCCTGCTTGCCCTGTTCCTCCCCAGGCAGATCGAGCATAAACGAGCGTTCATGGACAGCCCACAGCCCCAGTTCTGCAACCGGGAAAATGACCCCAGACATCGGCTGCTCGGCCGTGAGCTCGAACACCGAGCAGGCCCCGAAGGAGCGAACGCCCAAGTCGACGGAGAGGACGCGCAAGCCCGGTACCACCTCGGCTTGGCGCTTGCTCTTCTCTCCTAGAGATGTCTGGAAATGGATAGCCGCCGCCGGCAGCTTCCCAGTGAAGCCTGCCGGGTACTGCGGGTGGAGATCAATAGCAAGCTTCAGCCATGCCGGTCCGATCTCGCCTGCCTCGATCCTATCCAAGGAACGCGCGCGGAGAAAATCCCAGTCCAGAAGCAGATCGGCACTGCCGAGTGCGCCGCGCATTGCCTCGCCAGCCCCCGTTCGGTAGGCCAGGAGCTTCTGCCGGCCGTCGGTGGCAAACTCAGGCTCTTGGAGCTGGTCGGAGGGCGCAACAGGTAGCGTGATGCTCGCTTCAGCGTAGAAACCGTCTTCCGCGCATGTCAGGATCGGCAGCCTGACCTCAAGACAGCCGGTGGGAGCGCCGCGCAGAGCATAGCTGCGCAGGTTCGTGCCACCATCCGCCTCCCATTGGGTGGATCGTGGATGCTCCCGGGGGTCGGGCAACGTCATTGTTGCCGTTTCGCGGGAGCGCTCGACCAACCGCTCCATCGCGTTGAGGTGAGCGAGCGAGTTCACAGGATCAATGGAAGGATCGGCCCAAATGTGATGGTTCTCAGGACGCGCCAGCCACCGAACGAGGTGGGGATCGCCAAACCTGCCGCGCTTCCGGGTCTGCTCCTCCGCGGAAACCGATAGCAGGTTCTCCATAGACCGGTTCTTCGCGCGAAGCCACTTGTCGCGCAAGTCGGTCCAGTTCCGCACCATGCGCCCGGTAATCAGAAAATCACGATCGTCCATGGGCAACGCGACGCGTTCGAGTTCCTCCTTGCGTTCCACCTCGTAGCGGCGCAGAGCCTCGACTTTTTGGGCGAGTTCACCGACGAGGCGTTCGGATCGGAAGCGCTCGACGCGTGCTTTGCGCTGCGAGTGTTCCTCGGCCGCTCGCCGGCTCCAGCTCTCCCAGGACAGCAGGTGAGAAACCGCCAAGCGAAATGCGAGCCGATCCCACGGTCCAACCGCTGCTCGGCCCCCGGCGAGGCGTCGCGCAATGAAGGCCGGGAAGAGAGGCAGAACACCCGCCTCCTTGAGCCTGCGGACTACGCTGGGGGTACCCTGAGCTTCCTGCAGCTTCCTGTCGACGTCCGTGACGAACGCGATCGGCCATTTCGGATCCTTTTGCCGGTAGGCCTTCACCCAGGCGGGCGGCGCCCCGGTCATCCGAAGCCGACGCTGCCCGTCTTCCGTCTCAAGCCAAGCGTATGCGGCTTCGAAGCCCGACACTTCGCCATCGCGCACGGATTGAAGCCACTCCGGCAACCGGTCGATCTTCTCGAAGATGTCCAACTCACCGCGGCTATCCTTGTCTGTGAGCGGACCCAGATAGCGATTGGCGTTCTGTGCCGTTCCTTGCTCTCCCACGGCAGAGGGAACAATCGCGCCGTAGAGGCTGTGCAGGAGATCCGCAGCCTCTTCGTCTGTGATCGGAACACCGCAGCCGTTTTCCTTCCGAGCCTTATGGATGCCGTCTATCAACTGTTGCCGGATGTCTTCCTCGGACACCCAGCCGTCCGCTGTCCGGTACCCCTGGCCCCGCATCAGAAGCAGCTGCTCCTCATAGTAACGGGCTGCCTGGTTCACAGCAGCGTGGGTGGTCCAGAGCCCGCGAGCGATGTCGAGGCAATCCGCTTTACGCGGGATGATCAGCTTGAGTTTGACGGAGCGGGTCGGCATGGAAGCTCACGGGTAGAGTAGCGACCCTTCAACTTCGCACCAACATCCCCCCATTCCAAGTCTGCCGGCGCGCTGCAATCGTCTTGCGACGGGTCCCGCGACGAATTGTAGCCGTGCAGAGTTTGAGAGACCTAAATACGCTGCTAAAGCTTTGAGCACAGACGCCGAACGAGCCACCGTGCCGTCACCAGCCAGAAACAGGAGCTTGATCATATGGCCACTCTGCGATTGATGCGAAACGGCACGATCATCATCGCCGAGCACCGTGAACCGGATCGGATCATGGACGCCACAGACCGTCTCGCTCTGCTGGGCCATGTCCGCTCATTGCCGGAATTCGAACCGGGCCTGACCGTAGCGGAGCTCATGCGGTGCCTTAGGCCTTGGGCTGAGGTGTTGTCGCGCATGGGCTGGTGCGACTTCGACGCCTGGGACCGCGCGTTGGCCCCGCCCCACCTCAGACTGGTTGGCGACACCGATGGCAAACCTACGGCGCAAAACGAGCCACCGGTTGCGGAGATGGTCATCACTCCAACCATCACGGCCACTGCAGAGCGCACCGGACAATGGGCACTCGACATCGCCTGGGAAACGCTGGGAGTTTTCGCCTGGCCCAGAGTGGATGATCACACTGGTCATCAGGACCTCTACTGCTCGCTGTCGTTCTCCCCACCGGCTGAATGGGCGCACCTGCCGATCCGCATCGAACACCACGCCAAAATCAGCAACATGGATTTCGCCGGCACAGGTCGACGGCTCTTCACCGACGCCGTCGCATCGACCAAGCACGCGCCTTCGACGATCGAGGTCTTTCCTTCTTTCCTGGATGCCATCGTCCTCGGCTTTCTCGACGACATCAGCTTCCATGGCAGTCCGGAAGAGACATTGGAAGTGCGGGATGAGGTCTTCGAATTGGCTGAAGGAGTTCGGAACGAAGTGGCGGTCGATCTTAACGATGATCCGGAGCTGCACGTTGACTGATACCGAAATCGGTGCCGACACCCATTGAAGCCATCGTATCAGTCATCTTCGTCACCTCCGGCACCACCCCGCCCCTGCTTCTCCGCCAGCTGCGCCATCGCGCCAGCGCCGGCGGCGATGCGCTCACCGTAGCGGGCGGGCATGGTGGGAGAGGTCCAGTCTCCTGCCTGTTGGATAGCGGGCAGGCCGAACCCGGCGGCCACCAGGTCCTGGGCAGCACCAACCCGCAGGCTGTGGCCCGACACCGCCCCCTCCCCCGGCACGCCGGTGCCCTCCAGCCCCACAGCCTTGGCTCGCTCTTTGAAGATCTCGCCCACCCGCTTGCCGGGGTCCGGCCCCGACACCGCCAAGGGTCCCAGCACAACGTCCGTCCCGCGGGTTAGCCGGTCGGTGCCGATCTGCAGCCACAGGACAGCGCGACAACATTCCAAACGGGACTGCCGGCGCTCCAGCTTCTCACGCCTAGCGGTGTCCCCGCGGCTGCAGCGGCGCACCAGTTGCTCTCCCTCTGCCAGGGCCTCGTCGAGCAGGCTGGTGCGCAGCCGAAGCCACCGCTGCATCAGGGTCATGGTGTCGGGCCCCAACCAGCACCAGCGGCCCTGCCCGCCCTGGTCAGTCTTCGACCGGGACACGAACAGCCGGCCGCTGCCGTCGCGTTCAGCCTGGACATCGGCGACAGTCAGCCGCACCAACTCGGCCCGGCGGCGAAGCGTGTCGTAGCCGACGGCGATCAGCGCCGCATCACGCACCGCCTGTGGCCCCTCTTCACGACTTAGGGCCGCAAGAATCTCCTGCACATCCTCGCGGCGCAGTCCGATCGCCTGGGCAGGGCGCCGCCCGAGGCGGCCAGCGAACCCTTTCATCTCCAGCCGCACCAGCCGGTCCTTGCAAGGGTCCGGCAGGCCGACAGCCTCATGCAGAGTTGCGATGGTGGACTTCCGCCTTGCCACCGTTCCGTAGGCGGCTGGCTGCCCGTCGCGGCCGCCGTTCTTGGAGAGTGCCGTCAGGTAGGCGATCACCGTCTCCGGCCCCGCAGGGACCGCGACCCGGCCGTTGAGTCCGCACCAGCGGATGTAATGGCGGGCATCAGCCCACAAGGCGCGAACGGTGTTGGCAGGCGCGTTGCGCTGAAGCGCCCGCCACCAGGGCACCAAGCGTCGTGCGATTGCGAGAGCGATCGGCGCGTGCGGCAGGATCACGCCGTCGAGGGCGAGAGCGCGATCGTGAGGATTGTCGTCTCTGGCCCCGGTTACGACGGGAAGGAGCGGCTGGGAGGTCATGGATCAGGCGGTCAGAGGGTTAGGGACGGTTGCCGACAGCTCCGGACTTTTCGCATGAACTGGCAGCATTTTGCATGAACCGGCTTACGGAACGGTGGACGGGGGAGGCTATTGAGATGCGGTCTGGATTTCCGCTGGTCCTCATCCAGTAAAGGTTATTTCGCTGGCCGGCACCGGCTTTTCGCACCATGTCGATTTGCTCGAATCAATGGACTCAGATGCCAGCAATTTCAAGTCGTCCGCGTTTCCCAGATCGGTGGAAAATAAACCAGGATCACTGGATTGATGTCCAGGATCACCGGACGATGTCGAAACAGAACGTCGTGACCTTGCCCGCGATCCGCCTCGGCCGCAGCGGGTCACCAACCACCCTACCGCGGCGAAAATGCCGTCATGAACGGGATGTCGGGAAGGTCTGAGGAGCGAAACGTGTCCACCGATCTCGGTTCGAGTCCAGCGATCCTGGGCCGAAATCCGGCCGTTCCCCTCGATTTCAGGCTGGTGTCCGGCGATCCCGGAAAACCGACACCTGACAACGACAACCGGCGACGATAGCCGCCCTCCCCTACTGGCGATAGCGGAAATTATCACCAACATGCGATATCGGCCGTCCGCAGTAGTGGACTAGTCGGCGGTTTTTCGATATTATAAGCCGATAACCACCTGATATAGAACAATACATGCGTTTTCGTTCTTTGGACCCGTTCCCCCTTCTCGCCCCCCTGGAGCGCGCCGCCGTGGCCGTCGGCCGGCTGGCCCAGGCAACCGCCGGGACCCCGGTGCTGGCCGCGTGGCTGCACCGGTCGCGGGTCGAGGCCGTGGCCGAGATTTCTGAGACCCAGGGTCGCCGGGTCGATCCCAACCGTCTGCGCACCTTGCTGGCGCAGGTGCCGACCCGGGCCCAGCGCGATTGGGGCGCCACCATGCTTGCCCTCGATATGATGCGGCAGATGCTCACCGAACCTGGCACGGCCGCTCTCGCCCCGACCGGCACGGATGACGCGCTTGCCCAGATGGACGAGGCCCATGCCTCGGTCGGGTCGGCGGCGCTGATCGCTTGCGGCATTGGCTTCCTTGCCCACCTAGAAGCTGGCGGCGACCGCAGCGGCGCCTGCCTTGCGGTTTCCCGCTTCCTCGCCGCTCAGGGACTGACGCCTCTGCCGCTTCCCTGCTTGAACGGGGTGGAAGCAATACGCCGCGCCGAGCCCCGCGGGGTCTGGTTAGTTGCCTTCCTAGACGGCATGGCTCGGCAGGCGGAGGACGGAGAGGATCGTCTCGTCGCCCTGCACCACCGCTGGCGCAGCTGGCGCCGGCGTGTCGGCGACCGGCGCAGCGACGCCCGCATCCGCCGCGCCGTCGACGCCATGGCGGCGGAAGGAGTGATGAGCCCGGCCCGGCTGGCAGCGCGGCTGCGCTGCGCCACCAGCGCGGCGACCGACCTACTGGAGGAGTTGCAGCGCCTGGAGATCGCCGTGGAGATCACCCGCCGGCGCAGCCATCGGGTGTTCGTGGCCGAGGATCTGGCGCCGATGCTCGGGGAGGTGGCGCCGCGTTCAGAAGCGGCGGTCAGAGCTGTTGCTGCGTCCCCGCTCCTTCCCCCGCCCGCGGTGGCTACCGAACCCGATCGCTGGGTGGAGCCGGCCGAAGGAGTGGACGACGCACTCGCCCACTTAGAGCGGATCCTTAAAAGACAGGACCCACTGCTGGCTCGTTATGGTAGCGCCAACGACAGACTTCTATCGTACGGCTAGATCCGATTTGATCCCGGCTCACATCAACGGAATCAGTTCTTCACGCCGTTCTAATCCTACTACATGTATAGATGAAGTCGTCATTGATAACGCACCTCGGAAATCCACAACCCACGCTTGTCAGTACAAGTCCATGACCGCTCAACATTCCCATGCCACGTAGAAGTCACATCGCAGATTGGCTCCAACCGATTGTTGCTTTTTACTAAAATATCGTCTAAATTACCAGTAAACTTCTTGTTAAGTTCTCAGCTATTATATCAGAAGGAACATTGTGGTTGTCGCTACTCGCTTCAAGCCGCCCAACAACGGGCTTTTTGAAGGGTTACGATCACCTTGGGAATGAGCAGAGCCTTTCGATTAACCCAACCCTATCAGTTGATGAATTTTCGAGCTGTACGACCTAGATGAAAACCGTAGCTGACATTGAGTTTATTGCCAGAGCGATCGACCCTGATGCTTGGCAGAACTATGACGAGAGCAACGGCAACACAGCCACTGTAACTCGCCCACTCTCATCTTTGGCCGCAGCCCAGCGCGTTCTGACTGCTGTGCACGGAACAGGTGGACGGATTGCCGGAGCGTCGCGGCTCTCTTCTGATAATGCTCCCTGTTCAGTGTCCACACCCGACGAGAAAGAGACCGGCACAGTGTGGAAGATCGTCCGCAACCACCCCCCGGAGCGGAGAGTGCTCCTAGTCGAGGATCGCCCTGCCGTATCTGATCTGATCAGCGCATTTCTCCAGTCTGTGCCCAATGTCGCGCTCGAGGTCGAGATCAAGGGCAGCGACGCCATCGATGCCGCTGGTAGGTACCGCTACGATGCTCTGCTGATAAGCACTCAGCTTCAGGACATGGAGGGGTCCGACATGATTGCGTCACTGCGGCGCCTCCCCCTTCCGTTCTGCAGCACACCGATAGTGGCGCTGATCGGAGACGCGAACCCCGCATACCGGCTCGCAATTCTGGCGCTTGGAGCGCAGGAGGTTCTTGCCAGCCCCGTGCGCCCGGACGAACTCCTCAGGGTTTTGGACCGGTCTTTTCCATCGCTCCCAGTCAACGACGATAGGATCGATGGGCATACGCTATCCGCAATGCTACGGGACTTAGGCCAAGAGCATGTGCCCTTGTTCATCGCCAGGTTCGTTTCTGAGACACGAGGCAAGCTTGCCACGATGCGCTCGATCCGCGACCACGACACGATGCAAGCTGAAGCGCACACCCTCAAAGGTACATCACGGTCCTTCGGAGCATTTCAGGTCTCGTTGCAAGCCAGCCAGCTTGAGCACGCATGCCGTACCGGAGCGCCATGGACGACGATCAACGCTCTCCTCGATGCAGCTGAACAGTCGCTCACAGATGCTGAGGCGGCTTACGCTAACTACCAGCTTCTTTGAATGTAAGCGGGGCGTGATTGCACCCGACCAGGCGTTGACGGCGGGCTTCCAGTTCCAGGGGAGCAGATCGGCGGGGCCTGCGGCGGGGTAGCCGTTCACCATGCGCTCCAGGACGTTGCGCAGGTATGCGAAATGCCCTTAGGAGAGCAAGCCCGCCCCCTGTGACGTTGCCGCTTCAACCATGGCCTGGGCTTCCTTCCAGCCTTGCCAGAGTGCCTCGTATTGGATTCCAGCGAGCTGGCGGTGCACAGGATCGTCTGTTTTCGCGATCACTGGCCAAGGCTCCATGTTCTGCTTCCACTTTGCGCCGAACTGGAAGAAGCCAAATCCGTAGCGCCTGAACCGCCGGCGGAAATCCTCCTCGTCTTCGCGAAACCGGTGCCGCACCAACAGATCAGCCGCGTATCCGATCAGGCCGTGAGGGCGGAGACGTAGGCCGAGATCGAGGTCCTCGCAAGCTGCCCGCCGGAAGCGCTCATCGAACCCACCAACCGCTTCAAATGCTGCGCGATTAATGACAACGGACGCGGTCACGAAGCCATCCAGTTGCCCGTCCGGCTGAGCGGGTGGGCTCAGAGTGGATTGGGCGGTGTAGTAGGAGGCGAACAGCCCAGTCGGGTCCGAGGCGATCGGGCCGGTCCACGCCACCGCCGGGCAGATGTGGCCATGGTCCGTCAGTGCCTCCAGGTAGTCCGTATCCGGCCGAACGCCAGCATCGAGGAACCAGAGCCACTGCGTAGATGCCAACTCAGCTCCACGGTTACGCGCTGCGGCTGGCCCGCGGTTTACAGCCTGGACGCACACTTCACCCGCGAGACCAGCCTCGGACGCTTTGCGGACTACATCACTCGTGGCCGCTCCGGCGTCGCTCGACCCATCATCGACCACGATCACCCTGGCCGGACGCACACCAGCGTGGAGTTCATTCAACGCATGTAGGGTCTCGCTGAGACCGTCCGGATCGTCCTTCACGGGAATGATGACTGTAATTTCGAGGGCAGAGTACAGATGCTGCTCAATCGAATAGCTGGGAGGCAACGTCAGTGGAAGCTGCCAACGTGGGGCTTCCGCAGGCAATTTATAGTCCATTTCCTGAACGATCCGCCTATGGTTTTATAACGCCGGCTACCAGTCGTCGGCCTACACAGCTGATGTTCCGGCCAGCACGGACGCTATGACATGACCGACAGTTCTTTTATCTACCGGCTTAGTTATGAATCCGTTAAACCCAGAGCTCTTGCATAGCTCAGCCGCGTCGTCGTGAGCGTTCGCTGTAACCGCGATAATTGGAGTTCGTCCTCGTTCGTCTTGCCGTGCACGTATGGCTCGTGCGGCAGTAATGCCGTCCATAATAGGCATCTGGACGTCCATCAACACCACATCGAAGGATCGCTGTTCTAGTGCCGTAACTGCCTCGGCGCCATTCCCAACGACGGTTACTTCGTGCCCTTCCTTACGAAGATAGAACGAAATGATGTCAGCCATCAAACTGTTGTCTTCGGCGACCATGATCGACAAATTGGTATGGGCTCCACCCGAAGCAGTCCCGCCAGTTCCTTGTCCCGCCGCCTCCGCAAGCGCCGCAGCCAAAGCAGACCGCCGTATAGGCTTCAGGAGAACAGTGCCGGTTTTGCCGATCAACCCATGACTCCTGGTGGAAACCACGCGTACCACCGGCCAGTCAGGCGGTATGCTGCTTTCGATCTGGGCTGCGGCAGGGTGTTCCATATCTAGAACGACCACTGACCGGCTTGGATTATGGCCTGTAGCGAGTTGTTCATTCGCATTGAACACTTCGCACCCAATCATGCGCAGCTTGTTCGACACCGCGTTATGTTCTTCTGACGAACGCATGAAGACCAGAACTGGAGGAAGCCCGTTGAGACGTGCGCTCGTCTCCTGTTTGTCTGTTGCAGACAACGGTAGGGAAAGCCTGAATGCCGCCCCACTGCCGGCAGCGCTTTCGACAGTGACCTTGCCTCCCATCTGGTCCGCCAATCCATGGCAGATTGCAAGTCCGAGACCGGTCCCGCCGAACCGCCTTGATGCGCCGGCATCGAGTTGACTAAACGGCTGGAATAGGCGGGGAATATCCTCGTTGCGGATCCCTGGCCCCGTGTCCTCTACCGAGATCCACAAGTGCCTCCCACCACCGCTGGCCTCAGATGTGAAAACAGACACCTTTACGCCGCCGGCTTGGGTAAATTTCACAGCGTTGTTGACGAGATTCACAACGATCTGCCGAATTCGACCGGGATCGCCCAGCAGTTCGCGGGGCACATCAGGCTCGACGATGGACTCGAGCCACAGCCCCTTCTCAGCGGCCGGCAGCGCGTGCAACTCAAGGGCCCCGTCCACTAGCTCCTCGATGTCATAGGCCTCGTGGACGAGATGAACGGTTGATCCCTCAATTCGCGAAAACTCGAGAACGTCGCTGACCACGGTGAGAAGTGCTGTCGCGGAGCTTTTGACTGCCATCGCCCAGCGGCGCTGCTCAGAACCCGTTGAGCTCCGGTGAAGCAGGTCGGCCATGCCAATTATCCCGCTCATTGGCGTACGGATCTCGTGGCTCATGGCGCCGAGGAAAGCCGATTTCGCTTTGCCTGCTGCCACAGCCTGGTTTCGGGCGTCCTCGAGTTCACGCACGAGAGCCGTCTTCTCGGCGGCGAGCGTTTCCGCTGCGAGCCGAGCTCTCTCCTCACGCTTGATCTGCACGTAGAGCGAGGTAACCAAGCCGAAAGCTGCGAAAGCCAACGCGGCGATTGCCCAGTTGACGTGTGTTAGCTTTTCAACAAGTTCGCTTCTCGCCTCTGCTTTCGAGGCGCTAGCAGTACCATGAATTTCTGCAACCAACGGCTTGAGCTGGGCTTCGGCCTTTTGAACCGCCGCGGACAGTGCTTCTCGGTTTCTACTGTTGAACGGTGCCTCTAGGAAGGGCTCCCAGCTCAAGACCATTTGTTCAAGAGAATTGATCCGCTCGGTCAAAGTGGCGTTCTGCTCAAGAATAAACCAATGGTCGTTCTTAAGAACACTGAACCGGCTCAGAAGAATGTCGTACCGAACCTCTAAATCCCTTTGCTCAGCCTTGCTCTGCTCTGAGCTCCGGACCAGCGCGGACAACCGATAAAACTCAACCTCGAACTGATGGAGCGACCATTGGGAAGACTCGATCCTTTGGTTTGTCTGTGCGTCCAGTTCCTTCGATATTTCACTGTCAAGGTAGGACCACAGGAGCACCATAAGCGCGCCGGTCGCAGCGAGTGCCTGGAAAGCAATTCTGTTCGTGCATCGCCGTGGCTTGCAGCGCAGCCTAATAGTGCTCAACAGTGACCATGGTCGCAGCATTGACAGTTTCACTCAACCTGAATGAACTTCGCCTGCCAAGCGCAACGGGAAAAGTACAGCTCGCTATTCAACGACTTATCAT
This sequence comes from Azospirillum sp. A23, assembly GCF_042938965.1. Lineage (NCBI taxonomy): Bacteria > Pseudomonadati > Pseudomonadota > Alphaproteobacteria > Rhodospirillales > Azospirillaceae > Azospirillum > Azospirillum sp. A23. The sequence continues at coordinate 133,197 of NZ_CP170672.1, read as the reverse complement.
CGTCAAATGGATAAATGATGAAGATCGGCCCCTTGTCGCGGATTGCCATGGTTTTACCATTCCGTCGCGTCGCGAGGATTGGATCGTATTTTACATCTTCGACCGGAATAATCGTAACATAGTCATTCAACGCTGTTACACGCAGAGCCCGACCAGTGGCGCCGACCTGTTTCAGGAAGGTCGACAGTCTGACGCCGGAGAACTCAACCGGGTCTTGGTTCCAGGGCGTCCGCGTCGTGAGACTGGACAATCCCATAGCCTCGAACTCCTCCCTCGTGAAGCTGCGCTCCTGACCGGCGGCGACCGAGCCACTAACGACCAGAATCGGCTCGCTAGCGACCTGCTCAGAACTCTCAGCTGCGTAAGCCGATTCACCGAGACGCCCGCCGTCAAAAGTGACAACGGCGCATCCAACCGAAAGCGAAACGAAGAATGAGCGGTACAAGGCCTTCATCATATTGCTCTATATCCCCTGAGTTAGCGGCGATCAATACACAGTGCGGTTTCTGCGATTAACTGACCGTAGAGACACCAACTTGATCACGATCAGATCGTCCGTTCAAAGTGGCGGCAACGTTACATCTCTGCACCTGCTCTTCATTACCTGACAGCCGCAGCTATAATCTCTGAACGGCTTTTCGCCCCAAACTTTTTCAATACTGAACTAACATGCTCTTTAACCGTCACTTCCTTTACCGCCAGTCGCTCTGCTATTGCCTTATTGCTAAGACCCTGAATAATCAAAGAATGAACTTCTTTCTCGCGGGCACTAAGGTTCACGGCCTCACTGCTACCCCGCTGGCCCAGCACTCCTAGATGGCTGTCGGGAGCCTTGTTTACTCTGCGAGCCACAGGACGAGGATAGGATGCCATCCCAGATACCAGCAACTGCATCGCTGCAACGAGGGAATTTCTTGCCAAAGACTTCGGAATGTAACCAGCCGCACCTTTCGATAGCGCTGCTTGAACAATAACTTCATCCTCCTCAGCCGAAATAATGGCGACGGGAGTATCCGGAATAATATTTTTTATCTTATCAATACACGAAAATCTGTCCTGTCCTCGACCAGCCATACCGGGCATGTTCAAATCCAACAAAATCAAATCAAAGGACTTATCACTATCAACGACCTTCATCGCGTCGTCGAGATTTGCTGCGCCCACAACTTCGCTTCCGGGAATTTCTTCGTTAAGCAAACGGACCATAGATTCAAACATGAACCAATGATCATCTGCCAGCAGTATCCTCATTATTTCATTCCATCTTTGATATGCGATGCCCTCAAAAGCGAGGGCACTATATACAGCCTCCCCGTATGGTACAACGCCCTACCCCCTCCGGCGGGGTAATCAAGTCGCCGAAAGGCTGGTTGGCTCTGCGACTGCTGAAGCAACTCCACCGTCATTTTTTACAGATCCGACATCGGCCTACGGGCCGGTAAGTCCGTTTTTTGCCTTAAATACAATGCGTTATCGGAAATATGCGCGAAGTGTGACAAAGTTGAGCATTTTTCTGTTGCAGCGCCGACTGCCTCACAGGTAGGGTCACCCCTACCCCTTCTTAAGTAGGGGTGTAACCCACTTGGTCGGGGTGTCGTGGACGCTCTCCACCAGCTCGCGAGCAACTTAACCGGTGCACCACAGGAGCATCTCTGAATGTCGGCCGCCTCACTGCCACGACCTGTCGTTGCCTCCTCGGATGCCGATCTGGCTGCGCGCATGATCCTGCGGTGGTTTCCGCTGCCGGTTATTCGCCTACACACCGGGCTCGCCAATGACACGGTCCGGGAGTTGTACCGGCAGTTTCACGACACGCCGCCCTCGCCCGCGGTTCTCCCGCAGATCGCTGATCTCCTGGGAACAGCCAGCTCGGCGCGTCAGGCCTCGATCTTCCTGAGCCACTATGCCCGCTTGGCGGGTAGCACTGCCTACCGACGGGTCGACGTGAATGCGCTCATCGTTTCCCACGATTTGCACCTCGCATCACGAGACCCGAACACTGCCGAGGCGACGACTATCGCTGCAGCTTGGGTGCTTGCTCGGGAGCTACGCTCTCGGACCATTTCGTTCAAGGCTTGTGAGTGTGGGCGCGACCATCTGATCCACGACGAAGTGGCAGCTCCAATGTCGTGCCCACACTGCGGAGCGTCCTTGGCAAAGGGCCACGCTGCCGTACATGACCATACTTGGCGTGATAGCGCCGGCATGGATATCGCAGCCTGCTTCAGCTAGTGTGCGGCGCCGGCGGGCCCTACTACGTTCAACGAGCGACGGCGGCAGGCTGCTATGAAAACGAATAAAGTCGCCATGGTGTTCACCCTCGGCGAACGGCGGACTAACGTCGAGCTTGAGGAAGAGTTCTGGGGCGCGCTTCAGGATGTCGCAGCTCGCCAGAACACCGACCTTGCCGTCCTTGTCGAGCGGCTCAACCGCCGCCGTGGGGCTGATAGCCTGCCTTCGGCGCTGCGCATGTTCGCAGTCGCCTATTACCGGTCAGCGGTTGAAGCGCAAGAAGCCGGCGCAATTCTTCTCCGCGCGAACTGAACCCCTGCCCGTGGTCCTGACGCCCATCACTTTGCTTGCGACCCAGAGCGATGGATGAGGTTGGGGGCCGCTCCGGTCAGAGGTCGCTCATGCTCAAGGGCACCTGCTGTCGCGGGGCAGAGCAATCTAGGTGCTTGGCACAATCATCTGCCGCATGCTGCCGCTGCGGATAAGGACACCCGAGCGATCCCCAGTCCGCCGGAGCGAGCTTCAGGTCAATGGTGCACTGCAAGGCATTTACGCCCCGCAGCCTGCCAGCAGCCTTCATGGAGCGTAATTGCCCATTTCGCGGGGCCACTATACGCCGCTGCCCAGCTACATGCGTCCATCCCCGACGCCAGCACATGGCGGTATGCCTGAAAGGCTTCGAAAAGCGCCGTCTTTCTCCGGCGCGGTGACCAAACCCCGCTGCTAGGATGCTGCGCCAGAACTGGAGGACGCAAGATGATCGCGTGGGTGCTACGGAATAAGGGTACACTGGTCGCGGCTCTGGTAGTTATCTACCATCCAATCAGTGCAATCTATTACCATATGAACCGTGAGAGATATCATGAATTTCTAAAGGCTAATCCTAGCGAGTTCGCCTTTCTTGCCGATTACATCGACACACCTCTTTTCCGGTCTCTTGAAGTGGCAATCATGTGGTCTCCTACCGTAATTATCGCTTATGTGGCCCTCGTCATGGGCACCTATTGGTACTTTCACGAGCGCAACTCGGCTGGTGAGTAAGGCTGCATGCTGACCATCTCCGATCACGATTTCCGCCCGCCCCGCCTGACAATCCAATATGCCTTGACGGCCCTGCACCTGTGGTTCACCGACCGAATTAGCCTCGCCACCCTCCTCCTTGCTCTTCGCCATCACCCGGCCGCTGTCGCCGGCAAGGGCGGCAGTCACATCATCGATCAGCAGGCAGCCGGAGCTTACTTCGGCTCCGAACCGGCCCGGAGCAGCGAGTAACCGCCATGAAAAGCTGCCTTCGCAAGGTCCTTTGCATCACCGGTGCCGTTATCCTCGCGGTGCCTGTAGCAGTGGCCGGAGTGGGCGTTGCCACCTTCACTGCCCTCCCCTTGATTGCCTCCGCGCTGCCGCTGGAGTTGTCCCGCATAATGCTGACGGACGGCACACGCCAGGTTGAGATGCAGGGCATGATCCACATCGCTTCGCCGGAGTTCTACCGCGACGTCGCCGATCTAGTCGCTCGCCGCCGGGGCGAAGGCTGGCTCGTCTTCTACGAAGGCGTCCGCGACGACGTCGGCCGCGGCAACGGTGCTTTCTCCGATGTCCTAAACAGTTTGGGAGGTGCGCCAAACCTCCTAGAGGATACTGAGGCACATCCGTACGAAACGCTCGCGCCGGCACTCGGCGAAGGACTGGTTCTCCAAGACAACGATGCCATTGTTGGCCGACCTGGGCCGGGTGTGCGCAACGTGGATGTGACGCTATCTGAGCTGCTCGCGGAACTCCCCCCTACCCCACCGTCCGCCCACGACCGCCAACCTGACGCGCCATTCACCTTGGCAGAAGCGCGGGAAGTATTCGACACCCTCCCCGGCTGGGTTCAGGACCGCGTGCGCGCCGCCTTCCAGATCCTGCTCTCCACCACGACATCAGGTCGATACGCACACGCGGTGCTCCCGCCGGCGATCACGACGTTGCGTGAACAGCGCGTCGCTCGGGCGATTGAGGACGCGCGCGACCGCAGCATCCTGGTGCTCTATGGTCAGCTCCACATCAATGCGATCTCATCTCACCTGATAGCCGCTGATCCGGCATGGCGGATCGTATCGACTGCTACAGTAAAGCCGTTCTGATCGTCTTGCCTCATGGAGTGAGGTTGAAGCGGACAACTGACTCATTCACCGCGGACGCGCGCAAGAGTAGCTGCGCCGTGGGCTCTCTCCTGGCCTTCAAAACCGGCTCCGCGCGAGGTCGTAGCGGCGCAGCTTAGCAAATGTGTGGCCGGGGTCGATAAACGTCGTAATTTCTACCTGACGGTGGATGCGCAGCCGGGCAATCTGCACGGCCTTGTCCTTTAGGCTAGATTGAGCGCGCCGCGCCGGGCGGGAGGTTACACCGGCTTCTTCGCGAGGACCTTAATCGCCCCACTGGCGCCGTGCGCTGACCGTGTCACGCCCTTCCCTTCCCCTTCTTCCTTGGCCCCTACGGCAGGCTCCGGTTTCGCGCTGTACCTCCCGTGCCCGCACTGAACTGCATTCCTGTGAACCGCCAGAGCACTTTTCAAGAATACAAACGCGCAGCGCAAACCTACTAACGCGTTATGTGACCAGCCAGAGCACCTGTAGTGGCAACGCTCATTGCTCGATGCCTGTTTGAGCTCCCACGGATGCGGCTGGACGCCAATGTCCGCTGCCCTTGCTGTTTACCCGACGTCGGGTAAAACGAATCCCGCAGGGTAAACGTGATCGTGACCGTTTTGCCGCACTTCGCTTGTACGCGTGACGCATAGACGGCACGCTGTTGACGCACATACCGCCACCTGCGATGCTCCGACCAGACCACCACCCTATGAGAAGAATGAGGCCGCGTGATGGAAGGATTGACGCTGAAGGCGGTGCGTGAGCAACGCGGCGCATCTCAGGCCGAATTTGCGGACTGGCTGAACGACGGCATCGGCCGAAGCTATGACCGGGCCCGCATCAGTCGTTGGGAGTCTGGTGGCGAGAAGATCCCAGCGGCCGTTGCCAACTTCGTTCGAGCCAACTCGAATGCAGCTGAGGGAAAGCTCGTGCCCGGTTTGCGCGAAGCCCTCCTGGCCAGCAGCGACAAGCTATTTGGTGTCACGTCCAATCCGCCGGCTCACCAGACTGCATGCGTGGTTCTTGCGCTTGCCAACCAAAAGGGCGGCGTAACCAAATCTACCAGCTCCTGCAACCTCGCCTTCCTTTTGGCCGAAATGGGAAAGCGCGTTCTGCTGATTGACGCCGATCCGCAAGCGAGCTCGACCCAGAGCCTCGCGGTTAACCCGATGCAGTTGGAGGCCGAACAGCGCTCCCTCACCCACTTCTTGCTCAATGAAGGCGCTGATCCGGTGCACTTCCCGGTGAAGGTTTGCGATGGCGCCTTCGACCTTATCGGCTGCTCGATCACCCTGGCGCAGGCCGAGGGCCAGCTGAAATTCGGCCAGACGCAAGGCGATAAGGTTCTCGGCGAACGCCTTGCCCCTTTGAAGCCATCGTATGACGTTATCATCATCGACTGCCCACCGCATCTGGGGGGGCTCACGGAGAGCGCGCTTATTTCCGCCGATCAGGTCCTGATCCCCACGATCTGCGAACCGATGGCAGTGCTCGGTGTCCCTCACCTCATCAAGACCATCCAAGACGTGAAACGGCGCGGCAACCCGAAGATAGAGATCCTAGGGATCCTGCCAGCCATTTTCGAGCGCCGCTCAACTATCGACGTGCAAACCCTGGGCGATCTGCAGGCTGCGTTCGGCGCGCACATCAAGGTGTGGGACCCGATCCCGAAGCGCAAAGACTTCGCCAAGGCGGTTCAGACCGGCAAGCCCTTGTTTGCCATCGTGCCTAAAGCCGACGGTATCGAGACTTACCGCTCCATCGCACACGCCCTGCTCGCTAAGGCCCCTGCCCTGGAGACGACGAATGGCTAAGAAGTTCGCTAACACCAACCCGGCATTCGGTCTCGCAGCGGCATCGATCGACCTTGACCGCGTTACAAATCCCGATTTTCCGGAGATCAACAAGGTCCCGCTCGCGGACATACACCCAAATCCGAACCAGCCGCGGAAGACCTTCGATGAAGCCGAGCTCGCTGGCCTAGCAGCCAGCATCGACGGGCATGGTCTGAAGCAGCCAGTTTTGATCCGCCGGCGTGCTGAAGGTGGCTACATGCTGGTGGCCGGCGAACGCCGGTTCCGAGCCCACCAACTGCTCGGGCGAGATAACATCCTCGCGATCATCGTGTCGGACCGGGAGGATGTGGAGGTTACCGCTCTTGTCGAGAACCTTCAACGTGTCGACCTCACGCCCGTCGAGAGCGGTCTCGGTCTCGTGCGACTGCAAGAGCGCGCATTGGCTAAGGGAGAGAAGCTAACCCAAGAGGACCTCGCGCGCTTTATCGGTAAAAGCCAGTCTGAGGTCACCCGCCTGCTGAACATCGTCAAGCTCCCCTCGGCCGTCCTGGTCGAGTACGAGGCCATTCATAAGGAGGTTTCGAAGTCGGCGTTGTCGGAGCTTCTTGGTATCGACGACGAGGCCGTGACGATGCGCCTTTGGGACATGGTCAAGAACGGCGCGAGCGTTGCAGAGCTTCGCAAAGCAAAGGCCGCTTCCCGGGGCGACGACAACTCTGCTCCCGAGGCCGCGACGGCGCCTAGGGCTGCGCCCATTGAGAGAGCCCGAAAGCAGTGGCGCACCATGGCGACCAGCTTGTCCAAGCAGGAAATTCGATCCGAGGACCTGTCCACTGACGATGTGGACGATCTTCGGCGGTTGCGAGATGCGATCACCGGAATCATCGGGGAGTGACTGCGCTCGTTGGGCGCGCGGGATCTGTCCATAGCTCGTAGAGGCGACCATTTACCCGACGTCGGGTAAAAACGGGTGGAAAGGGGCGGTGCGCCCGCCCCTCACCTTTTACCCGACGTCGGGTAAAGTCTGAGCTATAGGGTGCACGGCTCACAGCTGGGCACGGTCCCCCTGCCCCAACCCACGCACCGTCGTATGCGAACAGTTGACGCCGGCTGGTCCGTAGAAAGACGCCGGATTTCAGCGTCTTTCGGAGCCGCGCGACCCAACGCGATATCTCTATTATCCGCCCCGTACAGCGAACGGACGTAGCGGGAGTGGGCGCAGTGCGGATCAAATTCGGCACCTATAAGCCGGCTGAAGGCCCGGAAGAGATTCCAGTGTTCTGGGACTCCGAAAAGGTCATGAACTCCCACTTCACGGTGATCGGCCCATCAGGGTCGGGAAAGACCACCCGCCTGCGCCGGCTTATGGCCGGCATGTCTTTGGTCAACTCGCGGATCAGGTTCGTGGTCCTCGATCCCCATGGTGACATGGGCGTTTCGGGCGAGGACTCATTCCGGTTCAGCGCCACGTCCGATCTAGGACTGAACCCTCTCACCGTCCGCGAGGACCCGGACTACGGTGGCGTCACTCGGGCCATCGAAACCTTCCTAAAGACAATCAGCCGGACCAGCCGGCCGCTCGGCTCGAAGCAGGAGCACACCCTCCACAACATCCTACTCGACCTCTACGCCTACCTCGGCTTCCACGCTGACCGGCCTGAAACGTGGAACCTGCGCTATGATGACCGGCGTAATCCTGAGATGCCCAAGCGACACCCCACCGTGAAGACGCTCAAGTGGTTCATGGAGCGCAAGATGACCCAGGTGTTTCTGGGCACCAGTTCAGAAACCGTTGCCGCGCTCGACGATCTCAGCCGCAAGCTGCGCTCGATGGATCGCGCAATCAAGAAGGAGATCCGTGGCGAGGAGACCAGCGTGGACATCGACAAGCTCAAGGACAGATGCCGTGAGCTGTTCGAGCGGTTCCTTGAAGGTATGTCCGATGGCCAGGAGGTCAGCGCACTGTTCCGCTACGGGAACAAGGAGGTCCTCCAAAGCTGTTACGAGCGGATCTGCAATCTGGAGCGCTCCGGACTGTTTCGAGCCGATACATACGAGTTCGATCCAGCAGCAGCGATCTGGCGCTACGATCTGTCAGCGCTTTCGTCCGACGGCCAGAGGATGGCGGTCGATTTCATTCTGGATGACATCTTTGCAGCGGCCCGAGGAGAGGGTCAGAAACCAGAGACCGTCATGTTCGTCCTTCTCGACGAAAGCCATAAATTTGTGTCGCCTGAGGCTGATCATATCATCAGCGTATGGGCTCGAGAGGCACGTAAGTTCGGGCTCGGTCTGATCCTCTCATCACAGAACCTGACGGACTTTCCCGACGAGATCCTCGCACAGATGGGAACAAAGTTCGTGCTTGGCGTCGACCCGATCTTTCTGGATCGCGCCGCCAAAAAGCTGAAAGTCGAACCCCGACGCTTAGAGGGCATTCAGACGCACAAAAGCTCCATCATAGCCATCAAGAACAAGGGAGACAGCGGCACCCGATGGCTGGACATGACGCTGGTTTAAGAGCGGCAGTCCCTGCGAGCGTTACTGCGGCGGCCCCAAAATGCCGCCATGGTTTTGTACCATTGACCACGCTGCAGGTGACCGTATGACTTTATCGTTCAACTTCTGCCATGGCAGACGCATCCCGATATCCGGGCTGGCCCTATACTTGGTCGGGCACTGACGGACGCGACTGCAGCCACTGCTACATGCTGTGGCGTGTCAGGGTCGGCTCCAAGCCGTTCTTGCAGATGATCGACCCAAAACCGTCCACGGCGAACGAGGACACCCGCGACCGAACAGTGACGCGTATTTAGAAATGGGGCAGGGCGGTGAGCTTTGGCGCGCTCTGCATAACGAAGCTGTCCGCATTCCGGTCCGCGCGCGCAGGCGTAATACGCGAGGCGGCCGCCCCCAGCCGACCTGGCAAAAATTGCTAATTAGGCACCATCTCCCTGAGCGACGGCCTTGTGATTGCGGCACGAGGAAACGGAGGGGAGTTTTTGGGGCCGTCTCCTCTTCCTCGCCAAAAGGATAGGGAAGGGAAGAGGCCACCGCAGCTTTCCGGTCGTGGTACGACCGCGAACGAGGTGCTGATTGACCCGCAAGCCCGCGGTAACCGCTAAGAGGCGGTTTCCAGAACCTGGCATACGATGAAACCCCTCCGGAAACCCACTGATCTGCTGTCGGTTTCCTGTGCCTCTGGCACAGAGAGGCAGGTATGGGACCGATAGTTGCGAACTTGGTGGCGGGCATCATCGACCGGATCGAGGATCGGCCTGTCGGCCCTGGGCGTCCGCCGATGTCCACCGTGGAGGTCATCGAAACACTCCGCTTCTTCCTGCGCGAGGGCGTCCAATGGCGCGAGCTGCGGGCGGCGGACGGGCGTGCGTCGGGTTCGACCCTGCGCCGCCGTCTGGATGAGTGGCACAGGACTGCGTTGCTTCGGCGAGTTCACGCCGTCCTTGTCCGCATGGTGCGCTCCGGTCCCGACGCTGCCGCTTGGGACGTCGTGGTCGACAGCTGCTCGGTACGGGCCAAGCACGGTGGTGAATTGACCGGACCGAACCCGACCGACCGCGGCAAGCCCGGGACCAAGTTTCACATTGTGGTCTCAACTGATGGACTACCGCTCGCGGCCATCCCTTCGCCCGCAAATGTGCATGACAACAAGCTCTTCCCGGACTTGCTGCGCCTAGCTCAGGTGGTCTGCGCCGCCATCGGCAGGCTATACGCCGACGCAGGCTACGACAGTGCCGACAATCGTTGGCTCTGCTTACGTGACGGGATTCAACCGTACATCCGCAAGATCGGCGAGCCCCACGGCTCCGGGCTCGGCAAAATCCGATGCGTTGTCGAACACGGCTGCGCTTGGCTGCTCGCGAACAAGCGCCTGGATCGACGACAGGATCGGTCGGGGCGGATCATCCACGCCCTGCTCACAGCAGGGGCCATCTTCATCATCGCTAACCGCCTCAGTACATTCTAAAAACCGCCCCTAACGAAGTGCCGGTAATTCGAGTTTGAGGGTCCGGTACCTTCTCCATCTGCCACGCTGCACTTTGTTGGACTACATAGCGACTAACAGATCAGAACCCTACTCTATAAGCCACACCTATAGCATTGACAATACAGTCAACGTAGAAATGCTTCTAACGTCAGTCGCAGTAGTCGGCTTGTCTTTGGACCTCCTGCTCGCTCAACGAACTGGCCATCAGCCAACACAAGAAGTATAGTTGCTCCAATCTCCTCTGGCGTGCCCGGCAGACGACTGTCGGGAAAGAATCTGGTCAGTGCCTCGCCAGCTTGACACCAGAACGATCGTAATTTAGAAAAATCCTCATTCGACAATAAGCTATTACTCTTTGCATTGTAGAGAGTTTTTACAATAAGGTGGCTAAATTCATTTTTGTCTATGCCCCGATCCGTCCATTCGCAAATATTTCTTATTAAATCATCGCGTGAATTTGATTCTCTAATAATAGAAATTAGACTCTTCTCAACCTTGGCAGATTCATCAAGAGCGATCTTGAGATAGATCGCATCTTTTGATGGAAAGTGAGCATAAAAAGCACCCCGGCTATAACCCGCATGCTCCGCGATCTGGTCCACTGTTATCGGGTCAAAGCCAAATTTCAGATAAAGCTCCACCGCTGACTTAAGCAACGTCTCACGAGTCTTCGCCATACTCTCTAAGCGGCTCAATCGTGCCATTTTCACCCCATCGAGTTGACATGCGTATCGAGATACACTAGTATCCGAATTCGTCAGTCACAGTTTACTGCGGAGACACCGTGCCACAAAGAGCCAAACAGCGACCGTCCGCCTTCACATGGCGGGATCAGGTTTTCGGGTGCAACATGATCGCTAGGACAATTCAAACGATTGCTGTAATCATCGTTCTTAGTTTCGCTGGCGCTACCGTGGCTTGGCTTGTCAAACATCATTAGTCGTCCTTTCACGCGCCAACGTCCATTACACTAAAGTTCTTGTAGAGTTGTTGTGCTTGAGCCAAGTCGTCTGCACTGCCATCAGCAGACTCTACGCCGACGTAGCGTATGACAGCGCCGACGATTGCTGGCGCTGTTTCCGCCACGGGACTAGGCCGCACACCCGCATGGCCCGCAGAGGCCAAGGCTCAGACTTCGGTGGGGCTGACTGCATTGTTGAGCACAGCTCCGCTTGACTGCTCGCAAACAAACTCCTTGATCAAGCATCAGGATAGGCTCGGGCGGCTGGTCCTCTCATTGCTCGCTACCGCCATCCTCATCATCGCAAACCGCCTCAGTGCATTCTGAAAACCGCCCTTAAGTGACAGACGACATCCGGCCGCGTCCTTGAAACCGAGGAAAGTTGAGATGTCTCATGCCTGCCAAGCGTCCGCACCGCCCTTGCTGGCCGACTTTTACCCGACGTCGGGTAAAACGTCGCCTCGACGAGCCAGTGCGACTTTGAACCTGTCCGGTCGCACCTATGCGCGTGCGATGCTGCGCGGCTTAAGGCAGAGGGCGGTGCCGGAGGCAAGCCGTGCCTCCCGGACCTCAGGTTTTTACCCGACGTCGGGTAAAACGCCGCCTCGACGATCTATGAAGACCTATGAACTGTCGGGCGCAACTCATTGGCTTCGGGTTCAGCACTCAAAAGGAACTGGAGCGCGGGTACTGCCGGCTCGGCGATGGCTCCCGGCGGGCAGCACCGATTTTCAAGACCGTTGATCCTGCTTCGGTAGCAATCGAACCTGACTTATTCAGCTATGAGGGCTGTCCGCTCGCAGGCTCACCGCTTGGCGACGCCCTTGAGAAAACTGTCGGCACTGAAGGGCAGGGCGGACAGAAGCAGGTGGGCCCCCTGTCGGCTCGAAGTACGCAACGCAAAGCTCTTGGATCACCTGGCACAATCAACTGCGTCGCGGTCGAACAGCATGTCGTCCATTTGGCGAGTGCCGTCTGCCGTGCTTTGCACTCTACGCCCGGGCTATGCTGCCTCCGTTCTCCGCAGAGCCCCTCATTCCTGTCCTCGTGACACGCGAAAGAAATGCTCGGCGTATTGCCGACACAACTCTGCTTCGACCGCATCGCCACTACGCTCCGCGTCAGCTGCACGGGCAAGCCATTGAGCTTGTTTCTGCTGTGCCGTTCCATTCACTCGGCTCGCCGGCCGCACGCCGCCCTGAGAGAGGCTGCTCTGTGACCGTGCCGTGCCGAATGCAGGCCTCGAAAACTGCTTTCCCATGGGCTTTGAGACTGACATTCTGTTTGCGTCTTTCTGGTCAGGTGCGCTTGAGTGTTTTCAAGGTGCCGACAGCATACCACCGCTTCCGCTGACCTGGGCAATCAACTGCCAAAGAGCCATCCAGCCGCTACTCGCCGTCATTCCTAGCCTCGTGGACTTTGACCCCGCGACTGACCAGCACCTTCTCCAGCGCATCCCCGACATAACCTTCCCGATCCTCTTCAATGCTGAGCATTGGGGGCGATGCAGTCACAAAGCGCCGATGGCGAAACCGAGGCCCATTTCCTCAACATACTTCTTGGAAAGGGCTTTGGGCCGCTCCGAAGCGCTCTATCCATCGCCGCGCTAAAGCGATATCGCTCATTGACCCGTTAACAGATATCTCTTATTTTGGCCTCGACGACCAGTGGAGTGAAGCCATTGGCGACCTCCCCCGTCAGAAGCAATGAGTATGCACAGCACTGTGAAGCTGAGCCCTCTCGGCCCCATCTGTGAGTTCGGCAGTGTCGCCGCGCGCGGCTTCAAGGCCGCTTTGGAGGCGCATAACCGACTAGATTACTTCGGCCACGAGGTAGCCTTCCCGGCCGGGTGGGCGATGATCCCAGGTAGTGCATCGCCCGGCGCCGGTCTCCTGAATCCGGCATGCCTTACCACAGCCCCAGTGTCACCTTTCCAAATGCCCACTGCAGCCGCTGCATAAGGAGTTCACCTACGATTAGCAACGATACCAAGCCGAAGCAGACCCGCGGCCGCAAGAAGCAGGGAGCCAACCCGATTGACGCGCATGTTGGGGCTCGCATCCGGTTACGTCGAACCCTTCTTGGTATGAGTCAGCAAAAACTGGGGGAGGCCATTGGTCTCACCTTTCAGCAGGTACAAAAATACGAGCGCGGGGCGAACCGCATCAGCGCGTCACGCCTATTCTATCTAACGCGCGTGCTTGATGTGCCCCTGTCCTTCTTCTTCGATGACATGCCGTCTCATGTTGCGGCGGCCCCGGTCGACGAAGACGGCGCAGCAGTGATCGGCGAGCACTCCGGCACCGCCTACGAGCCGGATCCGATGGTCAAGCGCGAAACTCTGGAGCTGGTCCGTGCCTACTACACCATCAGCGACCTGTCCGTGCGCAGGAGCCTGATCGACTTGGCGAAGGCTCTAACGAGGTTGAGCTCTTCCGATCCCGGTTAAACTCAATGTCGCAACTACGCAGCGACGACCAAGAGCCCGCCGCGGATGACCTTCAGGCGATCACCGCCGGGCTCAAGGGAATTTCAAGATTTTGCTAGGCCGCCCGACCGGCACCGGCGCACGGGCAGCTTCCCGGTGCAGGTCGGCGACGCACAGCATCTCTGGCCAAGTGCGAGCGGCATCAAGGCACTCTTCCTAGGCTTAGCGCTCCGCGGTCCATGGCATGACGCCATGCAGGAGCGCATTAAGAGCCAGGGCACGGTCACGATAGATTGGCGCGGGCTTCCCATCCCGGCGCACGCCACGCGCCCAGTACGCAGGCGTTTCAACGCTGCTCAATCCAAGCATGGCCGCGATTTGCCGGAAGGGAACGGGCTTGCCCAATTCCAACTCCTGTCCCATTTCCGCCCGCCACCGCTCAAAATCCTCGGGCGGCATCACGCCTTTCTTCTCGTCCCACGCGAACGGCGGCAGTCCCTCCGCAAGCGCTGCACAAGCCAAGGACATGTAGGCGGGGATGGTCGTGGGCGTGTTCGTGCCACGCTTTGCGCCTCGCAGCATCTCGTCGATGCGGCTCATGCTGAGACCCAGTTCTTGCGCCGCCTTGGAGTGGGTCCACTGCATCGTGTGCAGCCACCAAACGAAGGCTTCACTGGTCATGATCGCCGCATTAACTGCTCTGGGCATCGTCGTGTCCGAAGTCGAGGTCATGTTTCCGACCGTTACCACGGACGGGCCTGAAGTCCCAGTGCGGGTGCGATCGGGCGGCATTATGCTGGTCATTCGATGTCCTTGTGCGACGCCCATCGATCCTGCGGTGCGGCCAAGCGGGGGCCGTCTGGGCGCGCGCTGCTGAATCGCTCACTCGGGCCGAATGCCCTAAGAGCGCCTAACAGAACCATCTCTGGACGAAGCGCCAGCAGATGAGGCCGGCGGCAATGTGGTGGAAGGCGGTGAAGATGTCGGCTCGGCGTTCATAACGGACGGCGATACGGCGGAAGCGGGCAAACCAGGCCAGGGTTCGCTCGACCACCCATCGGTGCCGTCCCAGGCGCTCGCTGCTCTCGATGCCGCGTCGGGCGATGCGTGGAATGATCGCGCGGCGGCGCAACGCCCGCCGGCAGTGGGCAAAGTCGTAGCCCTTGTCAGCGTGCAGTTTGGCCGGACGACGTCGTGGCCGGCCGGCACACTGGCGGATTGCCGGTACCGCATCGACCAACGGCTCCAACAGCTTGCTGTCGTGCCGGTTGGCGGGAGAGATCTTCAAGGCGAGCGGGATGCCATTGGCATCGACGAGGATATGCCGCTTGGAGCCCGGCTTTCCACGGTCCGTCGGGTTCGGGCCGGTCTCCTCGCCCCCCTTTTTGCCGGGATGGCGGCGCTGTCCACCGCAGCCCGCTCCCAGTTGATGGCGTTGGCATAGCCGAGCCGGTCGAGCAGCAAACGATGCAACCGCTCCCAGACGCCGGCCTGATGCCATTCGTGCAGCCGGCGCCAACAGGTCATGCCTGAACCGCATCCCATCTCCACCGGCAGCAGTTCCCAGGGAATGCCGGAGCGCAATACGAACAGGATACCGGTCAGCGCCGCGCGGTTGTCCAGCCGAGGCCGCCCGCCTTTCGGCTTAGGCGGCTCCGGCGGGAGCAAGGGCTCAATCAGTGCCCACAGGGCATCGGAGACGAGAGGTGCAGCCATGCCCCTCCCAACAGCCCAATCCCCGTTTTGTTAGGCGCTCTAAGATCAGCGATAGAGTTCTGATCCTGTGATAGGAGCCGTCGGGTTTGGGCTGCCCCCTCGGGAGACCTGCTGGTCGACGGGGCACGTTTGAAGGACTGTTTGCAGTGCCTGGAGTTCCCGCTCATCGGCGGTGAGCTGCCACTTGTGCTTGATGTAGATCCAGCGCCGGACAAAGAAGCACCGTTCGGTCTCCCCTTCAGGCAGCCAAGCCTCGGGACCATAGGCGCCCTTTCGCTGATTTATCTCGCGGCCGGTCACAACCAGGTTCTCCAGGTCGTTGAAGAACCGATGTCGGACCGCGGTCTCCCACCGATACCCTCCGGAGTCGTGCGCTTCCTGAACTGGCACAACGTGATCGATGTCCGTGTTCTTGGGATCGGTAATTTCAGCCCCGGTCCAGGCATCCCGCCAGAGCCCCGCTACGACCTTGCAGTTTCGGAGCCTCGGCTGAACGAGCGATGTGGCGGCCAGCACCGCGTGCCGCGTCGTCAGGCACCCTTCTACAGGCTCCCAATCACCCCAGGCCTTGCGATCATAGCCCTTGCGCATTTCCGCCGCCGCCGGTGGCAGCTGCTGCTGGGCCAACGCTGGCTGAACAGCGGCGACGCCCATGATTGCGGCGATGAGGATGGCTAAGCGAGGCATCGTGCGGGTCCGTGTCAAGAGCGGGGAGGGCGTGGCGGAAGTTGCTCGGAGTTGATCGGGACAAGCTCGGGCTCGACCGGGTCGGCGGGTTCGCTCCACCGCCGGCCGATCAAACGAGGCGCGGAAAGTACGACAGGACCACCCCGAGCCAAAATCCGAGCAGGACGCCGATGAGCATCTTGGACTGAGTGTTCGGTTTGTTGTCGTTGGCCGGCGGCATGAGGTGTCTCCAGACGGCATTACGTGCAGTGACGGTTCTCGAAGTGCTGCGCCGGCCGATTGGTGGTTGGATCGAGGGCGGCCGCGCCGTTGAGCGACAACTGCATCACCGCAGTCTTCAGGCCGATCAGCCAGGGGTGCAGATTGCCGGACGGGCTGTCGATACCGGCCAGCATCTCGTCGATGTAGGGAACCCGCATCAGCGTATCGGCAAAGGTCTGCGCCTGGTGGATATCCTCCCAGCAGGACAGCAGACGTCCGTTATCGCGCCAGAACACAAGCCACCACGTTTCATCGGCGATCTCATGCAGGCACACACCCATCGGGCCGTGTCCAAACACGACGCGGGGATGGGCCGGACCGTCGATGGTGGCGACGGTCACCGGGGTGTGATCGCGAACCCATTCGGCGGGGCAATGGATCACATTGCGTTCGATCTCGGCGAGGGTGGGGAAGGGCACTTTCGAAACTCTCATGGTCATGACATCCATTATGACGGACTGGGCACCAGCAGCGCGTTGGCGAAAGACGTCGGTTTTGACCGTCTTTCCCGAGGGCTCTAGGCCGCGAGCCCCTTCTCCTTCGCTTGATAGCGCACCCAGCCGCGGTGGTAGTTCTTGGCTCGAGCGATCCGTTCGAGGTCATCGACGGAGCGGGCGAGCCGCATCAACGTGCGATAGCCCCCGGTCTTGAGCTGATCGTCCGACATCGACGCGATCACCCTGCGCCGATTCACCTTGCCGTCATCCGGCGTACAGAGGGCCGCCAGTTTGCGCGCCGGCAAGGCTTCCCCGCAGTCCTGACAGTGCTGTCGACGATCGTCGACACGCGTAACCCGAAAGCAGCTGCGACAGCGGTGAACGGGTGTGACGTCACGGTGCTCGTGGCCGCCGTCAAGAGACCATGCCCGCTCCTCGTCGAGCATGCCGTGCTCCAGGGTGTTGCCCACCATGTCGATCAGAATGCCCCTGACCTTTCCAACGGATGGCCGCGTGAACCGGCCGCCCTGCTGCTGGAAGAGTCCAGTGCTCTTGGTTGGGCGGAGCATGACCCCGACTTCGACATTTGGTACATCGGTGCCCTCGGAAACGAGCTCGCAGCTGGTCAGCGCCTGCAACGTTCCGTCGGCAAGTCCCTTAAGCCGGGCGATGCGCACTTCCTCCGGCATCTTTCCGTCCACCGGCGCCGCCGCGTACCCGGCCTTCGTGAGTTGCTCCGCAACGTGGACGCAGTGGGCGCGGCTGACGCAGAAGAAGATCGCGGGGCGACCGGAGGCGAGGCGAGCGTACTGTTGCACAGCAGGCTCGGTGACGTCCGGGTTGTTCAGAATGCGTTCCAATTCCGACGTCGAATAGTCGCCACAGCTGATCCGGACGCTGCGAAGATCCAGGTGAAGGGGCGGGGCATAGATGTCGACAGGGACGAGGTATGCCTGCTCGGTAAGCCAGGACATGCTCGGCCCCTCGACCGCCGTATCGAACACGAGTCCAAGCCCGGTGCCGTCTGCCCGAAACGGCGTCGCTGTCACACCGAGACGCAGGGCTCGATCCAAGGCATCGAAGACCCGCATGTACTTTCCGCAGACGGCGTGATGCGCTTCATCGACGATAACGAGCCTAATCTTCGTCAGGAACGGCGCATAGTTGTCCAGGCGCGACGCCAGCGTGTCGATGGAAGCGACATAGACATCCTCCTGCGCCAGCATGCGGCCGGGATAGATCAGCCCGTGCGGCAGCCGCAGGCGATGCAGCGTCTGAGACGCCTGGCTCAGAAGTTCCCACCGGTGGGTCAGGATCAAGGTCGGCCAGCCAGCCCCCGACACGATCTCCGCGACCTCCACAAATGTGGTGGTCTTGCCACCGCCCGTCGGCAAGACGTAAAGCGGGTGGCGGCGCTGCCGGAGGACACGCAGGATCTTCTCGCGATCCTCGACTTGGTAGGGACGAAGTTGACGACGGCTCATGTTTGCCTCAGACGCGCATCGCGGCGATCAGGCCGCAGCAAGGTGGCGGCCACGCTTACCGGTAGCGTGGGCCTGGGTGATGCAGTTGATTGCGTTCACGGTCGCATCACCGCCCATTGTGCTGATCAGATCGGCGTTGCTTTTGCGCCCATAGACCTCGATGTTCCCCACCGGGAAGCGGTCGGTCTGAATGACGATAGGGATCATGGCCCACCCTGTGCGACTTAGGCCTCTTGACGACCACGTTAATCTTACAGAGCGCATCATTCAAGAGATGATGACTCACCAGGGCAAAATACTGATCTTTCTTTATTGTCGCACCCCGACAATTATCTGCGGCGTCCGACTCTAACAATCACGAAGTGGCGGCAGTCACTTCTTACACACCCACGTCTTCCACATATTGGTCGATTTGAGTGCCGCCCCCATTCGGCAGTGCCTCGGCAGCTGCCCCGGCCCCGAGCGAACGGGTCAGCTCCCTGAGGACGCGGCGGTCCTCAGGCCGGAGCTGGCGGGAGAGAAGCAGAAGCTCGCGTTCATGGTCTTCCAGCCAAGGCAGAAACAGCGCCAATGGAGCCACAGGACCAGTATGCGGATCGGGAGCTGGGCAAGGGTCATGGCCTGTGAAGGTCCGCAACCCAAGCTGAGTGCGCTCGCCTCCCGGACCGGGGCTCAGCGCACGTTCGGCCGTCATCCAGGTTCCCCGGCAACTGGCACAGGTACGCTTGCGGCGGATGCTGTTGTCGGACTGGGTGCGGGTCTCGGTGACACCGTTGAGCGTGCTGCCGCAGCGTGGGCACGCCATCGCGCTGGGCTTTGCTCGTCCGCTTATCTTGGCAATGGTCGTGTTGCTGCCAGCGGCCATGGTCGGCTCCCGTGTGAAGTCACGGGCTGGAAGTGTAGCGATTCATCCGCCGACCCGTCCCACTCGAAAGACGTCGGTTTCCGTCGCCTTTCGCGCGCACATCGCGAAGTCAGCCCTCACCCTCCCGCTGGCTGTCAATCACGGCAAAGCTGTCCATGCTGCTGTCGTTGTCGGAGATGCGAGTAGACCAGTCGTCCATGCGGGCAATCCGTTCAGCCTTTCGCTCGGCCTCCGCAGCACTGCACGCGAGCACGCAATAGTCCGCGCCGATGCTGGCGCGAACCCGGACGATATAGGGCACCGGATTACTTCCTTCTTCAATTTCCTCCATGCTGGCGTCGGTGTCGGACGACGGAACACCGACGCGCTGAATATCGGCGGCGATGGCTTGCCGATGCCCTTCCAGACGCTGGCATAGGCGTTCGATCTCGATATCGTCGAGGGAGCCCTCCGGATGGTCGAACTCGCTTTCTTCGGGCGCTGCCGAGCTGGTCTTGAGGAATTGCAGCAGGACCAGAAGGCTGGCCGCTTCCTTGTCGGAGATCGTGATCTGGGTGTCCATGTCGGTATTCTCGCTTTCGCGGTGGCGGGGGAGGGCGCGCGACGCGTGGTCACGCGCGCCACTCAGATCAGGCGGCTTCCTCGTCCGCGCCGGTCACCAAGCTGCTTTCTTCCTCCCCGGCAGCGAACGCCATTCCGGGCGGCAGCCACTGCTGGATGCCCGCCACCATATCCTGCGAGATCGGGGCATCGGCGGCGGCGGCGACAGGACCAAGTTCCGAGAGCATGATGGCGTCGGGCGATCCAAACCAACGGTCGAGCGTGCTGACCATCTGGGCCTTCTTGGCGGGGGCGAGTGTCTGCACCCCCTTGCCGACCACGGCCACTTCGTCCAGCACGAACCCCTTTGACACGCGCGACCAGAACTCCGGCGCGGTTGGCCTCCATGTGCGAGCCGGATCGCACCCGATCTCGGTGCCGATATGCTCAACCACGTCATCCCGCTTTCCGCCATGCTCGGACAGGCTGACGCTGATGGTCTGCGCGAACAGCACGGCCAGGACCGCGTCCTTGTCCGCATCGGACAGGCTGTGGATCGTCCGAAACAGCGGCAACGCTTCACGCCCGCTGTAGCCGTCCTCCGGTTCGATCATGCTCTTGAAGGCGTCGAGCAATTTGGCGAGGGCAGCACCAGCGGGCGTCTCGCCCATCTTCACCACGCTCCCCGAGAGCCGCTCAAAATGCCCCGACAGGTTCGACGCCGCCGCCATGTTGCAGCGCATGGAGAGCTTCACCCATAGCGTATAGATCAGATAGCTCTTCGCGTACTGCGGTTCCTGCGCAAGAGCCAGCTGGAAGGCTTGGGTCCGGTGAGCCTCCAGGTCTGTGACCAGAGCCGCCGTATACGGCCCTCGCGCAGGCTTGCTCGCGCTTCTATCGGAACCGGTCTGCATGAGCGTGCCAGCGGACGGCGCGTTCGCGGCCTCGCCTTCACCAACCGCGTCCGGAGCGATGTAGCCCTCGCGCAGATCGAAGTCGCCGTCGCTGCCGATCAGCACGAAGACCCCAGCCTTGGCTTTCAGTTCGGCGCTGTAGAACCGCCCCTTCGACGCATCGATCCTGGCAATCAGGCGCTTGAGTTCGGCCATGCGGTCGAGGTCCTCCTGCGGAATCTCGGGAGCGTCCTCGTCGCCCTCATCGAAGCTCTCCTCGTAGTCCCCCTCATCTTCGTCGTCCTCCAACTCTGCATCATCCTCCACGGATGCAGCGCCGCCGGGCCTGCCGACCGTGAGTTCCGGGTGATAGCGGGAGAGGATCTCGTTGTGCGCAACGACCAGAGCCAAGCGCTCGTCTTCCTGATCGGCCGTGAGTTGACGTTCCTGGTCCGGTCGAGTGCTCCGCATCGACGCGAACACCGCATGATCGTATTCCAGCATCGGCTTCGCCCATGCCCAGCCTTCGGCGACCAGCCGGTCGCACTCCCGCCGCAGTTTTTCGGTGGCAATCTCCAAGGCGGCGGTGCGGTCGTCCAGATAAGTCCCATCCTCC
Source organism: Azospirillum sp. A23 (assembly GCF_042938965.1). Taxonomy (NCBI): domain Bacteria; kingdom Pseudomonadati; phylum Pseudomonadota; class Alphaproteobacteria; order Rhodospirillales; family Azospirillaceae; genus Azospirillum; species Azospirillum sp. A23. The sequence goes on along the minus strand of NZ_CP170672.1, from coordinate 112,140 downwards.
TTGAACAGGTCCTCGGTGACGGGCAGGCCCTTCGCCACGTAGTCCGCGCGAACAAAGGTCCCGAGCTTGGAGGTCACCGGCACCCGCTCTTGCGCCAACTCTTTCCGGATATGATAGGGGGGCAGCGAATGAGACTGCTTGAGCGCGTCGTAAACACGCTCCTGGATGGCGTGATCGTCGGACAACGTGAACGCCTCGCACACTTCCTTGTCGATCTTGCCGTCACGGAACAGGTCCAGCAGACGTGGGCTAAGCCGCCCCAGTTTCAGACGCTGTTGGACCGCACGCACCGGGAGTCCGAAGCGGATGGCAATGTTCTCAGCTGTCTTGCCCTGCTCCAAGAGCGCGGCAAACGCACGGTACTCGTCCACAGGCGTCATATTCACTCGCTGGACGTTCTCCGCAAGCGACACCTCTTCGGCCTCGTCAGCCTCTCGAACCGCGCAATCGACGGCGTAAGTCCCGTCGATCTCGCCTTTGGTCCGCAGGAGTTCCAGAGCGGCCAGACGCCGCCCGCCGCCAACGACTTCAAAGGTGTCGTCATCGTCCCTGGTCGGAATAACGATCAGGTTTTGGAGCAAACCTCGCGCCCTGATATCAGCCGCCATAGACTGGACATCAGCAAACGGATAGGTCTTCCGAACGTTACGTTCCGACCGGCGCAGATTTGAAAGGGCAATCGACTTTTTCATGATATGTGTTCCTGCTGTAGTGCGTTGGGGAAACGCGATGCACAGGAACAAATAAATCGTACAGAGCGCATAAGCTCAAGCAAAAACGTGCGACTGCTCGATATTTTTTCCATCGTCTATGCCGAATATTTGTCAACGCACCGGCGTCAGAAGCAGACGGCAGAGATCCTCATCGTCTCGTTTAGAAAACGGCGTTCCTAAAAAAGGCTATCAGTGAGTGTCGGCTCATGCGATGCCGGGTCTTGAACGTAACTACTGTTTCTGGCGGCCAGCACGCAGCCAAAACAATGGGCAATGAACGCCCTCGTCTGCTCCGACTAAGCGCGCCCCAAAAGGAGTGAGGACGGCGAAGCCTCCCGCGCCGTCCTCTTCCCGTTTTCCGGCTTCAACACTGCGGCCGCCCCTGGATGGGATCAACCCGGTGCAATCGAGATCACCGCTCCACGGATCACTCCGCTGATTTCGAGCGGATAGGTTCCGGCCAGAGGATAGATCTCCTGATCGTATCCGACGACTATTGTCCCGCTCAGACGTGCGACGCGCAGCGTGTTCGAACCGGGTTTCCGGTCGGCGCGCTCAATCTCAATGAGTGCGGTTTCACCCTCGGCCAGAACGATGGGTACTGGGAGCGCCGGTCGCCAGTCGCGCCTCGTCCTGACAAGACCGTCCCCGACCGGCACGTTCACCACGCCGCCCACGATTAGGATGCGCGAGTAGGTGCTTGCGATCGGGGTGCTGGGAACCGGCACCGGAACCGGGTAGGGGACCGCACCACCCCAAGGCCGCAGCATCGGCGCCGCGAAGACCCCGCCAGCATTGAGGCGCGCCATGTAAGCCGCCCGCTCCTGGCGCCGCGCTGCAAGCTCCTCTGCACGGCGGCGTTCCTCGGCCGCGTCTAGATCCGCCTGTTTGTTGCGCGCCTCAAGCTGCTGTCCGGGCGACAACGCCTTGAACTCGGTCTCCGACATGCCCAGCGGGTACCGAGCGCACGCGGCCACCCCCAGGAGGGCGAAGGTCACGGCAACGAGCTGGATCAGCCTCATGAGATCAGCGCCTCCCGTACGGATCAATGCCATTCCCACACGGCAGGATCGGCGCCATCGGCAAAGATCATGACCGCATAGGTTTCCTTCCGCCCGCCCATTTCCATACCCGGCGCTCCCATGGGCATGTTGGGCACCGCGATGCCTCGGGCATTGGGTCGCTCGGTCAGCAAGCGCTTCACGGAACTGGGCGGGACATGCCCCTCAAGCACATAACCGTCAATCGTGGCGGAATGGCACGACCAGAGGGAGTCAGGCAGGCCAAGTTCAGCCTTCTTGCGCGCGAGATCGTCGACCATGACGACACTCGGATGGAACCCCTCGGCCTCCATCCGCTTCACCCAGGCGCCGCAGCATCCGCAGGACGCGTCCCGATAGACCCGCAGCTCAGGGACGCTGGCGGCTGCGAGCGGCTGTATGGCGACCGGTACGACGATCCCGGTAGCGGCGAGAGCGAGGGCTCCACGAAGGAAGCTGCGGCGTTCGACATGGATCATGGTGCACCTGTTGAATGGGTCGCTTCCGTTGCCGGGAGATTAAACCGGCAAGGGTGACGCTCTCGCCTTCGAGAGACGCTGATTATCGTCGCCTTTCAGCTGTGTCGTCGGACTTGGACAGCCGGCGAAATGCCCGCATGGGGGTGCGGCCGCGGCTCTTTTGTGGGCGCGGTTAGGCAGCCAAGGGGAGGGGGCAGGCCGAGTCCAGGTCCTGGTCTGCAGCGTCCGTATCGTCCAGGAGGTCGGCTGCCCACCCCAGGATCAGGTTTTCGGTGATCTGGTCGTGTTCCAGTTCTCCGTCCTCGATGAGCTGACGGATTTCCTCCTTCGCCCGCTCAATGCAGGCCTCGAATTCGGTCTTCGGCGCCTCGGCAACGGAAGCGAGGATTGGAAGGGCCTCCTGGAACGCGAACCCGCCCTTCTTCAGCCGCCGGGTCTGGCGGTTCATCCAACCGGTCATCACCTCGGCGCAGTATGCGTCCGTTTTCTTGAAATCGGGATCCGCTACAGGTGCTTGCGGCTCCAGGCCGGGCAACGGAAGAGCAATCTGGGCCTTATCGGTCTTGCGCCTGCCATGAGTGCCGCGCCGGCGATGGAAGGCCTCCCAACGCGCCGTCTTACCCCAAGCTTGGCTATCGACCGAGATGACCCTCGGGTGCTCACGGCACAGCTCCATTGCCTCTCCGTGCAATCCGAAGAGGTGAACCCGACAGTTGGCCGGTAACCAACGATCCAGATGCGAGAGGATTTGGAGAACGCCATTCGGGCCGTGCGGCTGCCGTCGGCAAAAGGAGCCGATTCCGACGACCGAGTGCTTCGAGAGCCACGGCATGCGCTCAATGCAGCGCCCGTAGTCCGCGGCCTGCCAGCCCTGCACCACGGGAGCAAAGCGGGCGATGGAGCCCGCCTCGATGGCTAGGTTCCGGCAGAGCACGTTGAGGCGCACTGTGCGGGAGATCCGGTCATGAACCTCAGTAGTCGAGCCGGCCACTTCCGGCTCGACGCAATAGTCCATGCTATAGAAGCGCACTACCGGCAGGGAGCTGGCGAAAGTGATGTAGTCCTGCGGCCCCCAAGGCCAGCCCGAGTATTGCTTCATGGCCGAAAAACCCCCACTGTCCAGCTGAAGCTTCATACCGCTTGCGTTGGCAAAACTTCTTCCGTCAAAGCCGTCGAAGTACGGAATTCCCAGATCATCCTTCTGGTAGACAGCAAAAGCATTGGCGCTGACCAGCACCGGAACGCCAAGTTCACGAGCGCGGGAAAGGAGCGGCCCTTTGCGAAGATGAGGCAGGCCTAAGATCATCTCGACCATGATTGGTAACTCAATGCATCGGGGGGACGCACATAGAATACCGTACAGGGCGCACACAATCAAGAAGAACCTGGCTCGTCAGTCACCCCTTTTTTTACATTTCCAGGGCAGATTATTGTTCAACTCTGACAGTGGCCGGCACTATTCCAAAGTCCACTTAGTACATTGACACCAGCTTCGTATCGGCGGACGGTATGCTCAACGCGTTCAGGCAAACCGCCAGCCGTGCCTCTTCGTTCCTGACAGTAACGGGAATCGCCGCCACAGCTCGACCAAGCCGGCACTTTCACCGGACTCCCGAAGTGTGGGGCAGATGACGAACGCGCCGCGTTCGGACAGCACAAGCAAGCGCTAATCAGATCACTTCAGTAGGACTGGTGGTGAGAACGTCGCTGCTTTCGAGGTGAGGCCGGTCAACGATGGCCTGACGTGGCACCGGGACATGCATCGGATAGGGTCGCTTCGAGGCCTGCCAGCGGTCCAGAAATTCGCCAAGGTGTGGCCGCGTGCTTCTCTCCCGCGAAAGGCAGTCCACCAAGCTGTCGATGCTCGCGTTGTGGCCCGCCGGGTCCGTTCGTCCAGTGAGCAGCGCCCATCGAATGTAGGCGATGTAGAGGTTCAACGTGTCCGTCTCGCAGTACGCCCGCACCTTCTCGACCTCTCCGCGCGCCATCATGTCGGCGACTTCCGATCCATGGCCGAACCCAGCTTTCCCGGGCAACCCAAGCATGTTCGAAATGTCCTGCAGGCCGATCCGCTGTCCGGCGCCGTAATCAGACACCTGCTCCATCAGATCGCAGTGCCAGTCTGGTTGGTAACGCTGCCCGTAATTGGTCCATTTGTCTCCCGACTGGAACCACGCGGCTGCCTGGATGCCGTACAGCATCGCCCGGAGCCGCAGCACTGGGAGGTCGAACCCGCGCCCGTTCCAGGAGATGACACGCGGACGCACCTTGCCGAAGCGCTGCCAGAACCCTCGAAGGATGCGCTCTTCATCATAATCGAGATCTCCGCCCGACCGGCAGTTCCGGATCAGGTAACGCTCAACGCCGGAGCTGCGATCGATCTCCGCCTCGACAAACGACACGGCGACAATACGGTGACAGTGATGCGGCGGAAACTTCTCGGCCGGCCAGTCCGCCGGGATAATCTCGGCGTCCGGGATCGTCTCGATATCAAGGGCGAGGAGCGTATCGTGCATGGTAAACCCCCGGGAGGAGCTGGGGAGTGTGCGTTGCGAGGCTGTGACCCTGCAACGGCAAAGATTAGGCCTGGTGCCGGTCTGTCTCAGCCGACGACTGCCCTCGACCAGGATCAGAGAACACGCCCATGACCGCCGCAGGCCGGGCATCCCTCACGAACCGAGCGAAGGCCGGTTTCAGGGTCGCCGGGACCACATTCCAAGCAGCCGTGCGTGCGCCGCCAGATGGCCGTCACCTCGTCCTCGATCTCTGTTAGTGCGGCACGGAATTCAGCCAGCGTGAAAGGCAAGGCGAGAAGCCTCTCAGCCGGCGCCTCGTCAACCCCCTCGACGTAGCTGCCCAGCCGGATCCCAGTTACCCGGTAAGCGGTCTCAGCACGCACCACCGCAATCCACGCGCCGCAGGCCGTCTGGTCGTAGACAAACCTCGACAGCGCATCTTGGGTCGCGTCGATACCCAGCACGCGTGCCAAGTCGTGGATCGTGGTAAGGCGCTCGGCGTCGGCCGCCGTTGTCTCGCCCGGACGGTAGGAGGGAATGGTCATGAGGATGCCTCCGGTGCAGGTTGACCCAACAGCGCCCAGAAAGGGTGTTCGGGCTCAGGCATGGAAACGTGATTGGAACGGCGCGTCGCCCAGTTCATATAGCTGGCAAGGCACGCTCGCTGCTTCTGCTCCATGACAGGCGTCCACAGCAACGCATGCTCCTTGGCCCACATCCACGCGCCGGCCTCGCTGCACAAGCGGGTCTGAGACTGCCAGGGGCCGAGGATGTGGCCGACTTCGTGTAGCGCCACGGCATAAGTGGCCGCCGACTTCACCGGACGGATCTTCACCCGCCGTTCCTTGCGGAAGGCGCGGCCGCCGCGGGAATGCCCTTCGATCACGATCTCATGCGTTTCGCAGAGATGCGCGATATGGGCGGCCATCTGGGCGACGGTCACCCTGCTCACGCCGCGAGCGCCCCAATGCTCTTGGTCTGGCGCCGGTGAGCGGTGAGATCGAGGCCGATTGCCACCGTATCGGCCGCCCGTTCGAGAATGTCATCGGTGATGACCTGGAGAGCTCGCCGCAGCGCGGGGAAGGGGCCCCGGAGTCCGTCTTCGACAACTGCCACTTCGGCGTCCGCTGGAGCCTGTCGGGTGGCGGGAGTGTAGCGCACGGCGTCGACGGTCCAGAGCACGGCGGGAGCGCCATCGTGCTCGCCAAGGTGGGGGCGCACGTAGATGTGGCCGTCAATGCTGATCTGGAGGCTGGGCTCCGCGCCGCCAAAGTCCTCGACGGTCACCGAGGTTCTGGTCAGGCCGATCACGACCAGCCCGGCCCGGAGGCGCGGCGTGAGGGCCTCTAAGTCGGACTTCGACGGCAGGGACGGGGGGAGAGTGGCGCTCACAGTGTCCTCGTTGCGGGCCGCTCCTTGGCAGCCCTGTTGGGTGATGGGAAGGGTGTCGCGTTAAGTCTGATCGTCTGACCCGCCAGACGTCACCGTCCGGGCTTTCCGCCGTCGTCATGAATCGCGTTCGGATCGATAGCCAGGACCCGGCAGGCCAAGCGGCGCAGAGCGCTCTTCGGGGACCGATGTGCAGGCTCGTGGAACATCCCGCAGGAGAAGGACCCGTTTGCGTTCTCGCGGATCACGCCAACGCACGCGCGGCCAAAGATGATGTGCCAGGAGCGATCTTCCTCTTCGACCATGCGGAAGGCCTGCGCACGCATGATCTGTTGGGTCAGTTCGTGCCCTCGCGGCATCCGGTTCCGACGCGTGTGGTTGGCCTGGATCTCGATGTACTTGTCGGCCGCCCGAAAGCGATCCCGATACGACGGGTGGTGATGCTCGCCACGCATGGCGTCGTCCTTCTGGCGCGGGATAGGGGAGGGAAAGGGACGGCAAGACATGCTCACCGTCCCAACTGCTCAACCGGGAAACGTTACCCGATGGCCCGCACGCAGGCGTCCACGCACGGCAGATCATGTTCACGCGCGGCGTTGATGAGGCAGCTGAGATCAATGATCCGCGCCATTATGCTGCCTCCCGCTCGAAGCCATCCGCCGCATCGGAGAACAGCGCCCAGGTGGATGTGATGTCGCCACCATCGGGTCCGGTCACGTAGACCGACACCCCATCGTCGGCACGCTTAACGGTCACGGTCAGGCGGTCAGCCTGTACTTGGACAGCAGCATTGGGCTCGTTCAGCACGCAATGCCGGCAGGCTTCGTCTTCCACCGGCCCGCGCTTGCCAAGCGTGGCACCGATCATTTCGCGAAATCCGTCCAGTAGCTCCCACACCGCCGCGGTGTCCGTGTACTGGACCGCACCACACAGATCCGAAAAGGCAGCGATCCGGCCTTCCATTTCCAACAGCAGGTCCCGCATGGCGGGTGCTTGGGCGAACGTCGCAGCCAACGCTTTAGGTGACAGGCCGAGGGCCTTCATCACGGTGGCATCCCCGCCCAGCGGCACATAGGCGAAGAGGTTGCCGGGATGGCCTCCCTCCTTGAACATGGCCTCCGACACGTCGCCGACGGCAAGACATGTGGCTTCCGAAGTCGGGTCACCTGCGATAAGGCCGATCGTGGTCATGTGATGAGCGTGCAGCGTCTTCATCGCTCTCTCCCGCTCAAGCAGCCAGCAAGATCGCCTGGGCGCCGACATCGGACGCGGCGGGCGACGGGGCATCGGTGAGCGGTGGCAGACCTTCCTCGACCAACCGAAGTTCCGCCAGCAGCGCCTCGAAGCGCCCTTCGGCAATTGCCTGCTCAATGTCCCGATAGGCGGCGGTCACCTTGCCCCGCTGGTTCGCCTTGTGGGCGATGATCTTGGCCCCGTCGAACAGGATCGCTTGCCCATCCGCCTCATACTTGGCATCGGACGTGCGCTTGTAGGCAACGCCGTGCGAGCGCAGGAACGCCTCCAGCGTTTGGAACTCGCCGTTCGCCGCTTCATCGTCACAAAGGCGGAGCGTCTCGCCCAAACGGATCGTCTCGTCAATCAGGGTGAGGACTTCCTCCTGCAGAAGCGGTCCCTCTCCATACTCAAGCCCGACGCCCTGCTCGGCCACGACGCGAGCCAGAGACTCACGAAGAAAATGGGGAAGCGGACCACCGATCATGATCGCAGCAGCCATGTATTCTGACATGATGCACCTCGCAATTGGACCCGTCCGATGGGGAGGTCGGCGGGTTAGCGCAGTTTCCGGCGCCGAATAGGCTTACAATATGTGCGCTTTGTACGATTTTCAAGAATTAAAACAGACTAACTTACGCTATTTTGGTCTTCGCCAATGTACCGTGCCGTGCCTCCCCTTAATTATTTTAACTTTTACTTCGCGTCCTGGTAAGACATTGGAAGTGAGGCACTCTTTCCGCCCGATAATGATCAAGACCGGGCGTTTACGCATTACCGATCCGGAGCCGCGCGAGAAACGATAGAAAGCGATGTCTTTCACATGCGCGCGTTACCACCGCCTTTTGGTAGCTTGAACAGTCCGCTGCGAATGATGGTGCCGGCGTCCGGCCTCGACGTTGGTGGACGATAGAGAGGGATACCCGACCAATGGGACACAAACCATTCGCCGCCAGCGAGCGCTTGGCCCTGACCCACATGCGAATTGACCATCGAGCGGAGGTGGCGTGCGCCCGGATCGCTCGTCTCTTCGGAGGTCACTATGAAGGCGCTCGGCTCGCACACGTCGTCGCTAGGATAAGCGATCATCTCGGCGGAGACCTCGCCGTGGCACGGGTTCCGGAAGGCTATACCGGAACCTGCGCGATGTTCTACAGCGGCCAATCTGGAACCAACTGCGCTGTTTTCCCGACCTATAGCGAGGCCGTTATCGCTGCTCGAATGGCGATTGACCCGACAATCGGCGGCTATGGCGAGGTGATACTCGACGCGGGGATCACGGCGCCGACGGACGCCACGTTTTTCGTATCGGCCGCGCATTGGTTGGACTGACACATGGACAGGAATTCGGCATGACCAATCCCATCCTGCCGCCCCACTTTCATAACGAGGCGCCCGTTGTTCGGATCAAGAGCGGTCCTGATTGGGTTGATGTGCGACTTGACGACGACGGCCGCCTGTTTCTAGTCGCATACAACCTTGGTCCGGACGCCGACGCCGACGAAGCCCGGATGTTTGCGGATGAATTACGCCACGGGCCGAAGGGAATAATGGCTGGGCTGGATGACGCCGGCCCATGGGTGGACGAACACGGTGAGCCCATTCCCGGACAGTTCTCCGATTGATTTGAAGCGAGCGTGCACCGGCGGACGCGTCTCTTCGTCGGCCGTGAGGATCAGGCCCGCATAGGTCATCAGCGAAGTGCTTTTCGATGGGCAGTTGGCATGGCGGCCGCATCACGGCCAGTCGACTAACCGGCACGCGCCCTAGCTTTGAAGTCTCCGGTCGAAGTGATGGTGATCCCTTTGCCCAGCACCCTGCCTCAGGATAGACTCCCAGCTATGCCCCTCCTCGCCTTCTCCACCGCTGGCGCTCGGTTCCCTGCCTGGTCCATGACCGATGCGGAGTGGGATGCGCTCAAAGCTATCTACCGGGACCTTGGCCTGACAGCGAGCTGCTGCTCCGCCCCTGTCGTGCCAGTGATCAGTTCGCGCGGCTGGCGGTTTTTTCGTCACGCTCCCGGTACCAGCTGCGACCACCGAGAGTCACCTGAGCATATAGTCGCGAAGACGCTTGCCGCACGCGCAGCCGAAGCGCTCGGCCTGACCGTGTCGACGGAAGCACGCGGACCTGATGGCCGCTGGCGGGCTGATGTCCTCGCGCAACATCCGGTGCGAGGGTGGAGCGTCGCTATTGAGATCCAGATGTCTCGCTGTGCCTTGGACGAGATCGAACGCCGGCAAGCAGCCTACGCTGCCGACGGCGTGCGCGGCGCGTGGTTGATCGGCTTCAGCCTGCCGGACTACGAGCCCAATCGTGATCTGCCGCTATTCCACCTGGTTCCGCTGCGTGACGGCATCCTGGCACCATGGGTTGACCATGGCGATGGCCGGCAGACCTCCATCAGCGACTTCGTGACGTTGTTGCTGAGCCGTCGGGTGCGTTTGCCCGAGCCTGCCGCGCACACCCTATCGCTGTCGGCGGTTGCCTCCCCATCAAACTGCTGGAAGTGCTTTCAGAACCAGATGCTGCTGGTGAGCTTTGTGAACGCCCCCCTTGGCATTTTTGCCCCCAAGGGATGGCTCCTGGCAAAGGACCTGGCAAAGGTACCGGAAATCTATGCTGCCTACCGGCAGGCCGTGCCGATGCTTTTGCGGTGCGCTCCAGACCTGTCAGTGCTCCGCCCACCAAGGCACGCGGATGCAAAGCCCGAGCTCCAGGGCTATTGCCCGGCGTGCGATGCGCCGCAATCCCTCCACCGATTGAATCAGGCTCTGCTGGACCCGGCGCATCAGCGATGCTGGTCATTGTCGGACGGTCGGGAATGGTCGCTGCAGGAGCGGGTTCGGCCGCGCTGGGAATGGCCGAACGGACCGGAGCCGATATAGCTGTGGACAGACGCTGGAAGCTGCCCGCGGTGGTCGGCAGCATACCCCCCGCCTGCGTCTCCGTGTCCGTGTCAGACGATGCAGCCGGTGTCGCTACACTGCCCGGCCACTTGCCTTCGGCCACCAGGCGGGCCTTCACCTCGTCCAGCCGCGCGACTGCTGCGGCGTGCTCGGCTTGCCGGCGCTCATCCAACGCGGTGCGCTCGGCGGTCGTCAAGCGCCTTGGAGCTGCGATCTGCGACGGCATCTCCAGACAGCGGCGCAACCGGTCGCGCTGCTGACGGGCTTGGCTGACCAGCCGCTCGCACATCGCACGGATCTCGCCGGGGTAGGGCGCGCGTCGATTTTCCGGGGTGCGGCGCCATGTGCGGCACGCTTCCTCCACGGCCCACAGGGGATACTCCTCGATGTCCTCGCCCCACTGCCCGGCGATATCCTCTTCCATCTCCAGAGCCCGGTCCGGCTGCCGATAGTAGGAGAGCAGCACGGCAACGGCCCGCATGGCACGGGCGTTGGTTTCCCAATCCTGCGGACGCAGGTATTCGTCGAACGCCGCCATTGCCTCTTCAGCGGCTGTGCGCTCGGCCGCCGGGACTGGGCTGGCTCGCCAAGCCTTCTCGGTCGTCCCGAGAAACTCGAACCGATGATGTGCTCCGTCCTTCGGACTTGCCGGTTCAGCTGACGTGAGGGAAACCTGCTCGGCGCGCAAGAGCCGCTCGAGCCCAGGCGTCAAAGCGGGCTTGGCCGGCAGCCGCTGGAACGGCACCACCTCGCCTCGCCGCTCGCCGGCCGGTGTCGTGGACTGACGCGGGGCGGGGGGAAGCATGATTGGCGGAACGGTCATGGCGCTTGATCTCCTTCCTGATCCAGCAGCGGAAGATGGATGAGGGGTCGGGCAGGGGCTGGCCGCGGTAGTGGCCGACGAACTTCTGGACGACGTTTGCCACGTCTTCCGAGCTCAAATCGGGGCGGGCCGTGGTGGCAAAGGACAGGTCGGCATGCGAAGGGGTCCAGCCGTCGTCGAGCGGGCCTGGCGACGTTGGGCCGGTCGGGTTCGCTGTGTCGGCATCACCAAGATCGATGTCTCCCTCCGGCGCGCTCGCGCGCCCAAGAGAAAGAGATTCTTGATGGAGATGTTCGGGGTGTTCTGTGTCGCCGTCGGCAACAGTGGCTGGCAACTCGTCGACAGCATGGTGCAGGCTGCCCAGGAAGCCGTCCAGAAGTGTCTCGTGCCCAGGGAGCTGGTAGGTGCAGACCCGAATCTTCGGATTGGGATGCTGGCCCTTTACGACCAATCCCAAGCTGACGAGCTTCGCCAGCACGCTGTTCGCCGTCGATCTGTTGATCTTCAGCTTGGTCGCGATCGTCGTCTGCGACGGCCAGGAGAGCCCGGTACGGTCTGCATGGGTGGACAGGACCGTCAAGACGCCAAGCTCAAGGACCCCTACATCGGGGTGGTCGAGGTAACGTGCGGGCACAAGTCCAACCCTCTGCTTGGAAGCGTATTCCATGCAGTTGCTCCAATTGTATAATAGTACAGCAATACACCATCATCCCCAAACCACGTGAGCTTGGGTGGACGGGATTGTCGAACTACGAATTCTGTCTGGTGGGAAAGGCCCCGTGCGGGACCCCGACGTTACACTTCGACGTTCATGGTGACTTCTTCCTTCCGGCCTAAACGATAGCCCTACGATTCACACAGAACGACACGGGCCGAATCCGCCATTATAGCCTCCGATCCGTCACCGTGACTTGGAAGGGGGCATAACGGCTTAACGTGGCTCGCCATCATGCTCCACGGTAGGTCACTGTGACACGCCGTGGAGCATGATGGCGGGAATTTGGCTTTACCGACATGCCCCACACTGCGTCACCCCCGGGCGACTCACGCAGAATCACGGCGTCTGTCGAAGTGAGAGTGAGTAATCCCGCCATTATACCCCATGCGAAGTCACCCACGGCAGGCGCCGACCGCTCTGCGTCCGAATCCGCAATAGTGGGCGGGAAGCGGGCGTTAGACTTCAAACCGCGGCGTGTTGCCGCCTAGAGGACCATAATGGCGGCGTTTTGGGCGATCTTGCCTCAGACTTCGTCGGGGTGACGAAGCGGGGGCCATAATGGCGGCGGTGCCCTCCACGGTGCGCCGGATCGTGATGGGGATGACGGATTCGAGGCTATAATGGCGCTGCTGATCAATCCTAGGCTCCGCGCCTGCTTTTCGCTCCGTCGGCACCTTCGCTCTGTGCAGTAGCCAAGCAGTGCCCGCCGGCTCGGCACGCCAAATTCTCCCTAAGACGCCCATCACAGTAGCTGGAAATCTAAGCTTGCTGCACAACAGGCGGCGCTTTGCAAGGACGGCGATACCCGAGAAAGACGTCGATTTTCGGTGTCTTTACCCCGTATCGCGGAGCGTGCGTCGTGTGTATCGTCTCCGCCACGAAAGTCAGGTTTGGAAAGCCAAGCGACATTCAAATGGAGTGTCGCCCACATTGCGGAGGTTTGCTGGGGTCAGGCAGAGGGAAGCGCCAGCCTGAGGGATGGCTGCAAGCATCAGTGATCAGTCGGTGAGCCATCATGGCCTCTAATACGTCACAGTGACGTGTTCGGGGCTATAATGGCGAGGCTCCGCTATGCGATTAGCCACTATAGCCCCCGCAACGTCACTGTGACGCAGCGGAGGCTATAGTGGCGCGACACATGTCAGCCATCATTGCCCCTGATGCGTCATGGTGACGTGCTGAGGGCTATCTTGGCGCGTCTGGCCGCGTGAAGCATGGCCAGCATAGCCTCCAGTTCGTCACCATTGGGCGGACGGGTGCGATTGCTGACCATTATGGCCTCCGCTACGTCACCGTGACGTGCCCGGGGCTGTGCTGGCGCCGGCCAGTCCGCGAAGATAGCCTCCAACGCGTCACCGTGACGCATCAGAGGCCATGATGGCGTTCCGCAAGGGGTTCATTGGAGCCGCTAGGTCCATTCAGCCGTCGCACTGTGGTGACGCCTCTTGGTCGGCCATTATAGCCCCCGCCGCGTCACAGTGACGTTCCGGGGGCTATGAAGGCTGCGCTTGCCGCGCCATTATGCCCCCCGCTGCGTCACCCCAGCCTTGCCGGCCACCGTAAGCCCGTTGCCATCATACCCTCCGTCGCGTCACTATGGTGGAAGCGGCACAACCGAGACATGAAGGCCTATGGAGAGGGGAACCAAGCGTTCGACGCCGGCTGCTGATGCTGAGGAGGCATCGGCTGAGGTGCGCGTCCAGCAGGCGGCGCCGGTCGTCAACAGCCCCAGGCGGAGTCCTCTCGCTGTGTCCAATTGGATGCACGGCGATCCCAGCTTCCTGAAGGTCCGCGAGCTGATCGAGGTCTTGGACCCGGATTTGTCGGTGGTGGACCGGAAGCTCCTCGATGCCATGTTGGCCCATGCTTCTGATACGGTCTTGAGCGACGCTATGACGGGAGAGGCGGCTCCTGGTACCCGCGTCTATTCGGCGCTGGCCACCGATGTTAAGCGGGCGATGGGGTGGGAGAGCCACAAGAGCAACAGCCGAATTCTGGCCGCCGCGAAGAACCTACAAAGCTCGGTCATCACCATCGGGTACTTTGCTCCGGGAGATAATACCCTCCGGCACAGAAACATCAGCTTGATCACACTCTCCGAGGTTCCGGAGAGCCATGGTGTCATCTACTGGCGCTTCAGCCCAGAAGTAGAAAAGCTTCTGTCGATGAAGGGTGAGCGATTCCTTGTTCAGCTCAAGGTTCTTGCGAAACTGACGTCGGGTTACAGCCACCGTCTGTATCAACTTCTGTGCGCCAACACTGACCGCGAGACCCTGTCTTGGACTGTCTCTGTCGGCGATCTAAGGCAGGTGTTGAACGCTGCCGCCGAGAGTTACGACAAATGGGCTGCCTTTGAACGTCGGGTGCTGAAGGTCGCCGTGGATGAAATCAACCACTACGCTGCGTTCAACATCCGGTACGAGTTGATGTTGCAGGAGCGGACCAAGAAGCGCACGCACATCCGCTTCATTTTCGAAGGACCAGCTTCCGCGCTGCCGCCAGCCGAAACCGGCCCGCTCTTGGAGGAGCCCACAGGTCAGCTTGTGTTTGACCTGCCAGGAGCCACCGAAACGAGCATGCCTCCCCCTTCGGCGATTGCTGGGAAGCTGGGGATTCGGGTGCGGAGTCGGTATCGCGAACAGTTCCCCGGAGCGCCGATTGATGAATTGATCGATCTGTGGGCCACCTGGTGCGTCAGACATCGAGTGAGGGCCGACCGGCCGCCCAGGGTGTTCGAACGCTGGCTGAACAGCCTGTTCGGAGATCTCGTGTTGGAGTCCCGCGAGGGCAATGCCTCGGTCTGGTCAGCAGCGGCCAGCCGAGACCTGGATCAGCCGGTATATCGCGTCATGTTCGCGCTGGGCGGGATGGTTGCCAGACAACGCCAGCTTTGGCTTGCCCTTGCCAAAAGCAAGTATGCTGACAAGAACCCACGCAAGGGGATGCCGGCGGTGTCACTGGACTGTGTTGACTTCCACATCTGGGTTCCGCTCATCAAGGACGAGTTTATGAAAGCCAATCCGGTTTGACCTGACCCCGTTTTGCAGTGTGACTTCACCTTACTCGATCGGCCACCGGGGAGGCCGCCCAGCGGCTCTCCCCAGTTGGCAGCGCGACTACTTAGCCGTTGCCGTTCGTCGAGGTCGAACGGTCAGCCGCCGGCAGGAAGTCGTTGCGCAGAGCTGCGCATCCATTGCGGCGCTTCTCTTCCAGGGTGTTTAGCGGCGGCCCGGCCGTATTGTGGATCACGGTCCACTCATCTGCGCTCAGGCGATGGCCGGCGCAGAACTTGGTCCATGCGGAGCGATGCGCGTCGGTCGACCGGCCGGCCGGCGGCACCATGCCTGAGCGGCCTGCCGAGAGCTTAATCGGCTTGGACGAAGGCGCGGGCAGTGGTTCACGCTGGATTGCGGTCTTGGCGCCACTCGCTTCGGTGTCGACCGCGTTCAACCGAGCCAGGACACTCTTGATGTCCAGGTCGGACCCAGCGGCACCTGTGGCACTGCTCAGGTTGGCCCCGAGCGGAGCCACCGTGTAGGCCGCGTCCATCGCAATGACGTGCTCGTAACCCTCACCCCGGACGGCTGCACCTCCCCGTCTGGCTCCGACCCAGCCAACGCGGGCCTCATAACGAGGGGGCGTAGTGTCGGCCACCTGATGCGCGGTGGGTGTCACCACAGGGGCTTGCACGGTCGTCTCCACACAACCTGCGAGCACCGTCGCCGCAAGCAGGACGGATGCGTAGATGGTTAGGCGCAAGGGAACCTCTCAGTATTGAATCGCCTCGGGAGCGCCCCGAAGAGTAGCGGGGATCGGCAGCTGCGCGCGCTGCCGAAAGGCGCTGTTTTTCGGCGTCTTTCGGTGGCGAGAGACCGGGGTCGACTTTGGTAGAGAGATCCCCATGAAGAAGTTGATTTCAGACCTCTCCGACAGAGCGCTTCGCTGGGCCTTTCCCGGCTACTACGCCAATGCACCGCTCGCGTCGAAGCCGGAAATCGACGTCGACGAGGAAGTGCCACGCTATCCTCCCTACGAGAAGGGACTCCCAGTCTACAGCACCGAGCGCCTCATGCGCCGGCAACCGGAGATGCTCATCAAGATCCGGCAGACGTTTTCATTTCCGGATGAGGACTACAACCGGATCATCCTGCCGGTAATCGAGCGATTCGCCTCGTATATTCACCTTCTGCCATCCTCGGAGCACCATCATCACAAAGGGGCTGGTGGTGCGTTCCGGCATGGGCTCGAGGTGGCGTTCTCCGCAGGCCGCTCCAGCGGCGCACACATTTTCATGCCGGAGGGCACCCCCCTCGAACGCAAGCGCGTGGAAATCCGCTGGCAGGCTGCGATCTTCTTTGCCGGCCTCCTCCACGACGTCGGCAAGCCGGTCACGGATGTCGAGGTGGTCAATGCCGACGGCTCGCTCATGTGGAGCCCTTACTCGGAGACGATCAGCGAGTGGGCCAATAAGCATGGCATTGAACGCTACTTCCTGCGTTGGAAGCGCAACCGGGGCAATGAACACCGCATCCTGGGGGGTTCCATCGCCCAAAGTCTGATTCCCAAGCATGTGGTTCACTGGCTTAACGAAGGGGGCTCTGACATAAACCAGACTCTGAACCTCTATCTGTCGGGGTCGGAAAAGCTCAAGCACCTCCTCGTAGATCTTGTCACCAAGGCGGACTCCGCCAGTGTCGAGCGCGACCTCGTCGCCACCGGCCATGGGAAGATCCGCGATCCGGGGTTCGGTGTTCCCGTCGAGCAATTTGTGCTCGATGCCATGCGGCGCCTTCTAGCCGACGGCACATGGAAGATCAACGAACCGGGCGCGCGGGTCTGGGTGGTTTCCGATGGCGTGACGGACGGCGTGTTCGTGGTCTGGAAGAAGGCGGTCGAAGACATCATCGAGCTGCTGCAAACCGACCGTATCCAGGGAATTCCGCGAAATCCTGATACGCTCGCCGACGTAATGATCGAGCGTGATCTGGCGGTGTCCAAGAAGCTTGGGAACCAGGTGTACCGGCTCTGGCCGGTTTGTCCGGACGCGCTGACCAACAACGGCAACCCGGTGAGGCTGCTGATGCTGCGCCTCCAAGCTCCCTCGCTGCTGTTCTCCGAGCCCCCGCCCTACGTTGGTGCGCAGATTGACCCGGCGCCAGCACCCCCGCAAACGTCGGCTTCGACAGGATCGCCCACAAGCTCGCCTGCCCCGGCCTTGCCTGCCGCGGCCGTGAAGACCCAAGGTCAGGTTTCGCCGGCTGCACCCAAGGCCCCGCCGGCTGCTGGCGTCCACTGCGGCTCGTGCGGTGTTGTGCACCCGCACCACGTTCCAGCCGGTGCGGCATGGACCTGTGCCGACTGTGGGGCCGTCTACAACGCGCTAGCCGCGCCACCCGCTTCAGCCGCCCAGGCAGCGGTGTCCACGGCCTCAGTGATCCAACCGGCCCAAGGACCTGTGGTGTCGAAGATCACGGTGAGCAAACCCAATGTGCAGGCACAAGGCGGGCAGGCTAACGTCCCTGGCGTGGCGGTCAGCAAGCCAGTGGTAGGTGCGCCCCCCAAAAGCACGCCCAAAGTGACAACCGGCAAGGCACCACTCCAGCCCGGCACTCGCAGGTCGCCTCAGGACGATGGTTTCTGGCACACGACCCAGGATGAAGAAGCCTCACTTAAACCGAGAGCCGGTGCAGCGGATGCCGTGAACAATGCCGAGCCTCCTTCTCCACCTGCTAAGCCCCCCGCGACGTGCTCCAAAACCGCGGCCGTCGCGCCCACAGCGCGTAGCGAACTGTTCGGCAAGGGCAAAGCTGGTCGGCTGCTGGTCGCGATGGCCGAGGATATCGCCGGCGGGCGCTCGAATTGGGGCGAAAGCCTCGCGCAGGTCGACGAGCACCTGATGGCGAAGATGCCTGAAGGGTTTGTCCCCTATCGACGATTTGAGCGGGCGGATGGCGATCCTGATGCCCAACCTGTCGAACTGGCGAGCCTGCTCAGGGATGCGGGATGGATCGTCAAAGATCATCCGGACGCTGTGACATCGATCCGGGTGGTCGCCGGGATCAAAGGTGTGGTGATCCGGAAGGACGTTGCTGCACTGGTGGAAGCGGTTGCCGGCGATGGGAGCCGTCCTGAGATTGAGCAACAGCCTGCACCGGCGGCTCAACCCTCTCGGCAAGGCAGCAGCGCGGATAAGAACACTGTGCATCCGTTGCAGACAACGGGGAGAGCGGCAAACAACAGTCGCGGAGGTTCCGTAGGCGCGGTGACCCGAAAAGACACTGCTGGACTAGTGGCGGAGATCGACGGCGATGTGGGCCGACCAATGACCGAACAGCATTCCGAGCCATCGGGCAAACCCGCTGGGAAAGACAGCATGCCGCATCAGAGCGTTCAGCGTCGAACACAGACGACAAGTCCTCCGCCAGCTGTCGGTACCGTTGTCAAGCCAGTGGTTCAGAGGGACGAGAGGAGGCCGGCGCTCGCGCACAAGGTCGAGCAGAACAAGAAGACGATGCCAAAGTACGATGATCCAGCGAAAGCTGCCGCGGAAAAATTCCTTGCTTGGTGCCGCTCAACACCCTGCCCAGAGTTGGTCTTAGACCATGGGGATTGGCGAATAGTGCCGCTGCGCTTACTCGATGGTTCTTTCCGTAATCACGGAATTGAACTGAGTCTTGTGCATTCCGCCTTCGAGAACCTCAAAGGGGTGCAGCGAAACGATAGTGAATACATGATTACAACTCAGGAGCCGAACGGTGGTTGAGACCTATGAAATGCCGTGGCGACCAAACTTCGAATTGGCTGCGGCTGCTGGGTGGGGAACAAGCGCGGCCCTATGCCTGACCGTTGGGGCTGCTTCCGGTCTTCCGCTCTCGCCTTTCCTGTGGATGGCGGCGCTCGGCGGAGGCATGGGCGTGCGCCGTGCCCATCAGGCGTGGCGGCATCACCAAAGGAAATCTCGCCTGGCCGGGAAGCGTCTCAAGTTCGCGTCTATCAAGGAGCTTCAGGCGCATATGAAAGACGGAGCCATCTGGTTGGGGAACGGCTTCGAATGGGATCAGCCGCATACGCAACTGTGCTACGAGATCCTCAAGCGCGACAAATCGAAGATCTTGCCGAAGGTCGAGCAGATGGGGGCGCCGTGGATTCACGGAGTTTCTATGAGCGAAGTAGACCTGCAGCTTCCGATCAACGATACAAAGGGCCACCTGCTTGTCGTTGGAACGACAGGATCGGGCAAGACCCGTCTATTTGACTTGCTGGTCACCCAAGCCATCTTGCGCGGTGAATCGGTCATCATCATCGACCCGAAGGGTGATCGGGAGCTGCGCGAGAACGCGCAACGGGCCTGCGCGGCATTGGGGAAGCCGGAGAAATTTGTCTGGTTCCATCCGGGCTTTCCCGAAAAAAGCGCTCGCATCGACCCGATGAAGAACTTTTCGCGCGCCACCGAGCTGGCGAGCCGCATCGCCAACCTGCTGCCCGGCGAGGGGCCGGCGGACCCCTTCAAGTCCTATGCGCAAATGGCGCTCAACAATGTCGTCCAAGGGCTGGTGCTTACCGGGCGCCAGCCGAACCTTGTCAATATCCGGTCTCACCTGGAAGGTGGTCTGGACGATCTGGTCATCAGATCCGTTTCGATCTGGTGCGAGAAGCAGGTCGAGATGTGGGAGGATGAGGCAAAGCCGTTCCTGACCAACGCGAAAGGCAAGGACGGCAAGGCCCTCGCATTAATCAGATATTATCGCGAAAAAGTCCACCACCGTGCGCCGAATACAGACCTTGAAGGCCTGCTCAGCATGTTTGAGCACGATAGAACGCACTTTGGCAAAATGATTGCGTCTCTCCTTCCTTTGCTCGGGCAACTCACATCCGGCCACATGGGCGGGTTGCTTTCGCCAAACCGCAACAATGATTTTGATGAGCGTCCAATTCTAGATATGGCGAGCGTCATCAACCTGGGACAAGTCTGCTACATCGGCTTGGATAGCTTGACCGACGCGATGGTGGGCTCGGCAATCGGGTCGATCTTGCTCGCCGACCTCGCCAGTGTCGCCGGCGACCGCTACAACTACGGCGTCAACAACACTCCGGTGAACATCTTTGTCGATGAAGCGGCCGAGGTGGTCAACGACCCGCTCATTCAGATCCTGAACAAGGGCCGCGGTGCCGAACTCCGGCTGCTCATCGCCACGCAGACCTTTGCTGACTTTGTGACACGGCTGGGCTCCGAACCCAAGGCCCGCCAGGTGCTCGGCAACGTGAACAACCTAATCTCCCTGCGCGTCACCGACAACGAAACCCAGACCTACATCACCGATGGTCTGCCCACAGTCCGGGTGAAATACGTCATGACCACACAAGGGTCATCGATCGGAACCGGCGGTCACGAGACCATGCAGTTTGGCGGCAACGCTGGCGAACGCCTTATGGAGGAGGAAGCGGAGTTATTCACCCCGGCTCTGCTGGGGCAGCTCCCGAACCTGGAATTCGTCGCCAAAGTCTCAGGCGGACGCCTGCTCAAGGGCCGCCTACCAATTCTCAAGGAGTAGCTGGCGCGATGATTGCCATGGAAAGCGCCATGACGATCGGGCTGACATGCCCGTCATCCGATGATCCATGCGAGATGCTTCGTACCTTTCGCGCTGACCGCAAGCGCATCATGGCCGTCATTCGGCGGCTTGAGATGGATTGGCCTTGCTGCGCGGAGATACAGCGGCGGATGGCCGAGTACATCACGGACGCCTTTACGGCGCCCCCGCTCAAGCGGGGCGGCGCGCCGCTGCCGTTGCTGCACCGTGCTCTGGACAGGGCCTACGACGCCTACGACGCGGCCATGCTCCAGCGCGACGACCTGCGCCTTCTCGCCTTCACCGAAGCGGCGTTTTCAGAGGTGGGGCGGGTACTCGCCGGGATCACTGTGACAGACAGCAGCGAGCGAACGTGGGCGCCCGGCCGGGGGGCTCCGATGCTGCTCTGGTTCGGCTCGGCGCACCGCGACGTGGCGCGGTACACCCTGCGCTCCGGCGACCGTACCCAAACAGCGGCGCAGATCACCGCGGCCGTTGCTGACTTCGCCCTAACGGCAACACACCGCGACATCCTGAAGGAGGCCAGCCATGGCGGCTGAGTCACAAAACAGCACCTGGGCACGCTGGCTCCTCTGGCTTATCCTCGGCGAGTTCGTGATGATCGCTGTGCTGACACCTATGCTGGGGCGGGACGCTCTGGACTGGCTAACGCGCGTGGAGCGGCAGTGGTCCCTCGCCGAACTTGGCCTTAACGCGACGCTGTGGATCGAGAAAAGCGGTTTCGGTGCCTATGCGACGATCTTCCGTGACACCGGGGTCGAGCGAAACGTTTACGAGTTCTTCCTGCCGACCCAGGACAAGATCGTGGAGAGCCGCGGCCTGGAAGCGCTTGGGGCAAATCTCTACTTCCCCATGGTCAAGGCCGGACTGGATGCGGTATTCGGATCGTTGCAGCGGCTGTTCGTGCGGCTGGCGGCCGTGGTGCTATGGCTTCCCGTGGTGCCGCTGTTCCTAGTTCCGGCGGTCCTAGACGGGATGATGAACTGGCGGCGCAAGCAGTACACGTTCGATTACCCCTCGCCGCTGGTGCACGGCTATGCGGCTGCGACGGCAAAGTGGCTGCTTGTCGGCCTGCCCATGACGCTTCTCCTGCCGGTGCCGATCCCGCCTCTGCTGGCACCGTTCTTCTTCATCGCTGTGAGCCTTTTGCTGATGCTGGTGGCGTCCCACACGATGAAGCGCATCTGACCGCCCCCGGCTCCCGCAGTCGGCGCAATGGTGTAGAGCGGCTGGGCCGGAGCATGTCTCCGGCCCTCTGTCATTGGAGCAGCCGCCAGTCGTCGTCGAACATGGACGAGGTAGAAGCCCGTGCTTTCGGAGCACGTCCGTCCGTTCCGCGCAACTGAGAAAAGCGACGTTTTCCAGCGTCTTTCAACGGCGCGGAGCCGAACCGAAAACGGGCATAAATGTGCCAGACGTGCAAGGGGATTGGCGCATGGATCCGGTACAGCTTCCGAGACAGATTGACGAGCCGCCCACGGTTCTCCTGTGGAATACCGATGAGCTGGCGCCCATCGTGCTCCTCCACGTCATCGGTATTTTCACCGGAAACGTGCTGATCATGACCGCGCTCGGCTTCGCCGCCTCGTCTCTCTACAAGAGATTCCGTGACGGGCACCCGGACGGTTACTTGCAGCACCTGCTCTATTGGATCGGGCTGATGCCCACGAGCGCGCGGACAATCCGCAATCCGTTCGCCGATCACTATAAGCCTTGAGCCGGGACACGCACAGATGCACTTGAAGGATTTTCTGGCTTCCTGGCAGGGGTCCAGAGCTGAGAACAGGTTTCAGAGGGCAGCCAACCTCGGCCTTCTCGGCGTTACCCTCCTGCTGGCCATCAACGCCATCGCCAAAGACAAGACCGTGGTGATCGCGCCGCCGGAACTGACCAAGGCGGTCGAGGTGTCGCGGTCGTCGGCCAATCAGGACTATCTGGAGGCTTGGTCGTGGTCGACGTCCATGCTGCTCGGCAACATCACACCAGCGAATGCGGATTTCGTGCGTAAGGGTCTGGAGCCGCTGCTGGCGCCAGACATCTTCCACGGTGTTATGAAGTCCGTCGAGAACACCATCGCCGAAATCAAGCACAACCGCATCACCGCACGGTTCGATCCTCGCAAGATCATCTATGAGCGGGAGACGAGCAAATATTTCGTCACCGGTTATCGCGTCGTAACGGGGCCCTCTGCCGATGAGAAGCGCGAGGAAGCGACCTACGAGTACACTTGGACCGTACGGAACTTCCGGCCGCAAATCACCTCGGTCACGAACTACGAGGGAGCCGCGCAGACCTCCGCAGAGAGAGAGCGCCGGCAGCAAATTCAGGAGCGCGCCCAGCGGATCGAAGATCTGAAGGCTCGCAAGAACCAGGAGAACAAGCCGTGAAGCGGGTCCAGCCCATCATCCTGGCCAGCGTGAGCGCCTTCGCCGTTCTCGTCGGACACCAGATCGCGCAGGCGCAAACTTCGGAGCTGCCGGTGGCGCCGCTGAGCGAGATTGAGGCCGCCTACAACAACTCCAAGGCCGCCGCTCCGGCGTCCGATTTGGAGACCCTGCAAAAGGCTATCCAGGAGGAGATTGACGCGCGGGGCGGAAAGCCCAACGTAGCGGTGCCCTCTCAAGCGCCCAAAGGTACTGCACCGGCAACTCCGGTCGCCACGACCCCACCGCGATCCACAACACCGACCACTCCCGCTACGACGCAGGCAGTGGTTCGGTCCGGCACCGCAGCGGCTCCGAAGGTTGAAAGCGCGGTGGAGCTTCCGGCCGTGCCCTCCAGTGTCGTTGCTCCAGGCGCGGCTCCACCGCCCGAAGACCTGGCAGCGATGACCCAGCCTGCCGTCATCACCATCCGGCCTGGCACCACAGAGCTGTTGGCGGTGGCCGAGGGGCACGCCAACCGCATCGTAACGCCGTTTGCCGAACCGGCGGTCATGACGACAAGCGATGCCAAGTTCAAGGTTTCCGGAAACGTCGTCTACGTGTCCACCACCTCGCCGGCGACCATCTTCATCACGCCGAAGGGAGATGAATCGGTGGCGATTCCGCTCGCCCTTGTACCCCGGCGTGTTCCTCCGCGCGAAATTCAGCTGCAGTTGCCTCGCGGCGGAGTCTGGAATGCCTCGTTTGCCGCCGGCGGGGCTGCGACGGCTGGCGCTGCTGGCGTTGCTGGCAACAAGAAGGCGCAGAACTGGGAGGAAAGCCAGCCGTACGTCGAAACGATCCGGTCGATCATGCGCGATATCGCACTCGGCACCGTGCCCAGCGGCTATCAGATGCGCGATATGGAGCGTGGCGAGACACCGGTCGGGTGCACCGGGCCGGCCGGTATCACGTTCCAGTTCGGTGGCGGTCAGGTGATGGAGGGGTCACACCTGCAGGTCGTCATCGGCGTTGTCTCCAACCAGTCAGGATCGTCCGTCGAGCTGGCCGAGCCCTGGTGCGCCGGACCGAACGTCGCGGCGGTCGCATATTGGCCGAACAACGTTCTCGCTGCCGGTCAGTCTACTGAGGTCTTCGTGATCCGTCGCCCAGCGCTGCCGTCGGACACCGACGCGCGTCGGCCGTCGCTGCTGACACGAGCGGGAGCGGTCCGGTGAGCCTATTGAACATCAATGAGCACTGGCGGAACGCGAACCCAACGCTCCGTCGAGTGGTGACCGTCGGTGCGATCGCGGCCTGCTTGATCACGCTAGTCGCGATTTTCCAGCCCGGCGATAGAGTCCGTGCCTCGCGCAAGGATCCGAACGCGATCCAAGAGAATGTCCTGCTCGACAAAAACACGCGGCAGGTGACGCTCGACAGCATGGCAGCGCGAATTGAGAACCTGGAAACTAGCCTGGAGAAGAAGGAACAGAAGATCGAGCGCCTGGAGGAGGACCTGAAACGCAAGCAGCGCGAACCGGTGGCTCCCAGCGATCCTGATCGATCTGCGTCGGAAATGCAGCTTCAGGAATTGCAGAAGCGTGTGGGGGACCTTCAGCAAAAGCTTGCGGATCAGGAGAAAGGCACTGCGCCGGCGCAGGGAGGTCGCTCGCCTATTGGCCGTGCGCCTACCGAAATGGCGCAGCGTCCAGGACCGACGCCCGCCGCTGTTCGCCCGCCGACCGCACCGCCGAGCTCGGCAGAGATGTACGAGAAGAGCGGCCAGCCCTCAGGGCAGGGGCAATCGGATGGAGGCAAGGTCGAGCGTACCAACGCCCCTGCATCCGGGTCACAGGCTGCCGACGAGATCCGCGTGGTGGTTGAGGAGGTTCCAGAGACCCCGGTGGACGAGATGCAGGAAGAAACTGCGCAGAATTATCTCCCGTCCGGCTCCATTTTCTCCGGCACCCTCATCACCGGCATGGATGCCCCCACGGGCAACAGTGCGCGGAAGGAGCCGTTTCCTGCCCTCTTGCGCATCAAGCATGACGCCATCCTGCCGAACCGCTGGAAGGCGGACGTGAAGGAGTGCTTCCTGCTCGCTGCAGGCTTCGGCGATCTGTCATCTGAACGCGCGTACCTGCGGGGAGAGACGATCAGCTGCGTCACCAAGCAAGGGAAGGTGCTGGAAGCAAATTTCCCCGCCTATGCAGTTGGCGAAGACGGTAAGGCGGGCATCCGCGGGCGTTTGGTGAGCAAGCAGGGGCAGGTTATCGGCCGCGCGCTAATGGCTGGTTTTCTCGATGGCGTGAGCAAAGCGTTCGATGTGAAGCCGGTCCCAGTCTTGGCAACCAGCAACACGGGCAAGACGCAGTATGCCGACGTGTTCGCCGGTGAGCAGTCGCTGCGGTCCGCTGCTTTCGGCGGCGCATCGTCCGCGCTCGACAAAATCGCGCAGTTCTATCTCGACATGGCGTCCAACATCTTTCCCATTATCGAGGTGGATGCAGGCCGCAAGATCGATCTCATCGCAACGCGTGGCATCAGCTTGACCTTCAAGAAAAAGGGCAAGGAGCAAGCGCTCCAGGACATGCGGTTGCCGGGCCAAGGCCAACAAGGCTCCAACGCCGGGGGCGGGCATTCCGGGCTCCTGGGATCAATGTTCGGCTTTGGGGGCAACGGTGCCGGCGGCATGGCCGGTAATGGGCCACGCTGATGTTTGAGAAAGACGTTGAAAGTCGCTGTCTTTCGGCGGCGCGAAAAAAATCAGAACCCGGCAAACTGCCTCCGACACAAGGTTGCGAGAAATGAGCCTAAATTCCTCGAAGGTCATGGCCTGCCTGGCGCCGCTCCTCCTGGGCGCGTGCTCCAACCTCGGGATCGGGGCTGGCGACTACAGCTGCTCGGGAATGCCGCAAGGGGTCTCCTGCAAGAGCGCCCGCGAGGTCTATGAGCTGACAAACACCCGCGACGCGGTCAACGGTTTGACGCTGAGCCAGGAGACCCAGCGCAACACCGAAGGTGCGGCGGAGACCGGGCTGGTTCAAACCATGCGTAAAGCGGCAGCGTCCGATCCCTCGGCACTCGGCGGTTCCCCGGTCGGGTACGGCGCGACGCCCGTGGCTTACACCGACGATGGCCGTGTGCCGATCCGCACACCCGCTGTCGTCATGCGTGTTTGGATTGCCCCGTATCAGGACACCAAGGGGGATCTGCATATGCCGGGCCTCGTCTTCAGCGAGGTCGAGCCGCGCAAGTGGCAGGTCGGTCTGCCCGACGCGGCGTCTGGTTCCCCGACGGCCTTCCGGCCCCTTGAAGCGACTGCTCCCAAGGCGAAGCCGCCGGCCAACGATAGCGCCCCGGTCCGGCCGGTAAAAGCTGCGGACAAGTCGGAGCACGTTTCCTCAATCCCCGTAAAGCAAGGGAAGTAGCAAGACCATGAAGCACCGCATTCACCCCAACACCCAGGTCGCGCTGGCGCTCGCGCTGATCGTCGCCTTTACCGCGGGCGATGTGTTCGCTGGCACAGGCGGCACGGCTTTCGACGACATCTGGCTGACGCTGACCGATTGGACCCAAGGAACGCTCGGCCGCATCATTGCCGGCTCCATGGTCGTCGTCGGCTTGGTCGGCGGCGTCGCTCGCCAGAGCCTTATGCCGCTGGGCCTTGGAGTTGGCTCAGGCATGGGACTTTACAACACCCCTACCGTGATCGATTCGATTATGACCGGTACTTTGCCCGTGCAGGTCTCGGAAGTGATCGCGACCACTCCGGTGCTTCCCATCTGAGACATCCCGCACGCAGGGCGGCACGGACAACAAGGGCGCTTCCACAGTGGAAGCGCCCTTTTTCTATGTTCGGCCGGAGCCCCTCCGGTGCAGTCGGAGGCTTGGGCGACGTACGGCGATCCTGCCGAAAGATGATGGTTTTGGATGCCTTTCGACGGCGCGAAGGAAGGCTGCGTTGTGGAACTCTCCAGGCTGCGCGTAACCGGCTCCGGTCGGCGGGTTCGCGCCGTGCTGGAGAGGGTCTATGAGAAAAGTCACCGCGGCCCTGCTGCTCTCGATCATTGCCATGCCGCTCGCCTCCTGGGCGCAGAGTGGCCCTTCGCTTGAGCTGCGGGTGAAGAATGCCGGCGAGGCGACGGGGCCGGAAGGAGCGACGTATCCGAGCGTTGTCAGCCCTGCCGCGTCGCGGCCAGACGCAGTGGTGAGCGGCAGCGCCGTCACCATCACAGACTTTCGTGATCTGGTGCTCTCGGTCAATGGGGCGCCGGCGGCGGCAACCAGCGTCACGTTGCAGAACGGTGGGAGCAATGCCGGGCGGGCCGAGGCGCTGGGGCTCTACATGGACAAGCCGCTCACTGCCACGATAAGCGCCGGGACGGAACACTTCACGATCACCGGCGACAATTGCTCCGGCGCCCTGCTCGGGCCGCCGGGTGACGCGGGAAGCACCTGCCAGGTTACCGTCCAGCCACGCGCCAGCTGGTTCGGTCCATTGTCCGGGACTCTGCGCCTGAGCACCGGCGGCTACACGATGGACGTGCCGCTGTCGGGCACGGCGCGGCATTTCGATCTGCCCAACCTGACGATCACGGCCGTCGCGGGCGCACCCGCGTCGCTGAACGTCGCCGGCCAGACAGAAGGCGAATGGCGCGTGTCGGCCCCGGCCACGTTCCGGATCACCAACACGTCCACCGAAGAGCCCACAGACATGCTCGTGGCCCTGTTCGGTGGAGACAAGCCGGGCAGCTTCGAGTTCGTCAGCAACGCGTGCTCTGGGCAGTCTCTCGGGGCAGGCGCGTCCTGCGATATCACGGTCCGAGCACGCGCCGATCGCAATGGCAGCTACGCCGGTACGCTCCTTCTCGCGAACCACAACCAGCCCAGTGTTGCGCTCGCAGGAACAGCTACGGGCTTCTTGCCGGTGGAGTGGAAGACCGCTGCATGGGGGGCGTGTGACAACGCCTGCGGCACGTCCAGCCGGTCACGGTCGGTATGGTGTGAGCGCTCTGACGGCGTGACCGTCGCCGACAGCTTCTGCGGGGCCGGGAAACCGCAGATGGTTGAAGCATGCACCAGCTACGCCACCTGCACCTACGCTTGGCGGAGCGGCGACTGGGGGGCCTGTGCCAATGCCTGCGGAGGCTCCAGCCAGAGCCGCGCGGTCTGGTGTGAGCGCTCAGACGGAACCTCGGTCGATGGCAGCAACTGCGGTTCGGCCAGCCGGCCAAACGACTCTCAGAGCTGCACCAATTATTCAGGCTGTTCGTACTCCTGGGTGGCGGACGGCTGGGGTGGTTGCTCTGCCTCGTGCGGCGGCGGCAGCCAGTCGCGGTCGGTCTGGTGCCGACGCTCCGACGGTGCGTCGGTCGATGGCGGCAACTGCGGCTGGGGCAGCCGGCCAAACGACTCTCAGAGCTGCAACACGCATGGATGCTGTGTTGGAAATGTGGGCCAGGCCTGCGCCCGGTATTGGTGCCAGTCCACCTATGGAGACTCCTGCGGTAATTGGATCGCCACGCCGTCTACGTGCGAGCAGTACCGCGGCGGATGGATAACGTCCTGCTCTGAAGGGAACAGCATCTGCTGTGGCGTCAATGATGGTCGGATCCAGTGCAATGGCAGCTGCCAATAAGCGCTGCCTAGCGGTGAACTCGCGCACCTCCTACTGGGGGGCTGCGCCAACACCTGCGGCGCCCCCAACAGGCTGGCATCAACAACCTTCGCCGCGGCTTTGTCGGCTGCAACTGCTCTTGGGGTCGTGGGCCGAATGGATAGGAGAACCGAAGCTGTGCAATCGTTGACTTCCGCGAACAGGGGGAACTGGACTCAGTCCTGGCGACGGTGCATATCGCGGGCACGGTCTTGCGGCGCTCCTCTCCATGAACACGCCAACCGGCTGAGGTTCAAAGCCCTCTCCGCGGGGACGGCTATCGGCGTTATTCTGTTGATCGCCAGCGGCGTTGCAATGGCTGAGAGTTATGGCGGCACAGCGCCCCACAATGAGCATCGTGCGGGCGATGCCACGTCGTTCAAAGTGACCGGACCGGGAACCAATGTAACTGGTGATCCTGTGATCTTGACCCTCGCCAACCGCGCCGAGGGCTACAAGATCATCACCGACAATCCTCTCCCGTCTTCCTGGGTGGGTGATTACAAGCTTTCTGCAACGACGAGAGATGGGAATGGGGCGTCGGCGACCCGGGAGTGGACGATCACGTATGCTCCAGCCACCGTTCCCGTTGTGACAGCTACCGCCAACGAGATCTGGATCCCAGGGGTTCAGCACAGCTTTCGTAACGGCGCTCGCCTAAACCCGCTGACCACAGACGTCTGGAAACTCCCAAACGGGGGCACGCTTGGCGGCACGCACGAGATGCGTGTTTCAATGCACAAGGACTCAAATGTCTCGCTGGTGATCGCCGGCGTGAGGATCAATCCCGGTGATGTCGGTGTGCCGATCGGCTCCTACGATTTTACCACCGCGTCTGGAAAGCTCTCGCTGCCTATGATGGCGGCGGAGGACGGGCGGGAAGGGCAGGCGCGGCTTTGGATCACCACTGTCGCTCCGAACAGCCCTGGCGTTGATCTCCGGGTGAACACCTGGGTGCCGCATGTTGCCATGAAGGCTGAATCCTGGTCCGTGCGTCAAGCATTTGACATGGCGAAGCTCAAGGTCGAGCCGATCGCTGGAAACCGATGCGAACTGACGTCCAGCCGTTCGACCGCGCGATCCAGTGACGCACTGGCCGCTCCGAAATGCCTCGTTGAGTGGGAACCACTGCCGACGGACCTCAAGCCCGTAACCGCGCTGACGCCCATGGCGGAGGGACGCATGTGGGTCCACGGAGCGTACGACGTCGGCTACAAGATCAGCTTGATCGATCCCAGCGATGTGCAGGTGCGTGTGGCGTCTGGTACAGCGACACTCACAGTTACGCCCATCGGCAATCTTCTCGCCTACCAGCCGCAGCGTTCGTCAGACCGCGCCTACCGGCTGGTCCAGCCGTTGGAAGTGATGTTGAAGCAGTCTGCGGGGCCGTCCTGCGACACGTATTGGAGCTATGAGGGAGCAGAGTATCGTTCCTCCGATGCGGTGGTGCGCTGTGCACTGACATGGACGGCGTTGCCCAACACGCTGTCCCAGGATCAGTATTGGGTGCGCCCCTTCCTGAAGGGTTCGCTGGAGCAGGCCGGCACTCAGGAAGTGCGGTGGAAGGTCGATGTCATCACCCCGCTGGGCTCCAAGATCCCGGCTGGAGAAGGATCGTTTGCGTACAACGTGATTGAGCCTCCGGTACCGGCAATCACCGAGGACATGCTGACCGTTCTAAAAGACGGTCTCTACGCGGTCTCCCGTGACGGCGGCTACGCAGGCAACTCCGTGATCAAAGGAGCTAACGCAGTCTACCGTGTCTCGGTCGCGCGCGGAGGAGAGGTGATCGAGGATGGTGAGTTCGACGCCTCCCCTTGGGGAGAAATGAGGGAGATACAGCGGCGCCTGAACGCGGTAGAGGCGGAGCTGTGGAGCCGCACACCCTGGACTGTGAAGGCCCGCTATTCGCAGATGCCCGAAAACAAGTCCGAACGGACGTTCGAACTGCTTGCTGTTCCTAATGCCAACATCAAGCCCGTAGTTACGGTGCCGACAACGTTCATGTTGGACACCCAGGACCTGCCGGTCGCGGTGGGCATTCGGGACGTCTACAAACAGGAGGCGGGCTACAATGCCGAGACGATGGGCGTGTGGGAGATCCGCCTCGTCAAGTACATCGACTATCAGACGACCGAGCCGCTGACCGAATTTGTCTCGGCGGACAACGGCGACGTTTCGTTCACGCTGCCGGAGGGCACCTTCGACACCGGCTACGTCCGCCTCACGGCTGAGGCGCGCGTCAAGTCGCCGGTTCCGGAATACTCGCGCACCGAATTTGCGATCCGGCCGCTGAACCTCACCGTCGTCAAGGGCGGTGCGATCGGCGCTGGCCTGACGGCACGCCGGATCACCGGTGAAGCACCGCTCACTTCCATCTTTAGTCTTGCCCTCGATCACCGCCTGGACGCCACTGCGCTGGGCACCGTGACCTGGCAGGTGAGTGCTGATGGTGGATCGACGTGGAGCGTTGTTCCGCCAATGCGGAACAACAAAATGCGCCTGTCGTACACGTTCCCGAAAGGTGAGTACGATGTGCGTGCGGTCCTCCAGAACAAGTTCTCCGGTGCGGAACACACGACAGATCCGATCCATGTCATCGCTTACGACGTGCCGCAGGGCAAGTTGGACGGCCCTGAGCACGTTTTCCTCGGCGGCAATGGTCATTACAAGCTGCTGCTCACGCACAAGGGCGAGCCGGTAACCGACGAGCAGGTCTCGGTCGAGTGGTCACTGGATGCCGGGAAATCCTTCACCCCCGGCAAGCTCGAATTCAACGTCACCCGCAACGAACCGGAGCGCATGATTCTGGTCGCCCGCGCCCGCATGCTGGATGCACCTCCCGACGACCCGTTTGCGTGGCGTGAACTGCGGCGGCGCGTCAACTTCGTGCCGGTTCGCCCGCCGATGATCCGCATCGTCGGACCGGCCCGTGTCGAGTACCCGCAGACCGGCACGTTCCGCGGCGTGATGGGCCTGCCCCACCGGAACATGGATGTGGAACTGCGTGGGTGGTGGACACTTCCCGACGGGACGCGTGTCGATGGTCCGATGCTGACCTGGGGGCCTACATCGGAGAATTTGGCGGCCGACACGGTGACCCTCACCTACCACGCTGAGATTGTCGGGTTCGACGGTACCTTGGGCAGCGAAGACAAGCGCGTGAGGGTTTGGGAATACGTCTGGCCGGAGTTCAGCCTGGAGCCGACCAGAAGCTCGCAGTATGCGCCGGCGGATGTGACGGTGCGCCTGCGCCAGATCGGGCGGCCCATGCAGCTCGACAACCCGACCTACAACTGGTCCCTGCCACCGGCCGCCACATTGCTCGAGGACGCCAACCAGACGATGCGCGTTGTCCGAACCGAGACGCCAGGGGCCTATCCGTTTTCCGCGTCCGTTTCCGACACTCGCGGCCATTCGTCGACGGTGAACACGACGGTGAACATGCTTGCCGCACCGAACTACAACATGACGCTCGCCGTGTCCCCGTCCAACCCGTACTACCGAGCCCCTCTGGATCTAACGGTCAAGCCTTCGATCACGGGGGGCCATCCAAGCGACCGCATCACATCACTCGCATACTATCTGAACGGAGCGCCCACCGGGACCACAGGGTCCTATTCGAAGATGACCCTGGGCGAGGGCACACACACGGTGGAGGCGCGAGCGAAGACGCTGATGGGATGGAGCTTTGGGGCTTCGCAGACCGTCACCGTGGCGGCCAATACGCCCCCTCGCTGCACCGCCACCCTGCGGGAGTGGACGAGTGGCTGGATTTACTACGCCGATTGCCGCGACGACGATGGGCGTGTCGTAGGCTACCGCTGGACGCTCGATGGCGAACCGGTTGCCTTCAACTCGAACCGGATCTCGGTATCGAAGCTGTCCCGCAGCGATACCCCGGTTGTAACGCTGCGGGGGGTTGATGACTCCGGTGCGGAGTCACCTGAGGTGACGGCTGGGACCGAGGCCGAACCGGCGGAGGTTCCCCCGGCAACACCATAGCGCCGCCCCCAAGCAGTAAGGATGTGAGGCAAAGGTCCGGTTTATGGCGCCGGGCCTTTAGGCCTCTCGGGCAATCATCTGCGCATGTTGTCAAGTCTGGGCACGCCTGAGAAAGACGCTGATTTCACGCGTCTTTCGACGGCGCGAAGAAACCGCCGAAATGAGTAGCCTCCGAGCCAGAATTTCTCTGCACTTGGAGGATTACCGTGCGCGTCGCACTCGGACTTTCGGTCGCTCTTCTGGCCCTGTCCTGCAGCTTGGGACCGGCCTCGGCCGAGACCGAGGCGCAGATCAACCGCAACGCCTTGACGGCCGGGATCACGGCAATGGAAAAGCTCCCCTCCGGCGGCTTTACCGCTGTTGAAGGCGAGGGCTTTCCCGGGATGGCCTTTATCTCCGACAATGGCCGCTATGTGCTGCGCGGTGAGCTTTACGACACTTGGACTGGAAAGCGGGTGAACAACCTGGCCGACCTCCGCGACAACGCGAGCCGCGTCCATCTCTCCAAACTGGGTGTAACGCCGGCTGAGTTGGGCGCATTCCGCTACGGCACCGGCGCGAAGGAAGTGACGATCTTCGTCGACCCCAAGTGCCCCTACTGCCACGGCATCTTGCAGCAGATGCCCGCGCTGGCAGGCAAGTACACATTCCAGGTCATCGTCGTTCCCGTCCTCGGCCAGGAAAGCGAGCGGCTGACGCGGATGGTGTCCTGCGCGACCGATCCGGCCGCGGCGCTTGCATCGCTCATGGCCGGGCCAATACGCGACAGCCTGCCGCAGAACGAAAACTGCAACCTGCTGCCCATCCAGAAGCGACTGGTGACGGCGCAGCTTGTCGGTGTGAAGGGTGTTCCCTTCATGATCGCGCCGGACGGCCGCACCAAGGGTGGGCTTCCTCAGGACCTCGACAGCTGGCTGGAGGGCCGGATCTGATGCCCCTGAACCAACGCTACAAGTCCGATCGGTGCGGCGAGCTGCTGATGCCGCTCGCCTACGAGCCTGACAGCGAGATCTTCTACTGCGCGGACCAAACCATCGGCTTTGGGTTCATGTGCCGACCGCTAACCTCTGGTGATCCTAAGGCGGCCGAACGTCTCAACGTGATGCTAAAGGATGCGTGGCCGACCGATACCATCCTCCAGTTCATTCTGCTTGGTTCGCAGAACATTCAACCGCCCTTGTTCCACATGCGCCAACTCCGGGCCGGGCAGGAAGACCCGCTGCTGCTGGAGACGGTGGAGCAACGTGCGAAGTTCCTGACGGCCGGCGTCAATGACCCTGTGGAGAAGCGCAGCGGCCTCCGTGTTCGTGACATCCAGCTTCTCGTCACGGTTAAGCTCCCGCTCTCCGGCAATGAACCCACCCAAGCGGAGTTAGACCGGGCCAGCGAGCAGAAAGTCACGGTGCAGAAGAGCCTTGAGTCGGTGGGGCTCGCCCCGATCCCCCTTACGTCGCAAGCATGGCTGGACGTGATGGTTCCGCTCATCAACCAGGGCAAGGACGCCTCCTGGCGCCTCGATGGAACCAGCGAAATCGAAACGGACAAGCTGCTGCGCGATCAGGTGTTCGATTACCAGACCGACCTGAAGGTGAACGCAAAGGGCTTGTCGCTCGGCGAAACCCGCGTTCGCACGCTGTCGATTAAGCGTTTCCCGCAGCGCATCTATTTCGGACAGGCGGCGAACTTCATCGGAGACATGTGGGAAGGGATCCGCGGCATTCGCGTTCCCTTCATGATCAGCGCCAGCCTTCATTATCCGGATCCGCAGAAGGCCAAGGCAGGTCTTTCAACGAAGCGGCAATGGGCGACCAACCAAGCGATCGGTCGTATGCGCATATTCGTGCCGAAGCTGGCGCAGAGGAAGGACGACTTCGACGTTCTCTTCGAGGCCCTGGACGACGGTGACAGAACCTGCCGCCTCAGCCTCTCCATGACCCTGTTCGCTGACGATGACGATGCCGCCACGGGCGCCGTGTCGAGCGCTCAGGCCTATTGGGGCGAGATGGGCTATAACCTGCTGCCCGACAAGTTCTTCTGCCTCCCGATCTTTCTGAACGCTCTGCCATTCGGTGCGGAGAAGAAGGCAATCAAAGAGCTGTTTCGCTACAAAACCATGGCTACGCGTCAGGCCGTGCCGCTATTGCCAGTGTTCGGTGATTGGCGGGGCACGGGCACGCCGGTTCTCAACCTCATCAGCCGCAACGGTCAATTGATGTCGCTGTCCTTGTACGACAGCACGTCCAACTTCAACACCACGATCGCCGCGCAGAGCGGCTCCGGTAAATCGTTTCTGACCAACGAACTCATCTCGTCAACACTTTCCATGGGTGGGCGCGTGTGGGTGATTGACGTTGGCCGGTCATATGAAAAACTGTGCGAACTGCTCGATGGTGATTTCATTCACTTCGGGAAGGGCACTGCAATCTGCTTGAATCCGTTCGAACTGATTCAAGCAATGGAGGACGGCGAAGACTTCGAGGATCAGGAGGACGTCCTCGTCGGTCTTCTCGCCGCCATGGCTGCTCCGACCGAAGGCCTCAGCGATTTGCAGACCCAGGAAATGAAACGGGCACTGCATGAAACGTGGGAAGCCAAAGGGAACCAGATGGTCGTGGATGACCTGATCGAGTGGTTCCTGCGAGAAGGAGAGGCCCGCGAAGACAATCGCATCAGCGATCTCGGGCATCAGCTTTACAGCTTCTCCAAAAGCGGTCAGTACGGAAAATACTTCAACGGCAAGAACAACGTCGCGTTCAACAATCGGTTTACCGTGCTGGAACTCGAAGAGTTGAAGGGGCGCAAGCACCTCCAGCAAGTCGTCCTGTTGCAGCTGATTTACCAAATCCA
This sequence comes from Azospirillum sp. A23, assembly GCF_042938965.1. Classification (NCBI taxonomy): domain Bacteria; kingdom Pseudomonadati; phylum Pseudomonadota; class Alphaproteobacteria; order Rhodospirillales; family Azospirillaceae; genus Azospirillum; species Azospirillum sp. A23. The sequence goes on along the minus strand of NZ_CP170672.1, from coordinate 76,852 downwards.
GCAGGAAATGTATCTCGGCGAACGCGATCGTCCGAAGCTCGTAATCATTGATGAGGCTTGGGATTTGCTCATGCAGGGCGACGTTGCCAAGTTCATCGAGCATGGCTACCGGCGGTTCCGCAAATACGGCGGCGCGGCCGTGACCATCACCCAAGGTGTCGGCGATCTCTACGCAGCACCGACCGGCCGAGCCATCGTCGAGAACAGCGCGAACATGTACCTGCTGGGTCAGAAGCCCGAGGCCATCGATGCGCTGAAGAAGGAGAGCCGGCTGCCGCTCACCGAGGGAGGCTATGAGCTGCTCAAGACCGTCCATACGGTTCCGGGCGAATACTCGGAGATCTTTGCAATCACGTCGCACGGATGCGGCATCGGGCGGCTCATCGTCGATCCATTCCGCCAGCTGATCTACTCGACCATGGCCGAGGAGGTGAACGCCATCAAGCGGCTGACCGCGCAGGGCGTTGCTGTTCGGGATGCCGTTTACATGCTCATCGAGGAGAGAAATGGTGGAAAACGCCGCTCTGCCGCCTGACGCACAGGCCGCCCCCAGCACAGCCTCTGACGAAGTGGCAGCTCCATCCTCGGCGAAGCGCCAGAACGCGGGCCGCAAGCCGGACGTTCTCGACGGTGTGCTCCGCTTCGTGCTTACCGTGGTGGTGAGCGTCGGTGTCGCCTACCTCGGGATGGGGCATCGGGTGGCGCTTCTAGAAGCGGAGGTCGCAGCCCGTCCGCCTGTAATCGTCGTCGACTTCACGAAAATGGCGACGGCGCTGAACGGGCAGCCGGCCGATGCAATCGCAATCGCGATGGGTCGGGTCCGGGGTGACATTCGCCGGCTTCAGGAGGATGGGTACATCGTGCTGGATGGCCAGTCGGTGCTCGCAGCCCCGGACGGGGCGATGATGATGCCAGCTGCCGCTAAGCCGGTCTCGCCACCGGCACCGCAAGCAGGCGGCCAGGAGAAGAGGGAGTGACAGGCGCCGCCGCACCCCGGCGGGAACCGTGGGGCCGCTTTGCCTTGAAGGCAGGAGCGCTGCTGGTGGCGCTCTACGCCGCCGGCGCCTATGTGACCGACCGGTACCGTATCGGAATCGACCCGCAAATCTCCCGGTGCCTGCCGGACACCCGGGTGGTGCTGATCGATCGCTGGGACAAGAACATTGAGCGCGGGCAACTCGTGGCCTTCGCGGCGAATGGGCTCACGCCCTACTTCAAGAACGGCACGACGATGGTCAAAGTGGCTGACGGTGTGCCTGGCGATCACGTCGCCGTCGGCGAGGCGGCCGTCACCGTTAACGGAGCCAAAGTGGGCGAGGGGCTGGCCCTTGCACGCACCCTAGGCCGGCAGGCAGGTGACTTCGCTCGTGAGCTGGTGGTGTCGCCTGGAGCAATCTGGGTGATGGGCCGGACTATCGACTCTTTCGATAGCCGGTATTGGGGTGAGCTGCCTGTCGCCCAGATCGTGGGACGGGCTTACCGCCTCTTCTGACCCGCCGTCCAAGGAGGTCCCATATGCTCGCGCTTCTTCGGCGTCTTACTACGACGGCGGCTCCGGTGCGCGGAGAACCGCTGGCGAGCCCTACTCACGGCCCAAGTGCTCCTTTTCCCGCCGATCCGCCGACGGATGCGCATCATCGAACCGACCGATGCGCCGTGACCGTGTGTGTCCGTCCGATGACCGGCGCTGCCTTTGCTGACGACATCGCGGCCTGCTTACCGGCGCCAGATGGACTTGTGCTGCTTCTGGCTGATGGCGCCGGTGCTCGTGGGTGCCGGGCTCCGCGCCTTCTGCTAGGGACGGTCCAGAGAGCGGTGAAAGCCATGGAGACGCCTCCTACCGGGCATGACCTTGCGGCAATTCTCGTCGCCGCTGACGCTGCCCTGCACAAGGCTGACGATGGGAGCACGACGGCCATTCTCGGCTACCTTGGCGGAGGTCGGCTGACCTTTGTGAGGGTAGGGGATTCAGAAGCGTGGTCGAGAGATGAGGACGGCCCGGTTGAGATTTCAGGGGGCGAGCGGAACCAGAGGGTAGGCGCCGGAATCACCGATCCCTCTCCTTGCGTGATTGGTGCCAGCACCGATCCGATTGTGATCGGCTCGGATGGGCTCTGGCGCTACCTCTGGCCGGAAAACGCTTTGGCGCTCCTGAAGCTGTCACAGGGCCGGAGCCCTGCAGCCGCGCTGGCATCTGCGGTTCAGAGCCGGTGGGGCCAGTTCACCGACGATCTGTCGGTTATCGTCATCCTGTCATCACCATAGCGGGCGCTGCTGAAAGGCGACGATTTCCAGCGTCTTTCGGCGGCGCGGATCGATTGCGGATAGCGGTAGTCTTGGGGGCCTTGGACGGGAACCCTGTCCCGATGCTCTCGAGAGTCCGATGCTCGAAAAAACTATCACCTTGCTTGATTTCGCCTTCACATTAGTCGGCTCCTTTGTCGTTGCCGCCATGGTCGTGGCTGGCCTGTTTTTTTGGGCCGACCTGATCTGGACGGGAACGGAGAGCACCGAGCTCCCAATCGACTTCGAATCACTGGCGCCGCCCGCCATCGTGACGGTGATCGCCGCGGTTGGAGCTCGGGTTTATCTGGCCCTGACCGGCAGCAAGCCGACCAGCATGCGCGAGCAGTGACCTGCTGGTGCCGCCGTCCCACCTGACCGCGGCTGCCGTTTCAACATCCCCACACATTCAGGACCGTCCATGCGCAGTTTCGCCCTGTTGCTCCTTGGCGCGACCATCCTGGCCACGCCAGCAATCGCGAATGATGAGATCCGAGCCATTGTGGAGAGGGCGCAGCGTATCAAGCAGCAGGCAATCACGCAGCCGCCACCCGCGTGGCTCTATGGCAAGGATGCCGCCGAGCGACAAATGTCCATGCCTGACGATGGACCCGCCGCCGGCCAACCTCCGCGCGACGACGGCCTGCGGGTGAGGATCCTCGCATCTTGGGCGCTGGGAGATGCAGCGCTGAAGGAACTCTTCCAAAGCGTTGCCGGCCGCGACGACGTGCAGGTGGTCTTCAGGGGCGTTCTGCCAGGTGAGACATTCGGGCAGGGCGTCCGCCGGCTTCACGCCATGCTGCGGGACATGGACCCGCTGCCGAACGTGATCATCGATCCTACGGTCTTCCGGGACCTGTCCGTTACGGCGGCACCAGTGGTCGCCTACATGGACGGCGCGAATGTGCTCGCCCATGCCACCGGACTTATGTCCCCGGATTTCATCGCCGACAAGGTGAGGGAGGGCGCGGCTGGCGATCTCGGTGTTCTCGGCCCCACAGTTGAGGTGGTAGAGCCCGATCTGATCGAGGTGTTGCAGGCGAAAGCCAAGGACTTCGATCTTGAGGGCTACAAGCGCCGAGCCCGTGATGAGTTCTGGAGCAAGGCCCGGTTCGACGAACTGCCAGAGGCAACGGAACGACGGGTGCGCTCTATCGATCCGACCGTCGTAGTCACCAAGCCGATCACCGATGCTCAGGGGCGCGTCCTCGTCGAAGCCGGACGCCGGATCAACCCGCTCGATAAGCTGCCCTTCACTCAGAGGCTGGTCGTCTTCGACGCCCGGTCTCCCGGCCAAGTGGCAATAGCCGCCAAGCTCGCTGCTGAGATACAGGGCAGGCGGCGTGTCACGTTGGTCATGACGGCCATCGATCGGGAAGGTAGCTGGGAGGGCCTCGACAGGCTGGAGCAGCGTGTTGATGGCCCGGTCTATCTGCTGACCCCCGACATCAAATCCCGCTTCAAGTTAGAGCGCGTGCCGGCGCTGATCGAGTCCGATGGGCGCGCCTTCGTCGTCACCGAGATTCCTCCAGAGAAGGACAAGCCCTGATGCGCCGCCTTTTCGCCGCCGCCGCTCTGGCCCTTGGCCTCGTTGCAAGCCCCGTGTCGTCTGCCTTGGCTGATCCGGCTTGCCAAAACTCTGAACTGTTCTCGGGAAAGCTCCTCACCGACATCTGCTGGGGCTGCATTTTCCCCATCAAGGTCTCAGGCATCCCCCTGGGCGGGGGAAACAGCCGAGTGCCGGAAGGGGCCACCAAAAAGGCGCTGTGCCTGTGCAACGACCGGGCGGGGCTGCCGAAGCCGGGCATGACCATTTCCATGTGGCAGCCGGCGCGAATTGTGGAGCTGGTGCGCAAGCCTGGATGCTCGATGGCGCTCGGGGGAATCACGTTGCCGATCTCCCGGCGCATGCAGGGCACAAAGGGCAACTCGGAACTCGACTACGGTGACAGTGCCTTCTATCACTATCACACATACGCGTTTCCGTTGCTCATCATGCTCGACCTATTCGTCGACAACAATTGCGTCAGCGACGGCTTCTTCGACTTTGACCTCATGATGATTTCCGAGTTGGACCCGACCTGGAATAACTCGGAGTTGGCATTCTTCACGCAGCCCGAGGCCGCAGCCGTCGCCGATCCCATCACGCAGTCGGCGTGTGTGGCGGACGCTGCCGCCGCAACGGCTGGGCGGCCGATTACGAAGATGTTCTGGTGCGCTGGCGCCTGGAGCACATCAATCTATCCCTTCTCAGGATGGGACGAGGCACTGGGCTCTTTGGCGGAAAATACCAACCTCTTGGCCGCGCGGTCCATTGCGGCGGCTCATCGCCGCGGGCTCTCCTGGCGGACGATGGGGGATGACGCGCTGTGCGCCGGCCGTATCGATCCTATGTTCCCCAAGTCGCAGTATAGGTGGAGTATGTTCTTCCCGCTGCCGGAAACAAGAAGTGATCATGTCACTGGGGAGTCCGACTGGCGTTGGGGGATGGGCAAACAGATCCCTGCCGTGGGGGAAGATACTATGTTTATTCTTTGGCGCTGGGTCGACTGTTGTTCATCATTCATGTAAGACGTCGATAGTATAGAGGGAAACGCGACGTTTATTCATGATTAGGGTCGCGTTTGCCAGCCCGTTTCGGAAGTTGTCGCTCACGGGGTGAGGGTCTGACGTAAAGGCTGTTGGGAGGGAACACACACGCTGCCGGAGGCCACTGATGTGGGCGCCCGAGGAGCCCAGTCTGGTTGGCGATTAAGACGCCAACCTAGCCCTGAGCGATGACCAGTATCGCGTGATCGCCCCCCCCTGATCCCGTCCGCCAAGCCCGGCGGACCGCCTCGCAGTACGGACTGCGCCGGCTGCTGGACGCCCTGTTCTACGTAGTGCTGACCGGCCTCCAATATGGTCATCTGCAGCCCCCGCCGACCTTTCCGCCCTGGCCCACGGTCTACCGGTACTTCCGCGCCTTCCTGGAAGCCGGCGTGTGGGAGGCCCTTCGCCACCATCTGTTGGTGATGCGGCGCGAGCAGGAAGGCCGCGATCCGACGCCCACGGCCGCCATCCGTGACTCCCAAAGCGTCAAGGCGACGGCAAAGGGCGCGCCTGAGACTTTGACTCGGCCAGAAATATGACGGGCCGCAAGCGTCACATCGCCGTCAACACCTCGGGCTTCCTGCTCCGGCGTCCTCGTCCACGGCTCCGACAAGCATGCCGCTCACCCCACCAGCCTCAGCTTGACGATACCGGCGGAGGTGTTCCACCGCCGGGTACCGCCGAAGATGATCAGGGTAGCATCCTGATTGACCTCATCCAGTTCAGCATCAGGTCCGGCCACTGCGCTGCCGGCAACCCGGCGGCGAAGCGCAGCGAGAAACCGTGGCCACCTTGGCGGAAGATATGAACCTCCGCCGGAACACCGGCTTTGCGCAGAGCGTCGTAGAAGAGCAGCGAATTGGTGACCGGCACGTCGGCATCATCGTTGGCGTGGAACAGGAAGGCCTGCGGCGTCGAGGCGGTCACCTGCCGCTCTGTCGAATAGGCGGCAATCAGCTCAGACGACGGAGACTCGCCGATCAACTCCTGGCGCGAAACAGTATGGGTGAACCGCTCGTCCATCGTGATGACCGGGTACCCCAGCGCTAGGAAGTCAGGCCGGGCAGAGAGTTGGTCCGCCGAATCGACCGGTTCATAGACCTTGCGCTCATACCCGGTCGCGAGTTGCGAGGCGAGGTGGCCGCCAGCCGAGAAGCCAAGCACTCCCACCCGCGCCGGGTCGATTCCCCATTCGGCCGCGTTGGCGCGGATCAGGCGGAGCGCCCGTTGGGCATCCATCAGCGGGGCGTCGGTCAACTGGGCCTTACCAGGCAGCCGGTAGACTAGCCGGAACACGGTCACGCCGGCATCGGTGAAGCGCGGCGCGATTTCGTCCGCCTCCTTGTCGATGACCACGCGCTGATAAGCGCCGCCCGGGGTGACGAGAAGCGCCGTGCCGTTCGGTGCCGCTGGCCGGTAGACCAGCAACTCCGGCTTGGTGATGGCCAGCACGGCGCGGTCCTTGATGGCCGGATCCTTGCTGCGCTCCAACACTTGCTGCGGCAGGGGAAATTGCGCGGAAGCGAGCGGGCCAATCGGCCATAAGGCGATTTCCTGCCGGTCCTCCAGTACTGCGGCTGTCGAGGGGGCAGGGTAGCCGGCGGCGATCGCAGCCGTTCCGAGTACGGTCACCGCGACCGACCGGACGACCCACCTGCGGAAATTATTCAGACACGGCATTGTTTCGGATACTCCCTTCCTGCTGGCGCTTTGCCGACACAAAGGCGCTGGATCGCCAGCTTTATGGTTCTGTCGAAGCGGCACCAGATTGATATATTAGAGTACGAGTGCCCCGAGCTTGACAAGGGAGGAAGTCGGGCCGACGAGGGAGTACTCGTGCCTCCTGCGGCTTGCCCGAATGACGGGCGGAGTGTTTTCGATGGGCAGCGTCAAGTTGAAGGTGAATGCGCTTCTTCTTGGACGCTCTCCATTTTGCGAGTGGTTTAATCGTTTTCGCAAAACGGGCTGACGCTGATCAGCGTCCGGCCTATCGCTGGTGGATGCTTCATCCTTGTTCCGCGGCGCTGGGTGGTCGAACGATCCCTTGGGTGGTTCGGACGGTGGCGACAGTTCTCCATGGGTTACGAGGAACGCACCGGCGTCGCCAAGGTCATGGTCACACTCGCCCATATCGGGATCATGATGCACCGCCTCGTTCACCTTAACCGAAGGCGCCTGCGGTCACCTGACTTTTGCACGGGCTGTGAGTTGCGGCGCTCTTGCGTCCACCGGGTGGGTGCAAAGCTCCGCTGAGATGACACCCTCTAGCAGAAGACCATGAGTGGTTCCAGGATCCCAGAGGATGGCTTGATAGCGAGGTGATGAAAGACGCGGAAAACATGCGTCTTTCAGCGGCGCGCAGGAGGTTTGCGATAGGCGATAACTGGAGGCTGAAAACTCTGTGGCGTTTCGCCGCTTCCGCCTCGTTCTTCGTCCGCGTGAGACCCCCATGAAACTGCTACGCACGTCTTGGCTCGCCCAGCCGATCGCGGCCATAGTCGTATCCGCGCTGGTGACCGTGCAGACTGGCGCGATTGCCCTGGCCGCGGATCCTATAGCCACCGGTGCCGCCGCAGGCCGGGCAGTAGGTGGTTCCATCCCGAACGTGAATGACCTCTTTTCAGCCCAACCGGACGGTCAGGTCACCCTGTGGCCCAACTCCTCGAAGCCGCTCTCGCTCTCCTCGGGCGATATGTTTCCTGGTTCAAACGGCCAGAACGCCGACAGCACCCAAGCGCTCTACGGTAACGACAGCGCCATGATCAATGCTGGCACGGACGCTCACAAGCGCTTGAAGACTGAGGGCAGCCGCACTGGTGACGCCTACCGGACCTTGGTGGGATCGTCCAATGTGACGAGGCCGAACCTCGACAATGATCCACTCTGGGCTAAGTCCGATTTCACCTGGAATAACCTACCGGCTGATTTCGCCGACTGCTCTACAAACACGACCTTTAGCAAGGGGTCGTATTCAGTCCACGTGCCCGACTACAAGACCTGTGAGAGGGTCCAGGACCAGAGTCAGAAGTGCACCATCATCCACGAGTACCGTGCTGGTGTTCTTGAGCACACAGGCGGCCCGGCTAACCTATCCAGCTGTGGCCCTGGCTGTGTGGACATGTGGATCGGGACAATTGGTGACAACTACTGGACGGGAAGTTGTACGATTTACCAAGAGTCTATTGAGGTTGATGTATTTAATCCTGAGGCGGTGACTAGCGCCACGCTAGTACACGCTAAGTGGGACGACTATATGCAGGTCTACCTCAGGAATACTAAGGTGTGGCAAGGACCAGATTGGCGCTTCGCTCCGGAAACGGAAGGACCGTGCGAATTGGCCACAGAGTGGGAGGCCTCGCCCAATGTCGATGTAACATCGTTCTTCAAAGTCGCTGGAAAGTTAGAGCTTCGCACTCGCGTGTCCGTGGGCGTGAAAGGTGAGGGATATGCTAGAATTCGCATCCAGTATGATCCCACCAAAATTCTTGCGAAGAGCGAATACTATCCGCCTGAATGTAAGAAGTCGCTTCAGGGAGTGTCCGATGGCTTTTGTGTGGGCACGGTGACATGCACTGATATGCCTATGACTGATTCATCTGGGTGTGCGACAGTAAATGGGATACGCCTGTGCCCAAGCGATTTTACGAACTCCCCTATGCCCGCCGGCACCTCTCCGCTGTGCCGCCGTGCCTCGGTAGACGCTCAGTGCAACTTCTATAAAGGCCAGATGGACTGCTGGACCGATGCGCAGGGCCAGAAGCAGTGTCCAAAAACCAACGGAGAAAACCTAGCTTCTTGCGCGGCTTATGAGTCGAACCCGTCGTGTGGCTTCATTAAGTCCAGCTGTGTTGAAGGGGCGCTGGGTGCCTCTGGAACCTGCTATGTGCACGAGGAGCAATGGGATTGCGGCAACTCGGCGACAGTGCCCACAGTGACCCGCAATACGACGACGAGCTGCCCCGGCCCCATCCGGTGCATGGGCACGGATTGCGTAAACCCCCAAGCGGACTTGAGCAACGACTTTGCCCGTGCCGCGGCCACCCTATCGGCTGCGCGCTTTATGGCCATGGATGCGTAAGCGCTACGAGCGCACCCTTCTTCCCGAAGCGTCATCCGTAGCCGAGATTGCGCGCGGGTTCACGGGAGACGGAGGGCACGATGGGAGAAGGCGTCAGGCTTCATCCCAGACTTGAAGCCATGGATGAAGGCAGGCCATATCGGCGGATTGAGGTGATCACGGGGCGGCGGCAGCGGCGCTCGTATACGGCGGAGGAGAAGGCGCGCATCGTGGCTGAGAGCGCGGCGCCGGATGCCAACATCTCCGAGGTGGCGCGGCGCAACGGGGTGAACCGCGGTCTGCTCACGGTCTGGCGTCGGGAGGCGGGCATCGTCCCGCAAGCGGCTCCGGTGGAGACGCCGCTGTTCGTCCCTGTCACAGTTGCCGAGGAGCCCCCTCCTCATTCAGAAGATCGACGTCCGACAGCCCGGGAGACGGTGCCGGGCCGGATCGAGATGGACTTGCGAAGCGGACGGCTCGTGTTCCACGGCGCGGTTGATCCCGGCCTTGCGGCGGCGGTTGTTGCAGCGGCGCGGGGGCGGGGATGATTCCTCTGCGCCCCGACCTCAAGGTCGTGGTGGCGACGCAGCCGGTCGATTTCCGCAAGGGCGTTCACGGCCTGGTCGCCCTGGTGGCCGAGGCGCTGAAGGCCGATCCCTATTGTGGTGACGTCTTCGTCTTCCGTTCCAAGCGCAAGGATCGGCTCAAGCTCCTGGTCTGGGACGGCACCGGGGTTATTCTCGCAACAAAGTGGCTGGAGGATGGGGGATTTTCCTGGCCTCCGATCCGGGACGGCATGGTCCGTCTGAGTGCTGTTCAGTTCACGCTGCTGCTCGATGGATTGGAGTGGTGCACAGCCTCGCCACCGTCGATCAAAACGCCTCGCTGGATGGGCTGAAAGCATTGAAACGCCTGGGTTCTGCCGCTTCTCTGCGGTATACTCCAGACCATGGTCCAGCCTCCCAACCCGCTCCCCACAGACCCTGCCGAACTGGTCCGGATCATCCGCGATCTACAGGCCAGGAACGCGGCGTTGCAGGCGCGGGTGGAGACGCTGACGGCGCTGATTTTCGGGGCAAAATCGGAAAAGGCGTCGGTGATCGACCCTGAACAAGGTCTCCTTGACCTCGGCGACCTCACCGTTGAGCCCGCTCCTGTTGCCAACGACAATGCAGACCGGACAGCCGGAAAGGCGAAACAGCAGCCTCGCAGCCCAGCGACCCGCAATGTCGGAGCACTGCCCCGGCATCTGCCGCGGGTGGAAACAACCATCGAGCCAGACAACACCGCGTGCCCATGCTGTGCGGGGGCGATGCACCGGATCGGTGAGGACGTCGCCGAAGCGCTGGATGTGATCCCGGCCATTGTGCGCGTTCTGCGCACCGTCCGGCCGAAGTATGCTTGCCGGTGCTGCACCGGCACCGTGGTCCAGGCCACGGCCAAACCGCGGGTGGTCGACGGCGGCATGGCGACCACCGCGCTGGTCGCCCACGTCGTGGTGGCGAAGTTTGCTTGGCACCTGCCGCTGTACCGACAGGCGCAGATGTTTGCCGGCCAAGGCATCGTGTTGGACCGGAGCACGCTTGTGTTCTGGGTTCGCCGAGCCGCCTGGTGGCTGAGGCCGCTGTATGATCGGCTGCTACTCTACATCCGCTCTCAGCAGCGGGTGTACTGTGACGAGACGCCGCTCCCCCGGCTCGATCCGGGACGCGGGCGGACCAAGGTCTGCCAGTTGTGGGCTCAGGCGGTGGACGACCGTCCCTGGCAAGGCCCCGCCATGCCGGCGGTTGGCTACGTCTACGCCGAGGGGCGGGATACGGCCGCTGTTCAGGAGCAGTTGGCGGGCTTTGATGGCATTCTCCAGGTCGACGGCTACGCCGCCTACAAGGCGCTGGTCCGCCGCCGTAAGCGAGCTGGTATCCGCCTCGTCTTCTGCCTGGCGCATGCACGTCGCAAGTTCGTGGCGGTGTTCAAGACCACCAAATCGGACGTGGCGCGTGACGTGATCGCCCGCATCGGCGCGGTCTATGCCATCGAGGAGCGTATCCGCGGCACCGCAGCGGACACCCGCCGGCTGGTTCGGCAGGCCGAAGCCCGGCCGATCATGGCGGCGCTGAAGGCCCGGCTGATGGAGGTGCGGAGCGAAATCTCCGGCCAGTCGAGCTTGGCCAAGGCGATCGCCTACACGCTGGGCCACTGGGATGGGCTGATCGCCTTCCTCGACGATGGTCGCATCGATGTCGATACGAATGCCGTGGAACGCACCATGCGCCCGATCGGATTGAGCCGGAAGAACGCATTATTCGCCGGCTCGGCAGCGGGTGGCCGGGATTGGGCGATCCTGGCCTCTCTGATCAACAGCGCAAAGTTGATGGGCCTCGACCCGTTCACCTACCTTGCCGACGCGCTGGAGCGCATCGTATCCGGCGCGGTGAAGGTCAACGACCTCGACCGCCTGCTGCCCTGGGCGTGGAAGGCGGAGCGGGAAACCGCGCTCGCTGTCGAGGTCCGGGCGGCATGAGCAAGTCTGGCGCAAACGCCACCACGATGGCGGCCAAACCGATGCTGAGTGCTGACGAACTTGAAGCCTATCTGCGGGCTCGCGGCCGGGCGGCTCCGGTGTCGTGCCTTGACGGGCTCGACGGCTACCTGACCGCTGTTCTGATCGGGCCGAAGTTCATCGATCCTCAGCTTTGGCTCGGCCAACTTCTGGGCGAGCGCGCCTTGCTCGCCACGGAGGAGACCCGGGAGTACCTGGCCATCCAGGCTGTGGCGCATCACCACAACCGCCTATCGGAGACGATGGCGCAGTTTCCGTATCTGTACCGGCCGCAGTTGCCAACACACCATGCCGGGGGCTTGGACCCGATCTTCTGGTCCCTCGGCTTCCTGATGGCAACCCGGCTAGCGCCGCGCGCCTGGAAGAGCATGGCCAACCCAGACAAACCAGAGCACGCCACGTTCCAGGCCCTGCATCCTCTTCTGATCAGCACAGCACCCATCGCCGACGCCGACGTCCCCGCCCTCGCTAAGGCCATCCTCGACCTGCGCGAACACTTCAAGGCCCGCCGCAACAGATCCATGCGGTAATCGCGGCGGATCGTTAAAGGGTGCGCTCGCAACGCTTACATGGATGCCGAGTGCAAAGAGGACACCATTGAGGAGAATCGCACCTGTACGGTATTCAAAGGGAAAGCTCAAACGTGTAAGAAGGCTGTAGGTGGCATTGTTGACTGCTGCGCCTCAACATCGACAGTCTCGCTCGGCGATTACATTTCGTTGATCCTAGCGGTTGGCAAGCTGGACAGCGCGGTGTCCGCCCTGGACAAAAGCAACGCCCTACGTGGAGCCTACGAGACACTAACCGGGCCAATTGATAGCGCCTGGACTGAGATCAACAAGCCCTTCGTTCAGGGCTGGGAGAACATATGGGGCGGCACGGAAAGCGTCGCATCGGACGCTGCGTCGAAGACGCTCATCGGCTCCATCCAACAAACCTTGTTAAACAAGGTCGGCGACTGGACTGCTCAGGTGTTCGGCGACGCGGCAGCCAACAGCCTCTTTTCGGTGGCAGAAACTGGAGGGTCGGCGTTCGTTGGTGGCACTGCCCAGGGTCCTTTGCAGTTGGGCGGCGGCCAAGCGATTATCGGGTCGGTGCTCGGCTGGATCATGATTGCCTATACCGTCTACCAGATCGTGATGATCCTGATTCAGATTATCTGGGCATGCGAGAAGGAAGAGTTCGAGCTTAATGCGCAGAAGCAACTTAAGAACTGCCACCAGGTTGGCAGCTACTGCAACAGCAAGGTGCTGGGCGTCTGCATCGAGAAGAGGGAATCTTACTGCTGCTTCAACTCGCCGCTATCCAGGATCATTCAGGAGCAGGCGCGACCCCAGCTCGGCCTGTCCTGGGGCACTCCCAAGGAGCCGGACTGCCGTGGGATCACGACTGACGAAATTCAGCGCATTGACTGGTCGCAGATCAACCTTGACGAGTGGTTGGGGTTGCTGGCCCAAACCGGACATCTTCCCTCGGAATCGAGTGTGAACATTGACAACCTCACTGGTGCCGGTAGCAACTTCAATGTCGGCACTCGGATGAACACCACCAAGCGGGCACAGGAACGGGTTGGTGGCATCGACGTGGACAAGGCGCGCAAAGACGCAACGACCGAACTGAAAGCCAAGCCCTTGCCTGGAAACTAACCTGCTGGCGAGACCGCACAAATGTGTGATCCGCCACACTGCGGGGCGCAGGCTTAGCGACCCCGCCCGAAGGGGGCGGCCAGCGCCTTAGATCGGTAACGCTGCGCCTTGGTGACGTTGACCCCGCACAGCGCGTTGCCGTGGTAGCGCAAGATGATAGAGGCCGTTGGGGATGGTAAGCAATTCCCGACGGCGCGGCGGCTGACGGAGGGGTGCCCAGTAGCCCGGAAGCAAGGGCGCAAGCCTGCGCGCTTTGCTGCGCGGACATTCGTCGGGCGGTCCCTTTGCCTGCGCACGGCCGCAGGTGCTGGCCAAGCTAGCCAGCACCGTAGAAGGCTGCCTCAATGTGCGTTGTGGTGAACCGCGTCGTCTGAGCGACTACATGGCGCCCTCACGCGGCGCGGATACCTGTCAGGAAGCGCTCCACTTCGTTCTTCATCATGTCTGATTGGCGGGCCAGCTCACCTGCAGCCCCCAGAACCTGCGTGGCGGCCGAACCGGTCTGGGTTGCCCCGCGGCTGACCTCGGTGATGTTGACCGTGACGACCTCGGTGCCGCGCGCAGCCTCCTGGACATTCCGGGCGATCTCACCGGTTGCCGCACCCTGTTCCTCAATGGCTGAGGCGATCGAGGTGGCGATCTCATTGATACTGCCGATCGTGGTGCCGATGCCGGTGATCGCAGTGGCAGCCTCGTTGGTCGCCTGTTGCATCGACGCGATCTGGCTGGCGATCTCGTCGGTCGCCCTGGCCGTCTGGTTGGCGAGGTTCTTCACCTCACTCGCCACCACAGCGAAGCCCTTGCCCGCTTCGCCGGCGCGCGCGGCCTCGATGGTGGCGTTCAGGGCCAGCAGATTGGTCTGGCTGGCGATGTCGGTGATGAGCTTCACCACGTCGCCGATGCGCTGGGCGGCATCCACCAGGCCGCGGACGCGGTCGTTCGTTGTCTGTGCCTCGTCCACAGCATGGCCGGCGATGTCGGTGGAGCGACTGACTTGCGCGCTGATCTCACGGATCGAGGCCGACAGCTCGTCGGTGGCCGACGCCACGGTCTGAACGTTGACCGAGGCTTGCTCGGCAGCCGCAGCCGTGCTGGCGGCTTGGCGGTTGGTCATCTCGGCCGTGTGCGACATGCTCTGGGCCGTGGCGTCCAGCTCGCCAGCCGCGGCACTGACCGTGCGCAGGATGCCGGACATGCTGTTGTCGAAGCCTGCGATCAGCTGCTCTACCGCAGCGGCGCGCTGTTCCTTGGCCTTGCGCTCGGCTTCTTCGGCCGCAGCCATCCGCTCACGTTCGAGGGCGTTCTGCTTGAAGATCGCGACCGCTCGCGCCATCCCGCCGATTTCGTCTCCCCGCTCTGCACCGGCGACGTCGACGGTCAGGTCGCCGCGGGCCAGGCGGGACATCGTGTCCGTGATGGTGGCGATGGGATGGGCGATGCCCGCGCGCGAGATCACCACACTCGCGCCGACGGCAGCGCCAATGCCACCGATGCCCACGACAAGCATCAGCGTCAGCATGCGGGCGCTGTAGGCATCCAGTTCGTCGGTGTCGCGCTGGATAGTGGCCATATTCCGCTGCGAGCTTTGTTCGAGTTCCTCACCAAGAGCCTTCCGGTTGGCCCGTGAAGCGTCGCTGCCGCCGTATTTCTCCGCCTCGGCCGGGCCGACCTCCACCCCCAGACGCGCAGCCTCGTTGCGGGTCTGAATGAACTCGGTGATGTCCTTCTCCAGCCCCTGGAAGGTGGTGAAGCGGTCGGGTGGCACCAGGGTCTTCCAGTCCGCCGTCCGCTGCGCCATCAGCGCGGTGCTGTCCTTGACCGCCTTGGCGAACATGCGCGCTTCGTCCTTGGACTCCGCGGCATATATCCCACGACTGTCCATCACCACTTTGTAGACGAGACCATTCACCTGTTCGCTGATCAGAGCCCGCTTGGAGAGGTTTTGGATTTCGTCAACACGAGCATCGTAGGTCTTCATCCCGACGATGCCGAGCGTGCCGAGGATGGCGGCGGTTAGAGCCAGCACACCCACCACTGCGGCGATCTTGGTGCTGATGCGGAAGCGCGCGAGAAGGGAGCTCATCATGGAGTCCACCAAACGTTGATATATTTGCACGTTACATACGGCGATATGCGTCGGGTAGCTTTGATTTATCTCAAATACAGTCTAAGCTGCGTTGCTTAGTGTGCGAGTGGCAATATCATTACGTCTGCTGAAGTTTAATCTGCCAATTTGTTGGACGGATTAGTGGCAGATGAGGTCCTGCGCAGGCAGCTTGTTACCCGCTGGAGCGAGGTGCCCTGTTGCAGAAAACGCCGCTGCGGCGGACAGAGTTCGCGTGCCAGGCGGTAGGCGTCGCGGTGAGACGCCGACACCGAAGGCGGTCTCAATTCCGTAGAAGCTCCGAGCAAGACTTCTAACTGTCCAGACGACTGGCCGCCATACCGCAACGGTATGGACGATGGCCGAATGTCCGAGCGGCCCAGGGTGCCATACAGAGAATTTAGCAACAAACTTAGATCTTCGGTACCGCTCGTTCGTAACTGCCGAATGCGGGGCGGCAGACCAACGTTCTTGCCAAAATAACAGATATCTGTTATCGGTCGTTAAGAGATATCTATTAATGCCTTTTAGGATATCTCATCAACTGGATGAAAGAGATATCGCCTTGACGAAATCAGAGATATCCCCGAAAAGGCGGGGCATGGCCCGCCCCAAGAAGTACGTCGAGGACATGGTTGCCCGTTTCGCCGAAGGGACCTTCGAGCGGATCAAAAGCGTCCTCGCGAAAGATGAGGATCGCGCCGACTTCGTGCGGGATGCTGTCGAAAAGGAACTGCGGCGCCGCGAGCGAAAGGGCCCCACGCGCACACCCGGTGCGGCGGACGTTTAGCCGTCCACTGCCCTTTATCCTGCTGGTGGGACGAACGCCGGCTAGTGATTGAGCCTGCGCGAGCGGTGGGCGTCCTTGGTCCTTAGGAGACACCGCTCATCCCGCTATACCCGACCAGCCTGCTGGGGAGCCGCGCCCACAAACCAGAAAGGCGTGGCCCGAAGACCACGCCTTCCCAAGGTGCATCATAAAAAGTGTGTTCCCCAACACACTGCCCTACGAGAGGGCTCGGCCACCTTATTGTGGCTCTACTGTACGTGCAAGACCCAACTGCCTTAAAGAAGCACGTCTACTAGGTTTTTCCGCTTGCGATCCAAGCCGGACGCTGGGCCTGAACATGAGCTAGCGCTCTGTCTCCGTCGTGTCACGAAAAGAGGAAGCCAATCAGTTGGCCCCCTCTTTTCCGGTCGTCATACGGGCAGGAAGCGATCACTCGGCCGGAGCGGCCGCGATCTTTGCGCCTGAGACCACGCCGGCGCCAGTCGGGTCCGTCGCGGCCACCGCTGCCAAGGCGACGGCCACCGGAGCGGGTCCCGATGCCACATCGTCTTCGGGTTGAGGGGCAGGTGCTTGGCCCTTGGAGGCGCGCTTGGTCTTGTCGCCACCCGCGTCGTTATCCGACACCGTAGCCGTCTCCGTCTCGCCGACGACCTTGTTCACCTCCTCGCCCTTATTCTTGCGAACGGCCGCGGCGCGAGCGCGGCGTTCAAGAGCGATGACGTTATTGCCGAGGCGTACCAGGCGACGCTGCCACTCCCACGTTGCCGTGGCTTTCTGCTTGCCATCCATCAGGCCGGCGAACCATAGGCCGTCCACCACCCGGATGAGCTTGTCGTAGCCTTCGAGGAGCAGCACGAAGCGCATTGCCTGCGGCGAGCTGACCTCGAGGGGCTTGGAGATCGGCTTCGAGTACTCGGGCTCGAAATCGACCATATTCGATGACCGGACCTGTTCAAGCTGAGCGAGGGTAGCCCGGAGCGCTTCCTCCTCAACCTTCAGATGGTTGTTGATGATCTCGGAGACCGCTTCGGCTTCCTTGGAATCGCCGATGATGCGCAGCACGACCTCGGTGATGTACATCGAAGACATCGTGGTCGCGAGGATCCGGGATTCCACCTGCTGCGCCTGATGGGTCTTCAGCGCGAGCGTCTTGTGCAGGACCGGCGTCGAGTAATCGGCGTGTGTTCGGGGCGCGCGGGTGGACGAGCGGCCCTTCCCCGGCTGCCGGCTGGTACCGGCGGAACGCTGAGAGGCCTTAGCGTTTTGGGCGTCCTTCGAATTCCGGGCCGGGCGGGATTGGGGCGACGCAACCGACTGTGCCGGCTGCTGGTCGGCGTTTTCCATAGTGATGAATACTCCGGGGAGTGGTGGACCTGTGCTCCACAGCCTAATCAACCAGAGGGCTATTCCGCGCCTTTGAAAGACGCGCAAAATCGGCGTCTTTCTGCCCTATCGCCGCCGGTGTCGGCACGGTACATTGGCTCCACTTAGCGCCGCTTGCTTGATGCAGCGATGCCAAAGTGTCCGGCTTCAGCTGGGGACCTAGTTGGGGTCCTAAAACAACCAGCATGTAGCTCGCCGGTTTGCCGCCGAGCGTGTTCCCACCAAGAGGGAGGCTTCTCCCTCCCCGCGTGGGGTCGGGACGCGCCTCCTTTATCCTCATGGAATGAGGGCGCATCATGTCCCTGAACCTCTGTGCTTTTGAGGACGTCCAGTCCTCCGAGCTCAAACTAAGCTTGGCAGCCGACGTCTACGCCGGCTACCGCGCAGGTCGATATCCTTGGCGCACTGCCCACTCCGCTCTTCGGCGGCTGGCAGTCCCTTCCGATGCGATCAACACGGGGCTGCACACGGAGACCGTTCATCCGGTCCCAGCGGTGATCCGCCCTTATCTCGAAGCCTGACCTTCCCCAACCAGCACGGACAAGACTCCACCCTGGGCAGGGGAGGAGTTCCGTGCATCGCAACCTGAATAGGATGAGGTGCATCATGAACATCTGGCATTTCAATGGTCGTTTGGGCCGCGACGCCGAGCTGCGCACCACGCAGGGCGGCGAAAAAGTCCTCAGCTTTGCCGTCGCCAATGATATCGGCTACGGAGAGAACAAGACGACACAGTGGGTCGACTGCTCGATCTGGGGGACGCGCGCTGAAAAACTCGCCAGCCTCCTCAAGAAGGGCAGGGAAGTGTCCATTGCCGGCGAAGTCACGCTTCGTGAATTCGAGCGTCGCGACGGCAGCAAGGACAAGGCCCTCACAGTTCGCGTGAGCGAACTCGATCTGCACGGCGGTCAGAGCCAGGGTCGGGAATCCGACAACGGCGCTGGCAACGGTCGTAGCAACGGCTCAACCAATGGCGGGCGTCCCGCCGGCGAGCCCGGTCACCAGGGTGGTTCCGATCGCCAGGGTGCCGCCGGTCGTCCAGGTGGATCCGACCGCAAAAGTAGCCAGGATCGTTCTCGATCCCAGAGCTCGGCAAACCGCAGCCAAGGCAGTGCCGCTGGTGATGATGGATGGGATCAAATCCCGTTCTAATTTCGCTCGCGGTTCTGAGTTAAAGGGCGCGGCTTAGCGTCCCCAAGGGGAATGCCGTGTCCTCCGATTTGGAGGTCGTTATGCGGGTTCTCCCGAACATCGTCTTCGGCATCATCGTGGCCGCTATGGCTGGGGTGACTGTCCACCAAAGCCTGTATGCGATCATCAAGACCGTCGAACAGGCAGAGATGACGATGACCGTGCGGCTCAGCGACAACCGCTGATCTGCTTTACTCCTTCCCACTGGGGCGCACTTGCTCGTCCCAACGTGGCGCGTGGAGTGTGCCTCTGCAGCATTGCGCTAGGAGGCGCAAAACCATGACCGAGATCATCAAACCCGTCCTGAAGGCTTTCGTGCTCGCCATGATCGCGCTCTACGCGATCTACCTTGTCGCAGGCTTCCTGTTTGCGCTGGGGGAGGCGGACACACTCCGAAAGGCACAGGAAAACCTGCTGCTCAGGACCAAATGCGATGCCGAAGCGATGGGCGTCGGCTACGTGGCTCGCAAACCGGGGGAACCCGATCCGTGCGAGCCGTTTCGCCCGAAGCCGGCCGCTGAGGCTCCGTCTTCGTCCAACTAGGACAACGACGTCTCGCGCTGACCTGAACTGACCGTCACAACCCCATAGGGGGCGCTGCTCGCCCTCAGAGGGAAGTGGCGCCTTCTCATTCAATTGAGAGGGACAGATAGATGGGCGAAGTCATTTCGCTGCAACCCCGGATCGCGTACCCGGTGGAAGCAAAGAGCTACGGGGTCAATGAGCAGACCTGGCGGGTACTGGTGGAATCCACCTTCCCGTCCGCCAAGAGCGCTGAGGGCATCTTGCTCGCGGTGGCCTACTGCCAAGCCCGCAAGCTCGACATCATGAAGCGCCCCGTGTCAATCGTGCCCATGTGGAGCTCCGCACTGGGGAAGTCCGTGGAGACGGTTTGGCCGGGCATCAACGAGGTGCAGACCACGGCCGCCCGAACGGGCGAGTTCGCCGGTGTCGACGCCCCGATCTATGGGCCGGAGATCACGGAGACGTTCACCGGCCAGGTGAACGATGAGGACGGTCCACGTGGCTCGAAGAAGACCGAGACGGTCACCCTCAAGTTCCCCGAATGGTGCCAGGTCACCGTGTACCGCCTCGTCAGCGGTGTCCGGTGCCCGTTCACCGCGAAGATCTTCTGGTTGGAGACCTACTCTCGGAAACGCTCTCGAAGCGCTCTCCCCACAGATATGTGGGTGAAGCGGCCAAAGGGCCAACTCGCCAAATGCGCTAAAGCCGATGCGCTGCGCGCCGCCTTCCCTGAGGAATGCGGCGGCTACAGTGCGGAGGAGATGGATGGCAAGGTGATCGAGGCCGACGAGGCTGACATCCCACGCCGCTCCAAGCGTGGCGTGCCGCAGTCCGCGACCGTCATGGACATCGACCCGAAAACGGGGGAGGTCCTTAACGGTCCGCCGGCTCCGGACCCGAAGCCCGATCTGTTTCAGGTCGGCGCCGAGGTGAAGGAGCTGATCGGAAAGCTGGTGCGCCGTGCGCTTCCCAATGGTGCCTGGGAAACGGCCGTCGGGTATGCCGCAGAGCGGCTGCAGGACAACGACTTGGCTTACGCCAAATATGTCCTGCGGCATGCCGAGCGCTCCCAGTCCGTGTCAGACAAGGTGCGAGCTTCCACGATGGAGCTGATCCAGCGTGCCGGTGCCGCCGGCGCCTGGACGGGAGCGAAGGACTACCTGTCCAAGCTCCGCAACGACGGAAAGCTGAGCGACCTCGACTTCGAGTACGCTCAGACCGAAGTCGAGCTGGCCCAGGCGGAAGCGGCCGCTACTGCCGCCGCCATGAAGCAGGCCGGGTAGGCCTTGTCCACGTCCATTCCTGTTCCGGGGCGCGCGAGCACCCAGCGCGGGAAGCATGACACCCTGACCGGGGCCTACCCTGGAGGAGAGCAGCATGTTCAGCAATATCAGAAAGTCCGAGGCTATGAAGGACCGGGCGTTGGGGCATAAAGCCACGACGCATGTCTTCACCTTCGAGGACATCACCGCGATGGCCACCACGGCGTTGCGATCGGCCGGCGTGACCGCGATCCGTTCGCTGCTGGACGAGCATTTCGCTCGCTACTCGCCCCTGTCCCGAAACCGGGGCATGGGGACAGACTGGCAAGCGTAATTCACGACGAAAACCCCGCTGGGGCGCACGACGCTCCGACCGGGGAGACGTGCGCCTCCGCCCTTGCAGAGGTGCATCATGAAGATCGTCAACCTTCGCCAGGGCTCGGCCGAATGGCTGGCATGGCGCGATCAAGGCGTGTCGGCTTCCGACATCGCTGTGGTCCTCGGCAGTAGCCCCTACAAGACGCCTTGGCGCTTGTGGGCGGAGAAGGCAGGCAAGGTCCCTCCGGAGGACTTGAGCGGCAACATGTTCGTCGCTCATGGCAAGCGGTGCGAGCCCGTTGTTCGCGCGTGGTTCGAGGCGAAGCATGACACCATGCTTTTTCCCGCCTGCGCCGAAGCGGACCATCCTTTCATCCGCGCCAGCTTCGACGGCCTGACCGATGACGGAATCCCCGTCGAACTCAAGGCCCCGTCGGACTCGGTGTTCGATGAGGTGGTGGCGCTCCGCGAGGACGCGACTGCGTTTCGCCTCTATTCCTGCCAGGTGCAGGCTCAGATCTTCGTGTCCGGCATGGACCACGGCTATCTGGTGTTTGGTCGCGTGATCGAGAAGGAAGATGGCAGCCTCGTCGTTGACGAAGCTGTCGAATTCCGTGTCGACCGGGACGAGGCATTTATCGCCGACATGCTCCAGAAGGCCGAAGCCTTCATGGAAGCGGTGAAAAGCCGCAAGGAGCCGAAGAAGGACCCAGCCCGCGACAGCTACTCCCCAACGTCCGACGAGGAAAAGCAGGAGTGGGAAGCTGCTGCGGCGGAGTACCGCGATGCTGGTGCGAAGATCGATGCCCTCAAGGCCGAGATCGCGGCGCTGACCCTGAAGCAGGACACCGCTAAGGAGCGGCTGATCAAGCAGATGGGGCAGTTCGCCCAAGCTGAAGCATCGGGCATCCTCATCACCCGCTACATCTCTAAAGGACGGGTCGATTACACGGCCCTCCTGGAGCATCACAAGGTTGCCGTCAGCGACGCTGATCTGGACAAGTTCCGCGGCGCCTCCTCGGAGAGCGTCAAGGTAAGTGTCAAGAAGGTGAAGCCGGCGGAAACCCAAAGCGTGAGTCCGGTCGTAGCCGTGGCCGCGTAATTCGCAACTCAAGTTCATCCCCACCTGGGGCGCAGACATGCTCCCCTCCGGGGCATGGTGCGCCCCGACTTCCCCAAGAAAAGGTGCATCATGCTCAAGAACTTCAGTGTTCGCGACACGTTCGATCAGCCGATGGCTCCGCCGCAGTTTACGGTCGAGGGCTTTGCCGACGATACGAACCCTCTCATCCCGAAGCGTGACGATCTCTACGTGTTCGATCGCATCAAGCTGCGGGACATTCTTGCCTTTGCTGCCGATCCTATGGGAGATGCCATGTGGATCGGTGGCCCGTACGGAGCTGGCAAGACGTCCATCGTCACCCAGACGCTCTCGCGCCTGAACTGGCCGACCATGTGCTTTTCCTGGCATAAGCGTCGCGAGTTCGCCGATCTCGTTGGTCATCAGGCCATCGTCGGCGGGCAGACGAAATTTGTTCACGGGCCGCTACCCGTCTGCATGACCCACGGCTACGCTCTCGTCATCAACGAGGCGGACCGCGGCGATGCCGGCGAGCTGGTCGGTCTCAACGATATCTTGGAAGGATCGCCACTGGTGATCCCCGAGACCAACGAGGTGATCCATGCCCACCCAAAGTTCCGGCTGTTCGTCACGGCGAACAGCATGGGGTCGGGTGATGCCTCGGGCCTTTACGCCACCAGCATCCAGGTTCTCGATCCCGCCTTTCTGGATCGCTTCCGCTTCATCAGCGTGGGCTATCTGGAGCCGGACATCGAGGAATCGATCTTGGAGCGCGTGGCGCCGAAGGTGCCGCAGGCTATCCGGGAAAACATGATCAAGGTCGCCAACGACATCCGTCGCCTGTTCCTGGGCGGCGAGGACGGTGGCTCCGAGCTTTCCCTCACCATGTCCACTCGCTCTCTCGTGCGGTGGGCACGGCTGACGGTCGCCTTCAAGGGGGCTCCCAACGCGGTCGGCTTTGCTCTCGAGCGAGCCTTCAGCAACCGGGCGGAACCTGAGCAGCGGCAGGCGATCCACCAGATCGCAGCCGATGTCTTCGGTGATCTCTGGGAGGCTAATTGATGGCGGGCGAGCGCTGGCTGTTGGCGCGGTATAACCGCTCCGACGGCACCTCCAAGGATTGGGCTGTTGCCGTGATCGGCGGAGACTTGTTCGTGCGCTTCGGCAAGACCGGACAGGCCATGCAGAAAAAGCCCATCGCCAAGTCGTCCTGGAAATCCAGCGGCGCGGCGGCGGAGGGTCGTCGGCGACTGTGGGAGCAGACTGAACAGGGTTATGAGATCCTGGGCACTTGCACCTTCGGCGCCGACGGTAAGGCCACCGATCTGCAAAGCAACCCGGCTGCGGAAATCCCCGCGGCTGAGGAGGTTACGTCGAGGCCGGCCACCATGAAGGACGCCGACATCTTCTTCGAAATCACCGCTGTCTCCTGGCAGCGGCTTTTTGAGGTGATGGAGGTGGCCGTGGGCAGGCTCTCCGATCACTATGAATGCCGGTGGAGCACCCGTGAGGGTATCCCGACCGGGGTTCCGGTGATTGAGGGCTGGACGCCGGCATTCGACGGCCACACCGGCATCGGGAGGGTGCGGCACGCGGGCTCGCTGCGGCGGGCCAACGGCGTCGGCGCCCTCCTGTTTCTCCTGACCATGCGTTTGGTCGCGTCTGCGGACGTGACGGTCAACGTGGTCAAGGCGGACGGTGGCACCATCGACAAGGACCTGCGCAAGGAGGCGGCTCTGCTCGCCACCTTCGAATCCTCTGTCGACCTCATCACGCCGGCTGCCGAAGATGCCGGGCTGATCCCGAAACGGATCAAGCTCTCACAAATCGACACCGGCCAAGCCGACTATTGGTTCTGAGCGGGCTTACAGCCCGCTCTGCCACCCAGAACATCCTTCCCCAATGGGGCGCGGTTCACTTCGCCCCCAGGGGAGGAGTGGGTTCGCGCCTCGTTTCACAACGAGGCTGCATCATGAAGACCCTTGATAAAGTTGACATTCTCTCGCTGGGTGTGACGATCTGGACCGGACGCAAGAAGCTCCGGGCCGAAGATTTGAACCTCGGCGTGGGTGGTGAACTGCCTTCTGAAGACGTTGCCAGTCTGGGCTCCAAAAAAGTCATGGACCCTGATCGGCTCAACGTCTTCCACAAGCTGAAGAAGCAGATGGAACGCCTCTTGGAGAGCGTTGGCATCCGCTTCCTAAGCGGCTACGCGATCCCACGCGAGAAGACCGAAGCGGTCACCGAAGCTCTGGACAAGATCGTTCGGGAGTTTCTCGGCGAGAAGAGCACCTTCCTGGCCGAATACGACAAGGAGGTGGAAGAGTGGGTCGCCAAACATCCCAACTTCGAGGACGCGCTTCGCCGGGCCATAGAGCCCGCCTCGGCGGTCAGTCATCGACTTTGGGCCGATTACAGCACCTTCCGGATCTCGCCGGCCGACAAGAGCGGCTCGCTGGACCGCGAGGTTGCGCGCATGGGCAATCAGCTTTTGGCTGAGGTCGCACAGGAGGCCAACGAACTCTACGAGAAGTCGGTGGCTTCCCGGACGGAGAAGAGCCTGTCACGGCGTATCGCAGGGCCGCTCAAGCGGATGCGCGATAAGCTCGACGGACTTTCTTTTCTGGATGGCGCTGTGGCTCCAATGGTGGCTGGCATTGACGAGTTGATCGCCAGCTTTCCGGAGAAAGGCAACATCGAGAACGGTGTCTACCACGAGGTTGTCGCGAAGATCCTGATCCTGTCGGACCCCGACAAAATCCGGTCCTACGCGGCGAGCCGCCCGGCGACGGGTGGCTTCGGCGACCTCTTTGCATCTGTCGAGGATGGGGACATCGTCGATCCTGATGCCGCCTTCCCGGAAGAGGAAGATGCGGACGAGCCAGAGGCTGTCGTCCACGTCACGCCCGCGCAAGTCGAGGTAACGATGGCTGAAGGGCCGTCAGACCTCTCCATCTTCGACGGCTTGTTCGGTGATGGTGATGACGCCGCCTCTCCTGCCACGGATGGCGTGGTGGTCGAGGAGTCCAACTCCGACACTGCGACGCCAGCACAGGCAGAGGAGGCGGGGCAGGTTACACCCGTCGCCGCTGAGGCTGTCCCGACCGCACCGGTTGAGGCAGTCACGGAGACGGTTGAACTCGCGCAGGAAGCCGACCAGGAGCCGGTAGAGCAGGATGCCCGCCCGGGTGCCGAGCCGGCATCCCTGGGGGCAGAAGCTGCGCCGGCGGCTAGTGCAACTCCGGAGGAACCGGAGACCGCGCCCAAGGCGGAGCCGGCTGCTGTTGAGGCGGCGGTCGAAGCTGCGGTGGACGACACCGACGATCTGGACGAGGCGGATGATGACGGGGAACTCCCAGACATGATCCCGCCGAAGGCCGCGCCGGTCGAGGCCGTCGACTGCTTCTACTTCTAAGCAACCCAAGGCGGGGGAGTATTTCTCCCCCGCCAAGGGGGGCTCCTTCGCCCCCCAGGCGAAAGGCAAGGAAATGATGGTCAATCAGACCACGCAAGGGACAAGCCAAGCTGGCAAACCGGCCAGGACGTCCCGCAAGGCTCGTACGCTCTATGACTCGCTGCCCATTGTGGCAGCGGCGCTGGGCAAGAAATTCGGGGTACAGGTCATCGTCTCTGGCAACGAGATGATGACCGACGGGAACCGCGTCTACGTGCCGGCGTTCGACCCCGACGAGCCGGACCTGTGCGATCTCGCCTACGGCGTCATCGCGCATGAAGCCGGTGGGCACATCCAGTTCACGGATTGGAATGTCGTTCATCGCGCGTACTACCAGCCGCTCCGTCGGGAGCTGCTGAATATCATTGAGGATGTCCGGATCGAGGCGGCGCTCGCCGTCGACTATCCGGGGACCCGCAGGACTATTGCCAAGGTGATCGACTATATGATCCGCCGCGGCGAAATGAGGGCCGTCAACGAGAAGGAGCATCCGGCTGATATCCTGTCCGGCTACTGCCTGCTACGCCTGCGAAGTGATGTTCTTGGCCAGAAGGCCTTGGAGTCTTTCGCGGACGAAAGCGAGGCCGTAGCGGCAC
The DNA here is from genome assembly GCF_042938965.1 of Azospirillum sp. A23. NCBI lineage: Bacteria > Pseudomonadati > Pseudomonadota > Alphaproteobacteria > Rhodospirillales > Azospirillaceae > Azospirillum > Azospirillum sp. A23. The sequence goes on along the minus strand of NZ_CP170672.1, from coordinate 51,010 downwards.
AGACCTTCCCGGCCGGTGCCATGGTCAGGCTTCACGCGTTGCTTTCTGAGGTAAAAAACCTCGAGAGCACTGCGGATGCTCTCGATCTCGTAGACCTCATCCTCACCATGCTCAAGCAAGAGGAGGATAAGGCTCGCCAGCCCCCTCCGCAGCCGCCGCAACAACAGCAGCAGCAGGACCAGCAGAACCAGAGCGTCCCGCAACAGCAGGGCGGGTCCGGGTCTGACAACGAGCAGGACGCCCAAGGCGATGATGACGGTAGCGATGCCGACGATGCCACGGGCGGTTCTGGCAAGTCCAAGGGCGGCACGTCCGAGGATGATGACGCAACCGACGACGCCGGCAGCGATGCCGACGGCGACGGTGGCGGCGATGATGAAGGGCAGGGCGACAGTGCGAAGCCTGGAGCTTCTTCTGACAACGCCGACGACGGCCAATCCGGTGACGGAGAAGGCGACGATGGTGGCGATAGCTCGGGGTCCGGCTCGGACACCGATGACGACGCCGACGGCGACCAATCCGGTGACGGAGAGGGCGACGATGGTGGCGATAGCTCGGGGTCCGGCTCGGACACCGATGACGACGCCGACGGCGACCAATCCGGTGACGGAGAGGGCGACGATGGTGGCGATAGCTCAGGACCCAATTCGGCCGGCAGTGATGCCGGCGATGCGGGCGGCTCTGGCTCCGATCAGGGTGGAGATTACGATCCCAACGGCGCCGACGCGATTGCGAAGGCTCTGTCGGCCTCGGCCGACGACGTGGGGTCGAAAGACCTCTTCCAAAAGGCGGCCAAGGACCTGTCCAACAGCGCCGCCAAAGCACCTGTGCAGAGCCGGGTTCCGGCCATGGCTCAGCCGCAGGAGGTGCAGGCCAACCCGCTCATCGGACAGGGGATCGTTTCTCGCGTCCGTGGCACGAGCGGTCGGGTACGTGCCCAACTGCTGGGTCTGGTGCAAGCCAGCCAACGGGAGGACGAGATCACCCGCCGGCGCGGCCGTGCGGTGAACGGCCGAAAGATCACCCGGATCTTGACGGGTGACACGCGGGTCTTCACGCAGCGCACGGACACCCGTGCCCCCAACGCCGCGATCCACATCCTCGTGGACCGCTCCGGTTCCATGGCGGCGCAAGCCGCCCATGTCAACGGAGGGGCCAGTCGGAACCGGCTGGACGTGGCGATCGACAGCGCGGTTGCCCTCGCGACGGCTCTCGAAGCCATCCCGGGCGTCAACTCCGCGATCACAGCCTTTCCGGCAAGCCGGAGCGACTATGATCAAGATCACCAGCGCGCCATTGGCGTTCTGCCTCTTCTGAAGCATGGACAGAAGGTGCGTCAGGTGGTCGGCAATTTCGCGGTGGCCCCGGCCGGCGGCACCCCTCTGGGGGAAGCCATGTGGTATGCCGCCGCGCAGCTGGTCAACACGACCAAGGAGGAGCGTAAGCTGCTCCTCATCGTGACCGACGGCGAGCCCAACAACTCAGACCAAGTCATCGACATGGTTCGGCGTTGCCAGGCCTCGGGCATCGAGGTGATCGGCATCGGCATCCAGATCGACCGTGTTCGGCAACTATTCCCGACCGCGGTCGTCATCCAGGACCTCACCGAGCTGAGAAGTGCGCTGTTCGAGATCACGCGCAAGGCTCTCACGGCGGCTGCTGCATAGCAGCCTCGCCCTTTGACCAGCAACCCCGAGGGGGAGCAACGCTCCCCAACGGGGGCGATCTCCCCCTCTCTTCAAAGAACGAGAGGTGCATCATGGAGATCATCGAGAAGATGTTGATCTCCGCTGTGGCCTTCGTCTGCGTCACGGTCTTGCGGCTCTTCTTCAAGGAGTTCCGCGACCACAAAGACCCGACGAGGGCCCTGGAGGAGGTCTTCCGCAGGCTGTTCCAGCGGCGGAACAATGATGTGGTCCCGCAGCCGCCGACCGAACCCCATTTGGATCGGCGTGCAAAACGGGGCCGACTGGTTACGGTGTTTGGAGAGGCGGCGTTCGACGCCACCCACCAACTCGGTGCCTGGTCGGTCTACGCGCGGGACAATACCAAGACGATCCAGAAGCGGGGCGTCTGGGACAAGCACATCCACACGCGTGACCACGCTTCGGTCGAGGCCCTGGCCCTGGGCATCCACCTGACGGTGGACGAGTTCGACCTGAAGCGCGGTGACATGATCGTGGCGCAGTCCGCAAGCGAGCACGCGGTCGACGTCCTGTCTGGACACAAGACCCTGCGCGACAACCGCAAAGATGAAGCCGCCACACTGGCGGGCGTGAAGGCCATGCTGATCGGAAGGGGCGTTTCCCTGACCGCCAAGCATGTCCACGACCCCGGAGGCGACATCACCAAGCGGTTCCGCGCCAGCACGCTGGCAGAGCACCACGCGCAGCGCGCACTCACCGCCCACCTCGCCGAACGCGAGCGCGGCGAGAGCAACGCCAAGCGGGCCTAAGCACGGGACACACCCGAGCCGCAGCCTGACAATCTGACCCCGAGGGGAGCCGCTCCCCTCAGGGACGGCCTCCCTCTTCGATCCCAGGAGGATGGAAGCCATGAAGATATCGACCCAGGCCGTAGTTCCGGCCGAGCAGCTCGCGACGCCCGCCTATGGCCATCTGGCCCCGGTGGACCTGACCGGTCCGGTGGACGAGGTGTGGACACAGCGCGAGACCGACGTTTCGAAGATGGGCTTCCAGGAGTACGTGGAAGCCGTGGATGGGGCGATGCTCAGGCACTGGCGGGTCGACACGTTCGATGCCCAAGTGGACCCGGACGCCTTGTCCGACGCGCTTGACCAAGGAGTATCCCCGACGGAGTTCGCGCTTCGTTGGGGCTCTGCAAACGCGGTCAGCGGCCACTGACCATCGACCGGCGCTTCGGCGCCGGCCTTCAATCAACCCGAACCCCGGCGGGGAGCCCTCTCCCCGCTAGGGGAAGGGCGTCTCCCTGCCCCAACAGGTGCATTATGGAGAGGCGAGCAACACGAGTAACCGTCTTTGCCGACGCCAGCTTCTGTGGGAAGCGGCTGCGGGCAGGCTGGGCGGTGTGGGTACGATCGGGACGGAGGGTCTTCCGCTACAGCGGTCACGGACCCGCCGGCGATTCCTGCGAGGCTGAGCTGACGGCTCTGGGCAACGGTGTCATCGCCGCCGTCCATGACCTGAGGCTCTGTCGCGGCGACATCGTAACGGTGCAGTCGGACAACCAACACGCTCTCGGTGTGCTTGGCGGTTCGCAACGGGTTCGTGAGGACCGCACCGCCGATCAGGAAATTCACGGCGAGGTCATGGAGGTGGTCCGCAAGAGCGGCATCACGCTCCGTGCGGAGTTCGTGAAGGGCCACCAAGGGGACGTTGACGTTCGGGCAGCGATCCAGGGGTGGTGTGACGCGACCGCCCGTGCCGCTTTGTCAGCAGCGGTGGTCGAGGAACTGCTTGTCCAGCAGGGTCAACCCTGCTTGGCCTAGCGGGTCCTTGGGAAAACGAGAGGGGGGATGCTCTGTGGCATCCCCCTTTTCTATTTCCGCTCCAGGCGCTTCGACAGGGGCACGCGCTTCAGCGTCAAAAGACTCAGGAGAATGTCGTCATTTGCCTCTATCGCTCCGCCTTGACCCTGGCTATTATGGGTGCACTTATCGCTTCCTGCTTGATGCGGATGCGTGAGTTCCAGCACCGCTGGCGAGCTAGTTGGGCTCGATAAATAAGCAGCACTCAAGCCGCCCCTTGCTGGTCGGCACTCGCGCCGGGCCTGATGGCCCCGGCAGATTCCCCGCAGGGAGCACAGCCTCCCACAGGGGGACGTCTGCTTCCTCCGCCTTCGGCAGAGAGGTTCTCATGCGCAATTTGATCCTACTGGTCGCCGCCGCGGCGACGCTTGTGGGCTGCACTCCGGCCATCGTCCTCATGACGCCAGCCGTGCCGCCCTCTGTCAAAGGCATGGTCACCGTGCCTTCCAAGCTGTAAGCCGCCAGGGGCCAGTAGTCGCAACGACCACCCTCCCCGGGGAAAGTTCCCCGGACACGGGATTTCTCCCCCCTGGCTTTCACACCGAAACCAGTTTTGGAGACTCCCATGAGCAAGTGGTTTTATGAAATCCTGGATGACCAGGAGAATCGTCTGTCCCTAACGGAAGTGCTGAACAGCGAGGCTCCGCGCCTTTTGTTGGTCCGGCGCTTCGACAAGGGAAGCGTCATATCCAGCCGGATCGTCACGTACTTCGATGTGAAGGATTATCCGGAAGCTGGTCTGCGCAATGTCGAGTGCTTCCATCTATGTGTCCGCGTCATGGGCCATGATGGTGCGATTCAGACGGCCCAGAGCCTTCTGACCATTCTTACAACCCTTCGCGAAACGTCCGTCACGGATCCGGCGAGCGCGCTCGCAACCCTCCGCGAAGGAGACGTCAAAACGATCCTGTCAGCGTCGCAAATTCGGCTTCGGTCTTCCCGGATCGCCGTGGCCGCCTGACAGCCATTCATCGATCCCATGGGGAGTAAATCTCCCCGTCGGGAGACGCCTCCCCTCGAACGTGAGGAGGACAGACATGGAACCTGTCACGACGCAAGTCCGCTGGCTGGCGAGCGGCACGCTCGCCCATCTTACCAGCCAATCGCAGTACGAACAGATCGACACGATCCGCTGCGCTTTCATTCGCTTTGTCGATGAGGCCGAACAGTGGGCAGCCGGAACCTTCGAGAGGTGGCCGGATGCCTGGGCAGCTTTCGTGAACAGTACGTCCTACCCGCGTCTGCAGTAGGCGTGCCTGACAACATCCAACCCACCCGGGGAGACTGACCCCGGATGGGAGCAGGTCTCTCCGAATCACCGCAAGGAGAGACGCCATGCTGACCAACGAGCGTGCGCCACCTGTGGCGCCGACCGACTGGCTGCTCGACACCGCCTGGACCGATCAGGACCTCGTCGCACTTTGCGAGACGATCCTGCTCGAAACGATGGCGGCGGCTGTGGATGGTCGCAGCGGTCAACGCACTCGGGCCGAAGCCTGGGAGTGGATCGACAGCGACGGCGAGAAGCCCTTTGGCTTCCGCATTTGCGCGAAGGCGCTGGGTGCTGACCCGGATGAACTCCGGGCGATGTTCCATGAACAGGCGACCAGGCTCGGCCTGATCGCTTCCCATAACTGAAAGAACCCCGGCGGGGATGCTCTGCTCCCCGCCAGGGGGAAGGTGCGTCTTTGCCGAGTGTCGTAGGAGAACAATCGTGAGCACGCTGAAAGCTGATGACGTCCGGAACGCTGCGCAAAAGCACGGTTGGATGGACATTCACGAGCGACTGATCGGCAACAAGCTGGACGGCCGGATCTTTCAGAAGGCGCCAGGAAGAGGGCGGTCCGTCTGCCCGATCCACGGCACGAGCAAGAGCAACGGCAGGGGTGACGGTTTCCGGTTCTTCAAGGACGCCGAAACCTCGGGCGGTGGCGTATGCAACACCTGCGGCAAGTTTGCGGACGGTTTCCGGTTGCTGATGGCGATCGAAGGCTGGACATTTCCGCAGACGCTGGAGGAGGTCGCGAAAGTCGTCGGTCTTGACGTGGGCAGCGGTCGTGTCCGCAAGGACGCTCCGCCGCCTCGTGTCCGGCCGAAGGTCGAGGCCAAGCCCGCGAACGACACCTTCATCCGCAACCTGTTGCGGCGGGCGTGGGGGGAGGCTGTTCCGGTGACCGATCCATTGGCGGCGCCATTGATGCGCTACCTAATGCGGCGCAAGCTTTCCATCGAACCCATTGCAGGTCTGAAGAACTTCCGCTTCCATCCGTCGCTCGACTACGTCGACGATGACGGCGTGGTGGTCGGTCAGTTCCCAGCTCTGCTGATGGGCGTGTCGGACGCCCTTGGGCGGCCCGCCACCATCCACCGGACCTATCTCACCGAGAACGGCGAGAAGGCTCCGGTGGAGGAACCGAAGAAGGTCTTTCCGCTGCCGAACGACCGCTCTCTGGTCATGCCTGTCGAGCATCCGCGCTTTGACGGCATGATGGTGGACGGTGGTGGCTTCATCCGCATGGGTGAGCCGCAAGCCGGCGTGCTAGGTGTTGCCGAGGGCTTTGAAACGGCCCTTGCCGTGCATCTGGCGACCGGCATGACGGTGTGGCCGTGCGTCTGTGCCGACCTTATGGAGCGGTTCATCCCGCCTGAAGGTGTGGAGCAGATAGTGGTCTGGGGCGACCTGGATCGCAGCGGCCGTGGCCGTGAGGCCGCGCAACGGCTCAAGGCGAGCGCATGGGACATGGGTCGGAAGGCCCTGGTTTTCATGCCGTCGTTGTCGATCCCTGACGATGCGAAGGGAGTCGATTGGCACGATGTCTGGGTCATGCACGGTCAGGCTGGCTTCCCTCGGTTCCGCACGGAACAGCGGGCGGTCATGCCGATGGCTGTCGGGGACACGGGACCGCGGTACGTGGATCGGGATGAGGGAAACCTCAAACCGACCTACGTCCAGGGGCCATGTCCAACAGCGCAGAGCGATGGCGTTCGCGGCCTCGTCGCGGAACCGTCGATGCGATCGGCGGCACCGCGGACCGGGCTCCTGGGGCGGCTGCGCAGCTTCGTCAAGTTTTGACGGTGCGGCAGCATGATCCTAGACGTCAGCTTGGTCCGCATCAGGCCGGCGGCGGGGGGATGCATATCCCTTTACCCCGCCAGCCGGCTTCGAAGGCTCATCGGAGGATCACCTGGTGCTGGTGCGCCAGTGGTTCGAAGGTGCGTCTTCCCTGCACTGGTAGCGCATGGTGTTGGTGGCGCGGTTTGCCGCGTCCCCACCACCGGCGTTCTCCGGCTTACTCTTCGGCCGTGATGCCAAAACCCGAGAGCCCGTCAGTCGTCCGGTCCGGACGTCGGACGGGCTTTTTTCGTTTTCGCCTTATGACCTCGCACCTAACTCCCGGCGTCAGAGAAACCGCCCGCTGATGAGAGCGTCCACGCGATCTTGGACGGGGGGATGGGTGGCGAACAACTTCCCGGCCAGACCCGCGAACAAGATCGTGTCCTTGATCCCGAAACCAGCCAAGGCGGGGGAGTGTAGAGGGTTGGTCACGATGCGCTTGCCCGACCCGTCGTCGGCTATCTTTGCGAGGGCCGCCGCCATACTGTGCGGTGATGTGAGGGCCGCGCCGGCAGCGTCCGCGTGGAACTCGCGCCAGCGGTCGAGTTGGGCAATCAGCGCGCGGCACGCGAGCAGGACGATCCACGCCAACTGCGGAAGGAAGAGGGCGACCGCGCACGCTATGGCAAGGTCTCGTTGTCCTTGCCAGATGCCGTACAGCAACCCGGCGCTCAACAGCAGCAGCAGGGCAGGCGAGGCGCGGAGCAAGCTGTGGGCGAAGGCCAAAGGCGATATCAGGAACGTCGCGATGCTGTCCTGGACCGCCAGTGCGAGCGTCTTCACAAACGAGTCTCCGTGGGCGACGTGCCCGACCTCGTGCCCCAGGACTGCCGCCAGCTCGTCAACTGATAACCGATTAACCGTGCCGACGTTAACGGCAATGAGATAGCTGCCGCGCCGGCCGATAGCAAACGCGTTAATGTCGTCGCTGGGCACGACGCCTACCATGGGCGCGGCCCGGAGGCCCGCTCGTTCGGCCATGCTCCTGACCAAGTGGTAAAGCGCCACCTCGGCCGGAGAAACGTTCTTGTTCCGCTCGACCATACGCAAGGAGATGACCTTGGCTCCCAGCGCTTTCGCGGCGCGCTGGCGCGCGAAGAGGAGGCAGCGCAGAAAGCGCTGGCACCAGCCAGCGAAGGGTAGGCCAATGAGCACCAACGCGACCCATGCAAAGGGTGTAGCGGCGCCCTCTTCCACGATGATGCAGGCGCTGTTGACCGTCACCCAGCCGAAGGGAGCCGCGGCGACGGTTGTGAGCGCAAGCAGGGCAACAGCTGTTGCGGTCGATCGGGTCCGACCAGGGATCCGGGGGGGCATAATCACTCCGTGGGAAGTGTCGCAGAGCTGCGGCAACTGCGCCGATCCTAGAGCGTCGGCTGGTTCTACCGCGCCGCTGAAAGACGTAGAAATCCGTCGCCTTTCCCCGGCGCGAAGCGGCTGCGCGTCCCGGTAGGATGCCGGCAACACGCACTGGAGTTTACCCCGATGGTCAACATGATCCTGCGAACCTTCTTGTTCGCCTTCTTCCTGCAGGTCGTGCGTTCACCGTTGGCTATGATGGTGATCGGTGTCGGTGTCGGCATGTACTTCGAACACACGCGGCCGGGCACGACTGCCGTTGCACTTCACTGGGCCACCGGCGAGTTAGGCGGGGCTCTTGATGCCGTGAACCCGTTGGCCGGCTGGCTGGGCACCGCGCCGCAGCCCGTGCAAGCGTCGGGATGGGACACCGGAGCTTACAAGCTGCGCTGAAATGCGAACGGCCGGGGATGTGCCCCCCGGCCGTTCGTCATGTCTCAGCTCTGCCCGCGTCACGGGGGCAGCATGGCCTTGTCGTAGCGGGCTTGGTCCCGTTGGGACGCCGGATAGAACCGCTTTCGGCAGAGGTCGATCACCTCCTTAACCGGCATCGGCTCGCAGACACAGGCAGGCGGGTCGTTGGTGGCCGCCATGTACGCGAGATATGACGCGAGTTTGCCCACGACCTTGTTGTTGAGGTACTTGGCCGGCAGGGCATCTTGAACGATCTGACCGGCGATAGGTGCGAAGTAGGGATTATCAGCAAATGGCGAGTTGGTCACCTCTTCGTAGAAGATGCACTCTTGCCCGCTGTAGCGAGACCGCACCTCCGCCGTCAGCGGCGACATCGCGACAGAAAACTCGGCGGTGCTGACGCTACTGGCAAGCACCCGGAGGATGATGGTTAGGTCGCCCTTTTCAACGGCCACCGCCTGCGTCGCCGCCTCCGTGCTCTTCCATGAGTTCTGCTGGGGCGCCGCGCTGGCGGAGCCCGCAGCCGCCATCAGCAACAAGCCGATGGCGAGCGTGCGGAGGTGAGGCATTTAGCTCAGCTCTTCTTGCGGGCCTGATCGATCATCGCCTGCATCTGGGATGTCGGAGCGTACCCCGGCATGGTCGCGCCGCCGTCCAGATAGAAGAACGGGGTGCCCTGGATTCCCAGGCTCTGGCCGAGATTGAAGTCGTTGGTAACCAGCGAAGCGACCTTCTCCGAGGTCATGTCCTTCCGCAGCTGTTCCACGTCCAACCCAATGTCCGGGCGGGCAGCCAGTTGCAGGATGCTCTGTTCGCTGATCTCCGTCAGCTTGTAGAGTTCCCGGTGGAAAGCCTCGTGCTTGCCCTGCAGCGCCGCTGCACGGGCTGCCTGAGCGGCGAGCCGCGAGGTCGGAGACAGGATGGGCAGTTCGCGATAGACCACCTGGAGGTCCGGGTTGTTGGCAAGAAGCTCGTCGATGACCGGCTGCGCCTTCTTGCAGTAAGTGCAGTTGTAGTCTGCGAACATCACCAGCCGCACCTTGGCACCGGTCACGGCGCCGGCCTTGATTGCGTCCTTTTCGAACAGGTCAGAAGCGCGCGCCGCGAAGTTCTCGGACTTCGGAGCACGGGCCTGCTGCTGCTCGGCTAGGTGCTTGTTGACGCTCTCGAACACGTACCCGGCATTATCCTTCATCCACTGGCGCAGATACTCGTCGAGCTGCTTCGCGTCGAGCGCGGTGCTCGCTGCGACCGCTGCCGGCGGGGTGATCGTGGCAGCGTCTGCGGCTTTGCGCAGGAGCTGCGCCGTATTCTCGGGCATGACGTCGCTGTGGTCTCTGACCTGAGTGGTTTTCCGCAGCTGCTCATTCTCGATGGTGAGCTTCGTATTCTGCTGGGTAAGGCGCTCAACGCGGTTCATCAGAGCGTCGATGATGCCGTCAACGTCCGCTGCAGACGCAGGAGCGGTGACGGAGAGTGCCAGAAGGACGGGCAGGGTCAGTAGGGGGCGCTTCACTCTTCATCTCCGGGTAGTCACGCGACCAGAAGACTAGCGCCATCAGGCAATTCGGCGCGCCGCCGAAAGACAGCGAAAACCGTCGCCTTTCTCTGTAGAGAAACGGCCTTTGAAGCTGCTACGCGGTTCAGTTGGAATTGCCTCGGGAGCTCACGAGATGACACGCACGTTTGCGGTCGCGGCCGTCGCCCTGCTCGCCACCCTTCATATCGCGGAGGCGGCAGGCACGGCTCCTCTGGACGGTTCTCTGTCGAGCCGGTGCGACCAGGAGAGGGGAAGGGGCATTCAGGATTATGCGTCCGATCCCGCGGCCTCTCTCGTAGTCGAAGTGACGCTGTTCGACAGTGCCAACCGCGTGATCGAACAGGTGCCATTCATTACGCAGCCGAACGCGGAAGTGTCTGCACACTCCGTCGAAAGGCGGAGCTTTGCGCTGGCGGGAAGGGATGGCGCTCCGCTGGCGGTGGTCTGCACCGGGCATGTCACGGCGGTGCGGGTAACGCCCCATACCTCACATGACGCCTCTGTCGAATTGGTGGTTGAGGCTGCATCGCTTCGGCGATCCGACTTGGCGGCGGAACAACGGAAACTGAGCAAGGCGCCGGAGCCGGACCAGGTCCGCGTCGAAGAAACGCTGCGCATGCATGAGGGGGAGCGGGTGGAGCTCAAAGTCGGTGGCAGTGGACCGGTGCGGCGGGTTGCCGTAGCCTTCGGCCGCACCCGTTGATGCCTCCTGATAGTACTGCACACGAACGGGCACGAAGTCAGGTCGTGTGACCTGCTGTGCGGCCGCGAGGTGGGTACTGGCCAGCTCCGACCAGTTTTCAGGTCTGCGGCCCGTTACGGCGTGGATCTGTGGATGAAGAGCAAGGTCCGGCGGTCGGCCGAACATGGTGCTCTTTGTTCGGAGTCGGGATCACTCAGCCGCAACGGCGACATTGCCGGATGGTGCGGTGGCTTTCTCGGATCGTTCTCGCCGGAGCAGCTTCCGCGCGCGCTGCGCGATTGCCCCTTCGGTCCGATGCGGAAGAAAGCACCTTATCTCTTCCAGGGTGGCGCTCTTCCACATCCTGAGGACGAGCATGTCCTCAGCATTCCTCCAGACGTTTTTGGCGTCGCGGCCGGCCACCGAGGTGGCCATGGTGCTTCTGGGGCGGCCAAGACCGGCCAAGCGGGCAGCCCGACGAATCTGCGGCAGCGACTTTCCAGGAAGTCGGCGCATGATGTCCCTGATGCTCACATCTGGTGACGGATAGCTGTCGAGCAACACCAGAAACTCGCCGGTAGACCACCCAGTCGGCAAATCGAGAGAGGTGATGGGAGTGTTGGGTTCACCAGGCTCTGCTTGAGCCAGACAGAGTTCTTCCGCGCGATCGGCGATTGCGATCTGATTGCTCCCGATAGGCACGGCGACGACGTCTGTAAGGCAGGCGCCGGCGGACATCCTTTCCTGCAGCCCACGATCCTCGTCAGGCCGCCACCGCCGAACCGGATTAGCCTGGCGACGAAGCTTCATGCGTCGCGCCTCGGATCGAATGCCGTTCCAACTCCGCTTGGGCAGCAGGACCTGGAGTTGGGTTCGCTCCATAGTCGGGTAATGCTTGCGGATGATTTCTCGTTCTTCGTCAGTTATGTGGCCCATGGCATGCCAGCGTGTGGTTCGTCGTCAAGCGTCACTATAGCGGCTATGGACTGCCCTTCGCGCCGGAGAAAGGCACTGAAAATAACCCCATTTTGGGCCCTCAACAGCGAGCCGAAAAGCGATAAAAATCATCGTCATTTGGCACTAGCGGAACCAAACTCGCTACCGTTATAATCAAGCCACTTTGATTCGTTTGCTTGTAGCAACGACTCTAGTCGGCTTCCATGCATGTTGCTGGAAGCTAGTTGATCTAAAAAGTGCTAGTTGGGCACTATAAATAACCAGCATCCATGTTCTGGAACTCGCCAGAACACATGCATGAAGCGCTCCGCCTTAGGACGTCGCTTCAGCAGATATCGAGGCGCTCCTCTTGAGCGCTTGTCGATGAACATCCCCATCCGGGACCACGCTTCCCGGAAGGGGCGTGGTTTATCTTCCATCATCGTAGTGGAGAGAACCATGACTGTTCTTTTGTCCAACGTCACCAGCAACCTTGAGAACGCTGAGCTGAACGCCCGCTTTGCGGCGGATTGGCAGCGTTACAAGGCTGGCGATGCGAATGTCTGCTTCGTCACCACGAGCGACGAGGACGGCGACATCGCCTACTGGCTGGTGCTGCGAGAACCCTCCGAGATCCTCGTCTACTCGATGGATCTGGATGAGACGATCGAAGCGATCGCCTGGTCGCTCAGCTGCTTCGGCAGCGAGGCGGCAATGCTTGAGCAGTATCCCATGCTCAAGCGGTAAGGACCATCTGTGCGCCCGTGAACCCGGCGCAGTTGGTTGAGCGGCGTGGCCACGCAACGCCAAAAATGGTGCTGCGTGGCGCGTCGTTTCCGCACGACCGCTCGGCCGGCGTTTGTTCGCCGCCGCCTCAGCTTCGGCCCTCTTGGGGGCGCATCACGCGCATCGCGATTTAGCGGGCGTGTAGCAACGAAGGACCCAACCCCAACCGGGGGCGCGCCTGTGCCCCGTGTTGGGCCGTGGTGCGCCTCACTTCTGAAAAGGTGCATCATGGACAATCAAATCACCCTCTCCCCGATCCCCGGCACGTCGGAGTATTTCGCGGCTCGCAAGGTAGCCTTCGCCCTCATTCGTGAGGTCGAGATCGCCAAGCAAACCGCCGAACGGGCTCCGACCTACGTCGCTGGGTGCTGGGACGAGGACAACGAAGACTTTGAGCCGGTCGAGAACACCAAGCCTTGGGATCACCTGGACAAGGTGCAGACGATGGCCAAAGCAGACCGGCTTGTGGTCGAGACCCTCAAGGCACAGAACCGCCTTGATCTCCTGGGTATGTCCCGTTGGGAAGCCGAGGCGATCATTCACGGCGCGCCCGCTGATATCCTGGCCGAGACAACGGTGCTCGTTGCTTGGCAAGGGCTTACCTACCATCAGCCCTGCGCATACGCTCAGCGGTTCGATATCGAACTCGCCCGGCCGCCGCGCAGCGACTGCTATGTCCTGACGAAGACGATCCACTATTCAGGGGTCCGTCCCGGTTTGCTGGGACGCTGGAAGGAAACCACTACCAGCGCTTTCACCGACCGAAATGAGGCTGACAGCGGCTACTGCCATGCCGTCTCGGAAGCCCAATCCTTCGCTCAACAGGTTCGCGGTCGCTACAACCGCGCCGCCTGACCACGCCGGCGTCTCCCGGCGCCATTCATCAGCTCTCCTCCTGGGGCACACGTTGCCCCTCGGGCATGGTGTGCCTCGTCGTCTAACCTAGACGCCAATAGGTGCATCATGACTGACCAGCAGCTGAAATACGTTCCAGCAGATATCCTGCAACGCGTGACCACGGTCCTGCGGGAGCAAGCAGACCGTCCAAGCGCGGGCTTCACCTACAGTGGACCCGGCGCCAAACGGACCGACTTGGAGACGTTGGAAGCGATCCTCGCCAACAACACTCCCCGCCGGCTGGCCATCGTGCTTGACGGCGGCCTTGTCCAGGCCGTCGTCGGTGAGAACCTCCCAGGCAATCTCGGGGTGGCGATCATCGACTACGACACCGAGGGCGCAGACGACGTCGATCTGGCGCGCATCCGCCAATCCGACGGGTCCGATGCCGAGGCAATCGTGACGCTTTCGGCCATCGACCCCCCTGGCATCGACCTCAATAGCGTGTTCAGCAGCGTGACCTGATCGGCACGCTCTCCCGAGCTCGCAACCACAGCCGGCTCCGGCCGGTCGCCACAGCTACATTCCCCAGTCGGGGCGCGCTTCGCCCCAACAAGGGGAGTGGTGCGCCTCACCCACAGACAAGGTGCATCATGAAAAAGCTGACCAAGTTCATCGGGCTGACCGCACAGTTCCTCTACGAAGTGTCGGATGGCAAGCTCTTCAGCAAGCCGCCGGCGCCTGTCGTTGTGACGGAGCGCACGGTCTACACGGGTGAGACCCTCCAGCTCAAACGGCAAGCTTCGCTCGCCGGCGGGTACTACCGGGTCTTTCTCAAGCCGACCACCGAAGGCGTCCGCCAGTGGTTCAGTCCTCGTCTGAACCGTGAGGATGCCGTTGCGACTTTCTCGCGCATGGCGCGGCGGCTCGCCTGAACGTCAATCCGCGCCGTCCGGCTCCTCCTGGGGGTCGGGCGGCGTCATCCCCAAGCGGGGCACATGATGCCCCATACGGGGAGCGTGTGCCCCAACCACGAGATCGCACATGCAACAGCAGTCCATCACACTGCATAAGGTCATCGGGCCGTTCTTCGACATCTTCAACTGCCTGCTGCCAGCGTGGCACGTCGTCATCGAGGTTCTCTCAACGGGCGAAGTGTTCCACTTCGTGGTCTATGGGGAATCCCGAGACGACGCATGGGACGCAATAGATGGTGCTCTCGGCGCCGGGAAGGCGTTGAACGATGGCCGGAAGATATCAACGGCCGACCGGGCCATTTGGATCAATGCACTCCCGCCGGGGCGGACCCGTCCGCAAGGCACCGAGCGTGTCGTCATCGTGTACGGCGTCACGCCCTACGATGGGGAGTTTCGTTGGTTCGTGACCGTCACCGCTGAGGGAGGCAAACCTCGCTCCATTAAGGAACGGTGGCCGCGGTCATACTTAACTGCGGCGACGGCGCTCCGGGAAGCCAAACTGAAGGCGGAAGAGCAAGCGGCGCTGTATGGAGCCGGCTGGCAGGTGACCGTCACAGGCCCGAGCGTACTCGCGGCGGCTGCTACGTAAAAGGGGGAAGGATGATGCAGAGTGTCACCATTCAGACCCTCGACGACGACGGCAACATCATCAGCGAGGAGACGTCGGGTGTGGTTCGGATCACCGACACCAGCCAGTTCCAGGACATGCTCAACCTCATGCAGACGGGGTTGAGTTTTGAGGAGGCCGCGGCGCGGATCGAGGCCGCCTGAGGTCGCCCATACCATCGCCCCGGATCGGGAGGCGCTGCCTTCGAATCCGCGGGTGTTAACCCGCTGTGGTCTCGGTGTTCTGCATGGACTCCGAGACCACAGCACTCTTTCGTTTGTTCATCCCGGCCGGTCGATAGGAAGTGCGGGGCATGCCTATCCAGGCAAAGACGACGCACAGCCGCTGCTGCGCCCCATGCGTGTCCAGCTTTATCGAACTGCGCACGCCCGAGAAAGACATCGATTTCCCGCGCCTTTCGGCGGCGCGAAGGAGGGGCCTGGAAAGGTAGCTTTGCGGACATGACGATACGCTCCGCCCTCATCAGCACCACTGCCGCCTTGCTCGCTGGCTCGATGGCTTTTTCTGCGTCGGCCCAGCAGCAGGCACAGTCCGCGGGCTTCTTCGGCGATCGGGAGCGCGGCTGGTTCTGGTATGAGGTCCAGCCGGAGCCCGACGAGGAACCGCCGCCCCCGAAAAAGGAAGAGCCCGCACTGCCGCCAGCGGCGGCGACCCCACCACCACCACCTCCTCCTCCTCCGCCTCCGCAGCCCCTGGAGCAGCCAAAGGTCCCGGAACCGCCCGCCTTCGGCTCGGCCGCTTGGCTACGGGAGAACCTTCCCAAGTACCGGGACCGTGCGCTGGATGACCCCAGCGCCGAGAACGTGCGCGCCTACTACGTCATTCAGCGGCTCGCCATGGACAAGGCTTCGGCTTTCACGGATATGGCTCAGCGCGTTGTCGTGGGCGATCCGCTGTTGGATGAGACAGGCCGTCGTCCGACCGCGACCTTTGCCGCGAACGAGATGAACGCCGTGGCTGGGGAGGCCACCGACGCGGAGCTGAAGGAGATCGCGCAGCAGGCCGGCATTTGGTTCTTCTACCGGGGCGATTGCGTCTACTGCGACAAGCAGGCGCCGGTCCTCGAGATGCTGGAACGCGCCTATGGCTTCCACATCACGCCGATCAGCCTTGATGGAAAACCCCTGCCTGGTGGACAGTTTCCGAACTTCCGGGCGGATACTGGGCAGGCTGCAAAGCTGGGCGTGGAGCGCACGCCGACCCTGGTCCTGGTCCGCCCGCCGGAAGGCGTTCAGACCATCGCCCGCGGTGTCCTATCGCTGCACGAGCTGCGGCGGCGCATCCTCACCGGCGCCCTCAACGCAGGCTGGATCGACCAGAAAGCGTTCAACAAGACCCGTGCCGTCGACAACGGGCCAATGCTGCCCGCGAAGATCGATATGCCTCCTGAGATCGCCGCCGACCCCGCTCAACTCGTCAACCACCTTCGTTCCATGGTGAGGCAATGATCAAGATCGCCCGCAAGATAGTCGCTGCGGTAACAATAGGCGCGTGCCTCACCGTCACGGCGACGCCGGTACAGCTGCAGGCCGCCGGTCTGCATAGCCAGATGGACTCGCTGTTCGGCGCCATGAGCAACACGACTGCTCCTGGCGTTTGGGAGACGCAGCGGCGCGGCGTTTTCGCCGGCGGGCAGTTTACTGCCAAAAACCGGATCATGAACGAGAACTTGATTTCGTTCGTACCGCCGAGCTTTGAAGCAGGCTGCGGAGGAATCGATCTGTTCGGCGGCTCGTTCAGCTTCATCAACGCCGACCAATTCGTGCAGCTGATGCGCGGCATTGCCGCAAACGCCGCCGGCTACGCATTCCAACTTGCGCTGGGTTCTATGTGTCAGGACTGCGCGGCGATCATTGAGCAGATCCAGAAGAAGATCCAGGAACTCAACCAGTTCTTTGGCAACAGTTGCCAATTGGCGCAGGGTATCGTCAATGACACCTTGGGCGCGGCGCTGAAGAAGCAGGAAACCGAGGCGTCAAAGATCAGCTTCAAGAAGGGCATTGGTGACATCTTCGAATCCTGGACGGCATCTGGCGGCAAGGGCCCGCCCCAGCAAGCCGCGGAAAACGCACCGGATGACTTTGCCCAGAAGGTTAAGGGCAACATCGTCTGGCGGGCACTCAAGAAGCATGCCGTTAGCGCATGGTTCACGGGCGGAGACGAGGACATGCTCGAGGCCATGATGAACATCGCCGGTACGGTTATCGTGGGCGATCTGGAAGATGCTGGAGACGGTAAGAAGGCACCGCGATACACTCCCGTCACTGGGTCGAAGATCAGCTTTAAAGATATCATGGAAGGAACTAATGGAGTTCCGATAAAGATCATGCGCTGCGACACTAAGGCGGCAGATGGGTGTCTAAATCTGTCATCGCAGCCCGTCGTGCTCAAGGGCTTCCGTAAAATGATTTCTGAGAAGATGCTTGAAGGAAGCGGGGGAACGCCGGGACTGGTTTATCGTATTGCCAGCAATCAAGGCTCTCTAACCGAAGCGGATAGGGCGTTTCTGTCACCCCAACGCTACCACCTTGCCAGCATGATTTTCAGGCTAGCAAAGCAGGGACAAGCAGGCGCTGTCGCCTTGGCAGAGCAAGCAATTCCACATCTCGCATATGAGATGGCTGCTCTCATGATTGAAGATATGATCAAGGCGGTAGATGCCGCAGCAACAACTTCCGATGAACCACACGCCAAGCAGCTGAGCGAAATTCTAAAAAACTCAAAGGAATCATTTAGAAACGAGCAAAGACTTATGCGGGGGCAGATCGGTGATCCAACCGACGTCTATCGAAACTATCTCGTGATTTTAGATATTACTCGGAAGGTGCGTTACGCAGCGACCGGGAATTTCGGCAGGGAATAGAAAAATGTGGAATATCAACAGCATCGGAGATAGCGGGTTCCTTGCAGAGATCCTGAACAGCATTGCGATGATTGTGGGGACGGGTGAGTTTTATGCTGTCGCCCAAATTGGCCTTTTGCTTGGAGCGCTACTCGTGAGTTTCCAGGCAATTGGTGGTGGTGCAAGGGTGATAGAGTGGCAAAAAATATTTCTGGGCTGGGTGGTCTTCTCGCTGCTCTTTGGTCCATCTACCACCGTCACAATCACGGATTCGTACAAAGGTGAAGTGCGGCCGGTGGCAAATGTTCCAATTGGTGTCGCCGCAGTCGGTTCCACGATCTCCGAAATCGGTTACCAACTCACCGTCCTTTTCGAGCAAGGATTCTCTGCACCAGCGATGACTGGGCATGGCTATGGCCACGCCATGGAAGTCCTAAAAAAAATCCGGGTTACGACCGGCGAACCTTCCATGCTCGGACCAGCCAATAAACTTAACGGCGGCAACTCAGATTTTGTTCGGTCGTGGACGAATTACGTTAGTTACTGCACCACTATTGGTCTTGGGTCGGAAACAGTCAGCGTGAGAGACATCTACGACTCACGCGATATCGTGAACGCGCTGAAGTTTGACTCAAGAGTCTGGACTGTGGACCTCTGGATTGATGCGAGCAGTCCAAAAACATATGACTGCACTGATGCCCATGTGGTCTTGGCAGCGGCAACTAGGGACTTCACGCAGAAGTATATGCGAATGGTTCTCCCAGGCATTCTCAACGTGTTGGAGCATGACGTGCCTGGGACTATTGGGAACGCGCTTCTTGCGATTGGTATTGACGCTATTTCGGCCGAGCAGTACGTCACGCTTTCCGTCCTCCAGCCTATTTTTGAGAATGGAGCGGTAATGCGCTCGGAGGAGGATCGGGCTTTCACCTACGCAAAGTTCATAGAGGACGCAAAGAACCAGCGGGCAGTATCGTGGATGGGCGAAGCATCAATGTTCAGAAGTATTGTGCGGCCCATGTTGACATTTCTCGAAGGTTTTACATATGCCGTGACACCGATAATGGGCTTCTTGGTCGTGATTGGGCCTTTTGGCATCACAGTTGCCGGAAAATACCTTCTCACATTGCTCTGGATCCAACTTTGGATGCCGGTGCTGGCAATCGTCAATTTGTATATGCACATGAGTTTGGCGGGGAGGATGGCGGCACTCGACGGTGCTGGTTACTACATTGACTCGATGAGTGGCCTTCTCGTCGCTGACGGCGCGCTTCAGAAGTGGATCTCAACTGGGGAGATGCTGGCGTCATCGGTCCCAGCGTTGACGCTTATGCTTGTTTATGGTGGGTCAGTCGCTGCGACGCATCTCGCCGGCCGCCTCCAGGGGGGTGACTTCCTCAAAGAGGATAAGGTGGCTCGCGACACGTTCAATGCCGCGCCCAAATACCAGGTGGCACCGTCCTATACTGTTGATCCGAGTCGCGTCACGATGGCCAGCGGGGCTGACCAGATGTTGACGTCCTTCAACGTCGGCTCGCTGGCGCAGAGTGCGGAGTCGTCGACCAAGAGTGTCGCCGACGCTAAGACGCAAACATTCGCCAGGAACCTTGCATCGACAGTCGGCACCCAAGCTGTCGAGCAATATCAGCATGGGCACAGCGAATTGTTCAAGTCGGGATCCGCATTTCAGGGTAGCAAGAGCTACGAATTGGTCTCGAGCAGCATGAGGGGTGTGACTGATAAGTATGCTCGGGGGGATGAGTCCAGAACCCAACTCATTAATGCCGCCGCATTTGAGTATGGCGTCACCGGTGAATTCAGTCCGAAAATATTGAAGGCCCTGGGGAAGGCATTTGGTGGCGGGGTAGGCGCTGCTGGTGGTGCCAAGGCAACTGACCAAATGAGCGGGACAGCTGGTCAGTCAGCTGCTGCGCAGATCGAAGCGGCGATCAAACTCCAATACGGCCGTAATGATAAGCTCAGCGGTGCGCTGACTGAAACTGCATTGCGCGAGGCTGCTGATACGACTCAGAACGGCTTCACCCACAGCCTTTCGGAAGGCCACCAGAAGACGCTGAGCGAAAGTGCCCAACAGGCTCTAAGCGCCCAGGAAGCGTACCAGAAGGCAGACAGCCTTGCTCGGTCCTTCGGAACCAGCCAGACGCTCTCCGCGGGCCAAGCAGTCAATTCGATTAATCAGCAACATGGTGGAAGAGAGCGGCTTGAAGCCGAATTGGAGCGTCGGAACCTGACAGGCGCACGTGACGCACTGGTCCGTATGGACGAGCGGACGGGGGGAGCAATCACAAAGGCCTTTGGCAACAGAGAAGACGCTATCACTTACGCGGGCCTAATGACCTTGAACAATCAGAACAAGATGCCCGGAGGCTCCGCAAGTTCCACCGCCGAAGCGGCCGACAGGAAAGCCGCGCTGCTTGGGTTGCTCTCGGGCGCAACAAATCACAATAGCGGTCCCATGGGTGATCCATCCCGTAACGCGCATCTTGAAGGAACCGCTGCAGGAATACCGGAGCCGCGGGCGGAAGTTGAACGGGTGGTTGGGAGTAAGCCCGTCCCTGCCTTTGGTCAGGTGAAGGACCGGGTCGGGCAAAAGACGCCCGAGCAGATTGATCAGGAAGGTGCCTCTGGAGGAAGGCCGCAGCCGCGAACGGAACCTCAAGGTACCGATGGCGCCAACCCCAGCCCCGTTATTAGCCAGACTAACAGCGGTGGCGCCCCCGGTATGCCTACGAGGGCTGACCTCGAAAAGCGATATAACCAAACCCAGGATCGGCATAAAAAAGAAGCGAACGAGCGTGAGCTTAATAAAGGTGTCGATGGTGTCTATGAAAGGACCAAGGAGCGGGTGCACGATAATTTGGCGCCTGCAATTGAACGCTTTAACAAGTCCCTGGTTAGAGACGTATACTCAATAACCCAGCACGATCCTGGTCGAATGACCGGCTTCGACGTGGAACCCAGATCGACGCAGGCTCCGCCAGCCAACAGCACACCTGCGGCACCGAGCAGCGCTCCTCCCTTGATGCAAGGGAACGGGCACCCTCCAACAGACGACGCCAAGGCGGCTCCTGTGCCGACACAGGCTTTGCCGTCCACTAGCGCACCTGCGGCACCGAGCAGCGCTCCTCCTTTGATGCAAGGGGGCGGGTACCTCCCAACAGATGACGTTGAGGCGGCTGCCCCGCCAAAGCAACCGTCGACTGGAGCCGGTGGAAGTAGGCCACCAGGAGCTTTGGCTCAAGGGCGTGGAAAATAACCGGCGTTGGTCGTCGGGTTTCTGACTAGTGCTAATCACAGTGCCCGGCGTCGAACACCGACGGCCGGGCGCTTCTAATCTCCGCGTACAACAATTCGCGACGGTTTACGTTGGAAGGCGGGTCGAAATCCGACGTAGACGGAGCCGAAGCATCGATATTTTGTGTAGGAGCTATTGCATTTAGGGGGAGAGCAGGTACGATTGTCGTATGGTGACGGTGTGAGTTCGTCGCTGTACAGATTGGACAATGGCTATGTTGGATTTCCTCTCCGGCCTCCGGCCCCTCGAACTCCTCCTCCTGGGTCATTTCTCGCTTCTGTTCCTCGGCTTTGGCGTCAGTGCGTTGAAGTTGCTTTCGCGCCGCTCCTCGTCGCACGGTCGTCCATTTGCAGTGGCTGCGGAGGAGAGACCTCGGCGAACTGAGTTGCCGTACATAAACGTGGCCTCCGCTTTGCCGACGGAGAACTATGGCTGTCAGGTCAACGGCATCAATCTCAGCCGCAGCCTTCTCGACTAATCCGCCTTTAGCTGTCCCAGCCGACCACGCCCGGATCCTTAGGAGCCGGGCATTTCTTTTTGGTGAGTGGTATGAGGATGGGCCGCCGACACGATGATCAAGGCGCTGAAGTCGTGCGCTTGACCTCACAGTGGATCGTCGGCTTACGCAATGCCCGGCCGGCCTCGTCGCTTCAAACCGGCCGAGTGCTCGGCAGGCGCGATAGGTGATCTGGGCAGTCCCCCACGCATCTCGCCTTCCGACGTGGACAACCGCGGACGATGGTCCTATCTCGGTTGGGGCCAAACGTCCGTAGCCGGCCAGCTGGCAAAGGCGTTGGGGATGATCGGAGTGACTGCCAGGAGCATGCCAGAGCACCTGTACAGCACTTGCGTCATGAGCCCTGCCTGTGACGTGTGAGGCCGTGCACCGCCAGAGTACCGCTAGTGACCTTCGCCATGCCTCTCAAGTGAAAGATGGAAATCGTGCGGCTGGGATGAAGCGTGACCTCACCATCATCACTAGGACAGCAGTCGTGGCCGGTACGGTGCTTCGACCAGGGCTAGGTGACTCCCCCCATGACCGCTATGCGCGGAAATGCCCTCGATGAAGTTAACGACATATTAAGCAACGCGGAAGCGGATCGCCCAAGAGTATTGCCGTTAACCATCCTCGCGTGAGGACCTATCAATAGAAGTTCGAGAAGCTGCGGTTACTGGGCGCTCATCCATGTCGATAGTTTGCCGAATGCGCCATCAGCAACACGGAAGCCGTGGCCCATTTTGACGCAGGCGATTTGGCATGCCTGCTCAATGTCGTGATCCGACACAGGAAATTGCCTCGAAATTCGATTTATTACTTGAATGCCTTCAAAAGTTGCGTGATAACGCAATCGTTCGAGGTATCACGCGCATCTAAAAGGCGTAGGCACACGATGTTGCCGGTTGAACATCACGATTTGGCGCCAGGGAAGCCGGCGTCGTCGCAGAGAAAGCGGCGCCTGATGGGCGCCGGCTTAGCTATCGCCGCGGTCATGATGGCCGCAGTGAGCTCACCGGCTGCCGCTTTCAGTCTTTCTGGCACTGCCTGGGAAGCTGCAGCAGCAGAGGAGGGGATTGATCCCTACCTGCTGTTCTCTGTGGCGCTGGTTGAAAGCGCCAAGCATGAGAACCGCTTCGCCCGTCCCTGGCCTTGGGCGCTCAACGGCCCAAAGGGCAATTTCTATGGTGACGATCGTCGCGAAGCCGAGCGTCACCTTCGGAGCCTACCGTCAGCCGAGCTGAAACGTACAGCCATCGGCATGATGCAGGTTTATGTCGGCGCCCACGGAAAGCGCGTTACGGACCCAGCCGACCTTCTGGACCCGAAGCTCAATTTGCGTATGGGAGCGACCATCCTGCGCGAGAGCATTGCATCAAAGCCTGGTGACCTTGCGCTTGGCATCGGACGATACAACGCATGGCAGAACGAATCCGCGGCGCGAGCCTACGGACAGCGTGTGCTCGCCGTTCATCAGCGCCTCAAACAACTGACCGGAAGCGGCCTTTCCGTGTCCTCGCTCTGGAACGATTGAACCATGACCAACAAGTTTGCTGAGGACTTTCGTGATCTGAACCGGCACATGCTGCTTCTGCTCCAGCGTGTTGCGCGAGAAGACCTGGGTGAGGCGACTGCCCGTTTTGGCGTCACGCGCGCCTTTGCGGAAGACATTCGAGACGTGAGCATCAGCAAACTTCAGGAAATGGCGTCGGGATCGCTGTTCCTTTTTCAGCCGCGTTCAATGATGCCCGACGTTCTTGAAAATGGTGCGGCGCCGGCAAAGCACATCGCGCTCCTGCGCTCCGTTTCCGTGCGTCAAGCTTGAGGGCCGCCGCTCATGAACCGCTTATCTCAACATGCTCAAATGGCCCTGGCGATCAAGCTGATGGTGTTTGGCGTCCGGACGTCGATCGTCCAGCTTCACACGGGCATCTCCGCACCGATTCTGCGAGCTCTTTACCGTGAGATCAACAACGGCGAAGCTCCCGTATCAGGCCAGATGTCCGAGTCAGACGGTGTGGTTGGCACCCGCCACGACGTGATCGAAGCCAGCCTGTTCTTGAACCTGTACGTCCACGTCGGCACCGAAACGGTCTTTCGGACAATCAACATCGACGCTCTGATCCGTGCCTATAGTCTGTTTCTAGAGTTTCGTGCTGAGGCGGGATTGGCCTCCGCCCCGAAGATCGGACCCACAGAGGCGTGGATCCTGGTCCGTGATCTCCGCATCCGCGATCTCTCGCTGCGCTCGTGTGAGTGCGGCTGCACCTACGCTGTGGTTCATAAGCATCGCCTGCTACCTCGGTGTCCGGCGTGCGGGACCGACAATGAGCCGGCCATACATACCTCGGAAAGCGCAACCCGGATCGGGCGGTCGACCGCCAGTGTCTCGTCTGCGCGCGTTTGCTTTTCCGACGAAGCCGACAGGTCCTCGAAACCCCTCAACGTTAGGTCGGTCTCCACAAGCGCCAACCCATCCTGATAGTCCACCGGAGCGGACAGGGGGGCACATGGGCTACGGGAACTCGGGCAGGAACTGTAACGATCAACAATGGTCGACGCTCCCGTCTTGTGCCACACGCCCGCAGATTTAAACCCCGTTTCCAGAACTGCCAGCCTGTGGCTGCTATCCCTTTATCCGGGCGCTGATCGCGGCGTGTGGGATGACGACAGCAACTGGGTCTTCGAGGCGACCGATCGACTGCGCCTGGACGGCCATGATGCCGATCTGCGCGGCGCCGATATTGCCCCGCTTTACCGATCGGACCTGCGCCTCATCGGGACCAAGGCAACTCGCGTAGATGATTGCCGCCTGTCATCCTGTTTCGCGCCGTTCATGAAGGCTAACCGGTGGATTTGCCTCGGCCAAAGGCGTTGGCAGCAGGACGGCGGCGACTGGATGCGCTTCACCACGGCCGAGCATTGGCAGGAGGGCGCGTAGGATGCCGTCCACGCCCCCGGCACTCTCGCCTGGCTCGCGGGGCGCTTTCGGCAGCCATCCACCGATCTAGGGTGCGATACCATGGTCGGCAGCCTGGCGCACGGTGCTTCCGATTGAACACTCGTGACGGCCGCGGTCCAAGGCTGTTGGATTGAACGTCACCCTGTAGTTCGCGACCGCTCGACGACAGAGGGAGGAGTGCCATGCCATTGCCGCGGGCAGAGAAGGACCGTCGACGCGAGCAGGTCAAGGCGCGCCGACGGGAGACCTTCGACCGAATCCTCGCCGCTCTGGAAGTCCTGCAGGCCGCCGGCGTGCCGGGTCGCCTTGTATGGCCCATAGACGACGACCGACCTATCCAGCTGCTTGTGAATGCTCAGGACATGCCGGCTCGTGCCCTTGCCGCCAGAGTGGCCCGGCGGTCCTTGGGCGATGCACATCATACGATAGCCTACACCGGAGATCTCGGCACTGAAGCGCTTGAGGCAATGATGGCGACCTCCCTACCACTGGAGGCCCTGTACCGCCATTTGGGCTGATGGCATGGGCGTAACCTTCTGCGGCGCTCAGGAGCGTTTTAAAACGCCAGTTGTTGCTAGCGATGCTTCCTGCTGCCCATTGTTGCAGTCGTCAACCTGACCGCCGATCAGCAGGAAGGCGAGCGGCCGATCGCGCGGTTCGTTAAGGGCGTGGATTTTGGTGGTTGATCCGTCATGGGGACGTCCGATGGCCTGGGCTCGCTCCCCCCCTTTGCCGCTACTCGCCGAACGATGTGCACGCACGGCCGTGGAACCGATCATCACCTGGGCGGGTGGGCCACCGGCCGCCAAGGCATGCAGGGCGTCCTCCCGCATGCCATGGCCGCCCAACAGACGGAGCGGTTGTAGAGCGTCTTGCGGGGCCCCTTTACCGGTGGAACACCCGCCCAGCGCCCAACCGACTTCAGCACACGGAGGAGTCCGCTGATCACACCACGATCATCCATGCGTGGCTTGCCGAGGGTATCACGCGGAAGGTGCGGCTCAAGCCGCCCAAGCTGCTCCACCGTCACCCAGAACTGACCGTCGCTCAGCTCAAAGCCCTCTTCTAGGGCGTTGAACCACAACGCTCCCATCCAGAAGAGGCCCTTTATGGGTCGAGATCCTATGCTGGGAGGACACCCGACGAGGCATGAACTTCTCCTTAGGCGTCCTGAGCGCTCTCACCGCTGGCCGCTGGACGAAACAGCCTGCCCGGCGCCGGTGCGAAACCGCGTCGTAATTCAATGGCTGCAGTAATTGACCCCGCTTCCTCTCATCAGGCGCTTTCCAAGCTCTTCAGAGCCTTGCGCCTCAGGCGTCCCAGCTTCGGGTCTGGTGTCGCTGTCGATACCGCGATCGGCATCGGGGCGGCAGGAACCGCCGCACCCACTAGGCCCGCGTTGATCTCGCGTCTGCGATAAAGCCCCTGCATTGCAAGACCACGGATAAACTCAGCGCGGTCTCTGGACGGCAGACGCTCTAGCTCCTCGCTTAGCTCGGCGCAGGCGCGTGTGATGACCAGGACGACTCTCATTGGACAGCTGCGCTCCAGAAGCCGCGGACGTTCGCCAGGACCGGATCTTGGGGCAGCACGACCCGGCTCTTGGGGAAGAGGTCGCGGGCCGCCGCTTCATAGGCCAGGGCACCGCCGCCGACGATCAGCACGATGTCTACCGCGCGATCGTTGGCGCGGAGCTGCTGCTTCATTTCCTTCAGGGCCTCGACTGCAACACGCTGTGCCGCTTTATCCATGTACTGCGCCAGCTCGACCGGGGTGCCGAACACCGGGACCGAGGTCTTGCCCTGACGTACCGCCTGCTCCAGCCGATCCATGCCGGCGCTGCCTCCATGGTCCTCCTGGATGAGGCCGTTTGCCGTCTCGATCAGAACCGACATCGCCCGCTTGGAGGTGCCGCTGCTGGCCTTGCGGATCTCGCCCTCCTCGATGGCGATCCAATCCACCGAGAAGAAGCCGGGATCGATCACCATGATCCGTGACTCTTCAAGCTCCGCGGCGTCCTCGACCGTGTTCAGCAGGTCCAGGTAAGCGCCGAAGGGCTGAGGAACGACCAGCGTGTTCTTCACTGTGATCGTCCGGCCGGCGGTGACCTGATGCTCGCCGGTCAGGCGGTCTGAAAGGCGTGCCCGGAGATCCTTGTCGAGAAACTGGGAGACCGGCAGGCCGGTAATAAGCTGGTCCACCGTGTCGTGCTCGCCCATGAGGAGGGCAGCGTGGAACAGTGCGCGGTAGGCATCGGAGGCGGGGTAGTCGGCGTGCAACTCGCGAACCGAGGTCTCAAGCCGAGCCTGATCCACACCTGCAGCCCACTTTTCACCGTTGACGTTCACGACAAGAGCGTCGGTGTCACCGTCTGCCTTTCCCATCCGCAATGGGAGGTCTGACAGGCGGCCAGCGCCGGCGGGCAACACCCGTGTGACGGCAGGCTTGGCCAGTACGTTGTCCGACACCTTTCCGAAGGCGAGTTTGAGGTTCGAATACCCAATGTCGAGCCCGATGGCGAACATGGCGGCACATTCCCGGAAGTTGCTCTGGCGGTTCACTGCAGGAACCTATGAGCCATGCTAGCAACTTCGAAGCGCTCGGCGCGCCGCCGAAAGACGACGGAAATCGACGTCTTTCTCGGGTGCTGGGTGCAAGGAGTCTCTGGCGGTGCTCTGGCGGTACACTGGCGGCAGCCGAGGGTAAAGCTGCCGCTATCATTCCTCCCGGCCGGCTGTTTGGCGGTGGCAATCGGAGGAGCACGCGGCGCTGAAGGGCAGGGCGGAGTGTTCCAAAGTCACGCGAAGCGATGCAAGTACAGAAGTCCATTGGCATTGGAGTGGCATCGGTGCCAATCGTCATTGGCACCGATGCCGTAGAAATTGGAGAATCTAGCGAGAAGGCAGGCGAACCTGCAGGTTGAGCAGATGTTGCCATTGGCACCGGTACCCATACCGGTGCCAATCATTATTGGCACTGCTCCACCCGCAATGGTGAGAAATAGGGTCAATGGACTTTGCATTGGCACCGGCACCTACGTTGGTGCCAACCATCATTGGCACTGACTCCCTACCATTTAAGGTTTGATGGAGTGACCTCGCCCATTGGCACCGGTACCCACACCGGTGCCAATCTCTATTGGCACTGATCCGTCTTGCAATGGTCAGAAGCTGGGGCAATAATCAATCCATTGGCACCGGTACCCATGCCGGTGCCAATCAATATTGGCACTGATGCCCCACCAGTTTGCGTCTAGTAGGGCGATTTCGCCCATTGGCACGGGGGGGTGAGGCGGTGCCAATGGTTAGATATTGGCACCGACCCCCTGAGGAAAAATGACCCTTGAAGATGAGATCAAAGCACTGCGGGAGCGGACCGGAGCGAACTTTGCGGACCTATTGAGGGCTCTCTTGCAGTCCGAGGGAGATGTGGTGGAAGCCGAAGCTCGGGCATTAGCCACGCGCTTCTACATGGAATGTGAGCGTGTCCGCGCGGTAGAGCCGCCATCCCAACACAATCGTTACTTGGCACGCGTGGAGCGCCGCGCAGTGGCGGCCACGATCCGGTGGGTGAAAGTCACGTTCTTCGGAGGAAAGACGAACCGCCGACGGCTGGACGAGAACGTGCCGCGGGGCAAGGCAGCGCAATACCCGATGGCTTCTTTTCCTGATGCGCCGGTTTGGGAAAAGGCCCTCATCAGTGGACTGGAACAGGATTTCGGCCCTCTGCGATCACGCGGCAGCATGCTGGCGAAGTTGGCCCTACTCGGAGCGAACTACCATCGGGTTGAGGACGAAGCGCGACAGCGGCGGGCTGCATGGGAGGCCGCACTCCCGGAGCTCTGAGCGGCGCGAGGCAAGGACTTGCGTTTCCGGAAAAATCTGTAGGCTGAAGACAGAGGGTGAGCGGACGGCCGCGCGCCCCCTGGACAGGCAACGCACACCTTAGGAGGCAGGCATGCTGGACGCAGAGTTGGAGCTTTATGGCGATCTGTTCGTCGCGTGCCGCTTCCACGAGGTGGGCCTGACCTTCGAAGAGTTCCTTCGGCACCCGATGAAGGCGATTTCGTCGTTGGAGAATGGCCCTGCGGTGCAGCGGTGGGGACGACTGCGGGCGGTGTCCGCGACAAAGCTGGCCAAGAGTGCCTGCGGCGGTCCTCCTCCTGCCCTCACCAATGAGGCGCGCCGTCAGGCCGGCATCGCTGAACACGAACGCTTCGACGCCGAGGTTCGCCGCTTCCTCACAGCAGGCTAACGCCCCCTGGATAGGCCCCCCCTGGAAAGGACAGCCGCTATGGAACGTCTTGAGATTGGCAAGATACGAAACCGGGTGCGGGAGCGTGAGGAAGCGGACCGCCTTCTCTGGCTCCGCCGTGAGAACATGCCGGCGGAGTTAGCCCGTGGTCGTCTGGTCCTGTCGGAGGAGGAGGTCCGCACCAACCTGCCAGTGCCCCTCCTCGGACGACCCGATCAGGTGTTCCTGTCGGACGCGGGACTTTTGGTGCCTGTGGACACGAAGACGCGGCGGCTGCCACGGGTGTTCCTCTCGGACATTGTGCAGCTGTCGGTCTACGGGACCATCCTGAACTTCACGACAGACCCAAGGTTCGTCGGCCGGGATGTGGCCGCTCACGGTTACGTCCGGATGCCGACGCTCTATGGCGTCGCCTGGGCGCGTGTGGCACTGTTGAAGCCGGCAGCGGTAGTCGAGCTCTGGGCTGATCACTGGCGCCGCACTGAGGCCCAAGCGACGCAGGCGGCATGATGCCGAAAGGCGGGGAGGGGCCAAACACGGCCCTTGGCTTCAGTCGATGGGTGCTGGGGTAGGAGGAGTGTGTGATAGGCTTGTTCGACCACTCCCCACGTATTCGACGCGTGGTTCAGAAAACAATGCTGGTTATCGGTGTGCTTGGCCTTTGCGGCTTCGGCCTGCGGATCGCGCAGCAGTCAGGCGTCGTTACGGTCTCTCTGGACACCGATCAGAAGATCGCAGACTGCGCGCTATTAGGGCTGGCCTTCGACGCGGGACAGGTGACCGCTATCGAGTTTGTGACAGCCGGCTGCTCTCAGGCACGGTTGAGGGAGCTGCTGGTGCGTCGCGTTCAAGGCAACCAACGGACGGCACTGCACGGCCCCTCCTGAGTGAGCGCTGCGGCGCACATCTTGTTCGGTCGGTCGCACCGGCAACCGTTCTCGCAGATATCTCCTTGTCCGGTCTGAGTGGCTTGTGCTTAATGACCTTGGCTGCTTTGGCGCCTAAGGATTTGCAAGGATTTTACCCGGCTGTAACGATTCCCCGCTCGCCGATTTCAGGCTCCGGGTGTATGGTTGCGGCCAGACGCTCATATTTGCGAATTCTAGACTAGGCAGCAACCATGGGCAGCGCGCGGGCGCATCGGGGCAACCTATTGTGACTAAAGACGACGACATGCTCAAGGAGTTCCGGAAAGCGACCGGCGGTGATGCCTCTGAGGGCGTCAAGGAGATACTCGACCTGGTGAAGATGGACTGGCCAGGAGCGGCGAAGGCGATGGAGCGATTGGGAAAGTTTCTGGGCGACACCGTGACAGTCCCGGGCCCCGAGGGTCAGAAGCCGCTGGCCTTTGCCGTCTACGAAAAGGCGCTGGCCGCCTATCAGGAGGCGATGGGTCAGGAAGACCCGGTCCGGTTGGCCGCCCTCATTGAGACGCTGCTGACCGAGGCGGCCGACGGGCTCACGAAGGTGGAGATCGTCGACGCCGTGGGCCGGGTCTGGAACCCGGCTGACGGCAAATCGGTGTCCGAGTGGAACAAGGACCACAACAAGATCGAGGTGCGCGAGGGCTCACAGCCGATGTCGAAGGAGGACCTGTACGACATCCTGATGACCGTGACGACCGATGGCACGACGCGCCAGATCATCGCCGAAGCCAAGACCTACTACCCCGAGGGCACAGTGCCGAATCCGTTCCCAAAACCGACGACCTCGCTGCACTGAGTGCAGCTCACCAGGATGCCATCCTTGGCCGGAGCCTTTAGGTTTCCGGCCTTTTCTGTGCCTGGACGTTGGTTCGTGCCAGCGCGCAGCTTGCGGGTCCGTTGAGGTAATTGAGTCACCCACGCGCCGCGGAGCCAGGACCTTGATCAGGGGCTAATGAGCAGCCCACCCAGCCGCGGCCCATCGGGCCCTCATCGACCGGTGCTCGCTTGCACGGTATTGTGGGGAGGCGCGGTGGAGGGGACCGTGTTTGTCTACGTGGTAGGGCACTCGGCGGCCGGGCCTGCTAAGGTCGGCCACAGCGTCGATCCAGCGATCCGGTGCGCCGACCTACAGACGGGAAATCCCGAGAGATTGGCGGTGCTGTTCCAGGTGGAGTGCGGAGAGAGGCGGCTGTCCATGTGGCCCTATCAGACCATGCGACGGACCTGACCCGGTTCACGGAGTGGTTCCGCGTCTCCGCCGCAGAGGCCGAACGTGTGATCCTAGAGCAATGGGAGGAGGTGAAAGCCGATCCGCCCGACATGGTCGACGAGGTTGACCTCCGCACGGCGCCGGCCCCAGGCTGCGATCGGAGCCCTCCCAGCGCCATTCCCTTCTACGAGTGGCTCCTCTGGCGACTGTCCTACCGGGACTTGGCCGACGATCTCCTGTCTAATCGTGGTCGCCCCCAGCGCGGGCGTTCCTACCGGGTGCTCCGTGATCGTATGGCGGCGGCTGGTGCCCCCTGCAAGCGATCCTCATGCTGCGTCACGCCTGGATGGAACACGTCGCCTCCAGGAGGCTCACTGGCGAGGAAGTGGCGCACATCCCCCCTGGGAGTGTCGGGCTGCGGGTGGTGAACGAGCGCGGGGTTGGGCCTCTGCTTCGTCATGCTGCGGAGGGTGAGTTCGCCGGCGCCGTGCTCACGCGGGCACGCTGGGAGACAGCTGGGGAGCTCCAGGCGGCTCGCGATGTGCGGGACCGCGGTCTTGCCGCGTGGCTTCCTTCGGTGATTGCGTGACCGTGCTCTTGGCAGTCGGTGGCGGCACCTGCATCGTGTCCGGCGTCCATCTTGAACGCTGGCGCTGGCTCCATTAGAGTGAGTGCACTTCTGATGCCCCGTGCATCACAGTGGGCCGTCTGCATGACGCGGCGGCTCGTCGAGCGGCGAGGTTCGCCTGGTCGCTCGATCCGGCGCTGAGCTGGCAGGACAAGCTTTGGTCCTGGCCCATCTGGGCGAAGCAGCCTTGGTCTTCGGGCCTCGTTGTGGTTTCGGGCTTGGTCCCTGCCACACCAAACCGCAGGGTTCGGCCCTGCGGATACGTCCTGCCCGGCGGACTGCAGCCGAGCGCGACACCCTCATCTTGCTCAGACCAAACCCGCTGGGGAAGGCCTCCTTCCCCTCAGGGGTGGTGTGTCTTCTGCCAGCGTTTTCACGACAGGAGTTCACATCATGGCTGATCCCAAGACCTACACCGCCGAGTGCAGCGCCTCGAGCGAGTACTCAACCATTCCTGCGGTGGTTGTTTTCAGCATCGACGAAGCCAAGGCCCGCGAGATCATCAGGTTGGCCGGCTTGGTCAAGGAGCACGATCTGCTCCGCGTGAAGAAGTTCGATTACGATGCCGTTTGGCTCAACACCGAACCCGCGCCGTCTGACGAGGACGCCGAGGACTGCGATGAAGAGCCCAGCGAGATCGACGACGACGACGTCTCCACCGAGTGCGACTGCCTCAATGTGTCGGAAGACAGTTTCTGGTTCAGCTGCATCCTGAAGCACACGGACACGGAAGTCTGTGGTGCCCATCAGTCGGTCCGGGAACTGGCAGAGCACTTCGGCCTGGAGTTCGGGCCGCGATCTCAGCCCAGCCGGGTTGAGGACCTTTGGCAAAACCATACGATGGTGGCCGGCTTCGTCAACAGGTACTGCTGTGGGCCAACCCCGGCAGGCATCGTGTTGACCGCCAGCAAAGCGCTGATCATCGCCTCCGAGGACCGCCGGACGTTCTACCGGGTGTCCGAGGTAAACGGCGGCGTTTGCGCCACCAAGACCTTTGACCTGATCAACCTCGCCGATCCCGAAGCGGAGAGCGACTTGGTCGGGACTTACAGCGGGGACAATGCGGCCATTCTTGCGTTCTCGGCCGTCTGCCGACTGCAAGGCTGGACTGCAGTTCTCTGATCTCAACCACCCTACCTGGGGAGGCATGCCTCCCCGCAGTGGATGTGTGCCTCCCCAGTAGCTTATAAGGAGGCAATCCATGACGAACCTCGTTCTTGTCGCCAGCAGCGATGTGCAAGTCGGCGATTTCGTCGACCTCGAAGGGGACCCCTATGCGGATCCTCGCCACAACCACCCGGCCTTCGACTGCCTCTACATGGAGGTGGTGGAGGTCGAGCGTGAAACGGATACCTGCGTCGCCATTGGCTTCGAAGGGTTCGACATTGTCGGGTTCCCGCCCGATCATGTGCTGAAGGTGCTCCGGCCGGCGACTTCCGCCAGCAGCAATAACCCTACCCCATAACGCTGGGGCGGAGCTGCTGGCAAAGGCCGTGTCCGTGGTCAAGCAGAACACCCACGTTTACAGATGATCCATCTGACATCGAACAACACCAACCTAAACCCATGAAGAGCGCCCCCGTAAGGGGGCGTGTCTTCTCCGTCCCTGTCTGACGATGGTGGGAGGGGCGCCACCGGCCGCCCTAACCGCCGGCGTCGCGTTCGGACGACACACCCGCACTTCGTCGCTCGTGACCGGAGCACCAGAGAAAAGCGACGAATTTCATCGTCTTTTGGAGGCGCGCCCGAAAAGCCGCCCAAGCTATGGTCTCTCCAACCTGCGCCGGACCTTGGTTCTTGGACTGCGCACATCCTGGAGAAATGGCATGAACGGTATCCCCGGACTTGAGGCCCAGCTCGAAGAGAATACGTCCCAGCGTACCCCTTGCATCCTCGTCCTGGATGCCTCCTCCTCTATGGACGGCAAACGCATTCAATCGCTGAACGACGGACTGATGGCGTTTGAGGAAGCCTTGAAGGCGGACCCGGTGGCACGGAATCGTGTTGCCGTCAGCATCGTCTGCATCGGCCGCGACAACCTGGCCCAGGTGATGACGCCCTGGACCGACGCCATGCACTTCCATGCCCCAACCATTTACGCGAACGGTTCGACCCCGCTCGGAGCTGGCGCCCGCCTGGCGCTCTCCGAGTTGGAGAGTTACAAAGCCAGTCTCCGGAACATGGGCATTCCGTACACCCGCCCGTGGGTGCTGATCGTGTCGGATGGCGAACCGACTGATGCGGATTGGGAGGATGCTGCGGAGGAGATGCGAACGGCGGCGGTCGACAAGAAAGCCATCGTGTTCCCTCTAGCCGTCGAGGGCGCCAGCACGGAGAAGCTCGCTGCCTTCAACGCGCCAGGAAAAGGGGTGCTGCGGCTGCACGGGCTCGCCTTCCGCGAACTGTTCGTCTGGCTTTCGGCGAGCGTCAGCAGTGCGAGCCAAGCCGCTGCGGGCACCAAGATGCAGATCGAGGCTCCCCGCATGATCACCATCGAGACCTGACCGGAATGACCAGCGCTGCACGAGCCCATCGCGTCTCCGGAGCGGATATAGCGCCTTGGCGCGTTGTTGGTGCCTCCGTGGTCGGGCCGTCGCATGTCCGCGCCGAACTCCCGAACCAAGACGCCTACGCTTTCGACGTCGTGGATGGCGCGCTAATCGTTGTGGTCTGCGATGGTGCTGGCAGCGCGGCCTCAGCCGAAGTGGGGGCTGGTCTCATGGTGCGAGCCCTGCTGGATAACCTGCGCGCGGTGAGCAGTACCGCCAGCGTGCCGCTGGTAGTCTCGGCGACCGCTGCCGTGCGCGACGCGCGGCAGTGCCTGGAGGAAGCAGCGGTTCGGGCTGGTCTCCCCCTTTCGGACTATCACACAACAGTCGTTGCGGCCGTCCTGCTCCCTCAGGGCGATGGATTCGTGCTCCATATCGGAGATGGTGCAGCAGTTGCCAGTGTCAGCCTCGCTGAGGACGGCGCGGCGAGCTGGGAGGGCGCGTCCGTATCGGCGCCGGAAAACGGTGAATACGCAAACGAGACGTTCTTCGTTACCCAGAGCTGCTGGGCAGACCATCTGCGCATAACCCCGCTGAGGGGCGTGACCAGCATCCTGCTCATGACCGACGGTGCGGCCGGCTTCGCCCTTCACGCAGACGGAAGCCCGAAAGCTGGCTTCTGTGAAGCGGTGGATCGGCACCTTCGCCGCGTCAACCATGCTGACGGAGCAAAGGCGCTGGCGGCGTCCCTGGCCTCGGAAAAGGCGACGCACAACCCGGACGACAAGACGCTGGTCTGGGCACGGAGGTACTGATGCAGCTGTTTCTCCACGACGGATCAGGCGCTCAGCGAAAGCCGATCACGGTGGAGTCGGGCCAGATTGGCGCCGGCGGCGCCGGAAGCGTCCGCCGCGTCGTCGGCGATGACCGTCATGTGGTCAAGCTCTACCACAAACCCGACGACGGTCTCGCTGGCAAAGTCGCGGCAATGCTCGCGGCGCCACCGCAGCAGGCCGTCGTCCAGCACAACGGCACCGATGTGGTGGAACTGGCGTGGCCCAACGCTCTGGTCAGGGACGGCTCCGGGCGGTTCCTTGGCTACCGCATGCGCCGCGTCGACCTGTCGAGCGCAACAACACTCGAAGAAATCCTCACTCGCGCAGCACGCAGCCAGGCCGGCCATCGCGACGACCTTGGCTTCCGCCTTTTCGTGGCGCGCAACCTTGCATCAGTTGCTGCCGACGTGCATGCCGCCGGCCACAGCATCATCGATCTGAAGCCGCCCAACGTGCTGGTATACCGAGATAGCGGGTTCATCGGCTTGATCGACTGCGACGGGTTCTCGATCCGCAGCCGTGCCGATGTCTACCCCGCTGAGATGTTCACCATCGAATATCTCGCGCCGGAAGGACACTCATCGACTCCCGGACGGCTCGGTATAGAACAGGACGCCTTCGCTTTCGCGGTCATCGCGTTCCAGCTCCTGAACGAGGGCATCCACCCGTTCCAGGGCAGGCCGGGCCCCGCAGCGCGTGAGAGCGATCCAACCGACATTGCTGGAGCCATCGTCGCAGGGATCTACCCGTATCGGAACGACCGTCCCGAGCCAAGGAAGGTGCCCACCGTCCAGAGCATACACCGAGGGTTTCCGCCGGCGCTTCAAGCGGCCTTCGACCGAGCCTTCACCAAGCGGCCAGCCGACCGGCCCAACATGGTCGAATGGCGAGATTTGCTCGATGCGCTCACCGGCCAGGTGAAGACGTGCTCCACGAACCCAGAGCATCAATTCATCGGCGACAGCTGCGCTTATTGCGCGCGGGAACAGGAACGCGCTGCGGAGAAGTCACGGCAACGCGCTGCGCCTCCTCCGCCGCTTACCAAGCCGTCGACGCCGCGGCGCGCCCAACCTGCTGCCCAGCCTCAACCGGCATCTGTCTTCGGGGCGCCGCGTGGCGGGAATGCTCGGACGCGTTCGTGGACGAATACCGGACCATTCGTCGTGGTGCACAACACGGCATCGCCAGCTGCAGGGGGACCCCGCGCCTCACTGATCCCAGGAGCCATTGCCGCCGGTGTGCTTGTCATTCTTGGGCTTGGTTATTTTCTGGTTTCTGGGTCGGATTCCTCCCCCTCAAGCGACACTCATGTTCGGCGCACCCGGCAGGTCATGACGGCGGCCGGCGGCGCTACCGTCCGTTCACTCGACGGTAGCGAGGAGTTGGCCAAGCTGGCCGGCGGCAAGCTTGTCCCGCTCGCCGACGGACAGTTCTGCGGCCTTCCTGCGGACAAGCCGGTGGGCATCCGTCTCTCCGATGGGCGTGTGGGTCTGGTTTCGCTTACCTCCCTGTCCTCACGTGACCATCAACGGCTGACCGATTATTGCCTCGATCGTCCGGGCGGTACGCCGGGCACGCCGACAAACGTGCAATCCGTCGATGCTCCCACGAATGGCGATGCTCCGACCAAACCTGCACAGAGCCGACGCCGCGGATTGCAGGTTATGGTCGTGCTCGGAGGATCTCCGGTCTTTGAAGCGGATCGTCAGACCGTGATTGCGCGCCTTCCAGGGGATACCCTGGTGAACTTGGCCGGTAACAAGGCCTGCGGCTACGGCTGGGCCGCCAAGGTGCGGCTGGCTGACGGGCGGGAAGGCTATCTCCCCTATGACGCAATGTCCTCCAGAGACAGATCACGCCTACCGGCCTGCTCCTGACGTGGATCAGGTTGCCGCCTGGGCCTGCCGCACGGCCCCGGTGATGTCGATGGCGCCTCGCAAGGCCAACCCGTCGGCGTAGCGGACACAGCGGTTCTTGCTGGCTGCGGCCAGTTCGCAGATCCGATCGTGCGGGCAAATGTAGGCGCCGACTACGGAGAACGTCTGGTCGAAGACTAGGTGGACGAAATGGTCGAAATGTCCGGCCTTCACCACGGGAACTCGAGCGCGGTCCTCGCGCCGGCCGTCGAGCGGGTAGCGACGTGAGCGCACCTCGATCCGCCCGTAGACCTCATGGTGGAGGTCGTAGCCCTTGTTGACCCCGTTGGCCAGCTTGCGTGCCCCTAGGGCCTGGGCGACGAGCTGGGCGGCATACTGGCCCTGGTCTTTCACACCAAAGTGTTCCCAGAGCTGCTGCTCAACGGCGGCGAGCTGGCGGAAGAGGGCAGACATGCGGGGGGTGTTCGTCGTCTCCATGACGGCGTTGCTCCTTGTCGGGATTGAACGGTGAGGAACGTGCGGCGCGTTAGGGCCGCTTGAAGCGGAAGCGGCGGTGCGCCACGGTGATGATCCGGCCGTGGTCATCGACGACGGCGTAGCAGGCGAGCGCCTTGGCGCAGCGGCGGAGCGCCTGTGAGCCCAGATCACGGCATAGGCGCTGGCGCGCGGGCTTGTCGAAGAAGAGAACGTCGCCGCCGCGCCGGCGCATCTCAGAGCCATACTCCCAGAGTACCTCCACCACATCAGGCGGAATCGCTCGCTGCTGGGACCGGTCAGAAGCGTGCTTGGACAAATCGAAGGCCACGGTCCCCTCCACCGTCAGCGTCCAAGCCGAACGACGGAGGCGGCCAAGGCATCAGGATCGAGGCCGAGCAGGACCGCCAGCTTTCGTGCCTTCGCTTCCTCCTTGGTGGGGCCGTGCTTGATCCAGCCGTCTACCTCGCCAACCATCCAGCCGAGACGCTTGGCGAGGTAGTTGGTCGGGCCGATGTTCGACCAGCCGAGAATGCCGAGGACCATACCGAGGTGGTGGCGGTCTACCGGGTTGGCGACAGCCTTCTGGAACGCGCCCGGGTCAAGCGGGACCGGCCGGAACATGCGCCGGCCGATCAGCCAACCGAACGCTTCGAAGCCATCGACTAGAACGAGGCGCTTCATGCCGAAAGGGTGGGGAAGAGACCGCAGGGGCGTGCGGCCTGCCGGACCCACCTTGTTCCTCACAGAGCGCTCGTCCATCTGCGCGATCGCAGCGATCTCGTCAACGATCAGTGTCCAATCTGCCCGATACTCCTCGCCGATGTTCCCCTCAGCGATTGAACGGGCCATGAGGGCTAGGGCGCGGCGCGCCGAGCCCGCGCTATGCAAGCGATCCAAACGCTTCTTGATCCGGGGCAGATTGACCGACTCGCCGGGGAACTGGCTGGGGAGGGCTCCTATGAGACCTTCGAGCGTTAGCAAGTCGTCGTGGATCGCGCCCAACTTGATGCCCAGCTTGGGTTCGAAGCAGACGCGGTAGAGACGCTCCATCGCTTGGGCAGCTTCCAGAGACGTGAGATCAACCGTCTCGGGATCGACGTGTTCTAGGTAGGTCAGCCCCTGTGGTGCGCCGACCAGTTGCTTAGCGAGATCAGTGCGGCCGATCAGGTGGAACAGATCGCCCATGGCCAAAACAGCGGTGGCGAGGTCATAGCGTAGCTCTGACAGCGTCAGCACGCTGTCCATGTTCTTGCTGTAGCTCGGATCGTTCATGGCCATCCTCGTTGAGAGAGTTCGGCGGGGTGGTGCCTGCCCAAAGTGGGGTGACGCCATAGATACCGTGGCGTTTGTGAAGCGGCAAAGCGGGTTGGAGGCCAGACCGGCCGCTCCGGGTCAAGGCGGGCGCTGACGCGCCCCCGCCTACGGCGGCTGCGGCCTTGACCCGCGCCGTCCGGCCCGGCGATGGCTTGGCATGGGTCGGTCGGGGCGACCGACCGCTGGGGCTCAGGCGGTCGTCTCCTGAGGTGGTGAGGGCGACCAGGTGCGCCGCTGTTTGGCGACAGTCCAGACGGCGACCATCAGCTTGCGCATCGCGGCGATCAGCGCGACCTTGCCCGGCTTCCCGCGGGCACGCAGGCCATCGTAGAAGGCGCGTAGCCAGGGACTGGCGTGCACCGCGTGAAGTGTTGGCATCCACAGCGCCCGCCGCAAGGCTGCCTTGCCGATCGGCGACAGCCCCGCCCGCTTCGGCGTTTGTTTGCCGGAGTGCTTGAGGGCCGGAACGAGGCCGATGTAGGAGGCCAAAGCATCCGGCGAGCGGAACCGCCCGGGATCGTCGAGCTCGGCCACCAAACGCGCCGCCGTTGTCGTGCCAATTCCTTCGATGGAGGTCAGCAGACGACCGATCTGATGATCGTCGAGCAACGTCTCGATCATCGCGTCGATGGCGAGAAGCCGGGTGCGCCAGAGCGCCAGATCCTCGCAGGCATGCCGGATCCGCACGCGATAGACATCGCCGCTCTGGGCGGCCACGGTCTGCTTGGCGGCGGCGATGAGCTGGCGCGCCAACGGGTCGCCAACGAGGTGCCGCGGTCCGTGGCGCAGCTTGGCCAGACGCCGGGGCGTGGCAGCGGCGACGTCCGTCGCGGTTGGGAACGCTTTCAGGATCGTCAGGGCGAGCGCCGTGTCCAGCAGGGCGACATGGTGCTTGAACTCGGGGAAGGTGAGGTCCAGCAGGCGATGGAGTTGCCGCACGCGGTCGCCGCAGTCCTGGACGAGGCGGTCGCGATGACGGACCAGTTCGCGCAGCTGCTCGGTGGCGTGATCCGGCAAGGTCGCCGGCAGTGGCCGCTTCTGCTGGCCGAGGCGGGCGAGCCCCAGGGCGTCGAGCGCGTCGGTCTTGGTGCGCATCAGCGCTTCCTGCTGGAAGCGGGCGGACTGCAGCGGGTTGAGGACGGCCACCGGAAGGCCGCGGGTAACCAGCGCGGCGGCGAGGTTCTTCCAATAGTGTCCGGTGGCTTCCAGCACGACGAGTTGGACCGGTGCGAGCCGCTCAAGCTCGGCGAACAGGGCGGCGTGTCCCGCTTGGTCGGCGGCGAAACGGAATGGCTTGCACACGGTCGAGCCTTGATCGTTCACCGCGGCGGCGGCATGGACTTCCGCGCCGATGTCGATGCCCACGAAGGTCATGGCGTCCCTCCTGTCATTACGGGCCGCGAAGAGCCTCGGAGCCGTTGCCGGCACCTGTCCTTGTGAATGCGGCGCCACCGGCCAGTCGATGCCGATGCGTCGTGATACCGTGCAGGCCCCGGGGCAACGGACGAGGGTGCCAATCTATGGCGCGGGGCCGAACCCCGGAACGGGCGACGACACCCCTCTTCCGAACCCAGCCCTCTCAACCGCGGATGATCGGCATCGGCAGCCGGAAGGGCGGACACAGAACATACAAGAACGGGCGAAAATATACGCCGCCATTATCAACCAAAGACAGCTACGGCCGAGCGGATGCTGATCCCGCCGTCCTTGGTTCGCCGGAGTTGGCGTCCGACAGCGTAACGAAAGACGGCCGGAAGCTGGAGGGCTGGGGGAACACGGGACCAAAGGGTTTGGATCACCGTCCGCCCCTTGCGGGTCCGGCGTTGGGCCTGACCTGCCACCGTGCGCTGGGACCAGCGGAAGCCGATCTCGCCGAAATACAGGTCAGCATGGTCGGGGCTGATGTGATGGAAGACGCCGGTGATCGTGCGCCGAACACGATCGTTGAAGCCCTCGGCCGAATTGGCATGCACGCTGCCGCGAACATACTCGCGCTGAGAATGGCGAACGGTATCGTGCGCAGCGAACGCGCTGCCGATGGCGACGAACGCCTTCCATTCGTCGCTCATCAGGTGCGCGTCAGGATCGACAGCGGCTTCCAGAACTCGCTCGGCCTCGTCGAGCGACAGATCGGCGACCACGGCGGCACGGGCTTCGCCCGCCGATGTCCCCGGCTCCCGACCGCTTGGCCGCTGGACGACCGCGAGTGCTGGCGTCTTCGTCGTGCGGGGATGGCCCTTGCGTCCGCGCCCCAGCTTGGGAGGGTTGGGGTCACGGCGCGGCTTGGCGCCGAAATGGAATTCGTCGATCTCCACCGTCCCGCCCAGCGGATGGTCGCGCAACACCAGGAGCCGCAGGACGTGGCCCATCCGCCAAGCCGTCGGCTGGCTGACGCCGAGTGCTTCGGCCAGACGGATGGACGAGATGCCCTTGTCGGATTGCAGGATGAACCACAGCCCCATGAGCCAGGTCCGCAACGGCAGCTTCGTTCCATGCAATGGGGTTCGCGTCGTCACGGTGAACTGGAAGCGGCAGTCCGGATTGCAGCACTGATAAAGCCCCGGCCGGGACCGTCGTCCCATGTCGCGCCCCGCCAGAGTGATCGAGCGCCGCGAGCCGCAGGCGGGGCAGAGCCGTCCGTTCGGCCACACCATCGCCTCAACCAGCCGGCGGCACCGCGCCTCGTCGCGGAAAGCTTCGGTCATCTCCGCCACGGTCCGGAT
Source organism: Azospirillum sp. A23 (assembly GCF_042938965.1). Classification (NCBI taxonomy): domain Bacteria; kingdom Pseudomonadati; phylum Pseudomonadota; class Alphaproteobacteria; order Rhodospirillales; family Azospirillaceae; genus Azospirillum; species Azospirillum sp. A23. Next base: position 9,878 of record NZ_CP170672.1, on the reverse strand, counting down.
GGCCGCCAACTCCTCCAGCATCGATCCCATCGTCCCCTCCGCGCTCGATGGTTGAGAGTCGCACACAAACACTGGAAGAGCTATATTTTACTGTTTTTGGTTTATAATGGCGATATACGCTAAGCGGACAAATCGGGAACATCAGGCGGCTATGAGTTCGATGGGAGCGCGCAGCGAGCGGTATCCCGACGTGTCCGGCACCCGGTCCGCACTCCAGAGATAGTCGCCGGTCAGGTTGATATGTTGCCATCCGAGGGGCGCGAGATGGCTCAATGATTCGTTGGAAATGTGCTCACCCCCGGCGCGCAGAGCATCGATGGCCCGTCCCATGTAGACGGTGTTCCAAAGGATGATCGCGGCCACGACCAGATTGAGGCCGCCGGCGCGGTGCTGCTGGCTCTCCGGCGTCCGGTCGCGGATGCGCCCAAGGCGGTGGAAGCAGACTGCGCGGGCGAGCGCGTTGCGGGACTCCCCCTTGTTCAATTCGGTCGTGGCTTGGCGGCGAAGTGTCGGATTTTGCAGCCACTCCAAGCTGAAAGCCGTCCGCTCGATGCGTCCGATCTCCCGAAGCGCCAAGGCCAATCCGTTCTGCCGAGGGTAGGAGCCGAGCCGTTTCAGCATCAGCGACGCGGGCACGGTGCCGGTCCGGATCGAGGTGGCCAACCGCAGCAGGTCTTCCCAGTGCGCCTGGATCAGTGCCTCGTCGATCCGCCCGGCGATGAACGGCTCCAGGGTCGGCCAGGTTGCCGCCGGGCCGAAGGTGTAAAGGCGCCGATCGTGCAGGTTGGGGATGCGCGGCGCAAAGCGGAAGCCAAGGAGATGGCACAGCGCGAAGACATGGTCCGAAACGCCGCCTCCATCGACATGGTGGATGGCGATCCCGATGTCCGCGCCATGGTAGAGCAGTCCGTCGATGACGTGGGCCGCCTCGCTCTCCGCCACCGAGATCGACTTGGTGTGGTAGGGCGCGTAACGGTCCGAGATGTGGGTGTAGAAGGAGATCGCCGGGCCGGAGCCCTTGTGCGGGTTGACGGCGCCGGTCACCTCGCCCCGCCCGCCGAGCGGGAAGTGCTGGCCATCAGAACTGGAGGCCGTTCCGCTGCCGAAGTGGGCGGCCATGGGTTGCGCCTGCTGGGCCGCCACGATCCGGCCCAGGGCCCGGCCGTAGGCGTCCTCGCTGATATGCCACCCCGCCGTCCAGACCAGCCGCTTGTAGCTGGCGACGCTGCACGCCTCGGCCATGCGGGTCAGTCCAAGATTGGTGGCGTCGGCCAACACGGCGGTCAGGATGACGCGGCGGTCCTCGGCCGGCAGGCCGGTGCCCAGATGGCTGAAGCAGTCGGCGGCGCCGGTCCACTCGGCGACCTCGTCGAGAAGATCGGTGATCCGCACCCGCGGCAGCAACGCATAGGCCCGGTCGGTCAGTCGTTCCGCGTCTTCCGGCGTCGTCGCTTGCAGTGGGGAGATCTTGAGGGTGTCGCCGCTGAGGCGCACATCCACAAGCTGGTCCTAGGCGGCCTTGTCGCAGACTTCGCGCAGCCGCGCTTCCAGCATCTCTTTCCGGTCCTGAAGGTAGCGCGTGGCGTCGGTCGACACCGCCACCGGCAGCGGCCCGGCCGCCTGCATGGCGGTGAACAGGGGCCTCGGGATGATCTGGTCCTCCACCGCCCGGTACTGCCGGCTACCGACCACCCAGACATCGCCGGCGCGCAGCCGGTCCCGAAGCTCCGCGAACAGGCACAGCTCGTAGGCCCGTCCGTCGATCGCGCCGTCTCGGAGAACGGCAGCCCGCCAACTCCGTCGGATGAAATCGGTCGGGATGCCCTTCGGCAGGGTTCGCCGACTGCCAGTATAGAAAGTGCGCAGTGCCGCGACCGCGCGAAGCAGTCCGGCCACGGCGGCGATGCCCTGGAATTCCAAGGCGTCCAGGAACAGCGGTCCGACCCGCCGCAACAGGGCATGGTTCGTTTCGGCGAGAGCGAGGTAGTCTGGACCATCGTCCTTGCTCATCCCCTTGGCGTCCGCGACGACCTCGGCGAACCGGTCCCAGGGGATCACCTTGTCCATCGCGGCGAACGCGTCGATACCAGTTTTCCTGGCTTCGATCAGGGCATCGCCGAGCTTGGCCAGCAAGCGCACCTTTTCGTTCATGGAGCGGGCGTTGTTCTGGAGTTCAGCCGAAGCGCGCCGCTCGGCCCGCCGGAACATCCGACCGATCAAGCGGTCGAAGAGGCGGATGGCTTCGTCGGTGAGACGGGTGATCGTGTCCAGCACCGTCACCACCAAGACGGCGTGGCGGCGGAGCGGCCCGAGGGCCCGGAGGTGCTGGGCGGTCAGGCGACTTCCTTCGCGAGCGAGCTGCCGGATCCGGTCGGCATGAACGCCATCGGTCGCCGCAGGGTCGATCTCCACCTGCCGGAGATGCCGGAGCTGATCGACCAGGCGCGCCATGGACCGATGACCGGGCGTGCCGGGCGGCTGGCGGACCCAGGTCAGGGAGCTGACCGCGGTTCCCGGATGGTTCTCCAGCAACATGTCCAATGCCGAGCGGCGTTCTGGAGACAGGATGGAGTTCAGCTTGGCGGCGGCGTGGCGTTCTGCCTGCAGAAGGGCGGTGGCCACCATGCGCTCAATCGTAGTGGTTCCCGGGGCGGCAATGCGTCGCCGCCGCAACTCGGCCATCAGCGCCTCGGCGACCATGATCGCGCTGACCGTCGCCAGGGCGATCGGCACCAGCCATGCCGAGAGTTCCCGATGGTCGGGTTGGGTGAAGGTGCGGAAGCCGAAAGCTTCGCACAGCGCGTCCAACTGATCGTAGCGGGTCGGCGCGCGGATTGCGTAGTCGGCAAGGGCGTCCGGCTCTACGTCGAGCTGGCCCGCCAGGAATGCGACAATCGCCGATGGGATCAGTTCGCTAGGCCGGATCAGCCGGCCAGGATAACGCAGGGCACAGAGCTGGAGGGCGAAGCCAAGGCGGTTGTGTGGCCGACGGCGCCGGGCGATGACCGCCATGTCGTCAGGGCCGAGGGTGTAATGGCGGATCAGGTCCGGCTCGGCCGTGGGCAGGGCGAACAGGGCGGTGGTCTGGGCGTCGGTGAGGACGCGGCGGCGCGGCATGGAAGGAGCTGTCCCAGTTGGAGTACAGTCTGTTTTGGCTTGTAGCGACCCTAGCCGGGATAGGGCTCTCAGGGCCATCCCGCCGGGAGGGTTCAATTGGGACAGCGCGCCGCCCTTTACTGCCGGGTTTCCACCGCCGATCAGTCCTGCGCACGCCAGGAGCGCGACCTCCTCTCCTTCGCCACCCGCGCCGGCTACGAGGTGGTGGGCGTCTTCAAGGAGACCGGCTCGGGGGTCAAGCTCGACCGCGTCGAGCGCCGGAAGGTGATGGCGCTCGCCCAGGCTCGGCACATCGATGTCGTGCTGGTAACCGAGTTGTCGCGCTGGGGCCGCAGCACCCTCGATCTGTTGGAGACTCTGCGTGATCTGGAAGCACGACGGGTTTCGATGATCGCGCTGAGCGGCATGACCTTCGATTTGTCGAGCGCTGCCGGACGCATGATGGCGACCGTGCTGGCCGGCATCGCCGAGTTCGAACGCGATCTGTTGCGCGAACGGGTTCGATCCGGCCTTGCCGCAGCCAAGGCCCGTGGCAAGAAGCTCGGCCGCCAACCCGGACAACGGCCGAAATCAGATCGGCTGGCGCTTAAGGTGCTGGCATTGGCCGCCGTGGGGCGCAGCTATCGCCTGATTGGCCGGGAGCTGGGACTCAGCAAGAACACCGTGGCCGGCATCGTGAAACGCGCGCGCGATGGGGCTGCAGCAGCTCCAGAAGGGGACCGTAGCGCCCCGTGAAAACCCTATGTTCTTGCTCTGTTCACTTGGCGTATATTTTCGCCCGTTCTTGTATGTTCTGTGTCCGCCCTTCCGGCTGCCGATGCCGATCATCCGCGGTTGAGAGGGCTGGGTTCGGAAGAGGGGTGTCGTCGCCCGTTCCGGGGTTCGGCCCCGCGCCATAGATTGGCACCCTCGTCCGTTGCCCCGGGGCCTGCACGGTATCACGACGCATCGGCATCGACTGGCCGGTGGCGCCGCATTCACAAGGACAGGTGCCGGCAACGGCTCCGAGGCTCTTCGCGGCCCGTAATGACAGGAGGGACGCCATGACCTTCGTGGGCATCGACATCGGCGCGGAAGTCCATGCCGCCGCCGCGGTGAACGATCAAGGCTCGACCGTGTGCAAGCCATTCCGTTTCGCCGCCGACCAAGCGGGACACGCCGCCCTGTTCGCCGAGCTTGAGCGGCTCGCACCGGTCCAACTCGTCGTGCTGGAAGCCACCGGACACTATTGGAAGAACCTCGCCGCCGCGCTGGTTACCCGCGGCCTTCCGGTGGCCGTCCTCAACCCGCTGCAGTCCGCCCGCTTCCAGCAGGAAGCGCTGATGCGCACCAAGACCGACGCGCTCGACGCCCTGGGGCTCGCCCGCCTCGGCCAGCAGAAGCGGCCACTGCCGGCGACCTTGCCGGATCACGCCACCGAGCAGCTGCGCGAACTGGTCCGTCATCGCGACCGCCTCGTCCAGGACTGCGGCGACCGCGTGCGGCAACTCCATCGCCTGCTGGACCTCACCTTCCCCGAGTTCAAGCACCATGTCGCCCTGCTGGACACGGCGCTCGCCCTGACGATCCTGAAAGCGTTCCCAACCGCGACGGACGTCGCCGCTGCCACGCCCCGGCGTCTGGCCAAGCTGCGCCACGGACCGCGGCACCTCGTTGGCGACCCGTTGGCGCGCCAGCTCATCGCCGCCGCCAAGCAGACCGTGGCCGCCCAGAGCGGCGATGTCTATCGCGTGCGGATCCGGCATGCCTGCGAGGATCTGGCGCTCTGGCGCACCCGGCTTCTCGCCATCGACGCGATGATCGAGACGTTGCTCGACGATCATCAGATCGGTCGTCTGCTGACCTCCATCGAAGGAATTGGCACGACAACGGCGGCGCGTTTGGTGGCCGAGCTCGACGATCCCGGGCGGTTCCGCTCGCCGGATGCTTTGGCCTCCTACATCGGCCTCGTTCCGGCCCTCAAGCACTCCGGCAAACAAACGCCGAAGCGGGCGGGGCTGTCGCCGATCGGCAAGGCAGCCTTGCGGCGGGCGCTGTGGATGCCAACACTTCACGCGGTGCACGCCAGTCCCTGGCTACGCGCCTTCTACGATGGCCTGCGTGCCCGCGGGAAGCCGGGCAAGGTCGCGCTGATCGCCGCGATGCGCAAGCTGATGGTCGCCGTCTGGACTGTCGCCAAACAGCGGCGCACCTGGTCGCCCTCACCACCTCAGGAGACGACCGCCTGAGCCCCAGCGGTCGGTCGCCCCGACCGACCCATGCCAAGCCATCGCCGGGCCGGACGGCGCGGGTCAAGGCCGCAGCCGCCGTAGGCGGGGGCGCGTCAGCGCCCGCCTTGACCCGGAGCGGCCGGTCTGGCCTCCAACCCGCTTTGCCGCTTCACAAACGCCACGGTATCTATGGCGTCACCCCTGTCATGCGGACATAACGGCTTGAACATCAGGCGGTTCGCTTATCGATCAAAAAGGCTCGCACACGTTGATACAGAGTCTCGACATTCTTCCCGATTGGGATGGCATTTTGGGAAAGCCAATGCTTGCCAACCGATGCGCTAGTCAGCGCTCCTCATCAGCGTGGTCCCGATCAAACGTCTCCCGTGCCCTGCGGAAGCGATCAACATTCTCGACGATCCAAGTCCACAGGGGGACCATCTTGACGAGCAGTTCCAGGCCCGTGTCGGACAGGGCATATTCAACGTGAGGAACCACCTCCTCGAAATCATGACGCACCACCAAGCCATCGCGCTCCAGATGGCGCAAAGTTCGCGTGAGCATCCGCTGGGTAATCCCGTGCATGCGCCGGCCGATGTCCGCATGACGCAGTTGACCATAGACGCCGAGCGTGTGGATCACGCCGAGAGACCAGCGGTTGCCGGCATGGGCCAACACCTCACGGCGAACCCCGTCATCATCGTCCCGGAGGCCATCGCAGACCGTCTGGGAATAACGGAGAATGTCTTCCTGGCTTAGAGAGCGGGCGGCAGTATCACGCATGTACCTATCTTTCGTACTTTTCCGAGAGTTGCCATAACACAGGCAACCAAGGTGAAACGAGTTAGACTGATGAACGATACAGCTTCCACCGTGAAGTCACGGAACATCCTCGTCCTGGGTGCCGGCGAACTCGGCATGCCGGTCCTGCGTAATCTGGCGCGTCGCGCCAAGGACATTGATGGCGCAAGGATCAGCGTTCTACTACGGCAGAGCGCCGTCGAGTCTGGCGATCCGTCAAAGCAGTATGACATCGCCGAAATCCGCGCAGCGGGGATCGAGATCGTTCTTGGCGATCTGGTGAATGACACGATCGACGAGCTGGCGGCCCTCTTCTCGCGCTATGACACCGTGATCGGCTGCGCAGGCTATGCGGCAGGTATCAATACACCGATGAAGCTCGCCAAGGCGGCGCTGCAATCCGGCATTCCGCGCTACTTCCCGTGGCAGTTCGGCGTCGACTTCGAGGCGATCGGCCGTGGTGGGCCGCAGGACATTTTTGATGCTCAGCTCGACGTGCGCGAGCTGCTGCGCTCGCAGGACAAGACCGAGTGGGTCATCATCTCCACCGGCATGTTCATGAGCTATCTGTTCGAGCCGGATTTCGGTGTCGTCGATCTGGAAAACAGCGAGGTTCATGCGCTCGGCAGTCTCGACACAGCCGTGACGCTGACGACCCCCGACGACATCGGTGTACTGACGGCTGAAATCGTGTTCTTCGAGCCGACGATCCGCAACGAGATCGTTTTTCTGGCCGGCGACACCGTCACTTACGGCGAGGTCGCGGACAAGCTGGAAGCGGCGCTGGGGCGTCCCTTCAAGCGCTCCGTCTGGACCGTGCCCTTCCTCATGGAAGAATTGTCGAATGATCCGAAGAACATGATGCGCAAGTACCGCGCCGCCTTCGCGATCGGTCGCGGCGTATCGTGGCCGAAGGCGGGTACGTTCAATGATCGGCAGGGCATCCCGGTAACGGATGTGTCGGACCTGATCGAAGCCGATCTGCGCCCCGACCAGCGCAGCGAGTAATACCGCCGAGCCTTAAGCACTGACACACGGGAGCCATGGATAGCTGGTAAGGGAGCGTAGGCGTTCGGGCGTAACGGTGAGAGCGCTCCAGGCGTCGCAGCAGGCTTGGACGACGGCGTCGTAGTCGTCCAGGATCTGGTGGGACAGAAAGCGCTCGCGCAGGTACAGCCAGACGCGCTCAGCGGGGTTGAGTTCAGGGCTGTAGGGCGGGAGCGGCACCAGCGTGATGTTGTCCGGGACGATCAGCGTCCGCGCTCTGTGCCAGCCGGCCTGATCGAGAACGAGCACCACCTGGACGTCCGGTTCCAGGCTCTGGGAGAAGCCATTCAAGAACAGGCTCATGACGGCAGTGGAAACGGTTGGCATGACCAGCGTGTGAATCAGCACGAGGTTTCGACGCCGATCGGCACAGATCGGCACAGTAACCTACTGATGGCATCAGAACTCTTGGGGTCCCACCTGCGTGCTGCTTTACAATGAAGCAAAAGCATTCATCAAAAATGTCGGGTACCGTCTCCGGTCAGCGTGAATCCGCTCTAATATATCTTGCTCCATGTGGACGCGGGCGAGTTCGCGTTTCAGGCGGGCGATTTCCGATGCTTGACCTTGGCGCCCAGCGCCCTTCATCCGTCCGCTCCAACCGGAGGTTAGCAGAGGTATCCACCGCTTCGAAGGAAGGTCAGCCTGAATGCCGGCCGATCCCGCGGCCGACTGCGTCTTCCAGATACGGCGACGCAGGGACCTGCCGAACGTCCATGGCCCCGGACGCTGTCGGACCGGGCGTCATCGCTTCCGGCACCGGCCGGGGTGCGACGTGGCCGTCGGCGACCTGCGAAAACAGGAATCTGTCCAACCCGGTAAGCTCCGTGGCACGGAGATAGCCGGTACGGCCGACGATGATCGCCGGCTCGGGGATCCGCGTGGACCGGGTGAACTCGCGCAGGCCCGTCCTGATCGCATCGACAAAGGGCCGAGCCGCCGTCAACGGCCCGGCCAGGATGATCTGCTCGGGGTGGACCAGGGCGATCACGCCAAGGAACGACTGGACCAACCGGTGCCCCGCCTCGGCAAAGATGGCCACCGCGTTGGGGTCGCCCGCGTTGGCCTGACGGACGGCGTGCGGCAATCCCAGATGCAGTCCGACGTCGGCGGTCACCGACCCGTCGATGGCACTCGGGTGCCCCAGGCGATGAAGGATGGCGCGGCCGGACGACACGTCCGTCAGCCGCAGCGGATCACCGGGTCCCCGGCCGACCAGGATGTGCTCGATTCCGCTTTCATGCTCGGCGCCGGCCGAGAGCATGCCGTTGCTCATCAGGCTGGCGCTGATACCGAGGCCGGCGTGCAGCAGCAGGCTGTGAGGGGGGACTTGCCCCTCGCCATAGCGCACCTCGGCGATGTGAAGCGCGTTCGACACGCTCTGAAGGATCACCGGCACATGCAGCGCGTCTTCGAACAGCTGTCCGAGCGGACAGTCACTCCAGCCGACTCCCGACGCGCTGACCGCGATCCGCCGCCGCGCGTCGACGTCGCCGGAAATCGAAATCGCCACGCCGCTCAGCCGGTCCAGATTGATGTCCGGGCGCTTGCGCAGGGCCGCGATCTGGTCCCGCAGGTGGTCGACGACCGCTTCGGGCGTGGCGCCGGGAAGGCCGGGAATGGACCCCTCCACAACCCGCTCCCCCGTCGAGCCGACGATGGAGAATTTGTGCTCGTACGCCGTCAAGGCCACGCACAGTACATGGACTCCGTCAGCGCGCAGCCACAGCCCCACATTGGGGCGCCCCCTGATGGGACGGGCGGCACCCTCCCGCTCCGCGATCAGTCCGTCGGCGATCAGGTCGCGGGTGATCCGCGACAGGGAGGCCTCCGTCAGTCCGATCTTCTTGGCCAGTTGGCTGCGGGATACACCCGGAACACGCCGGATTTCGGTCAGGATCCGCGACCGGTTGAGGTTCCGTATCTGCAGTGAGGTCGGGGAGGCCGGCACCTGCGGCATGAATGGGTACAACCAAGAATGATCGGGCAGACCGGCAAAGCTGCCCCGATCACACTGGAGTGTCAAGGTGGCGGAATCCCGGCGTTCGCTCCAACAGTCGGCTCGAAATTTGTGCGTTTAGCCCGCCCACGGGACATTTGCCCGAAAGATGTGCGATTTTAGTCTGTGCGCCGATCGCGGCGGAGCAGGGAACAAGCTGCGAGGTCGGAAAAATTTTCCATATTTTTCAATGGTCTAAATATTCTTACATGATGTAAGAAAAATGGCACGTCGCTTGCTGATGGAGGTCCAGCCCGCAACTGGCAAGGACTGAGGTCGGCAATGAAGCTCATCACATCAGCCGTCAAGCGTCGCACCTTCCTGAAGACGGCCGCCATGGCCGCCGGCACCCTCGGAATGCCGTCGATCATCCGCGGCGCCCAGGCCGCCGAACCCATCAAGATCGGCTGCCTCTTCTCGTCGTCGGGGACGATGGCGAACACCGAGGGTCGCTTGAACCACGTGTGCCGCATGGCCGCCAAGGAACTGAACGCCAAGGGTGGCGTGCTCGGCCGGCCGGTGGAGGTGGTGGTCACCGATCCCGGCTCCGATTGGCCGCTCTACGCCCAGCTCGGCCGCCAGCTCCTGCTCCAGGACAAGGTCGCGAGCCTGTTCGGCTGCTGGACCTCGGTGTCGCGCAAATCCGTGTTGCCGGTGGTCGAGCAGAACAACGGCCTGTTGTTCTATCCCCTGCATTTCGAGGG
>NZ_CP170670.1:0-67889 GCF_042938965.1 Azospirillum sp. A23 | reverse complement strand
GCATCAATCATTCTTCGAAACGCCATTTCAAAACGCGCTCTATGATTAACAAACTCCTCATAAATTCCGCGTCGATCCTTCCGAACTCCTTCGAAATAATCTTCAAATACAAGTGCAGTTATCTGGCAGCGTATCCTTTTCCCACCATCGTACGCCCACATAATAAGATTTTTGGTATGCGGCCCAACCCCAACTTCTTTATCGAAGGCTATGCTCGTCATTCGTGAACCCTCCCTTTTGCGACAACATCAGTGCAGGCGAGGCCGGCCTCCTCATGACGGCGGTCAGGTAGTGGGGCCGCCTGTCATCAAGACCCTTCTGGCTCCTGGAGACTAGCCGTCATTGTCCAATCACGCTCATAGGGCATAAGTCCATCCTGCTCGTATAGTTTGATTGCCTGCAATCTATGTTCTTCCTTCAAAGCAACCAATTGCTTCCCTCGCTCCAATTCTTCATCAGAAATATCTTTTCTCATCATATTTTCATATGCAAGCTCAGCCCTCCGATTGACTCCTTCAAAAGTAAAGTCGTTATGCCAACCCTTTTTAATGGCGTATTGTAGCAGCTTGTTTGAGTTTTCGCCTAGCGCTTTACCATTAAGCATTTGTCGGAATAGCCAAAGCACAACGTCAGCGATCTGGATTCCAGGGCTTGCGTCTGAAGCAGATATCTCAAACTGTGAACCATGAAGTTTCTGGAGAACTACTGTCTCTCCAATTAGCTTGATCGGTTCAGGAGAAGCATTTGAGTGCATGCGATGCCATTCCTGAAGCGTACCTTCGAATTGAGATTGGCGGTCGTGGACCATCTTCTTAAGAGGGCGGCCCCATCGTTTCGAATATTGCTCCAATCCTTCCATCAAATTTACGAAAGCGACCATATTGGGCATGTGCCCGTTCTTGGCCTGACGACCAGGGATGAATATGTCAAGTGCTTCTGGATGGCTGCGGCTCCATTCGAGCGTTTGTGTGATAATTTCTTGTGACCTTTTATCAACTATCAATGGAACTCGTGCCAAGAGTGCCTCGCAGATGTCGGGGATCATCGCTCTGGCTATCGCCTCCCTCTTAGCCATGAGCATGTCCCAAAATTTGCGCGCAATATCGTCAGTAATAATAGTAGAGACCTTAAGACAAAGCATAAGGCGCATCAGGCGAACGTTGTACGCAAGCCATGATGCGGCGGGATTCTCGCCAGCGTCAAAAAAAGTGTCAAATAATTTCGTTGCGAGCAAGTAGCGCTTCTCGACACGAGATATAAAGAAACGCGCATCAGATTTCTTAAGTATATTAATAAGAGAGTCTGCTACATCCTCCACCTTATCTGGACCGATGACAGACGCATGAATCCCTACAATTCCATGCCTCTCGCAAAGTTTTTTAATATTATTTCTCTGGATAATGTCGAAATTTGTTTTTGTAATCATTGCTCCAGTGAAAAAGTCTGGCTGTTTCTCATCAAATAGATTTGCTCCAGTGTTCCCTGTCTCATCAACGAATGCGTACATAGCAAATACTCCACTATTTTATGTTGTTCTCGCGACGTTGTCGGCAGTCACGTAGCGCTGGGTAGAGCGTGCCTCTATGGACGTCGAACTCATCAGCAACCTGCTGACCCGTGATCGTGGATTGCTCAACATGGATTCAGCCATGGCAAGTCCTTTTCGCGACACCCCTTCACGGGAGAATTCTACCGCGCGCATCGCCGGATGCGCGAAAAATATGATCGCCTCCGGCATGCCGGCGAGCAGATCGCCCAGGGCAGCGCCGCGCCATCGGCGCCGGACAGTGGGCACCAGGCGCAGGGCCTCGACATCGACCTGCTGGCGGCCGTGGTGGAGATCGAGGGTACGCCTCCGGTGAGTGCCGCCTTGGCAAAACAGGGTCTGACGTCCGAGTTTTGCGTGGCGCGTCATCGCGCTGACGCAAACGAGTTGCAAACGTCATGGCTTACCAGCGTATCGAGGTTTTGACGGGCCGGGAACGGCGGCGGAGCTACACGCCGGCGGAGAAGGTGCGGATGGTGGAGGAGGCGTTCCGGCCCGGCGTGGTGGTGACGGAGGCGGCCCGTCGGTTGGGCGTGCACGAAAGCCTGCTGTATCGCTGGCGGGACCTGATGAAGGTCGGCGGGAGTTCCGTGGCCGAACCGCCCAGCTTTGTCGCGGTGACCCTTACGCCGGAGCCGAGCGTAACCGAACCGCCGGTCGTGGAGCCCCCTGAGCCATTGGCGCTTCCAGCCACGCCGGCCACGCGCCCTGCGGTCGTCGAGGTCATCCTGCCCAGCGGGGCACGCCTGCGTCTGGAAGGGCCGGTTGACCCGGCCCTGGCGGCGGCCGTCATCGGTGCCCTGGCATGATCCCGGTGCCGAGTGGCGTGCGGGTGTGGCTGGCCACCGGACACACCGACATGCGCAAGGGCTGGTCGAGCTTGGCGCTGCTGGTGCAGGAACGCTTCGCCCAGGACCCGCACAGCGGCCATCTCTTCCTCTTCCGCGGACGCCGGGGCGATCTGGTGAAGATCATCTGGTATGACGGCCAAGGCAGTTGCCTGTTCATGAAGAGGCTGGAGCGGGGCCGTTTCATCTGGCCGACGCCAGCGGACGGCGCGGTGTCGATCTCAGTCGGGCAGATGGGCTATCTGCTCGAGGGCATCGACTGGCGCAACCCGCAGAAGACCTGGCGCCCCGAGGCCGCGGGGTGACTGCGACACGGTGAATCGACGCACCGGTTCAGGCAGGATTACGGCGGCTTGACGGCGTGATCCCGGGTAAACTGGCGCCATGACCGCTGCCCTGCCCGACGACATTACCAGCCTGCGCGCCGCCTTGGCGCAGGCCGAGGCGCGGGCGGACGCGGCCGAAGCCGAAGCGGCGCGGGCCAAGGCGATGGCGTCGAATACCGAGGCGCTGATCGCCAGCCTAAAGCTGGAGATCGAGAAGCTCCGGCGCGAGCTCTACGGCACGCGCTCCGAGCGCAAGGCGCGTCTGCTGGACCAGTTGGAGTTCCAGCTCGAAGAGCTGGAAGCGACGGCCAGCGAGGACGAACTGGCGGCTGAGCAGGCCGCTGCCAGAACCACCACGGTGGCGGGCTTCGCCCGCAAACGGCCATCGCGCCAGCCCTTTCCCGACCACCTGCCGCGCGAGCGCGTCGTTGTGCCGGCCCCGGCGAACTGCCCGTGCTGCGGCTCGGACAGGCTGTGCAAGCTGGGCGAGACGATCACCGAGACGCTGGAGGTGATCCCGCGCCGATGGAAGGTGATCCAGACGGTGCGGGAGCGGTTCTCCTGCCGGGCCTGCGAGACGATCAGCCAGCCGCCGGCGCCGTTCCACGCCACCCCACGGGGCTGGGCCGGCCCCAACCTGCTGGCCACCATCCTGTTCGAGAAGTTCGGCCAGCATCAGCCGCTGAACCGGCAGGCCGAACGCTTTGCGCGGGAGGGTGTGCCGCTCAGCCTGTCCACCCTGGCCGACCAGGTGGGCACCGCCACCACGGTGCTGAAGCCGCTGCACGACCTGATCGCCGCGCATGTGATGGCGGCCGAGCGGCTGCATGGAGACGATACGCCAGTGCCCGTGCTGGCCAAGGGCAAGACCGACACCGGGCGGCTGTGGGTGTATGTGCGTGATGACCGGCCGTTTGCCGGCCAAGCCCCACCGGCGGCGCTGTTCCACTACTCGCGCGACCGCAAGGGCGCGCATCCCGAACGGCACCTGGCCGGCTTCACGGGCTGGCTGCAGGCCGATGCGTTCGCTGGCTACAACCGACTGTACGAACCCGGCCGCCGGCCGGGGCCGATCAGCGACGTGCTGTGCTGGGCGCATGCGCGGCGCGGCTTCTTCAAGCTGGCCGACATCGCCGCGAACACCAGACGCGGCAAGGACGCCCCGCCGATCTCACCACTGGCGCTGGAGGCCGTAAGGCGCATCGACGTCCTCTTCGATCTCGAGCGTGCCTTGAACGGCAAGCCGGTGGCCGAGCGGCTGGCGGCACGCCAGGAGCACGGCGTTGCCCTGGTAGCCGAACTGGAGAACTGGATGCGGACGGAGCGCGCCCGGCTCTCCCGCCATGCCCCCGCGGCTAAGGCGATGGACTACATGCTGACCCGATGGGACGGCTTCACCCGCTTCCTCGACGATGGCCGGCTGTGTTTGACGAACAACGCCGCCGAACGCGGTCTGCGCGGGATCGCCATCGGGAGGAAGGCGTGGCTCTTTTGCGGCTCCGATCGCGGCGGCCAGCGGGCGGCGATCATGTACGGCCTGATCACCACGGCAAAGCTCAACGACGTCGATCCCCAGGCGTGGCTCCCCGACGTGCTGGCACGCATCAACGACATCCCCCAAACCCGCCTGCGCGAGCTCCTGCCCTGGGAATGGAAGGCAATCCGCGAGCAGACGAAAGCTGCATAACCGCGGCACTCACCGGATGCTTACGATCGAGGAGCCGGCCGGGCCGGTGCTGGCCCAGCTGATCGCCTCCGGCATGCCGGCGAGCAGATCGCCCAGGGCAGCGCCGCGCCATCGGCGCCGGACAGTGGGCACCAGGCGCAGGGCCTCGACATCGACCTGCTGGCGGCCGTGGTGGAGATCGAGGAGCCGGCCGGGCCGGTGCTGGCCCAGCTGATCGCCTCCGGCATGCCGGCGAGCAGATCGCCCAGGGCAGCGCCGCGCCATCGGCGCCGGACAGTGGGCACCAGGCGCAGGGCCTCGACATCGACCTGCTGGCGGCCGTGGTGGAGATCGAGGAGCCGGCCGGGCCGGTGCTGGCCCAGCTGATCGCCTCCGGCATGCCGGCAAGGTGGCCATGGCCCCTTTTACGACACCCTCAACCGTCCGCTTCTGACCCATAGCGGACTCTTGTACAACACCATTTTTGGGCCAGGAGCGGACAATACACAAATAGCTGATCGCAGAGAGACTATTTGCTGCGGAATGTGTGGAAGCGGCAACGAATTCCTGTAAGACATCAATCAAAGTTCGCCGCTGTTCATTCAACATGTTCGGCAGGCGCGCTGATAAGCAAGGCAGGTAGGTTTCCTTTACTCGGCTTTTGATATCCGCTTCCTCAATTCCTCCTCCGCAAAATGCCAAAAGATATAAGGCGCATTATCCAGAACCGCGCCGATCCACAGAGGGTCGTTCCTGTCATTCAAGAGATGAGGATCTGCTACTTCCAGCAGAGCTAATAGGAGCGTCCAACGCTCTTGGTCGCTGACGCCATCGAATGCCTGTAGTAGGTCAAGCGCGGTCTGTTGTTGACGCTTGCGCCCCAACGCTTCTAGTACCGCGTCACGAACGTCTGGCTCGGCCTCCTGCTCCAGCATGGACTTGAGCGGACCGATCAGGCGCTCCGGGGATTGCCACCCCGCCAATTTAGCTCCGACACTACGCACGTCTCGCGACGGATCGCTCATGCAGGCCAGCAACATTCTGTCAACCTGTTCGGCATCGATTCGACGCATTGCCTGTCCAACTGCTGTAAGGCTGTCTTTTCGAAGCCGCGCCACCTTTATCAGACGTTCAGCAGCATCCTTCGGGGTCATCTGCGCTAGCTGCTTGGTAAGCAGCCACAATTCGCTTCTTGTAATGCGCAATTGCTTCTCTGCGGCAGCAATGGCGAGATTGGGATCGAACTCGAAGAGGGCCTTGATCGCTTCGGTCTTATTTCCAACAACAAAGCTGTCTTCGCCGAATGCAACTTCAGTAATTAACTCGCGGACACGTGCATCCCCTGATCGGACACCTAGAAAATAGGGTGGAATAAGGCCCTTCCGCTCGTGGCATAGGCGGACCGCCCACTTGATCGCCTTGTCTCGGGTCGACTCTCGGTTGCAAAGCACCTGAGCTAAGCTCACGTCTTCGCTAGTCCAATTGCTGAATGGCACGTCCTCAAGGTGCGCCAGTAGATGTTCTTCGGCCGCACCTCCCATCGATAACAAAGCATTCATTGCACGGAGACGGTTGCCAGTCTTGAGCATAGGAAGAGCGAGGCGCAGGAAGTCAGGCGAGGTATCACCCAGCTCGGCTAAGACAAAGCAAGCCATCCGAGCAACGTCACTATCCGGGGTAACGCGCCTCAAAACAGCACGGATAGCAGATAGAATTTCTACGTCTTTGGCCAGCCACGCGATGGACAGCGCCTTCATGACTTGTGCATCCGGCGCGTTGGAGTCGCCTAATACTTCTAAGGCTCGACCAGATAAACCGCCTGCCAACGGATTGCCTGCACCCCTGATCTCATCCAGATCAGCAGAAATGGCCTCCGGCCCTTCTCCCCAGATAGACTCAATAACCTCCTTGTCGGAACCTGCGGATGCCAGAGTGATTGTAGCCCTGTACCGCTCGAACCAGTCCTCCGAATTTTGCTTTCCATCCTCGTTCACGCTAACCGGTCGCCGGGAGATCGACCCTAGCAGACTGATAGTTTCCGTATCCGGTGCCACAAAAGCCCATTCCAGGCCTCCGAATCGCCCCCAATACTCACTTGCAGACAGTTCGTGGTTCAGAAGTCGTGTTATGCCCTTGCCACCAACCCTGATCAAAAATTGGCGACAGCCTTCGAGAACCCCATCATGATGATTGGACCGTCCGGAAATCCGACTACAAGCGACGTCTGCCACCATCCTTTCCAGTTCACCGCCGGCCTCATCGCGGAGCACAGCCAGAAGATCGGGGCGGCTGATATTGTTTAACAAGCGTAAAGGAAAGAACGGCCAGAAAGTATCTTCCTTGCATGTCATTTCCAAACGCTGCCGCAGTTCTTCTTCAAAAGCACGCAGATGAAAACGAAGAAGTTGATCGTCGACATAGTCGGAGCGATCTGCAAAAAGGTCATCAAGCAATCTCCGACCCTTGGGGTCATTGCCAGCCATCTCTAGTATTCTTCGCCGAACTTCTATGGGCTTGATTTCAAGCAGGTAAGGTAACCACCAGTTCCTTGCCATGGCCAGCTCTGAAGTCGGAAAATCGGCTAGGCAAGCGATGGCTTGCTCAGGATCAAGACGGATCAAATTCGCCAAGGCCGCACTGTTGGCAAGATCCTCGTTGCGGGGCAAGCACGATACCAGAAAGCTCATGAGCGTGTGGTCACGGAACCTGCCAATACAATACAATAAGCTGCGGGGCTTATCCTTTGATATTTTATGCACCAAATCACTCTTAACCTCTGACCAAATGTCGGAGGCAGACGGATGCTCAAGGTTATTGAGAAGATAGCCTAATTCGCTGACTCGTTCCTGCTTCGGATCCGCGAGCTTTATTCGCTGCTGCAACCAATTGGGTGCTACTGCCACGCAAGCTTGCAGAGCCGCAAAGCTCGCTTCGTAGTCTCGATGATCCCATGGACATTGCTCACGCTCCTCCCACGTCTTTTTATCCGCATATGTGCATCGTTCTTGGTGCATGTCCCACAAGCGATTGAGGTAGTCACCGGACGGTTTTGCTGATGCTAGGGCGATGCCGACAGATTGCCGAGCTCCTGAACCAGATCGCAACAATTGGCCCGTCAGTTCCGAAAGATCTGCACTCTCCTGCCTTGCTATGGTCGAAAGAGCTTGAGCGATGAGCCTTATCTGATAATCGCCTTCGGGAAGGTTGCTCAGCCGCGCTTCCAGGGCTGGAACGATGCACTGCCCCAGAGTTGGCAACAAATAGGTATAAAGGTTCTCCCCATAGCTGCCATAGTGTTGACTTTCTCCAAGCCTTCCAATGACTCGTGCCAGATTATCGGCTGTCAAAGCTTCTTTAGCCATTAGCCACAGAGCATCCATTGGAACATAGCCGAGACGTCTGGTGTGTTCGTGGGCGGCACATTTGAGGAGTAGATCGCCAATTTCATCGGCAGAACGAGTGCGGTACTCGAAGCTCAATGCGACTTCGACGGCGACAGCCCAATTAAGCAGGCGATCATGTGCGAACTCGACGAAGCCACCGGGCAAGGACACCAACCACCCTGCAGCCCGTAGACGTTGGAGGGAGTGCGTATCGAGACCGATCAAATGCCAGTCGCTCTTAGGTACTGGATAAGTCGCCTGATCGACGACGCGATGTGCAAGGTTAGTTAGTATCCCCTCATCTCCGGTCTCGCCTCTTTGGATCATGCGTTTCCAGAAGCGATGGAAAATCTCGTATTCCGAGTGGGGCGCTGTCTCAAAATTTTCAAAGGGAAGCTGGATATATAGGCCAGCGAGGATCGGAATGCGGACTAATTTTTGAAGGTCGGACGGCAGATCAACCCATCGGCGTCCGTAGTGGGAAAGCAAATTATCGATCTCTGTGACAGAAAATCTGTCCAGTGATTGGACGTGAACACGGTCAACGGGTTGATTGGCAAGCACAGCGGCCACGTCCGGCGGCACCGACATCGCCAAACAGACACCCCAGTCCTCCCAGCGTCGACTGGCAAGCTCTCGCCCGACCTCTTTGTCTTGGACATTGTCAATGGCAATGGTTAACCATGGCATGGCCGCGCTGGGAGCCCTATCTCGGTACCAATTCGTAAGCCCGAGGATGGTCCTTGTGTCAGCGAAACCTAGGCATTCCTGCCAAATGACATTAGCGGCTTTATTTAGGATGTCATCAGTCCCGCACCCCTTCTCCCATCGCACCCAAGCGACTGAACGGCTAGCTTGCGCACTTGCCCGCAGACTGGCCAACAGTTGCCACGTCTTCCCCTCACCACTACCAGAACCGTCCTTAGCTCCAAGACCACCTGCGGTTACCACAAGCACAGGCTTTTCCGTAGGCCATGCTGGAGGACGCCTCACATCAAGTTTTGCGTTGTAACCGACTACGGCACACTCCCGGTCAAGAATACTCCGCGACAACTGATTAAGTTGGCTTATACGATGGGCACTTTCCGGATTTAGACCAGCGACCGTCAAAAAGCGGTCCACCGCATCAACGGGGATTTCGGCCTCACCCCCGCTCAACTGCTCCATCAATGTACCGATAAGCTGTCTTCGCTTCCCAACCTCTGCACCGACATTCGCACACATCGGGCGCAACCAATCGTCGATTTGTTCGGCGGTATTCTTAGCCGATACGTCAAAATCCATCTGGAAACGCTTTAACAGGTGGAGAACAGAAGCTGCTGCATCAGTGCGTTGGCGTTCCGCGTTCCGTTTGGTTTTGGACAGAATGTATTCGAACAATTCCCGGAAAGTGGGAGGAAGCTTCTTGCCGAAATGGTGCTTTGACGTAGAATCGAGATCTTCCGGTCGGTTAACTTTTTGTACCGCTTCAAGGAATTTTCTGAAACTACCCAACTGTCCTTCGCGCCCGTTGGTGACAAAGCGATACTCGGCCTCAGAGGGCAGTGGCTCCGGAACAGCCAAGCGGAGGTCAGGAAGAACATCTTCAATGATCGACTGGACAGACCAAGTGCCATCCGAGCATGTCTTATACTGCTCGACCAAATAGAGGCTCTTCCCCTGCAATCTTGCATCGCCGCCATCCTTCGGTTCGAGGATGATACGGGCATCGCCTGCCACATCGCTGCCAGAAACTTGCCCTTCGATACGGGCGGAGGCGAGCCAGTGCAGATGCTTCAGGATCTGATACAAAAAGCCGTTGATTGCTGCAGGGCCGCCTGCCTGGACCATCTCTCACCTCCGTACCGACTTATTCGACCACCACCGTTGCCGTGCAAGTCGATATACGCAACCGTGTACTCGGCCCCGTCCAACGATGCGTCTACGGCCTGTGCGGCAACAGAGACGACCGACAGTAGCATTTTGTAACCTACCATGTCGTCATATTGGTGTTCAACTTGTTCGACTTCCTCCGAATACAAGCAGTTACGGAGGTGGCAGCAACGTCCGCTCTTGGCGTTTTGCGGACGTTCGGAGGCGAACGGTCGGGCTGGCCATCCTGCCAAGCTGGCACCGAGGGGGCTGGCCAGCCTGATATGCGAAGCTGCGCCGGCTTGCGGGCTGATTGACCAGGGTGGCGCCGGCGGTGCCTCTTTACGACGAAGGAGCTTGGACGGGCCGTGCTCCAAGTTCACGGAATAATGTCCGCCTCGACACCTTCACCTGTTCGGCAATGTCATCAACGGTGAACTCTGGATTGCTCCATAGCGCTCGCGCGAGGTCGAGTGTCTTGCCATCTAGTTTCTTTTTACGCCCACCTCGCCGTCCTCGCTCGCGAGCGGCCCGTAAACCGGCCTGCGTGCGTTCGCGGATAAGTGCGAGCTCGAACTCGGCCAAGGCCCCGATGATGTGAAAGGTGAGCCGACCGACTGGCGTTCCCGTGTCGATGCCAGCGTCCAGCACGCGCAGTGCTGCCCCTCTGGCCTGGATCGCCTCTCCCAACTCGATCAGGTGCTTCATCGAACGGGCCAAGCGATCCAGCTTCACGACTACCAGCGTGTCACCTTCCCGCAGGGCTTTCAACACAGCGACCAGCCCCGGCCTGTCTGAATTTGCCCCTGTAGCTTTGTCAGTATAGATTCTTTCCACATCAACGCCGTCGGCCTTTAGAGCGTCGAGTTGCGGTTCAAGGTGTTGATCTTGCGTGGAGACGCGCGCGTAGCCGAGCAGCATGGGTGCCTGATAGTGCCAAAACTCAACTAGGGCACCATCACATGGCACACCCATTTTGTCACTTCATTTGTCACGGGCACAAGCGGGGCGGCCCATGGAAAACACCTGCTCCACCTCATCAGTGCCAAAAACGACCGTTTTCGTCGCATAGGCTCCCAACCGCGCGTTCCATTCACGTTCTCACATCCCGGACAATCTGATCACTTTCGTGTAGTGACCCCGATAAGGGCGCATCAGCGCCACCAGTTCGTCGGGGCTGGCCTCTTCCTCGCCGAGCCATGCGGCCCAGGCCGCCGGCGGCAGGATCACCGGCATGCGGTCATGGACCTTGCTGGTGGCGTCATTGGCCGTCGTTGTGATGATTGTGAAGGTGTGCATCCACTCGGCGGTTGCCGGATCCCTCCAACCCTCCCAAAGCCCGGCAAAGGCATCAGGCTTTTCGTTGCTGGTGGTGCCGATGGCGTAAGGCTGCTTGGCTTTGCCCTCGACCTGCCATTCATAGAAGTTATCGAAGGGGATCAGGCATCGGCGCTTCTTGAATGCCGACCGGAAGGACGGCTTATCCGGCACCGACTCAGCGCGAGCGTTGATCATCCGGGCCGCACCGGTAGAGTCCTTGGACCACACCGGCACCAAGCCCCAGCGGAGCAGGGCGAGCGTGCGCTCCTTCATCTCCGGGTGGGTCCGGATCACAGGAAGCATCTGCAACGGCGCGGCGTTGTAGCGCGGGCCGAACTCGGGGAGTTGTCCGACCACGCCGAACCGGGTGGCGATCTGGTCGGTCGGGCTGTGGATGGCAAATCGTCCGCACATGCGGCCAGGATGATCATCCGGGTGTGCGGCGTCAACCCGGCCGGCCGGCTTAGTGACCACCCAGCCGCACCGTCGGCAGAACGGACAAGGCAGCACGTCGCGCAGCTCCGCCAGCCGGACGTCCGGCCCCAGCCGCTGCATTGCGTCGATGACGTCCACCTCCCACCGTCGCCGGCAGGCTCCGCAGGTCGCGGCAAGCTGACTCCGCACCGCCATCAGGTCGCCGACCCGGGCGCTGTAGCGCACCAGTGTCACCGACGTTTTCCAAGATGCGTCACCAGCATGGGCACACCGGCCGCACCTCATCTCGCTGACGGCATGCTTCAGGAAGGTGTTCGGCCCCAGGCGCCCCATCAACTCCGCGCCATCGATCTCCTGCTCATGGCCGCATCGGTGACACAGCCGGACAGCTTCCACCGTCTGCCGGAGAAGGTCGCGGAGGCGAAGGATGGGCAGCAGTAGGACGGCGCCTTGCATACGCGTTTGTTCCTCATCCGTTCTGATTAATGAGAAGCGTCTGAAGCGAGCGAAGTCAAGGCTCCCAGATCAGGAATGTTCCCTCGGGGTGAGCCGACGCCACAGCCAAGTATCTATGCTCAAGATGGTGAAGCTAATGATCGCGTGCACTTGGTCGCGCTAACCACCGTGCATACCCACGTGCACTTGGTCGCGCCTTACAGGCGATATGGGCACGTGCGTTTGGTCGCGCCCCTTCGCTCCCTCTGTGAAGCACGTGCGACTTGGTCGCGCTCTGCCTACATACCCCAGCATGACAGACGGTTCAGAGCCTTCCTCTAATCACGTGCACTTGGTCGCGCCCCCCATTACGCACTCACGTGCGTTTGGTCGCGCCCTTGGTCATGTTCCAATATGAACAGAGTAAGAAAGTGTTAAGTTTGCCGATAAAGCGGCTTCGGAGCGGCACGTGCACTTGGTCGCGCCCCTTGTCATGCCCAGATATGAACAAGCGTCTCTACAGGTTGGGGACCGAGCCATCTATCCACGTGCAGTTGGTCGCGGCTTAGATGGCAAACCACGTGCAGTTGGTCGCGCAAACCTCGATTCGTTCACGTGCAGTTGGTCGCTCAAACAGGTAAAGATCTACAGGTATCTTTTTTACAGGTAGATGTCGCTGCAAACTGGGGATGAATCGGCCAGCCACCCTTCGGGTGTCTGAACCATTATCGTGTCTGTTGCACAGCAACAGACACCGTTAAAGAATCGGCCGGATGCGCTCCGCGCATCCGAACCATCATTAATTTTCCAACAGGCACCCTCTCGCAAGGCGAAGCGATCCGTGCTCGCCCCGCCGGGGGCGGGGACCCCTCGCAGCGGATCGTTCGCCGCCACACCGCAGGCTAACAGGGTCTAGGGACCGCGCGCCCCCTTCGGGGGGATGCTGAACGCGCGGTCCCAAGACCCTGTAAGGCCTGCTACGCCCCAGAACCGGAAAACGCGATTGCTTAGCGTGTGAGGTTTTGCAGGGAATGTGCCAGCGAGTTGGATATGTGGTTTCACCGAACGCGAGCAGCACTGGCCGCAGCAAAAGCACGCGGCGTGCGCCTTGGAAAAACCCGGCATTGGGACGCGATGGCGGGGCAGTGGCTGAAAGAGGCGCCACCGCCAGGCGCGACCAAGCGAACGTTCGAGCCCAGGAGCTTTCCGGCTATGTCGCCCACATCCGAGCGGCCAGTTCGACCACCTATGCTGGACTGGCCGAGGCTCTGAATGATCGCGACATACCAACTCCGCAAGGTCGGCGGTGGCACGCGTCATCGGCTCGACGTCTGGTGCTGCGGCTATCCGGTATCCGTCCCAGATCGTAGACATAAGGCTGGGAGCACAGGGCTGTTTTGGTTGGGTCATACGCCTAGCGGAACACCCAAAAAAGGTGTCATAAACGCCATCAATATACTTTTTTGTAAGACTTTTAGGGCTATATATTCCCCATCATCGAATAATAGATGCGCCATCATGACGATCCATGGAACGACCCTACGCCCTTTCCGAAAAAGAGTGATCTGGTTTCGCCAATGGTGGCCTTCCCAACGGTGGGAGCGGCGTGCAGCTTTTGTTGCACTCGCGGCCTTCGCACTTGCCTCTGACAGTGCGTTACTCGCGATTGGTGTTGCGAACTTCGAGAACCTGGATGCGGAGCTTCGTATCCTCGCGGTAAAGGTCTATCTGAGCGCCTTTATCGCGGGTGGAGCCTCCTTGGGCACCTTGCTCTTCTTTGCATCACTTTGCGCGATCCTGCCAGTGCTCCGCCGGAATATGTGAATTCGCATAACTGAGCGGCCCCCTACCCTCGCCTCTTCCGCAGGAAACCCAACCATGCTTTCCAAATCCATTTTCCCGAAATCCGCTCACCAGCTGATTGGGCTTGCGAGCTTGTTGGCCGCTTGCGCCGGATGCACCACGGCACCTGACATGCCGAGGGAACCTACGTCCGAACAGATGACCCGTATTCAGCACTGGCGTTTTGCAGAGAAGCAGGTCAAGCCGACTTCCCCGGTTTTCCGGCTGGCAGTGATTCCGCGCCCCGCTCACGACGATCAGCCTCTCCTACGCGCTGTGGCCGCTCTAACTCCCCGCAACTCAGATCTCACTCCGCTGGTGCAAGCAGGCGGTGAAATTGTCTATGTCGGGAGTATGCCGTTGGAGGATATGCCCGCCTGCGGCCCGGACAATGGAGCCGTACAAGGTCCGTCCTATTGCTTGAGCAACGGGCACATTCAGTTCTTGATGCCGGTTGCAGGGACGGCGGCTAGCGGCCCAGGTCGGAAGACCCACAGGGTTCTAGTTCCTGCTGCCCCGAGCTTCAGCAACAGCTGTGGGCCTGAAACCTGCTTCGTCACCCAGGTCCTAACAATTCCCTCTTATCTCTGAATGTTGAAGCTGTAGCGCAACCAAGGTGCGGCACTCGGAAGCAACAGCTAACGGTGTCACACCCTTGCGTCGCGCCAGAAAGGTGGCATAAACGCCATATATGTTTTGGGACGCTATCTCCGATGACAACACTGCCCATTGAGTGCCTGCCCGTGTGGGAGGTCTTTGATCCACATGCAGGAAGGATCCTTGGATACGCTCGCGGAGCCGACGTGGAAGCGGCCATATCCGCCGTGGCGGAGTTGACCATGTTTCCCAATCGAATGCTCGACGCTGAACTGGTCCCGATCGAGCGACTAGATTTGGTGCCTACACGCCTGCCGGCTGTCATGGCTCGCACCAACGCTGCCGGATCATGACAACGATCACCGTTGAGGCAGAGGCGATAGCGGCCCTGTCCATGCCGGCAGAGCGTCTGATTCAGACGTTCACCGAGAGCGGGCCTGAGTGGCACCTGCTCAATGCAAAGCGTCAGATTGATGGGCGTCTCGTTGAGCAGATGCAGGAGCGCCGCGCGCTGGTGCCTGCGGCGGACGGCTTATTCCCGGAGGCGGATCACTCCCAGACCTTCGCGCTTGCTACGGAGCTAATTTTTGTGACGTCACAAAAAATGGATGCGCAGGACGATGCAGGATTTTCTGTGACGTCACAGAAATTAGTTTCGGAACCGCCGAAGCGGAATCGGAGAGGACGCCCACGCCTTGCGAACCCACCGAGTGACGCCGAGCGGCAGGCCCGCAGTCGCGCACGACGTGACCGGCGCGACCTAGAAAAGCTGGTGCTGATCGCGGCGATGGATGCCCAGCTGCCGCCGGATGTGCGGGCTCGCTTGGAGGGGATGCCACGCTTCCGGCCGGTGCTTGAAGAGGCACGTCAACTCGCCCGCTCGCTTCCTCTGGCCGCCGGCGCGGCCTCTGCCAAATAACGTCGATACAAGGTGAGTTAGATGAGCCTCCGCACCCCCATTGTCGCTTTCGAAATGCCAATGCCCTCAACCGGCCCTTGGTGGGCCCCTGATCCTGAAGATCCTCCGACCGGGGCGGTTATCGTTGCTGATCTCATCGCCGCCTACCTTGGCAACGAACGCCAAGGATGGGCTTTCGTCTACGAGTGCGCCGGCGATGACCCTTGTCCCAGCACCTTTGGAGTCCTGCCGGTCAGCGCCAATGAGGCTCCGCCTTCCATGTGCGCAAACTGTGGCGGCCCCGTGCGCCTTCGCGACGATGCCTATCCGATCGTCCCTGATCCCCAACAATCAGACAGCAGCAGGAGCAGACAATCATGAAGGCGCCAGCGTTCACAGTTACGTACGACAGCTTACGTATTCCGCACATCTCCCTTGGTCGATTAAATGTGGCCCACCTTTCGCCCGAGTTCCGACGCGTTGATCCTGATGGTGTCCTAACCGCCCGGATTGTGCAGGCCCTCGCCGCGGATGAGGGGCTGGCTGAAGCCATCCAGGCGGCAACCTTTGCTGATCCTCCGGCTGGCGTCTGATTAACTGGGAATTGCGTAACGCGTTACGTTTATCCTTTCCAAGCGCAACGCGTTACGGTAGAGTGGAGGCGTTCGGTGGGTGATGCCACCACGCTCACAACTCCCAGGAAACTCCGCTATGCCGTCCCGTGAGCCGCAGCCTTACAGCTGGCAGATCAAATGGAAGGCGCTGCCAGTACAGGACCAGACCGGGCTCGAAAATGCCGTTCTGGATCTCCTGCGCCGCCATGTTGTAGTGCCTTGCGCCGCCTTGGCGGCGCTGTTCGCCCCTTCCAAAATTCCCCTTGGCTGCGACCTTGAAGCCGCCTGCTTGACGCTGGCGGCCAGCCGTTTCGTCGTGCTGAAGGGTGAGAAGATGGGCGGCGTGACCGTTCCGTATCTCCATGCCACGAGCACGCTCATCCTCTCGCGCGAGAGGCGGGCGGAGGCGGTGGGCTGAACGCGGCCGCCGCGGTTTCCGCTGGCACCGCGCCGTTATGTGAATTCGCATAAAGTCTCTGAGGTCCATGATGGTGACCCTCCCCCTCTTCCCTTCCTCTGCCCTACCAGTTTCTCTTTCACCACGCGTCACAGAGGTAGGGCCCGGGATCGCGCCTGAGCAGCGCGGTCGCATCGGCCAGCTTGCCGCCGCCTACGGTGTCGGCAGTCGCAGTGACAAGACGGAAGAGAATGCCAGCATGTTTGCGCGCCAAGCCGCGCAATGCCCGCCTGATCGTCTTCTGCCGATGCCTACGGTCATTCACCCTGACTGGACCGCCGATGAGGTGGAGCAGGTGCGGACCCTCTCCGAACGCTTGGCAGCCGCTGAAGGGAACACCACGCTTGCCAATGGCTGGCGCCGCCGTCTGACCACAGCCCGCGGCCGGTACTGGATGACGATGGAGGCGCGCACTCGTGTCACCGACAACGCCGAGCGGCACGCGGCCATCCGCGACGGAAAGGAGGTGGAAGCCGGGCTAACCTTCCGCGACGCTCCGGTGCCGCTCCCGAGCGGGCAAGCTGCGCCAGGTGCAGCAGCTGACCGGTCGTCCCGCCCCACCCTCCCTCTGCCCCTTGGCGCGAGAATGCGCGCCGGCTACAGCACCGTGAGTGTGATGTGGGGAAACCCGAACACTAAGGCGCCCGGCGGCCTGCCGCGGGAAGTGTGGGCATTCTCCATGCCAGCGACCGAGGACTTCCGCGAGATCGTTCGGGACTGTGCACCCTCCTTCACGCCAGGCAGCGGCTGGTGCCTTGGAGTTTCCGTGCAGAAGCCCCAGCGGTCGAAATGGTCGGAAGAAGCCAAAGGGCGCGTTCGCCGGCGGAACCTGCAAACACGCCTGGACCACAAAGTGCCTCTGTTCGCCACCCTCTGGTTCCAAGAGGAAGTTGCACGGCGCCC
The DNA here is from genome assembly GCF_042938965.1 of Azospirillum sp. A23. NCBI lineage: Bacteria > Pseudomonadati > Pseudomonadota > Alphaproteobacteria > Rhodospirillales > Azospirillaceae > Azospirillum > Azospirillum sp. A23. The sequence continues at coordinate 50,768 of NZ_CP170670.1, read as the reverse complement.
GGACTACTTCGCCGGAAAGCCGTTCACCGCACTGGCGCAGAGCGAAGAGGCACCGATGCCCGAAGACCGTCAGGAGGAAGGCTTCTTGATCGGCCACAACGGCGGTCCGCCACTCGACCCCACCTAGCCTCCCCCGCCATGCCCGACGATCCGCTTAGGGTTGCTCCGGCCCACCGTATCTCGTAGGAATCAGGAGGATCAATCTATGCAGGTTCAATCTTCGGCAATGGCACGCAAGCCCGCTAACCCCGATCTCACCGCTGATGAACGCACCCGCAAGCAGGCCCGCGAGCGGATGAGACGGATGCGCATGAAGCGTGCCGCCGGCGGTCTCCCGCCCGATATCGACGTGGTGCGCCGCGCGCTGGTATCGGCGGCAAGTGACCTGCCGGAAGACGTCCGGCTGAACCTGCTAAATGCCATGCTGCAGACCGTCGAGGAAGACCGACGTGAAGGCTTCAGAACGATGGGGCGCGACCTGCTGAAGCTGGACGCTGACACCACCGCGCAGTGAGCACCGCGCTGATCTTCAGCATGCAGCTTCTGAACCGGGTTTGCCCGCCCAAGCGGACGGCCGCGCAGGCGCGTCCGAACCATCATCATGGCGGCTACCGCCGCCGTAGCAGGGCAGGGCATCTGCCTACCTGAACGGCCACGCCCCGTCGCCGGCGGCGCTCACGCGCACCGGCTCCCCGGCGGGCCTTACCCTTACGAGGCGCATAGCCACAGCAGCCAATGGTTGGCTCCGCAGAAACCGCACACTTTCTAACCGCGTCGAAAAGAGCGCACTTGCACAGGCTAGGCTCCGTAAACAAGACGATCTCCAACGTCCAGCCTATCGTTATCTTGAGAAATTCTCGCTCAACTAGACATGAAACCTGTAGTGCTTGCAAAATCCCATCGAAGCGTTTTCATGTTCTGCGGCTACACGAAATCGACAATGAAGGTCACAAATGATTATCCTAGAAACGCGGCTCGGTAAAAAAATCGCTGTAAAGCTCGCTGATCTCGATTGGTTCGAGGAATATACACGGCCCAGTGAAGCGACTATAGGCGTCGCCATCGGAACAGATAGATATGAGGTTAAAAGAGATGTTGAAGACTTTCGCAACCTTCTCGCGCATGCAAAAATAGAAACGTCTAAGGTCATTAGTGGCGATCACGATCACTATGTCATCAAGAAAAATGTAACGCACGTTACCAAAACAAGCTCAGGGAATTCAGTATTGTGTTTCCGTAGTGGAAATAGGCTCTCCATCTCGGTCCAATTTCCGCCGGAAGATTTCACTGGTGATTGATGCTGCCGATATTGCAATCTCGGTTGTAAAGTGAAGTATAGCGCGATCAGTGCTGGGAAGGCGTTCGACGTGACGGCTGAGCCGAATTGGAAGCCGATGCGGGTTTGGAGCGAGCCCGAGATCTAGCAGGGTGCGGAAAAACCATTTTGCTGCTGCAGTCGGGTTCTTTCCGGCAATCTCGCGTCAAGGTCTTGCAAGATACCACCAGTATCTTGCTGCAACCTTTCCTAATCTTGCCGGAAAGCCCCCTCCCTCGCGACGCAAAAGCCTTTTTCCGCACCCTGCTAGAACTCATTTTTGGACCCAGCGGGGTTTTTGGTCTCCCGCTTGGGTTCTCCGGCTCTAGTCGCCGGCCGCTGCCGCGGCCAGCTCCCGGAGCCACCGGCCGGGCAGGGTAGCGCCAGGTTGTCCGGGAGGTGGAGGCCGGCGCGGTGTCTCCGCCTACGGTACGATCTGGCCCCCTTCGGGAGCCACCCCGCTTTCAGCGGGGCGGGGTAGAGGATAGGCCGTCCGCGGAGCCGGGCGGCAGGCTGATGGGGCAGGGCAGGGGCTGGAGAGGTGGGGCCGTGACCTGCGCTTTGCTCCGGTCACACAATGAGGCGCCTATCGGCGCCAACCATCAAGGTCCGGCCCATCCGGGCCGGATGTCTCCGCCGCGTCGGATCGGCGCCAGCTGGGCGAAGCGATCCGTGCTCGCCCCGCCGGGGGCGGGGACCCCTCGCAGCGGATCGTTCGCCGCCACACCGCAGGCTAACAGGGTCTAGGGACCGCGCGCCCCCTTCGGGGGGGTTCTGAACGCGCGGTCCCAAGACCCTGTAACGCCTGCTGCGCCCCAAAACCGGAAAACGCTTTTGCTTAGCGTGTGTGGGGGTTCCCCTGGACGGTGCGCGATCCTTGCGGGCGGGCTACTGGGCCAGGGCGCGGCGCACTGCGTCGGGTTCGCGCTCGATCACCCGCAACAGCGTGCGTTCCGGCCCACGCGGTGATCGGCGCTTTCGCTCCCATTGCTTCAGCGTCTCGACGTTGAGGCCGAAGGTGGAGGCAAAAACCTCCTGCGTCATGCCCATCCTGTCCCGCACGGCCTTAACGTCCACATCGTCAACCTCGACGGTGTGGACCTTGACGCCTTCGGTCAAGCGGCCCTCGCGGTGCGCAATGGCTTCTTCCAGCCCCGCCGCAATGCTCTTGAATGCTTCGCTCGCCATGGTTCTGCCCTCAGTAGGTGTCGATTAGACGCTTAACCAGCTTCTTCAGATCGGCGACTTCGCCTTTCGTGAGATTTGCCTGTTCGTTCTTCGCGAAGACCGTAATCAGGTAAATCGGGTTCTGCCGATCATGGTAGTAGTAGACGATCCGCACCCCACCGCTCTTGCCACGACCACCGACCGCGAACCGGACCTTTCGGATCCCGCCGCCGCCCGGCACCAGATCGCCGCATTCCGGGTCGCTCCCGATCATCAACACCGCATCCGCCTGTTCCTCCGGCGTCATGCGGGTTGCCGCACGAGCCGAGTAGTACGGCAGTTCCAGAACTGATTGGGGAGCTTTCGTCTTCATACCCTGATTATAGGTCAATGACCGCCTAGAGGGAAGCGTGGAGCGTGGTCAATGACCGCCTTTAGCGCATGGCTGCAATGCGTAACGCGTTACGTTAATCCGCTTTTCTACGTAACGCGTTACGATATAATGAGGGCATGCAGACGAACACAACACCAGGAGCCGCCACCATGAAAGCCGCCGCCCCCGCAGTTAAAGCCCCTTGCCCGAAGGGTTCTGCCACTCCGGTGGAGATGAAGCTCATGTGGCGGGACGAAAACTATGGCCGCCTCTCTGGCGTTCTGGCCTTCCGCCCGTACCCCAACCCTCTGCCCCCGGTCCCGCTGGCGGCTGTGGCGAAGCAGATTTGCGACGAGCACGGCTTCGAGTTCGACGTGCAGCGCGCCTCCCTGATCCATCGTGACCCTGACCGGGACACCCCGGCCGATCTGGTCCGGGCGCTGCAGCGCGAGGGGTTCACCGTGACACATGGGGGGTGCGTCCCTGCACCCTTTGCCTGTCACCCGGACGATGCGGCGCTGCTGGCGCTGCTGGCCGAGTATGCGGCCATGGCCCGCACCCGCAAGGACACGGACCTTGCAGACAAGCTGTCCGCCATCACCATCGACCAGCTGCGCAGCGCGTCCGCCGGACACAACGACGACGAACTGGTTGGCGAGGTGCGCGCCCAGGTCATCAGCGCCGCCCTCGCCTTGGCGCTGCTGGCCGACCAATAGCCCGCCGGTGCCCCGCCATGTGGAGCGTGCCCACGTACTTGCGGCGCAACCTGCTGCAAGACCTTGAGGGACCGCACGCGCAACGCGTTGACGCCGCGTGCTTCCTCGACGGCACAGAGGACGAACACCGGGTGGAGTTCTTCCGCCTCTGGGGACGCCTCGTTCGCCGCCATTACAACCGCCGTACCGACGCGACCGCGCTGCATTTCGTCGACGGCGAAGACCTCGAACTGTTCAATCACTTCTATCCCGAAGGATCGCGAGCATGACCGCTGTTGCCGCCGCCATCGACGCCGCCGCCCTGGACGCCGCCGACACCACCGAGCAGACCGCCGCCGTGTCCTCCCAGGAGCCGGAGGCCCGCGCAGAGGACCGCGTGATTCCGCTGTGCGACCTGATCGCCTCCAAGCGCAACGTGCGCAAGGTCGGCACCAGCATTGAGGGGCTGAAAGCCTCCATCCTCGCTCACGGGCTGTTCCACAACCTCACCGTCACGGTTGCCGCGAAGCGCGGCAAGTTCGAGGTGGTGGCCGGTGGTCGCCGCTTCCAGGCGCTGACCGAGTTGCGCAAGGAAGGGAAGATCCTGAAGACCTTCCCGGTGCGGTGCCGCGTGGTGCCCAGCGCCGAAGCTGTCGAGGTGTCGCTTGCCGAGAACATCATCAGGGAGGCGATGCACCCCGCCGACGCCTTCACCGCGTTCGCGAAGCTGGTGGATGACCAGGGCATGACCGCCCAGGACATTGCGGCCCGTTTCTCGGTGTCGCCGTCCTACGTCTACCAGTGCCTGAAGTTGGGGCGGCTCTCCCCGAAGCTGTTGGACCTCTACCGGAAGGGGGAGCTACAGGCTGACCAAGCCAAGGCTCTCACGCTCAGCGACAGCCACACCGAGCAAGAGGCGGCATGGTTCGACGTGCCGACGCACGCGCGCTATGCGGTTGCGCTCCGCGACCGGCTGACGCATGAGCACATCGACGCCGCGAGGGACCGGCGCGCACAGTTCATCGGGCTGGCGGCATACGAAGCCGCAGGCGGTCGCGTGGTGCGCGATCTCTTCGCCGGTCCCGATGATCTGGGGTTCTGGCAGGACGCCCCGCTGGTGGCGCAACTGACCGAGCAGAAGCTGCACGAAGCGGCCGAGGCCGTCCGCGCCGAAGGGTGGGCTTGGGTGGAGGCTCGCACCGAGGCGGAATACAGCTACCTGTCCAGCTTCGGCCGCAGCTACCCCACGCAGCGCGAATACACGCCCGAGGAACGGGCCGAGGTGGAGGCCCTGACGACGGAGCTTGACGCTCTGGCGGAGAACGAGACGCCCGAGGCTGGCGAGCGTGCCCAGGTGATCGACCAACGGCTTTTGGAATTGCAGGCCGGACTTGAGGTGTGGGATCCGGAGGTGAAGGCAAGCGCCGGAGCTATCGTGTACCTCGACTATGCCGGGGATCTGACGGTGCGCCGTGGGCTGAAGCGCACCGCCCAGGATGACGACGCCGGGGAGGATGGAGCCGTAGGCCGCGCCGGGAGCCGCGCGTCCAACACCGGGCTTTCCGAGGCGCTGACCGCCGAACTGAGCATGCACCGCACCGTGGCGCTGCGCGCGGCGCTGATCGACCGGCCCGACGTTGCCTTGCTGGCGCTCGTTCACAAGCTGGTGCTGCGCGTCTTCTACAGCGAGACCGGCAGCGCGCTGGAAATCACGTTGGGGCATGTGCAGCCGCCCGCTAAGACCGCTCCCGACATCGAGGCCGGAAAGGCGTTCCAGGCCGTCGAAGAACGCCGGGGCTGGTGGACCCTGCGGATCCCGGCAAACAGTGATGACCTGTGGAACTGGCTTGCCCAGCAGGATCAGGAAACGGTGATGGGATTGCTGGCGTTCTGCCTCGCCCAATCCGTCAACGCGACCCAGGGAAAGGACCGCTACAACGACGACCGCTCGCGACTGCGCGGTGCGGACCTGCTGGCCGAGGCCCTGAGTCTCGACATGGCCGACTGGTGGGAGCCGACCGCCGCCGGGTATCTCGGCAGGGTGTCGAAGACCCTTATCCTCGACGCGGTGCGCGAGGGGACCGGCGCGGCAGCGGACGGCCTGGACGGCATGAAGAAAGCGGCACTCGCTGCTGAAGCCGAGCGGCGGCTTGCCGGTTCCCGGTGGGTGCCCGCCTTGCTGCGCAAGCCGGGGCAGCGCACCCAGCAGAGCGAACAGGGCATGAGCGATGCCCAGGCCGACGACGAAGGCCAGGACGAGGCCCTGCCCGACGACGAGGGGAGCCCGTTGACCGCCGAGTGATCCAGGCCCACGCAGCAACCCGCGACCGTCCCCCGGATGGCGCGGGTTCTGTCGTACCGGGGCCGGTTCAGAGTGCCGACGTTGGTATGTGATTTCAGCATAGGGTCAGAGTAAAAACGCCGTAACGCGTTACGTTTTTCCGCTTTCTATCGTAACGCGTTACGATATAATGGGGGCACAGAGAACGAAGGAGCCTCCACCATGAACCACATCCTCCGCCTTCAGGAAGACAACCGGATCATGGTCGAAGCTCTGGAGACGGTGGACGAAACGGTGCTGGACCTCTTCCGGTATCTCACCTCCACCAAGTTCCACGAGGACACGACGGTGCAGGTTGCCGACGTGCTGCAGCGCCTTCAGCCGCTGCGAAGCCTGCCCCGCCCCTAACCCCCGCCCTTCCTATCCCGACCGATGCACGGTGCCTCCACGCAGGCGCTGCACGCCAGGAGTCTGCCCCCATGAACCTGTCCGCTACCTATTCCCCCGACGACAACAAGCTGCGGCTCTATGCGGTTACCCGCCTCGACGCCGAAACCTATGAGCGCGTCAAAGCGGCGGGGTTCAAATGGGCACCGAAGCAGGAGCTTTTCGTCGCCCCCGCCTGGACGCCGGGCCGTGAGGATCTTCTGATCGACCTGTGCGGCGAGATTGGCGACGAGGACACCAGCCTTGTTGAGCGTGCCGAGCAGCGCGCCGACCGCTTCGAGGACTACAGCGACCGCCGTGCCCAGGACGCCGCCGCCGCCCGCAAGACTGTCGCCACCATCATGGACGGCATCCCCTTGGGCCAGCCGATATTGGTTGGTCATCACAGCGAGCGCCGCGCCCGCAAGGACGCCCAGCGCATCGAGGACGGCATGCGCCGCGCCGTGAAGCTGTGGGATACCTCCACCTACTGGCAGAGCCGCGCCGCCGGCGCGATCCGCGCCGCCAAGTACAAGGAGCGGCCCGACGTCCGGCACCGCCGCATTAAGGGCTTGGAGGCCGACAAGCGCAAGGCCGAGCGTACCAAGGCCGAGGCCGAGGCATACCAGCGCGCGTGGTCGCGCGAGGACCTGACGCACGAGCAGGCCCTGAGATTGGCAAACGGCGGCCACATCTCCCGACCGTTCCCCGTGGCGCAGTACCCCCGCCCCGAGGGTGCCAGCAGCTATGAAGGCGAAATGTCGCTGTGGACGGCGATGACAAACGGAATCATCACGCACACCCAGGCCCGAGACATCGCCCTGCCGGTCTACGCTCGCAGCATCGAGCGCAACAGCCGCTGGATCGCCCATTACGAAAACCGCCTTGCATACGAGCGCGCGATGCTGGCCGAGCAGATCGGCGCGACCGCCCCCGAGGATGCCCCGGCAACGGCCCTGATGGGCTGTCGCTTTGACCTGCAGCCCGGTGGACGCGTGATGGTGAGGCGCGAGCGCGATTGGCTGACCATCCTGCGCGTGACCCGCAAGGATGGCGTGCCGGTCAGTATCACCACCCAAGCGCCGCGTGGCGTGACGTGGCGCGGTGGTTGGAAATACGGCGTGGAGGAAATCACCGGCTACGAGGCCCCCACCCAGGCCGAGGCCGAGGCGACCAAGGCCGCGACCAAGCTCCCCCCGCTGTGCAACTTCCCCGGCGACGGCTTCATTCAGATGACCGAGGCGGAATGGAAGCGCAAGCCGAAGGATTACCGGATCGTCCGCACCGCCAAGGCCACGGAAAAACACGGTGCCTATCGCTATCGTGAGGCGTTCGTCTCCGGCGGCAGCTTCAGGACGGCACCGGTCTACATCACCGACGCCAAGCGCAAGGATCCTCCGCCGCCCGCAGCCGGTGCAGCGCCGACGCTTCCGCCGCCCCGCCCCGCGCTGGTTGCCCCAGTGCCCGCCCAGGAGCCGCCGCCCGCGCGCCAGGACAGCGCAGCCGATGATTTCGAGGCGATGCGCGCCAGCTTGAAGGGCGGTGTTCAGGTGGTTGCTGCCCCGCAGCTATTCCCGACCCCGGCGGCCATCGCCGCCCAGATGGTGGACGTGGCAGAGATCGAGGACCGCCACGCGGTGCTTGAGCCGAGCGCCGGGACCGGCGCGCTGCTGGACGCCCTGCAGGTGGCCGGGGTGGAGCCGGTGATAACTGCGGTGGAGGTTAACCCGCGTCTGGCTAACCTGCTGGCGGAGCGCTTTGACGACGTGCGCGAGGGCGATTTCCTCACCATGGACGCGGCAGCGCTGGGACGGTTCGACCGGATCGTTATGAACCCGCCTTTTGCTCACGCGCAGGATATCGCGCACATCACACACGCGGCGGCATTGCTGAAGAAGGGGGGGCGGCTGGTGGCGCTGTGCGCCAACGGCCCGAGGCAGGCCGAGAAGCTGCGCCCGCTCGCGACGGTCTGGGAGGCCCTGCCCGCCGGATCGTTCCGGGAGCAGGGGACAAACGTCAACGTGGCGCTGCTGGTCATCGAGGCGTGACGATGGGGGAGGGCGGGGCGTGCCCCCGCTCTCCGCCGCGCCCGGCTTGGCCCCGTCGCCGGCGACGCTGACGCGCGCCGGCTCTCCGGCCAGCCTTGGGAGCCACGACGACGACCAGCTGGTGCAGGAGAACCTCGCCGGTGGGAGGCGCGAAGCGGACGGCCGGGCAGGCGCGGCCGAACCATCATCGTGGCGGCTGTCGCCGCCCTTGAGCCGCCGATCGCCAGCCAGGTGCTGCAGTCCTCGACACGGCGGAGCGGGAAGCGGACGGCCGCGCAAGCGCGGCCGAACCATCATCATGGCGGCTGTCGCCGCCGCGGTGGAGCAGCGCCGGGCGGCGGCGGCCGGTCAGAGCCGCGCTACAGGGGCGCGGCACTGCCCGGCCGCACAAGCGCCTCAGCGTCGACGGAGGGGCGTCGGAAAGGCGTGGCCCCCGACCAACCCGCCGGACACGGCGACGGGCCGACCTCCGACCGGCCCGCCGCCGCGCCGGACTATCAGCGTCGGTGTCTCGCCCGGTTCGCGGCCGGAAGGCCACTCACCGCGCGACTTGGGGCGGCGCTCACTGCCCTCCGCTGCGCTCCGGGTCAGGGAGCGCCGCCCCTCCCCCCACCGCCCGCGCCCCCCACAGCCTGGACGGCTGCGGGGGGCTGGCGACGCGCCGGCAGCGACGGTAACGTGATCGAGCAGGAGGCAAACCGATGGCGAAGCAGTCCGCCGCCGACCGATTGGCGCAGATCGCCGCGGCGCTCAACGAGCGCCAGCGGGCCTATCTGCTGGCCGCTTATGACGAGGACCAGCGGCGCGAAGATCTGCACCGCGGCCCCGGCGGCAGGCCCGCGTCCGAATGGCGGTGGATCGAATACGGCGCGGTGAGCGCGAAGATCCTCGACGCCGGCTGGAATCTCCGCCGCGTGCTCGAAGGGCAGGGGCTGGTGTCGAACGGCACCGGCGCGACGTGGGGCGCGTTGGAAGGGCGCGCGTTGGTCAAGCTCAGGCACGCGCGCACGGGGCTGATGGACGCTCGCACCGGGCGGCACATCATCGCCTTGCTGGTGCAGATGACGACGGACGGTCGCTGACGAAGCCGAAGCAGGAAAAGCCGCTGTCCTTGTCGGCGCTGCGGCTGATCGAATTCGGTCAGAAGCACCCCGATGCCGAGTTCGAATGGTCCGCGCCGTGGTCCAGTTACGTGCCGGATTTTCTGGTGATGCGCGGGATTGCGGCAGGGTTGGTGAAGCGCGGTTTGCTCGCCGGCGAGCCGCCGTATCGGCTGCGAATTACGGATGCTGGGAAGGCGTTCGACGTGACGGCTGAGCCGAATTGGAAGCCGATGCGGGTTTGGAGCGAGCCCGAGATCTAGAACTCATTTTTGGACCCAGCGGGGTTTTTGGTCTCCCGCTTGGGTTCTCCGGCTCTAGTCGCCGGCCGCTGCCGCGGCCAGCTCCCGGAGCCACCGGCCGGGCAGGGTAGCGCCAGGTTGTCCGGGAGGTGGAGGCCGGCGCGGTGTCTCCGCCTACGGTACGATCTGGCCCCCTTCGGGAGCCACCCCGCTTTCAGCGGGGCGGGGTAGAGGATAGGCCGTCCGCGGAGCCGGGCGGCAGGCTGATGGGGCAGGGCAGGGGCTGGAGAGGTGGGGCCGTGACCTGCGCTTTGCTCCGGTCACACAATGAGGCGCCTATCGGCGCCAACCATCAAGGTCCGGCCCATCCGGGCCGGATGTCTCCGCCGCGTCGGATCGGCGCCAGCTGGGCGAAGCGATCCGTGCTCGCCCCGCCGGGGGCGGGGACCCCTCGCAGCGGATCGTTCGCCGCCACACCGCAGGCTAACAGGGTCTAGGGACCGCGCGCCCCCTTCGGGGGGGTTCTGAACGCGCGGTCCCAAGACCCTGTAACGCCTGCTGCGCCCCAAAACCGGAAAATGCGATTGCTTAGCGTGTGGGGTTTTGCATGGAGCGTGCCAGTTCTCCGTTAAGATGCTGATTTAGCTATGTTTTCACTGCATAGGGTGGAAGCAGCCACGACGTAACGCGTTACGATTTTTCGCTTCCGTGCGTAACGCGTTACGCTATAATGGGGGCATAGAGACGAACACAACACCAAGAGCCGACAGAATGAACGCCATCGCCCCCGCCGCCTTTACCATCGACGCCGCGCCCGTGACTGGTTCCTTCCGCGTGGACGCGCTGCGCGGTGAGCAGAACGCCCGCGTTCAGTCGCAGTGGTTCCAGCGTCCGGCCGATCAGCGGTTCCTCTCCTTGGACAGCCTGTATGCCTTCACCCGCTCCGCGGCCGACGCCAGCAAGCCCGCGACGGTCGAAACCGCCCGCATCACGGTGCAGGCGACCCGCGACGACGCGGAGTCCCTTTTCCTCGCGCTCCCGGACGGCAGCACCGCCGCCCCCTCGCATTGGTCCTTCGGTCAGCTGGCGCAGATCGTCGGCGCTCCCGCCGGCTACCTGCGCGACCTCCCCGCCGCCATCGCCGGGATCAACCTGCAATACGGGCTGGCGACCCACCGCAGCGAACTGGTGAAGACCTACACCCGGATGGACGGCAGCACCGAACTCCGCGCGATCACCGGCCCGGATTATGGTCGCATCCACGATTGGGAAGTGGTCAAGGCCGTGCATCGCATCGCCGGTAACGGTCTCGGGGAGACCCGTTGGAAGGTGCCGGGGATGCTGGAAGGGATGACCCGCTACAACCCCTTCGTGGACGTCACCAAGGAGACCACGACGCTGTTTGCGAGCGACCGCGACGTGTTCATTTTCCTTGTGGACGATACCCACCCCATCGAAATCGGCAAGCTCCCGGACGGCTCCCCCGACCTCGTGTTCCGCGGCTTCTACGTCTGGAACAGCGAGGTGGGCAGCAAGTCCGCCGGTATCGCGACCTTCTACCTGCGCGGAGTGTGCCAGAACCGCATGATGTGGGGTGTGGAAGGCTTCAAGGAAATCACCCTGCGTCACACCAAGCACGCGCCCAGTCGCTTCTTGGAGCAGGCTATGCCGACGCTCCGCGCCTTCGCCAACGCCGATACCCACGCGCTCACCAGCGGGGTGCAGGAGGCGAAAGGGGCCGTCGTTGCGAAGGACGACGAGGAACGGACGGACTTCCTGACCAAGCGCGCCGGTCTCACCAAGAGCGCCGCCGCCCGCGTCATCGAGGCGGTGACCCAGGAGGAAGGGAAGGCACCGGAAAGCGTCTGGGATTTCGTCCAGGGTATGACCGCCGTTGCGCGTCGCAGCGAGCATCAGGATACCCGCATCACCCTCGAACGCGGGGCCGGGAAGTTACTCGACGGCGTGACCGGAAAGCGCCGCCGCTGACCCTGGAGAGAGGGGGGAGACCCCCCCTCGACCGCCGCACCCACAGCAACAACAGCCCCACCACCCGCGACAGGAAAGGCACGCAGCCATGACTCTCGACCCCGTTAAGCTGGTGATCCTCAGTGCAAGCCGCGGCTTTCTGGCGCGCAGTTTCGGGACCGCCGATTACGACGAAATCGACCGGCACTTGCTGGACATTATGCAAGACCGCGCCGCCCCGCCACCGCTGCTGCTGGACTGGGCCCAAGCGGTCGTAGAGGCGGAATCACAGCGCCATTAAGACCCAGGCAATGAGACGCATCCGGCCGGTGACGAACAGAACCGGCCGGATCAGCCAGGATAGGGAGCCTCAGACGATGACCGCACACACCGCCGCCCATCAGGAAACCTGCAACGGCGTGCTGCTTGAGATCCGATGGGAGGATAAGAACCCGGAAATCGGTTCCATGAAGGGAACGTTGAGCTTCCGGCCGGTGCCCGCCCATTTCCGCGCCGAGATTGAAAATGCGCTCACCAGCATCATAGCGCAGAAGGTGGCCGACGCGTGTTTTGTGGACGAGAGCCACGGACAGCGGAACGTCGATTTCTACCGCTTGGCCGGGATGAGCATCCGCCGCGAAAGCGACACGGAGACGGCGCAAACCGCGCTCTATTTCGTGGAAGGTGACGACCTAGATATCTTCAACGCCCTGTACGGTTGACCCCCAGGCAGCGGCAGGGAGCGCCGGAGCGCTCCCCTGACCGGAGCAGGAAGGGAGCGACCCGGCAGCGCCCAAGCGGCCAGCCGCGCAAGCGCGGCTGAACCATCGTTATGGCGGCTGGCGCCGCCCTACCACAGAGTCGCGCCGGCCCACCCGCGCCGGCCGCGCCCCGTCGCCGGCATCGCGATGCTCCCCGGCTCCCCGGCGGGCCTGATAGCCGGCTTGTACGTCACTCCTGGGTCTCTGTGCCAGCGGTCGCAGTCTCGCTTGAGCCACCCTTCGCCGCCTGTTTTGACGTGCCAGTACCGGCCGGACGACCCCGCTTCGGCTTCGCCAGGTCCTGCCCTTTTTCGGCAAGCTCCGCCAAGCGCGGTGCGCTGTCCGGAAGCTCGCGCAGTTCCCGGAAAAGGCCCAGAAGGACGGCGTTCGGCACCGTCAGGACACCGGCGGCTTCCGCCAGTGCGCCGATCTCTTCGCGGCGTTCCTGAAGCGCCTTCGCCTGCTGTTCCTGAAGCGTCGAAAGTTGCTGTTGCAGCGTGGTCAATTTGTCGAGAGCGGACACGGTAAATCCCCTTCGCATGTCACCATGGTGGTGCGATATTTACCGCGTCCACAAGGCGACTGCACCGCCTTTTTGCGTGCGCCAATGGGTAGGTTTCGACGGCAGTGCCTTGCCACCCGCGGACGCCGTGCGCCCATGGTCCTGCGGCGCGGTCCCCCCGGCGGGGGGAGGGGGGCCGAGCCCCCCCCAGCCGCGCCACAAGTCGGACCATCCCCCCTCTGCCTCGGGAAAATGCCGGCCGCTACGCGTCCGATCCGCATTCAATGGCGGCCAGCTGGCCGCCCAGGCACACGACACCGCCAGATCGCCCGGCCCTGTCCACAAGCTCACACAGACCAACGCGACCAGTCGCTATCCGCCTGCGGCGGATTGGTCTGTGGATTTGTGGGCAGGGTGTGTCGCCATGCCGGGGTTTTGGTCGCGCGCCAGCCCGTCCCGACCTGTCCACAGCCTCCACCGGCCAACGGGACTACGGGGCCATGCCGGTGCGCTATGGGGGCGCGGCTGGCCCCTCCGTCCCTACGCGCCTTCGGCGCGTTGACCCGTGGATTTGTGGACAGGGCCTTCCCCATGGCTTGCCCAGCTTTGCCGGTTCAGCGCCGGGCATTGCTCAGCAATTTCGCCCGTCGCCACAGCCCATTTCTGGCAGCGTGCGTCAAGCCGTCCCCCAGGATCGGCCGATGCCTAGGTGACCTTGTGAGGGGCACTGGTTGCCCCTCACCTGCCCCCCGTTTTGCGAAGTCCGCTCAGACGCCGCGGAGACTTTTCCAGCCCAGCCACGCGCTTAGGGATTCCAAGGCTTTCGAACCCAGGGGTGAGAGAAAGCAACCTCCTTCGGAGGTCACACCTGATGCAACTGCGTTGCGGCGTCGAAATGGCGAAAACGCCATTTAGATCAAACACTTAGCACAAGCTGCGCCGTAATACGTGGTGTGTCACACGCGTATTACGTAACAAAAACAACGAGTTAGCCGCCATCGTGTTACGTGGCATACGCTCGCCATCCCCATTCGAAGGTGGTAGAAAGGTGGCATAAATGCCCCCTTTGGAGCGCGCCAATGCGACAGCCCCGCTCTGTACGAGCCACCAACGACGAATGGTCCGAGATCACCACCGCCGCCGCCGCGGCAGGCATGGCAACAGCCGACTGGGTGCGAAGTACGCTCCTTGCGGCGGCGCGAGGCGAACAGGTGGTGCGGTCGGATTTTCCCCGAACGCCGATAGAAATGCAGATGCTGGTATGGGTCGGACTGTCCTGCCGCATGCTCGGGCGTTCGCTGAAAGCGACCAACCGTGAGGGGGTGATTAGCGAAGCTCTGGAGGACGTTGATGCGTGGCTGAAGGCTCAGGGCCTTCCGCCCATGAGCGCCCTGAACCGGGGAGGCGACGAATGATTCGCTCGTCTACGATCATCCGTGGCGGCCAGACGATCACGCATACGTGGCGGATGCTCTGGCAGATCATCCGCGATATGTGGCGCCTGATGCTGCTGGCTTTCGCCGGTGTGATGGTGGTTAGCGCCTACCTGAATACGGCACCATACGACCGCTATGTGACGTTCCAGTACGGCTATGCCAGCTTCCTGTGGCGCATCCACCAGAACGCCAACGAGTTCGTCAACTTCCGCCAACCGAGTGGCGAAAACACGCAAGTCCGCGTGGTGGATATCCTTCGCACACCGGGCGTACACATGGCGAAAAACCGGGTCGTGTCGGACGTTATTGCGGCGGCATGGAGCGGCGGATTTGCCGCCGGCGGGATCGCCGGATTGTTCCTGCTCGTCGCCTACCTGAGAGGCCGTGCGTTCGCCAGGAAGACGCATATCCGCGGCGCTCAGCTTACCACTCAGCGAAAGCTCGCGAAGGCCATCAGGCGGTACAATATCCGCCGTGGAGGCACGCGCTACAGCTTGGCGGGCGTGCCCTATCCGCACGGCGCGGAGACGACGCACACGCTTATTTCCGGCGCACCAGGCACTGGTAAGACCCAGATGATATTGGCGCTGCTGGACCAGATCAGAGCGCGTGGCGACCGCGCCATTGTGTACGATAAAATGGGCGCGCTGACGGAGGCATTCTTAGATCCGTCCCGCGACGTTCTGCTGAACCCGCTCGACCAGCGCAGCCCATATTGGAGCCCGTTCATCGACGCACGCTTGCCGAATGACTTCGACATGCTGGCGCAGGCGATGATTCCCCGGCCGACGAAAGGAGATCCAACTTGGGCGGAAGCGTCGCAGCTGCTGTTGTCCGAGGCAGCGCAGAAGCTCGCATCCCAAGGTGTGACGGACAACCTCGCACTGATCGACCATCTGGTGCGGATCGACCTGAAATACGTGCAAGCTTTCATCAAGGGAACCTTCGCACAGAACGTCTTGCCCGAAGGGTCTGAGCGCACGGCTGCATCGGTGCAGTTCACCATCACGAACGCACTCCGGGCGTTCCGGGTGCTGCGCCATGACGGGGAAGCATTCTCGATCCGCAATTGGGTTTCGGACACGGAGCGCGACGGCTTTCTGTTCATGTCGTCGCGTGGCGACCAGCACAGCACGCTTCAGCCTCTCATTTCTATGTGGCTTGAGGTGGCGGTCAATCAGCTGCTGTCCGGCCAGCCCAGTAGCCGCATGCTGTGGTTCATTCTGGACGAGGTTGGCTCGCTCAATTACATCCCGAGCCTCATCACGTCGGTGACCGAGACCCGCCAGTTCGGTGGCGCATTCGTGATCGGCATCCAGACCAAATCGCTGCTGGAACACAACTTCGGAAAGGAGGGCGCAGCCGCGCTCCTTGGTAGCTGCCGGTCGCGTGTCGTGCTGTCTACGCCTGAGCCGGAGACTGCAACGTGGTGCGCCCAGGTATTGGGCGAGCGCGAGGTGTCGGAGTATCACGAGGGGGTGACCTACGGCGCGAACGAAATGCGCGACGGTGTTTCGCTGAGCGAGAAGACGACGCCGGAAAAGCTGGTACTCGCCTCTCAAATTCAAGACCTTCCCGACCGGCACGGCTTCATCAAGATGCCTCAGGGCTTTCCGGCTGCTGCAATCAAAATTCCGCTTAGAAAGGTGCGCTCCGTCGTGCCGCGCTACGTGCTTCGCCATATTCCGCCGCTGCCAGAGGCACCCCGCATTATCGAGGGGACAGCGAAGCCAACGGCAGCACCGCCAACCCAGCCAGAAGAAGCGGGCAGCGCACCGGAGGCCCCGAAGAAGCGCCGGACGACCAAGAGCAAGCCAGCTGTGGAAGCTGCGCCCGCCTCCGCACCGCCACCGCCGGCAGAGCCGCGCCGGACTGAAACAGCACCGCCCGCCTCTCCTCCGCAGGCCCAGGACGAGCCGGAGCTTGAGGCAACCGCACCGCCGGCTGCGACGCCGCCGAAGGCCGCCCGCCGGCCGAACGATTTCTGACTAGGAGAGATCTATGCTCTCGATATCGACGCTCAGCAGCGCGCATCAGGCTGGCTCCTACTACGGGAAGGAAAACTACTACGCCAAGAGCAGCGCGGAGGCGCGTGAGGCAAGCGCATGGTTTGGCGATGGTGCCAAATCCGTGGGCTATGTGGGTGAGGTGGAGAACGGCGATTTCATCCGCGTGTTGCAGGGGCGCGTCCCCGGCGGCGGCCAGCTGGGGCGCGTGGTGGACGGTGAGGTGCAGCACGCACCGGGCGTAGACTTGACCTTTTCCGCGCCGAAATCGGTCTCAATCCTAGGGCTGGTCGCAGACGATAAGCGCGTCCTTGAGGCCCACGATGACGCCGTGAAAGCGGCTCTGGGTTGGGTGGAAAAGAACCTCATCCAGACCCGCGTGATGATCGACGGGAAGGTGAAGACGGTGGGCAATCAGTCCATGGTCGCGGCCACTTTCCGCCACGACACGAACCGTAATCTTGAACCGCAGCTGCACACGCACGCGGTGATCGCCAACATGGTTCGGGACAATGGCGACGGCACATGGCGCTCGCTGCACAACCCCGCGCTCTATGACAGCAAGATGCTGGTAGGGCAGATGTACCGGGCGGAACTCGCCCAGCGCCTGCACGAGATGGGCTATGAAATCCGCCTCACGCACAAGGACGGCCGGTTCGAAATCGCTTCCATCCCTCAGGAGTTGATTGACGAGTTTTCCTCCCGCGCCCGTGAGATCCGCACAGCCCTGGACGGCTACGATCATCAGAACGCGAAGACCGCGGCCGTCGCGGCGCTGGTCACCCGGCAGGCCAAGCGTACCGTCTCGCCGACGGAACTCGCGGCGGATTGGCGTGCGCGTGTTTCGGCCTTGGGCGTGTCGCTGAACAAGGCGACGGAGGCCGACGCCACGGTTGCGGCCCGCCTCGATGCCGGGTTGCCGACCACCGTTCGGGAGGCGATGGAGCAGGGCGGTATCAGCGGAGTGCTGGGCTACCTGGCGGAGCGCGTGACCGACCGCGCCCCTCGCGTTCCGCAGGTCAAGGCGGAGACGGCGCAGCAGGCGGTCGACTATGCGGTGCGGCACCTGTCCGAGCGCAACAGCGCGTTCGAACTGGATGACGTCAGGAAGGAGGCGATGACGGCAGGGTTGGGCCGGGTGAGCGTGACAGCGATTGAGGGTGCGATAGCTGCGGCCCGATCGTCGGGGAAGCTCCTTGATTCCAAGGTTGCCGAGCATCGGAAGCTGGTGACAACCCCCACCGCGGTGGCGATGGAGAAGGAGGTGATCCAGCTGATGCGGGAGGGGCGGGGCGTGGCGACGCCTGTTGTGCCCACCCGTGCCGATGAGGTGGCCAAGCGGCTGGCCGTGGTGCGAGAGGACGGGAAGTCCCTGAACGCGGGGCAGATCGCCGCCTCGACTATGATCCTCACCAGCCGAGACCGCTTCGTCGCCGTGCAAGGTTATGCCGGCGTGGGCAAGACCACGATGTACCAGACCGTGCGCGAGGTGTCGGACGAGAACGGCTTCCGCTGGATCGGTCTCGCGCCGACCGCTTCAGCGGCTGCAACGCTGGCCGAGGAAGCCGGGATCGAGGCGCGGACGCTTCAGAGCTTCCTTGCCAACCACGAGAAGTTCACGCGCGGCGACGTGCCCAAGGACAAGCTGTTGGAGGCTCAGGCGCTCTTTGCGCGCACGGGTCTGCTGGTTGACGAGGACAGCTTGGCGTCTACCGCCCAGGCGCGGGATCTAAAGCGCATCGCGAATGCCCTGAAGCTTCCCAAGGTGGTGCTTTCCGGTGACGAGAAGCAGCTGGGTGCCGTGGAGGCCGGCAAGCCCTTTGCCCAGCTTCAGCGCGCCGGCATCACGACCGCAGAGATGAAGGAGATCCAGCGGCAGAAGAACAGCCCAGAGCTAAAGGCCGCGGTCGAGCACTCGATTGCGGGTGAGGTCCGCGCGGCCTTCGCGAAGTTGGGTTCGGCCGTCGAAGAGCATGACTCGCCAGCCGCCCAGGCAGCGGCTCACTGGCTTTCGCTCTCGGCCGAGGATCGGGCCCGGACACTCATCGTCGCGCCGGCGAATGAGACCAGGCGGCAAATCAACGAGGCAGTTCGCAACCAGCTGGTTTTGGAGGGCCAGATAACCGGCTCGGCTATCACGATCAACACGCTGCGCCCGGCTAACTTCACCGGTGCTCAGCAGCGCGCAACCTTCAACTACAAGAACGGCCAGGTGGTGGTGTTCAACCGATCGTATGACGCTCTCGGCGTTGAGAAGGACGAGCACTGGCAGGTCAGCGGCATCGACCAGCGGCGAGGCGTGGTGACGCTGCACAAGGACGGTCGCACCGTGAAGTGGAAACCCCAGGAGCTTGCCGCCGGCCGGAGCGGTGCCGTGTCCGTGTATGACCGGGACAAGCACGATCTGCAGCAGGGTGATCGAATCCAATGGACGAAGAACGACAAGGAAAAGGTTCTCATCAACAGCCACACGGCGACCATCCTTGCGGTGGACGGCCGAAAGGTGACCGTGCGCCTGCAGAACGGAAAGGAAATCGACCTCGCACGGGACGATCCGCGCTTGGCGCACATGGATTATGCGCATGCGGCGACGGCTCATGCGGCGCAGGGGCGCACCGTCGATCACGTCATTGGCGTGCTCGAAAGCTGGCGGCGCAATCTGTCGAACCAGAAGGTCTTTTACGTCACGATCAGCCGCGCCAGAACCAGCGCCCGACTCTTCGTTGACGACGCCAAAGCCTTGGGCAAGCAGCTGCAGAAGGTGACTGGCGAGAAGATCTCGGCGCTTGAAACCCAGGGTCACGATTTGGCGGCCGACCAGCACCAGCACCAGCACCAGCCCGCGCCGCAGCAGGAGCATGCGAGAGCGATGGACTTTGGACTCTAGTCGCGCTGCCGGTAGTCAAGATTTTTGTAAAAGGAAAAGGCCGCTGCCAACAGGGCGCGGCCTTTAATCCGACTACGAGGGAGGCGTCGCCATCAAAGGCGGCGATCATCCCGATGCGGGATATACATCGCTGTTTTGCGGATGTACTGGTTTTCGGGTGTCACCGTGAGCCAACTTTCGCTGGCATTGTGAGCCGTCTTGATGGGCTTCGACCAAACGCCGGAAACCGTGCCACGATAAGCCCACCTTGCGACATTGAAGGCGAACACCACAAAAATCACGAAAGCGGCAAGCTCTATCAGCATGATAGTCACCTCTCTGCCTTATATTCTACCATGTGGTGTGTCGTGGTTCTACTCCTTCTTCTGCGCTCCACCAGGGAGCCCAGTCCTTGAGAGCGGGATTGCCAGTTCCGGAAGCCGAGGCTGCGCTTTTGCCTTATCTGACACAATGTCGGCCAGCAGCTTGTCGGGCTCACTGGTGCCTTGTGCTTCGGCCGAAGCTGTCGGCTCCCGCGATGCTGTTGAAGGCATCGGTTCCGGGTGTGTTGGCGAGGCGGGTTGATTGGCGCCGCCGCCTTCGACCACTGCCGGTGCGGTGCTGGCCGGCTCAGCGGCGGGCGGCAGGGCATCGGCATGGCGACCGTGCGAGGTGACGGGGTGATCGGCAGCGCCGCCGCCTTCGACCATTGCCGGTGCGGTGCTGGCCGGCCCGCCGGCGGGCGGCAGGGCATCGGCATGGCGGCCGCGCGAGGTGACGGGGAGATCGGCATGGCCGCCGCCTTCGACCATTGCCGGTGCGGCGCCGACTGGTCCGCCGGGGGGCGGCAAGGCATCGGCATGGCGGCCGCGCGAGGTAACGGGGAGATCGGCATGGCCGCGGCCTTCGACCATTGCCGGTGCGGCGCCGACTGGTCCGCCGGGGGGCGGCAAGGCATCGGCATGGCGGCCGCGCGAGGTGACGGGGAGATCGGCATGGCCGCCGCCCTCGACCACTGCCGGTGCGGCGCCGACTGGTCCGCCGGCGGGCGGCAAGGCATCGGCATGGCGGCCGCGCGAGGTGACGGGGTGATCGGCAGCGCCGTCGCCCTCGACCACTGCCGGTGCGGCGCCGACTGGTCCGCCGGCGGGCGGCAAGGCATCGGCATGGCGACCGCGCGAGGTGACGGGGTGATCGGCAGCGCCGTCGCCCTCGACCACTGCCGGTGCGGCGCCGACTGGTCCGCCGGGGGGCGGCAAGGCATCGGCATGGCGACCGCGCGAGGTAACGGGGCGATCGGCAGCGCCGCCGCCTTCGACCACTGCCGGTGCGGTGCTGGCCGGCTCAGCAGCGGGCGGCAGGGCATCGGCATGGCGACCGCGCGAGGTGACGGGGTGATCGGCAGTGCCGCCGCTCTCGACCACTGCCGGTGCGGCGCCGACTGGCCCGCCGGCGGGCGGCAAGGCATCGGCATGGCGGCCGCGCGAGGTGAGGAGGTGATCGGCAGCGCCGCCGCCCTCGACCATTGCCGGTGCGGTGCTGGCCGGCTCAGCGGCGGGCGGCAGGGCATCGGCATGGCGACCGCGCGAGGTGACGGGGTGATCGGCAGTGCCGCCGCCCTCGACCATTGCCGGTGCGGCGCCGACTAGCCCGCGGGCGGGCGGCAGGGCATCGGCATGGCGACCGCGCGAGATGGTGGGAAGATCGGGACCACCGCCGCCTTCCATGGCAGATTGATGATCGCCCCCGCCGCCCTCTGCGGCCTTCGGCGCGGCTCCGCCTTGGGGGACCTTAGAAGGCGCTTTTGCAGTTCTAGGCGGCTTAGGCGGAGGGTCTGTGTTGATGACGTTCCCAGGCGTGAAATTGCCAACTTGCAGGAAGGCTCCGCTACCGGGCGTGCCGAGGACCTTCCCAGCAGTTTCCTTAGCTGCGTTCGCGGCTTCAGCGGTCGGACGTCGGTCAGACTGCACCTCGACGTCTGGCTTCACAACCGCGTCATTGTTGATTTCCTGCCGACCCTTTCTGATTTCCCCTCCAATCCGATCAAATTTTTGATCGAAATTGGACATCTCGGGGCGAGAGCCATCACGGTGCGGCTTTTCAGGTGGCAGCGCGCGTTCCAACCGTTCTGGCGCCCTCTGGGGCAGCGTGAGCGCGTTGCTTGGATCATGCGGCAACATCTTGTCCGGTGTGCTGCCAGCCTGCCGAGGCAGAGCTAGAGGTGGCACTGCCGCAGACTGAGAAATCCTATCCGACATGCCGGTAGACCCAGCTGGCGCGCGATCTGCGCCCAGGACAGTGGGAGCCGATTGCGCGTTGCCGGTCGTCAGGCCACGTGCCTCTGCAGCGCCGCCTGCCATGCTGCGTGCGGTCGAAAGACGGTTGAGGGAGGGGGTGGCCTCCATTTCGAGAAAGCGCCGTGCATAGCTCTGCACTTCATCGCGATCCATTGGGTGGGTCGATTCCAGCAGGTTTCTGGCCCCGTTGACGCCCATGACGCCACCATTGCGTTGCTGCTTCTGCAGCCATTCGAAAAAGGGCTGCTGAAGGCTGCGGTTGATCGAGCCGGACTCACGCTCCACCTCTTCCGCGGATACTTCAAACCGCCTTGCCCTCTCGAAGTAGCTCTCGGACGAGCGCTCGAAGGTTGAGGTTTCCTCGTAGCCCTGTCGCACACTTTCCCGCAGCTCACGCCCTTGTTGGGAGTAGTCGCGCTCGTCGGAATTCTTCACATAGTTCGTGGCACTCTCGAATGATGTACGCAGATCCTTCGCTTCCGCGTACTTCTTCGCTTTGTCCCATAGAGCCTTGTTTGCTGTGCTATTGGAGGCGGAGCCTTGCACGCTCACACCAAATTTCGTTCCGAAAGCCTCGAAGCCGATACCGGACGATGCGGCGGAAAGCAAAGCCGTCGCCTCTTCCACTGACAGACCGTTTGCCTTGGCAAAATCCTCTCCGGAACTACGGATGCGGTTGAACGCCTCATTCTCCCCACGGCTTTGGTGGACGCTGCGGTTTTTGTCGAACGCCTGCCCGTTTGAGTTGAGATTGGCGAGTTCGCTGACTTTTCCGAAGGTGTTTGCCCGGCTGAAGGCGGCGCGCTCGTTTTCCCGCTCGCCCAGGGTCTGCGCCTGCGATCCCTGTTCGCGATAGGCGCGCTCCAAACCACTGGTCAGGTTGATGTCCACCGGCAGCTTGGACTCGCCGGCGGCCGTATCGAGCACCGTTCGCCCGCCAGAGGTGACGGTATACGTGCTGCCTTCGGCGGTTCGGTATGTCGTCGCCCCCTGATCGTACATGGCGCTGCTCATCACCTGATTGGCGCGCATCGTATTGAAAGCGTGGTTGCCCACGTTCGTATTGCCGAGGCTCAGATTGCCCGTGCTTGCTTCGCCGGCGGCCTGTTGCGCAGCGCCCTGCGGTACAGCCAGCATGGAGGTGGCCATGCCCGCCACGCTCGTTGCTCCCTTGGCAATGGCGAACGCCAGGAACGGGATCGACATTGAGAGATATCCGGCCAGGACCGCCACATCACCCTGTACGGAATCAATGCCAGCGGCGGTCACCATGGAGATGCCGGAGCCCCCGGCCGGGAGCGCGGCCTGCGCGCTTACGCCGAGGCCCGCATAGCCCGTCATGAGGCGATTGAGAATCGCATAGAGGATCGGCCAGCTTTGCAGCCAAACGAAGACGCCGAAATAGTTCTTCAGAGTGCCCAGCCCAGCCTTGGGAATGAAGAACAGCAGGACCACGATGGGGAAGACACCATAGAACAGCGCTTCCAGAACGATCTTGAGCAGAGGCACCCACTGTTCGGCCTGCCGGCCGACAGCGCGGTAACCCATCTCTGTCTGTCTCTCTGCCCGGGTTTGGGCGTAGACGTCCAGTGCAGCGCTGTTGCCGGTCGCAGCCGTAGAGGACTGCAGCGCACTGTGCACGGCGTTCAGCACCATTGACTGCTTCATGATATCTGCCGCAGAGCGCGACGCGCCGACGAGGAAATCATGGGCGACGGGGAGGGAGGACAGCAGCAACGCCTTCGCCTGGGCGGAAGAACGGTCCGGGAACAGCTTCACGCCGAAAATCGTGGCAGCGCGGTCGACCTCCCCAGTCCACTGGTTGCTCAACGCCACGCCGCCGATATCGCAGCCGACGATTGAGGGGGTGCCGGCTGTGCGCATTTCGAAGGATCGGGCCTGTGACGGCGTGTTCGTCACAGTCAGGTAAGTCCATAGATCACGCGATTGCTTCATCTCTTCGAGGCTAAGGTGCCCCAAGAGAAGGTCATAAAAGACGCACTGGTTCATGAATTCGCGGACGTTGCCCGCAAATTCGCTGTTGGTGATTTCGAAATTTAGCGACGACTGCAGGAGCCTGGATCCGAAGATGAACCCGTTCTGGGTGTAGCGCATGTCATTCGGCAGCGAGAACGCCACCTCGACATTACGAGCCAAGCGGTCACCCACTTGGCTCGACACGCTGGCGAGCACCCCCAGCCCCCAGGGGACGTTGGCGACCGCGGCACCAGGCAGGGTCGGGTTGATCCTGTCCGTGATGAGGACGGTGACGCGAGGCACGAGCAGGCCGTTGTAGATGACGATGACCGTGGCGAACCACCGCAGATTGTCCGACCATTTCTGGCCGAATGCCGTCTGCAGCAGGATCATGCCGAAGCAGGCTGTCAAGGTGACCCGGATTGCGGCCCCGAAGTCGCCGGCGCCGGTGAGGGCGGCAACGCCGTTGAACAGGTCAACAAGGTAGACGCCGCCGCCGTAGGTGATGATTTCCCACATGTTGACCTCACTGCCGAGCCATTGCGCGCGACCACCCGAGGCTGGCGCTCAGCGAGCCCGTGAGGCGGCTTGCCAGGAGGGATTCGATAAACTGGGTCTGTTGCACCAGCTGGATGGTCTGGTTCACGCGATCCAGGCTTTCAGCTTTGTGTTCGGCAAGCGCCTTGCGGCTTTCCCGGAGGCTGCGCTTCCACTCGTCCAATTTACTGCCCAGCGCAATTACGACCTGATTGCCACCTTCCTCGACTTGCTTTAGCCCTTCCGAAATGAACTGAGACACCAAGTCGATGGCGATGATTTCCGCGTATTTGGGAAGCTCTTCCTCCGCCTTCAGACCCTGATAGGCCGTGTAGACATTCAGCATCTTGTAGACGGGCAGGCTGGTCATGTTCAGGAAGTTCCGCTCGGTCGCGGTCAGCTTCCTGTTGGTGCGGATCGCTTCCACCATCCCGAGCAGGATATCGCGCACACGGGGTTTGAACGCCGCGTCGGCCGCGATGTAGATGCTCTTGGTCCGCGCGTCGGTCGGGTTCAGGCACTTATCGGTATCGGTGCCGCAGCCATACACCATCACGTTGGTGTCGCCGTCCAGCAGGGCCGAGATCAACTCGGCATTGATGACCTGCGGCGAGATATGCCGGTGGTTCTGGGGGGCGTCATCGGTGCCGCCGCCCGTGAGGATCACCGTGCCAGCAATGGTCATCATCAGCTCGCGCATCTCGGTGTCACCATTCAGCACGTCATTCTTCTTGATGGCCTCCCAGGTCAGGTTCTTGTTGATTGGGATTTGCTCCTTCACCTTGCTGTCGGCGGCGTTGAGCGTGGAGGTGCGCCGCCCCTCATTCGCGCAGCCATGCCGGGATGCAGCGAAGTCAGCGAAGATGCCTTGGCTGTTGCCGACCTTTTCACAGATCAGCTTTGATGCCCGGTCGGACGCCGGCCAGAGGCCACCGACCAGCGCCTGTGCGGTTTCGCAGCTGTTGATGTTGGCTTGGTTGATCTTCTGAATCAGATCGTTCAATTCGCCCATCTTCTCAGCGATGACGGGGGAGATGGTTTCCAAAGCCAGTTCGAAGGCAAAGGCCGGCGCGTTGCTGGCGATGGCCTTCAGCGTCGCGACCAGCTGGGCTGCATTGATGAAGGAGAAGGCGCCTGAGAACGCGTCGATGCCGCCGCATCCTGCCCGCATTGACGGCAGCTGGATGTTGACGAGGTTGGCATTCTTCGACGGCACACGCGCGTAGATGTTGCCGCCGGTGTAGTAGCCGGACTCCTGCCCCTGATAGGCTTGGGGGCCGGTCACATTGGCGCGAATGCCGGAGTCCTGAAAGAACTCGCGCATGCGGTCCCGCACGCCAGCATCGGCCGGCGCAACAGCCAGGGAGCCGATCGCCACGACGATCACGGCCGCAGCCGCCTTGAGAGCCTTAGTAGTCATGGCCGATCTCCACCTGTGTGAGCACAAAGATCCGTTCTTCAAGGTCCTGTTGAGACAGGACGCCGTACCCAACCTCGATCAGCTGGTTGGCTTTGGTGTCGTAGAGGACGACGGCCGGGACGGGCTTTTCCGATAGGCCGAAGCGGGCCATCTGGCCGGTATCGCGCACAGCTTCCGGCCACTCAGGCAGCGTGCCACCATCGACCGACACGGCCATCACCGACACGCCGTACTTGTCGGCAAAGTTGCGCATGATCGGACTGAAGGCGTGGCAGTAGACGCAGTTCGAGGCGAAGAAGAAGAAGACCCCATACCGCTCGTTCAGGCCGCGGATGGTGCGGTCCTCCGCAGCACGCCGCTGATCCAGCCAGGTCCGCTTCGCCATCGTGCCGACCGGCCGTTCGAGAGAGTAATCAAGATCCGGGCTTTGCCAGATCACGCGGCGCCATGTGTCGCTGACGTCCGACGCCCGATCCAGCGTCTGCCGCTGCAGCGCGATGTAGCGCGCCACCGCGGCGGGATCGCGCGGGTTCAGCACCATTTCGGCTCGGGCTTCCTCCAACTCTTCACGGATCGCGGCGACGCGTTCACGGGCCGTCTTCGGGGCCGGCTGCGCTGCAGGAGCAGGCGGCGGCTGAGCCGCCGGTTCCTCCTTGTCAGGATCGCAGTAGAAGTGCCACCCGAGTTTCTGCAGGTCGCACCATTTCGGCTTGTCCTCAGCTGCCGCCGCGCCGGCCGAAACCAGCCACAGCAGCGCCAGGATCAGGATGTTCTTACCGACGCGCATAGTAGTTCTCGATCCGGCTGGTGAATTCGTCTTTGATTTTCGCTTCGCCCGGCACGTCGATTTGCTTCAGGAGTTGCGGATAGAACTCCGTCAGATCGACTTGGCTGAAGTCGATCCTTTGCATTTCTTCCAGCGTGAACCCGGTGCAGTTAGGAGATTTCGGATCGCCCCACTCTTTGTGAATTTGGGGGCGGCCTTGTTCCTGCAGCATGCGCGCAAGGCGGGATTGGAAGCAGCAATAGCTCTTCCGCTTTGACAAGCAGACACCAAGGATTTTATTGCCGCAATAGGTCCCAACATAAGTGCACAGCTTCGCATTCAGCTTTTCAGCCAGCATCTTTTCGTCGTCGCTGCACTGAGCAATTCCAAGATCAAGGCCCCATCCATCATCAGAGCAGCAATTGGAGAAACCAATGATGCCCTTGCCGCAGTAATAGTTCTTTCCAGAGAAAACTCGAAGAGAGTTCGGGTCGAAGTCCTTTCCCATATCTCGGAGCAAATTCAGGTAGGTCACGGCCTTGGTGAAGTCTTTATTCGGCTCGTAGGAGATGCTTTCGCAGTCGCCGTCGATGCAATAGATGGAGTCTCCGCAGACAACCTGTTTGGGGCCTTGGGAGGATGCTTCACCGCACCGATAGTTGCGCTGCCATGTGCGGCACGTGCCGCTTCGGTCGGTCGCGATGCACTCTTCGTTCAGGAAGGTGCATCCTTCCTGTTCGTTCTTGGCGCAGTCGTTCTTGGTGGAGGCAGCCCGGCATGTGTAATCACGGCGCCACTTCCAGCAATCCTTGTAGACGTCGAGCCCGTTGATGTTGCGCGTTCCGCCGCCTTCGACGCAGACCTCGCCGGCAAGCTCGCAGCTGCTGTTCTCTTCCAGCGACGTGCACTGGTTGGAGATGGAATCGTTGCTGATGGTGTAGGTCGTGTTCAGGAATACGACGTTGCTCGGCAAGGAGCCGAGTTGGACGTCGCACACATATTCGTCCTGATACCGGCCGCAGATGCCATCCGGATCCCAGGCGACGCAGGTCGAATTCACCGCCGTGCAGCGCCCGGTGTTGCGGAGAGGGGCACAGTAATCAAGATAGGTGCCGCTGCCACAGCGCATGGTGGCGTCGTAGCGCCAGCAGTCCTTATAGACAGGAAAGCCGTCGATCGTCCGCGTGCCGCCGCCTTCTGCGCACCATTCGGACGTCTTGACGCAACTTGCGTCAGCGCTGAACGAAAACGCGGTTAGTGCAGACATGACGACACCCAGCGTCAGTAGTAGCCTGCGCAGCCATCGTTCCATGTTTCTCTCCACTGCCCGCATCGACGGGTTGAGCCCGCCATGTAAAGGTATCCAATATTCGCGCCCGCATTCGTGGTCAGGTGAACACTGTTCCACCCGCTACGAAGAACGTGCTTCACCTCTGCCCAGACGTTGAGCACGTCGCCCGCAAGGGTGTTGTTGTATCCACCAAGACCAAGGACGTGTTGATCGTTGACGTAAACATTAAGAAAGTCTCTTGCGCCGTACCTGACTTTCTCAATGCGCAATGACTCAAGAACATTGACGTCTGGTATATAGATGTTGAACCACGCTTCTGAGTTTCCGGGGCCGCCACACATGGCCGCGCCAATATTTGGGTAGGTGCTATCTGACCCAATCCAGATCGCATTTCCGGAAATTCCGGCGCTCACACCGCCGCAGCCCGAGGATACTTGTGCTCCTTCAAGCCCTGTTGACTGCACCCAGTCGCAGGAGACGCGCAGCTGGTTCTGGCAGCTGACGGTATAGCTGTCTCGCACCTTGTCGCAGCGGTAGCGGTGATGCTGATCGACCGACACCAGCCGTTCGAGGTAGCAGGTGCTTGTCGTGAGATCGCTCCACACGTCGCACGTCTTGTATGTCGATCCACCAGGCAGCGTCGCACCGGGAAGCTCTTTGCACTCCCCGTATCGGCCGGTGAAGCTGTCCACCAGCGACTTCGGGTTCGCTTCAGCATCGAGGCCGGGCTGCATCCAGGCGTCCGACCGCTTCACCTCGATCTTCGGGCGATTGGCGAAGCTGTCGCTCAGCAGGGTTGCCGCCTCGCCTTCCGGAGTGGAGGTGTCATGCGCCCGCTCTACGGCGTCATCGAACATGATGCCGTTCTGGTAGGCTGACTCTGGCAGGTTCGTGCCCTGATAGTTCGGCACCTCACCGGGGTTCGACTGATTCCGCGCCACCCCTTTGAGGTTTTCCTGCTGCGGAGTGCCAAACGCCTTTGCGTCATTTCGAGCATCAGACTGCGTCTGGGCCGAGGCAGGCAGAGCCAGCAGCAGAGCGGCTAGGACGCATAGGGCCATCCGGTTCATGGCTCAGCACTCCGGAGCTTGGACAGGTTCTCCGCCGCTCGCGCAGCGCCAGGTCCGCCGGCATTCGCGATTGTTTCCAGCGCATAGAAAAGCGTGACGTTGCCTGCGATCCGATCATGCTCCGGCGCGGCCGACCGGCACCGCGGCTCAAAGCAGGGCTGAACCTGCTCCGCCGGCACAACGACAGTCGGCACGACCTTCACATCGAACATTCGGAACATGGTCGGATCGAGCATCGCTCCGCCCTGTTCCCCAACGATCCGACCCATGGCGGCCATGGTGTCGGTGATGTTGTTGTTGACCATGCCGCGGAAGAGCAGCGCGCCGCCGGCCCGGCGCGTTTGCTCCGCCAGATCCTTCAGCGCCGCCTCCGGCATCGAGAACGAGACGAACACGAGCGGCGAGTGCAGGTCCTGCCCGGCCGTCTGAGCTTCGTCCATAGGGCCAGCGTAACGGCCCACCAGTTCGCCCAGGTCAACGCCGCTTTCGGTAGCCAATGGCCCGCCAGTAGCGCGCTCGCCGGCCCCGCCCAGGCGAATGCGGTTGTTGTTCACCCACTTCCCGGTGTCGTCCATGGCGCCAGAGCCCTGTACCCTGCCCATGACGCCATCGAGGAAGGACTGCGCCTCACCTTTTTGTGCCTCAATGGCCTTCTCGGTGAGGTCCGGCCGCACCTGTTGGCGAAGCTGGTTCAGGTCTTCCGCGTTGGCCGGCGCCAGGGCCAGCAGCACGGCCATCGCGCACAGCGGCCTTAGAAGCTGCAGCAATTCCGTTTCCTCCAGAACAAGAAGCCGAAATCCTCGCCAATCACCGGGACCTCACGGCCGGTCTCGTAGAGCACCGTGGACCGGCCCAGCGGGTTGCAGCCGAACAGCCCCCACGGGCCGGGCACAGGATTGGTGATTTGCGAGCGGTAGAGAGATTTGCGGACCACCGGCATGGGATACTTGCCGCAGATCGCCTCCGGGCCACCTTCGGCCCACAGAACGAGTTCGCGGTGGAGCTTGTAGATGAACCGTTCGGCGGCGAGCAGGCTCGATTGGATGGAGCCCACATGGTTGGGGAGACGGCCGTCGAGCGGGTAATAGGAGCCTTGGCAGCCCGCGCACCAGAACAGCGGATCAAGCGGCATGCCCACAGACGCCGCAACGCAGTCAGCCGCACAGGCAGCAATAGCAATCGGATTGGCGAAGAGAACCGCTTCCGGGTTGATCAGGAACGTCAGTTCGTCGTCCAGCCACAGCGGATCGAGTTCGGTGATGTAGGCGATATCGACCGACGTCGCTTCCAGACAAATCCAGTCGACCAAGATCTCTAGCCAGTACAGCACCGGGTAGATGTACCAGTGGATGTGCCATGCCGCGTCGTGGCTGTTGCCGTCCTTGGAGACGGTTTTCCCCGCCGGCGCCGGGATGTTCCCCAGAGTGAAACCACCGAGATTGACGAAGCAGTACGGATGGCGGGTGACATCCGCGAGCCGAGCCGGTTCCCAGTAGCCGACAGCCAACCCCAGCCGGATGAATGGCGGAAGCGGCATCGGGCACATGCAGATCGGTAGGGCGGGATTGGGCGTGTCCGGGCGGTTCGACGGCAGTAGAGGGAAGCTGCCAATCGTGATCGGAAACACGCAATCCCAGCACAGGTCGCTGATCGGATTGACGAAGTGTCCGGTGCAGGTTCCCGACGTGGAGGCGGATTGCGCCACGGCCTGCCGACCGAGGCCAACAGCCGCCACCACCACAACGGCCAGGAGGCCCAGCGCGCACAGCAGCTTTTTCATTGTGGCACCTCTTCGATGCGCAGATAGCGGCCTTCCTGCCGGATCAGCGCAGGCACATTGCGGATCCCGAAGCGTTCGGTGAGCTTCCCGCCTTGGTCGAAGTAATAGGGCTTGCCTTCCCGCCGGCTGTGATCGGCCACAGCCCCACGCACGAGGATGATCTTGGCTCGGCCGCCCAGTGCGTTCTCAGTGCGTTTTGCCCAAGCGACCTGCTTCTCATCGTCGCCGTTGATGAAGAGCATTTGCTGGGACAGGTTGATGTAGTCGAGCGGATTGATCCGCCGCCCTGACTTCTGGAACACGTTTCCGTCTTGGTCCTGCAGATCACGGTTCAGGACCACAGCCGGATCGTGCAGCCAGGAGCGCGCCTGGACCGCAGTGCCAATTCCAGGGACAGCCGGCGGACGAACAGCGTATGCCGCCGTTCGGCTCTTCAAGCCTTCCTGCATTTCTGTGATTTTGCCCTCTGCCTCCATCTGGCGGAGCTTCGCCATGATCATTTCGAGCATGTCCGGTTCAGCCACTGGGAAGACCTGACCGTGCACGCCGAGGTCCGCGGCCACCGCGTCAGAGAATGGGGCGTGCAGCACCGAGCACAGCAGCAGCAGGAACCCAGCCAATTTCCGCGTATCGCGAGTCATAGGAATCCTTGTGGGGCGCGTAGACGAAGTAGTGGCCGGGGGGGAGAACCCCCGTCGGGCCGGGAGCGAGGGGGAGGCCGCGGGCGGAGGTTTCTTTTGCCTCCCCAATCGGGCGGCCAGCCACGCGATAGGTCTGGCCTTCCCGCTCCACCACATCCCCCGGCACCCCACCCACGATCTTGACGAAGGTCTCGGAGTAATAGGGGTTTGATGGTGGCATAAATGCCACCATTTCGCCGCGCTCTGGCAATCGCCCGACGTCGACTATGTAGCCCCAGTTTCTCAGGCTCCCCGTCTTGTTGATGAGGATCTGATGGCTGCGGCTCCACAGTGCCCCGGCAATACCGGCGATCAGCAGGGCAACCGCGGCGGCGACATTAACGGCGCGGCGCATAGCTCCCCTCACGAAGCGCTTGTTCGATCAAGCCCGTCACGTCGGGAGCGCCAGCCATCACAGCCTCTTTCGGAACGACGATGACGTTGTAGGTCTCAGCGATCCGGTTGACTTCGGTGTTCAGGCCCTGGATGAACGCCTCGGTACGGGCAGACACTTCGTGTTCGTCCTTCACAGACTTCGCAGTGTCCAGCACGAACCCTTCAACCAAACCCTTCAGCCCAACCTTGACCATCGTCGGTGGCGGCGGATTGAAGTGGGCATGCCCAAGAACGACGACCAGGGCGGTAAGGAGCGCCACCGCGACCGTCTTCAGCTCACCGAGCAGCGCGCTACCCACGGACGGCATCCTTGTTCCGGCCGACGAACAGCGAACTGGTGAGGACGAGCCAGACACCCCACAGGGTGGCGACGCCAACCATGATCACCCGTTCCAGGCTGAGCGCAGCGTCAGCCTGTGCATCCGCTGGCAAGGCTTGCCAATGCTGAAGGAGGCTTGCGAACAGGGCCAACAGAGCGCCGGTGTCGAAGTGCAGCAGCGCCAGCAACGCCCACAGCATGAAGCCGGGCAGGAACAGGGCGGCACCAAGCGCCGGGATCAAAATGCCGGAGAGCGTGCGGCTGGCGGCGGTCACATTGGTCTTCACGATTGCGAGGTTCATGGAGTCATCCTTTCTTGTTGTGCTTCAATGCCGAGCATTGCGAATGCGGTCGGCAACCTTATCGACGGCATCTTCCAAAGAAACGCCTTGCTCAACGAGATGTTGAATTTGGGCGTAGTCTTGGCCTTTCGATGAGTACAGTGCGATGGAATAAGGGTCGAGAATAAGGCGTCCGATATGGTATCCCATCGGCCCATACACCATGATTTCCGAGTACTGGTGTTCGACCATTTTCAGAGACTTCAACGCTGTTTCCATCTGCGGATCGCAGGCAATCCGGCCGGATTTTTTAATGGCATCGACTGATTCATTTTTCTGAGCCAGCAGCAATGCCCAGTCCGAGTTCTGGAACGCGGCGAGTGTCGCTGGTGTCTTGTAGTAGTCATCCACCGATTGAGTGCCGGTGATGAGTGCACCGAAATACTTTCGGCATGTGCGGGCGAATTTCTCAATGAACTCGCCACTCGCTTCGCCGTGCAGCAGTTCCCAGGCTTCGTCGATGATGAGGGCGACCGGATAGCGGCGTTTGCTGCGGTACATCGCCTGGAAGACGAGAAACATCAGCATCAGCAGCACGACGCCCTGCAGTTCCTTTTTCCCGCTAAGCTCGGCCATTTCGAAGATGGTGAGCGGATTGCCGAGGTCGATGTTGCACTCCCCCTCGAAGAGGCGGGCATACAGGCCGCCCACCATATAGGGTTCGAGCATGAGGCCGAGATCCTGTGCACGCGCGTCCGGGTTCTCGCGCAGGAAATGGCCGACCGTCGTCATGGTCACGAGTTTGCCGGTCTCGCGCACTTCGAGCGCCGCCATGATGGCCTTGGCGATGAGCGCATTCTCCACAGAGTCCGTGCGCTCATGCGGCCGGCACATCTGCCGCACCATCTTGTTGATCAACTCGACCACTTCGCCGCGGTAATCGCCGTCTTCCAGAAAGCTGGACGCGTCGATGATGCTGAACGGGTTCACGCACAGCCCAGCCGCAGCGGTGAACTCGACGTGCGAGCCCCCTTGCAGCTTGCCGCTGTTCTCGAAGCTCCGGCCATT
This sequence comes from Azospirillum sp. A23, assembly GCF_042938965.1. Classification (NCBI taxonomy): domain Bacteria; kingdom Pseudomonadati; phylum Pseudomonadota; class Alphaproteobacteria; order Rhodospirillales; family Azospirillaceae; genus Azospirillum; species Azospirillum sp. A23. The sequence continues at coordinate 17,700 of NZ_CP170670.1, read as the reverse complement.
GTCGACCACGACGACGTGAGCGCCCGCCCCGCGCAGAGCGGCGGCCAGTTCCTGCATCGCCACCGATTTGCCGGAACCCGACTTGCCGACCACGATGGTGTTGTAGTTGCCTTCCGTGTTGGCGAAAGGGTTCCACCAAAATGGTTCGCCGCGCCGGCCGATCAGCTGCAGATATGGGTCTCCCATGCCCCGCCATTCGCCCTGGAGGGGGGCTAGGTTCGCACAGGTCCACGAAACCATGGTTCGCGTGCGGCCATAGTAATCCAGGTCCTGCGCCAATCCTTCCGATAGGGTGTGCGGAAGCGCCGTCAAGAAGGTCTGCAGCTGGACGAATTGCTCACGAGCCAATGCCCAGCCGTTCGCCCGGTACAACCCCCTGATGCGTCGCTCTGCCTCGTCCCCCTCGCCCCGGCGCGCGAAGATCACCACGCTGTAGAAGCCTTTCACCAGCTTCTGCCCCTGATCGAGCTTGGCCTTGGCGAACTTCCAATCCCGCTCTTTCTCTCGGATGCTCGGCACGAACCGCGCCATGTCCGTCCCGGCTTGCTGGGTGGCGCGGGTTGCCTTCGCGCTCGCCTTCATCGACGCGTTCACGTCTTCGCCGATCGTGAAGGTGAAGACAGAAAGAAATGGCCCTGATGGTCGCAGCTGGTCGTTGCTGGGATCGCCGATCAAGCGGGCCATTTGCCACTGCGCCCACACCTCCGGAAAGCTGCGCACGGCGAAGCAGCGAACGTCGAAGGCAGACCTGCGGCGGCCGTCCTCGCACTCTTCCACCGCTCCCAGGCCAAGGCCGCCGCGTCCGACCACCAGCTGACTTTCCCCCATACCGACTTGGGCGTTGATCGGATCGGTTGGGCTATACGGCGGCACGTCACGGTCCAGTCCTTCGCGTGGATTGAACACCTCGTCCAGCCAAGCGATTAGCCCTTCCGGCCGCAGCACTGACCCGCGGATCTTCATGCCGGACAGCGTGGCGACCAAACCAGCACGGAGCATGCGCATCTGGTCGAAGGTCCGCATGTCACCCTTGCCGGGCAGGCTGAGAGCGATGAAACAGCGGAAATGTCGCAGCAGGCAGGGAGAACTCGGCAGGAGGGATTCCCAGCCGCCACGGGCCAGGTGCTCCAACCGACGTTGCCCCAGGCGGGCGTAGATGCCTCCTTGCTTCTCCCGCATGCCGACCCACCGCTTGAGCGTGGCGGCGACGTTCGGGCTCGCCCAGCACAGGATTTGACCCGAGCATCCCGCCGGCAGCCCGTCCGTGATCATCCCCGTTAGGAGGTTGACGGTTTCCTCATTGGCGCCCACCAGCGGCGAACATTCGAGGATGAAGCCGTGGCTGTCGCGGTTGATGTAAAGATCGTTTTCTTGATCGTAGACCCGGTAAGGCAGGAGCTCCGCGATGGAGTGCGGCCGCTCCAACTCGGACTGGCGGTCAATGAGATGGTCGTCACCGAACAGATTGCGCAGCTTTTCACGCAGCTGCGCCATCGACACTCCGGTGAGCGTGCCTTGCAATCCGTCCAGCAGGTTCAGCATGGTCAGCGCTCCACCCACTCAGACGGGACAATCGTCGCGTGGACATAGGCTGCATCGTGGTAGGCATCTGCCGCATCCACGAAGGGGAAGAAATAGATGCTCGCCACCCTTTCACGGGTGCGGGGCGGCACCACGACGGACGGTGCCGCGGCTCCCGGAGCCAAGCGCACCGGCTCCGCACTGGCGGCGCTGACGCTACCTGCAGAGCCCTTCAGGCCGAGCGCTTCCAAGACGCCGGCGTTCGAGGTTTGGGAGGACGGTGCGGGTGTTGTGGTAGCGGCCTTAGGAGCCGTATAGACGCCCGAGGACACGACCGCCGTTCCGCCACCGTGACGCGCCAGTTCATCCGCATCAGAGATCGAGATGCAGCCGCGGCCCTTCTGAGCCGGACAGTCCCAGGACCCTGAGATGTTGCCGTTGAGGCCGCTACAGCCGGTAACCAGCGAGGCGAGTCCTATCGCCAGGAAAATACCACGCATCTTACTTGCCCCCATCGGTGAGCCAGCCGCGAACTTTGTCTCTGCCGGGGAACCCGACCATCACGGCCCCATCGGCGCGCACGAGCATTGGCGTTCCACGCCAGCCCTTGGAATCCATGAAGGACCGCACCTGTGCAGTGCGCTCGCGCGAGCAGCCGGGGGTGCCACCAGCCAACTTTTCACCTCTATAGGTGCGGTCGACTGCCGCCGCGGGATCGTCGGAGCAAAGAGCCTTGTCCGCGAGGCTTTCCGTACCGAGGATCGTGGTCACGTACTCGTGAACCTCCACGTCCCCCCACTCCACGAGCGCCTTGTGCAGTTCGCGGCAGTAGCTGCAGCCCAGGTCCGAGAAGACGGCCAGCTTCAGCGGTCGTCCGGCACCGCTCACGACCGCGGTGTTGGCCGGGAACGTGTCCCAAGCGGCCGACAATTCGGGTGTTGGCGGCTTTGTGACGGGAGTGACCGTGGGGCTGTCATCGGGGACGTCCACCCGTCCCACTTTGGCACCCTCTCCACCCCCGGCGGCGTCGCGAACCGGTTCCGTCAGATCCTCGCGCGCCACCAGATCATACATCGAGCCGACGAAGACCAGCCGGGCCGACGCGTCGGTGTAAAAGACGTTGTTCCCAGCCACCACTTCAAACACCCCAGGCCAGGGCGTGCAGCTGAGCTTGGTGACACGGGTGTTCGGCATGCGGGCTGCGAAAGCCGACGTTACCGCGGATGCATCCTGCGCGGTGCAATCCGCCAGAGCCGGGCCACTCGCCCCCAGGAGGACAGCCGCCAAGGCGCCCATCGCAATGCGATAGCTCATAACAGTTTTTCCTTATTTAGCCGAGCGGCCGTCGAGGTGGAAGCCTTCGATGAACACGACCTCGACAGGTCCAGGCTGTGCCGTGATGACCGGCTGGTACTGCTCAGCGCGCTTTATGAGGTAATCGGAGAGCCGGTCACCAGCGTTCCCCAGGCCCTGCCCTATGCCCGATTTCGCGACCTGCCCAAAGCTCGGGGTTTCCGTCTCCCCGGTGTTGATCGTGATGCCGCTGCCGCCAAGACCGCCAAAGCCGGCCATACCGCCGCCGAGTGTTTGGGAGAAGGTCTTGCCAACGCCACCGGCTACGCCCGCAAAGAAGCTCTGCATCACTAGATCGCCTTCGCGGCTTACAACCTCGCCGCGGATGCCAGCTTTACCGGCACCGACCAGATAGCCCTTAACATCGGTTTCCATGACCTCTCCTGCCTTGCGGGTGCAGGTCATGCGCTGCAGACGGCCGTACACCTTTTCGGACGATAGGTCACCGGTGGCGGCGACCGTGACCGTGCAGCCGATGATATCGGTTTCCTGTATCTGTGCGCCCTTCAGCGCCGCCGATTTCGCCGGGCCGGTGATGCGGATTAGCATCGGCCGCGGATCGGCTTGCGAGGTTACGGAAGTGGAGGCATCCACGCCGCTGATGATTTCGGCGGCGGCATAGGCGCCTGCTGGCACGTAGTCGCGGGTGGATCGAGAGCGGCCGGGCCCGGCCGGCTGATCGAGGTTGAACGTCACCACCTCAACGCCGCCGCGCGGAGCCTCCGTCCCGTTCACCAGATTGTCGGCTCCGGTTCTTGGGCGGCCGTTCTGGCGCGAGACGAAATCGCCGTTCACACCGGCCGACTGCCCGCCTTGCGACGGCACGAAGCGGCGGTTCTGATTGCCCGCGTTCGGCGCAGCGGCAGGGCTGGCCACCGCCACCGCCTGCACCTGATCCTGCAGCCGCTTGTTCTCACCTTCCAGCTTTTCAAAGGCGTCGGCCTGTGCGCTGATCACCTCCTTCGCGTTCTTCTCAGCGGCGACGAATGCCTCATTCGTTGCCTTGAGTTCCGACTTCAGCCGATCGACCTCCTTCTCTGCCGCGGTCTTAGCCGAGTTCAAGAAGTCGACCGTCTTTTCCAGCTTCCCAAAGCGTTCTTCCGCCTTGTTCAGCCAGTTCTTTTCCGGTGCCGAGGCTCCCGACAGATCGTTGATCTTCACGGCCTTGTTGGGATCGAAGGATGCCATGGTCGCGGGGCCAGGCTGGCGCAGGACCAGATAGACGACAGCGCCGACCAGCACGACCGCGATGGTGCCACCAGCGACAAGCTGCTGCCGCCGCTTCAGTCTCTGTGCTTCAGCGTCCCGTGACATTGCCTGACCCCTTCCGAAGTGCAACGAAAGCCGTGGTTTCACCACCCGGCTGCAGCACCCGTTCCGTCAGCATTGCAGCCACCACACCGGCCCGCTTGAAGCGTTGCTCCGTCAGCTCCACCGGCTGGCTCAGCGTGTTCCTGACCGTGTAGGCTTCACCGTCGAGCGACTTGCCGAGGTATTGAGCCTTCAGCACAAGCCGGATGCCGCCACCGAGATCGTAAGACGTGTCCGGTGCGCTGATCTCATATCCCTTGATGGTCTCTTCGAGCACCATCGACCGGATGAGGCGGACCACCGACTCTTGGAAGGGAGTTTCCCGCTCCCAATCGCCGGCTTCCTTGGAGCCGTTGACCTGCGGGTTATGCAGGGCGATTTGTTCCGAAGGACGATCTCCGGGGGTGAGGAGCAGCTTGTAGGTGTAGCCGCGCTCAGTGGTCAGGAAGAAGTTCAGCGGCGCTCCCTCGCCGCCGGGCAGTGTCTGCACATACAGATCGCCCGTCGCCTTATCGACTGTTGCTGAGAACGCACCCTTCTCCATTTTCACGCTGGTTACCCGGTCACCGACTACGGCAATCCTGTTGGGATCGAGCTTCGACACGGTTGCCGAAATCTCGCCGCCATCGACAACCTTCTTGATCTGCATGGCGCCTGCCGAGACCGGCAGTGCGACCAAACCAACGGCGGCCAGAATGGCCCAGGCCCGCGGCGTCATTGCTTACCTCCAGCATGATCTTTGCTCACCTCTTGGAAGCCGTAAAAGGACAGACGGCCACCAGAGAAGGCCCATTTGAATTGATAGATCTTCACTTCAGAGTTGGTTTGGGTCTTCCCCATGTAAGTGTCGAATTGCCCTACCATTTCCACCATCATAGTGCGCGTATCGACATTGACCGATGTGGGGAAGTAGACCGTGGAAAGTTTGCGATCACGCAAATAGCCGAAGTATTCGAGTGTCTGTTGTTCGACAGCACCGTACACTGCCGGATGCGTGATGCGCAGGATGGCTTGGCGCGCATAGTCGGTCGTGGCTGGCGTGCCGTTCAGCAGCAGCCCCGCCATATCGCGCGTCAGCAATTCGAGCGTGGCCCGATCCACGGACTTCGTGCCGATCGTCATGCCGTCCGGAATTACGGACGGCACCAGCCGCGTAACCTTGTCTTCTGTGGCCGCATTCCAGGCTTGCCCCGCGTTGACGAGCAAGCTCAGAACAAGCAGAATTAAGAATATGTTTCGCAGCACGATGGCGTCGTGCAGCGTAGTGTTGTGCAATCGAAAGTCCATTGCTTTACCCCACGTAACGCCGCACGTATGATGGGGGCGTTCCTTTTAGGCCAAGCGGTGGATAGTACCAATACACGCCGTAAACGGCGACGTTGGCTTGTTCTGAGCCTTTGAATTTCCGGTAAGCGAAGTATCCGCCTGCAGAAAGCATGATGCCGAAGGTGAACATATGGAACACGTAGCCCAGGATGAGCGGGCCAACGAGAACCAATGCTTCGTCAAAGGTCCAAAAATACCACCGCTCCGGGTCGTCTAGATGACGGGGAATGTAGTAGGGCTCAACGTCGCCGTTGCTCATGATTACACCAGCGCCGTGATGCCCCCGGTGATGATCGGCAGCCCGAGACCGGCCATCGCCCCGACGCCGACCGCGGAAGCCATCTGCTGAAGATTGAACTTCAGGATGCTGCCCGCGAGGGCGAAGCCGAACGCCAGCACCGCGGCCAACTCGCCGCCCGAGCCGCTGATGTATCCCGAGAATTTGGTGTTCAGCGTGTCGAAGGTGGTGTCGGTGCCAGCAAAGGCCGGATCACAGAGGCCCACGACGAAGATGCAAGCCAGAACAGCCAGGGCAGCGGACGCAACCTTGTCTTTCTCGTCCCGGTTCAGTGCGGAGAGCGAGCTGTCGAACTTCATGGTTAATAGTTCCTTTCTGTTGGTTTGACGCGTTCAGCCGCGCTTGACACCATAACGGTGGCGTTTATGCCACTAATTCAGGTATCTTTCGAGATACATTTGCGCAATCTGATTACCTCAGCCTGATCGCGATGTTTCGTCGCACCCTCTTGCACTGCGCATGGGGGGGCGTGCTGGTCGCAGCCACTCCGAGGCCCTTGAGTGATTTCAGCGCCTTCGCCATAACGGTCGTATATGCAGCTATGGTTTAGCATTTATAGCTGCATATCGTCAAATGGCTATTGACGTATATACGCATATATTAGAGAAAGAGGCAGATCGAATGACCGATAGTGGCAAGACCGTGCTCACGTCCTTCAAGCTCACCACAAGCTCAGCGGCTGCGGTCGAAAAGCACCTCACCGATCTGACGTACCAGCTGGATCGGAAGGTCCACAAAGTCACCTTGTTCCAATGGCTGACGGATCGGTTCCTTGAGGATGCCGATCTGCAGCAGCAGTTCCGTGAGTTTCTGAATGGACAAAAGAAGCCCGAGGCGTAGCCGTAGCTGCGCCTATCACCGCCTCTCGCGCTCGATGCTCTTGGGGGCTGCCATTGTGGCAGCCACCCTGCTTTCTGCCTGCCCTACACGGGCGGCGCAGACGTGCGAGGATGCGATTGCCCAGGTCGCTGAAGAGAGTGGCGTGCCACACCGCATCCTGAAGGCGATTGGACAGGTTGAAAGCTCCGGCTGGCCTTGGACCCTAAACTTGGCCGGTCAGGACTTCTATTTCCGGACCAAGGCCGAGGCTGTATCTGCGCTCACAGGCATGCTGACCAAGCGTCAGTATCCGGATGCCGGCTGCGTCCAGATGAACATGCGGTATCACGCATACCGCTTTGGCAGCGTGGAAAAGGTTCTCGATCCTCTGACCAATGTTCGGGCTGGTGCGGCCTTCCTCATCGAACTGAAGGAGCGCCACGGCACGTGGGAACGGGCGGCAGGCGCCTTTCACAACACCCGTGATCTAGTCCGGAATCAGGCATACCGATGCCGCCTCGCGCGGGCACTGGCCCCAGAACTGAAAATCTCGCACTGCGTCCGCTCGTGACCCACCGGGATGTTGCGCACCGCCCGATTATGCGAATTCACATAACCGGGCGATGACACTCCGTTCGTCACCCGTCACCGAGCAGCTGATCGACCTTCGCTCGCAATGCAAGCAGGTCCTGTCGATGCTCCGGCGTCAGGGCTGCGCGGTGGGCTTGCAGTTTTTCCACACCGCCGACGAGCCGCTTGATGCCGGTGGTGGCAGCCTTGACGGCATCGGCCGGGGGCTTTGCCGGTTGAGGGGCTGGACCAGCTTCCGCTTTAGCGTTCCGCACCGCTTTGATTGAGAAGCCGGTCTTCTTCAACGCGTCCCATATCCCGCGCTGGGCTTCCTCGCCGTCTACCGTCGCCAACTCGTACAGGACGGTTTTGGCGATCTGGCCTGCCAAGGGCATGTACTCCACCAGGATGCTGTCAGCGATCCTCAGCACTGATAGGCTTCTGGCAATGTCCGGCTGTGCGCGCCCGACCACTTTTCCGAGATCGGTTTGCGTGTAGCCATGCTTGTCTGCCAAGCGCTCCAAAGCTCGCGCGTACTCGACCTCGTTCAGATCGACCCGCTGCACATTGTCCACCAGAGCGATTTCGTCCAAATCGCCTTCTGTGATGATGGCAAAGATGCTCGACCTTCCCAGCAGCTGGTGAGCGCGCAGACGGCGCTCCCCAGCAATGAGGACATAGCCCTGATCTCGGTCACCCTGGACTAGCACAGGGTTCTTGAGACCATGCCGCTCGATCGACTGTGCCAACGAAGCAATGGCTTCGTCATCGAAGTGCTTCCGGGGTTGATCGGGGTTCAACTGGATAGCATCAAGCTGAAGCTCGACTACGCGAGGCAGGTTCTCTGATTGCCCGAAAAGGCGAGATGTGCCAGCAAGGTTCTCTGTCGGCTCGACGCCGCCAAGCAATTCGCCGGTTCGCCGCTGCAGCTTACGAGCCATAGACGCTCTCCCCCTTGGCTGCCGCCTTCTTCGCGGCGATCCGCATCAGGTCCGCGGTGATGGCTTCAAACACCTCTTGTCCGGGAGCAGAGCCCTCTACGGCAAACACGATCTGCCCGGCCGACGCGGCTTGCGCGAGGATCGTCGCGTTCGGGATGGGCTCATAGATGTGCAAGCTCTTTTCCCACTGGTTCCGCATATCATTGAGCGTGTCACGATGCTCTGTGAGATTCTTCCGGTAGAGCGTGGGCACAAGGCCCAGAACGTCCAAGTCAGGATTGGCCGAGCGGCGAATGCGCGTGATCGTGGCGACCAGGCGCTGTACGCCGTGGAGGGCGAAGGTCTCCGTTTGGACAGGGACCAGCACCAAATCCGATGCAGACAGCATGTTGATCGTGACGGCACCCAGGTTCGGAGCGCAGTCGATAACCACGAAGTCATAGCTGCGGCGGAGACCGCGCATCTTCCTATCGACAGCCTTCCCCGCGATGCTGTCCGTTAACAACCCTGCGTCCGCGTCGGCCAAGGACAAGCCGGCGGGCATCAGGTGGAGCCCTTTGTAAGTCGTCTCGTAAACGACATCGGACAATTCAGCGTCTTTGATGAGGAAATCGTAGGTCGTTTTGCCGGCCTGTTCGAGCGAAAGGATCGTCCCGGCGCCCAGGCCAAGGTGGATCGACGCATTGCTTTGCGAGTCCGCGTCGATGAGCAAAACGCGGGCCCCAGCCTGAGCCAGATGGTAAGCGAGGTTTACGGCGGTGACAGTTTTCCCGACCCCGCCTTTCTGGTTGGCAACGGCGAGGATTGTCGGAGCGAGTTGCGGCCGCGGCACTGGTTGCTGAATGTCGCCGGCGAGCAGATCGTTCACGGCTTCTGGGATCCGTTCCGCCCCGGTCTCCCAACGCGAAATCTTCTGCTTGTTATAGCGGCGGCTCAGCTGGGTGTTGAGCCAATCTGCGAACGCAGCTTGATCCAGCCCGCGCGCTTCTCGAAGCGCACGCATTTCATCGCCTTCCATGGGCGGTCCCCTCGTGTGTCTTGATGACACTACGATATCCAGTAGTAGCAACTGCGTCAACTGTGTATCGATCAGTTGCTACTACTATTTTCGTCAAGGTCACGGTTCGCTCAGCGTCTGCTCCTATGCAGGCCGAAGCGGTTGAGCAGGTTCGCACCTGTTCGTCAGTAGTGCAATAAGCAGGGCCTAAGCGTCCTGCGCTTGATCGCAGTATCAGCTAGACCTCGCCCCTTGTAATTGCTAAAAATACTTCGGCATCTAATCGATATGCAGCAATGCGACCACGCCCTTGTTTGTCGAACCGATTACCGGCCGGATCAACATAGTAGCGTTCTGAAATAATCCCGCCGACCATAAGCTCTGTAATGACCCGACTAATGTCCGGGCCGGCTGTCGCCTTTGATAGCATTGAGCGACTAGTACGGCGGTCTGACCAGCGATCTTGGTCAAGAAGACTAACCACATGCTCTGCGAGTTCGTCTCGCGGCAAGGATATGACGCCGGACTTATCACAGAATTTAGCAATAGTAAGCACAACCGCAAATGCAAACCATGGTCTGCTGCTGATTGCCCCGACTCTGGCGAAGAGTTCACCGAGTTTCATCATTCCCAGACGTGCGGAGGACGCTTGTTTAACATGGCGTACTACAAGAACTTTCGCGAGCGCAACTGCGGCGTAATGGTGGCGCATAATCCAGTATGTATTTATCTGTGGCAAGGTGGTTTACGCCAGTCCACGCGTAAGGTGGCGGCATCCGGTTAAAGTGCTGAAAATGAAAGGTAAAGCGTGGTTGGAGTGCTGCCTTCGGCTGGGTTGCGCTCTCCCGATAATATTTGTCGCATGGGTGAGATGCACGTATATGTAGGTATAGCGATATACGTTTTTCGGATCGTCCACCCTTAATTTTGCTGACCAGGGATGCGACTCGCATAGCAAAAATAGTGGCAAATATGCCATGCTAATGGGCCTAACCCCCTCTGAGGAAAGTCTAGCAATATCAAAGGCGTCTTCGTTCAGATCCGCTACTTTCGGCGCTCTGGATTGCGACGCGGTGCGACAACTTGCCACAAGATAAGGTAGCGATTATGCCACTATTTGTGCGCAGATAATCGGAGCAGATAGGTGACGCGGGGACGCCATATTCCATGGGCAGCAATGCCCACTTCATCGTTAATAGAGTAAGGGCAGGACCACGAACGTGCTCTACAATGCTGAACAACGATGTCTGAGAGTTGGCTGTGGCCGGACTACCGTTCTTCTTGAGCGGCCATTCTGGGATGCCATAGATGAGATGGCTCTTCAGCTATCGTTTGGTCGTTGGCAACATCTTGTACGGCACATTTCCAGGGAGTACGGCAAGGACATTGACCGTGGTGTGCCACTCGCGAGTGTCTTGCGCTGCTATGTACTTTATCACCAGCGCCATGCCGCCCCCCTCCCCCGCTCGTTCGATGCTGCGGCGTAACGCGCGTTACGCGGTTGCCGCATAACGCGCGTTACGGTAGCGTGCCTACAGTCAAGCTATGGGGCGGTAGATGCCGACTAACAATTCCCGGCGCGTGCGAGCTTATGAGCAACGCCTGAAGGCGAAGGGCTATGTGCGCGTGACGGCTTGGATCCCTGCTACGGCGGAGGCGCGCACGCAGCTGCAGAGCACAGCCCGAATGCTGCGGAACGACGCCGAACTGGACGCCATTCCAGAGGCTGCATCCCATGAAGCCTGATGACAACGCACCAGCCGACCTCTTCGGCTATCGCCAGCCTCCACGTGCTGTTGCGACCGGCCGACCGCTTGGAGACGCAACGGCCAGCCGGCTTGCAGCCGCTACTGCAGAGATCACGGAGGCAACACCAAGCGCGGCCGAGATCTCGTTCCAGCACACTGTCTTCTGCCAAGTGGGTTTGCCCTACCGGAGGACCGCGGCGCGCGAATGGGAGCGGCAACAGGGCCGTATTTCGCTGCGCCTGGAGGCCGGTGCTGTCCTCAATCCGGAGACGGAGAAGTTCGAAGAACTGCCGCTGCCTTATGGTGAAAAGCCACGGCTCGTTCTGCTGCACCTGAACGCGGAAGCCATGCGAACGCAATCGCCCGTCATCGAGGTGGAGAACAGCCTAACGGCATTCGTGCGCTCGCTATCCCTTAACACAGGCGGTCGCACCATCAAGACGATTAAGGAGCAGCTGGCTTGCCTCGCCGCTACCAACATCCGCCTTGGCATGATCGAAGATGGCCGGGCACGGCAGATCAATACGCAAGTCGTCGGCAGCTTTGATCTGTGGTTCCCCCGCACTCATAATCAGCGCGTCCTTTGGCCGTCCACGATCAGGCTGTCGGACGACTATTTCCAATCGTTGATGGCGCATGCCGTTCCGCTCGACCGCCGAGCAGTCGCGCGGTTGGCAGGCTCCGCGTTTGCGCTCGATCTCTATGCATGGCTGGCGCAGCGGCTTCACAAGGTGCCCGCCGGAAAGCCCCAGTTGATCACATGGCCAGCCTTGGCCGCTCAGTTCGACCAGGGCTACGACCGCCTGCGCGACTTCAGGGCCAGATTCAATGAGACGATGACAAGGGTACTCGCACTTTACCCTGCAGCACGTACCGAACCGACACCGGAGGGCCTGTGGCTGCGCAACAGTCCGCCGCCCGTCGTCGCAACGACGGGGCGTGGCCAACGACTGTTGGAAGTGATTGGTAGCGAGACCCCTGTCCACAAATCCACGGGTCAACGCGCCTCCGGCGCGTAGGGACTACGGGGCCAGCCGCGCCCTCATAGCGCACCGGGCTGGCCCCGTAGTCCCGTTGGCCGGTGGAATTGTGGGCAGGATCGGGTGATCGCCACCCGCCTTTCGTGAATGTCCTGTCGAAGCGGACACCGTGCGTACTTTCGTCTCCGGACCTCATAAACGCTGATCGGCTGCACGGAAACCGCTCCAGCAGGGTTTTCCGTGTAACCGACCAGCCTTTATGTCGGTTTTTCTGTCCCGCTGCTCCCCAGCCCACGGCTAGTAGCCCACAGGCAAGCCACTGTTCCGGCTCAGCTCACCCTTAGCGTTGTTTACCTGACACCTATCGCGCTTTCCTCTTATTGCGACAGGCTGGTCAAGCGCACAGCGCCGACCAGCAGCGCTTCTCCGACCATCTCAAGCTTCGCCAATTCGGCATCGAGCGGCTGAGGATCACGACCAGCAGCGCGTGCGACAGCCTCAATCGCTGGCAGCCAGTGCCACGCCGCGGTGTAGCCAATGGGTCTCCCATCAACCGGGTGAAACACCTCCCAGACCGGTGCCGGTATCATTGATCGCTCCCTTACGAGACAGTGCTTGTTTCGCGCATACATTTTACCCGCGCATAGCCGTATGCGCGAAAATTTTAATCGCCGCCGGCACGCCGGCGAGGTGATCGACCAGGGCGGCGCCGTCGACGGCCAGCTGGAGGACGCGGCGGCCGACCGGCCGGGCCGGTGCTGGCCAGCCTGATCCGGATCGCCGCCGGCACGCCGGCGAGGTGATCGACCAGGGCGGCGCCGTCGACGGCCAGCTGGAGGACGCGGCGGCCGACCGGCCGGGCCGGTGCTGGCCAGCCTGATCCGGATCGCCGCCGGCACGCCGGCGAGGTGATCGACCAGGGCGGCGCCGTCGACGGCCAGCTGGAGGACGCGGCGGCCGACCGGCCGGGCCGGTGCTGGCCAGCCTGATCCGGATCGCCGCCGGCACGCCGGCGAGGTGATCGACCAGGGCGGCGCCGTCGACGGCCAGCTGGAGGACGCGGCGGCCGACCGGCCGGGCCGGTGCTGGCCAGCCTGATCCGGATCGCCGCCGGCACGCCGGCGAGGTGATCGACCAGGGCGGCGCCGTCGACGGCCAGCTGGAGGACGCGGCGGCCGACCGGCCGGGCCGGTGCTGGCCAGCCTGATCCGGATCGCCGCCGGCACGCCGGCGAGGTGATCGACCAGGGCGGCGCCGTCGACGGCCAGCTGGAGGACGCGGCGGCCGACCGGCCGGGCCGGTGCTGGCCAGCCTGATCCGGATCGCCGCCGGCACGCCGGCGAGGTGATCGACCAGGGCGGCGCCGTCGACGGCCAGCTGGAGGACGCGGCGGCCGACCGGCCGGGCCGGTGCTGGCCAGCCTGATCCGGATCGCCGCCGGCACGCCGGCGAGGTGATCGACCAGGGCGGCGCCGTCGACGGCCAGCTGGAGGACGCGGCGGCCGACCGGCCGGGCCGGTGCTGGCCAGCCTGATCCGGATCGCCGCCGGCACGCCGGCGAGGTGATCGACCAGGGCGGCGCCGTCGACGGCCAGCTGGAGGACGCGGCGGCCGACCGGCCGGGCCGGTGCTGGCCAGCCTGATCCGGATCGCCGCCGGCACGCCGGCGAGGTGATCGACCAGGGCGGCGCCGTCGACGGCCAGCTGGAGGACGCGGCGGCCGACCGGCCGGGCCGGTGCTGGCCAGCCTGATCCGGATCGCCGCCGGCACGCCGGCGAGGTGATCGACCAGGGCGGCGCCGTCGACGGCCAGCTGGAGGACGCGGCGGCCGACCGGCCGGGCCGGTGCTGGCCAGCCTGATCCGGATCGCCGCCGGCACGCCGGCGAGGTGATCGACCAGGGCGGCGCCGTCGACGGCCAGCTGGAGGACGCGGCGGCCGACCGGCCGGGCCGGTGCTGGCCAGCCTGATCCGGATCGCCGCCGGCACGCCGGCGAGGTGATCGACCAGGGCGGCGCCGTCGACGGCCAGCTGGAGGACGCGGCGGCCGACCGGCCGGGCCGGTGCTGGCCAGCCTGATCCGGATCGCCGCCGGCACGCCGGCGAGGTGATCGACCAGGGCGGCGCCGTCGACGGCCAGCTGGAGGACGCTACCGACCGTTCCCTTTCACGACGCATTCATTCGGGCACCTCGCCCAGCAACCGGCACAACAACTCTGATTGATCAGCCGGTGACAGGTCCAGCAGCCGGACCCAGGCGGCCCAAACGTCGGTGGCCGCATGACCATTGAGACGCAGCCGTTCTTTGACCGCCATGGCCAGAAATGCACTCACAGCCGCCAGATCATCGGCCCCTTGCTCCACCACCCCTCCTTTACGCGACAGATTTCGAACCCCGGATGGCCGACGATGCGTTGTTGTGATCTGCCCGTTGCCCGCTTCCGAGTTCGTTCAGGACGTGCTGGTATTCGCCCGGTGGCAGAGCGCGTGCATCCTCGGCCATGTGCCGTAAGGCAGCGAGGCCGGCCTCGGTAAACTGAGCCCGCAGCCAATGGCTGCCGTCGTCCCGCAACTCCAGCAGCCCACGGTCCAGCATCCCCTGAATGACCGCTCCCGGCTTCGGTTGACCCTTGTTCGGCCCGGTGGCCCACCGCTTCACCAGGATGCCGCTCTCCAGCCGCGGTGCCTGCCCAAAGCGCACCATGAATTCGTTGCGGATCAGAGCCCGCTCCCGCGGCGTCAAGGTGGTGTCACTCACCAGCTCATCTCCCTCAGTCCTCTCCCCGCGATACGCGGAACCAATGCTCAGCATACTGCCGACACAGTTCAGCCTCCACGCCATCTCCGGTGCGTTCGGCATCGGCCGCGCGAGCGAGCCACTGAGATTGTTTCTGAAGCGCTGATCCGTTCACACGGGCCGGTGCTGGCCGAACTCCGGTCGAAGCGGCAGTGGTGGGACGGGCCTTGCTGAAATTCGGTTGCGGCACTGGTACGCGGGGCTTGAAGGGTGGCATTGGGCCTACCGACTTCCTTAAAAGAGTGGAGGGTCATCCTTCGACCCAACAGAGTCTACGCTGCGCATTGCCACGATGCGCGAGAATTCTCCGATGCTGCAGCGTCGCCGACGCCCGCCGACGTGCTGCCTGACATCGGAGACGCGACCGACCAGCGGGGCCGGTGGCCTGTAGTCTGATCGGCACCGTCAGCACCGGTGAGATGGCCAACCGCCCCTTTCGCGACAGCGGCCGCATGCTCCCGGCCGCTCCCTTCGAGGACAGCGGTAGGTGAATGCCTACCTGAATCTGCACCGGCGCGGCGGTCGACCGGGCTGGGCAAGCCGCTTCGCCATGCCCCACTGCCCCAGCGCAAATGCCGCAGCCGGATCAAGAGCCTCCGGAGGCTCAGTATCTGCCGGGCGGCGCCTGTCGGTCAGTTCGGGATCTTGGACGGCTGATAGCCGGCGGTTCATGAGGCCTCGCTTTGTCTGTCGGATGAGTCTACCGCGCGCATGCTCGCCATGCGCGAAAATTTGTGCTGCTGATCGGCGCCGACGACGCGCAGGGCCTGCTGGCGGAGGGCGGCGCCGGGCGCTCGCCCAGCACCACCACCGCGGCGGCCGGGCTGCCGGCGATCCTGCTGCTGCTGATCGGCGCCGACGACGCGCAGGGCCTGCTGGCGGAGGGCGGCGCCGGGCGCTCGCCCAGCACCACCACCGCGGCGGCCGGGCTGCCGGCGATCCTGCTGCTGCTGATCGGCGCCGACGACGCGCAGGGCCTGCTGGCGGAGGGCGGCGCCGGGCGCTCGCCCAGCACCACCACCGCGGCGGCCGGGCTGCCGGCGATCCTGCTGCTGCTGATCGGCGCCGACGACGCGCAGGGCCTGCTGGCGGAGGGCGGCGCCGGGCGCTCGCCCAGCACCACCACCGCGGCGGCCGGGCTGCCGGCGATCCTGCTGCTGCTGATCGGCGCCGACGACGCGCAGGGCCTGCTGGCGGAGGGCGGCGCCGGGCGCTCGCCCAGCACCACCACCGCGGCGGCCGGGCTGCCGGCGATCCTGCTGCTGCTGATCGGCGCCGACGACGCGCAGGGCCTGCTGGCGGAGGGCGGCGCCGGGCGCTCGCCCAGCACCACCACCGCGGCGGCCGGGCTGCCGGCGATCCTGCTGCTGCTGATCGGCGCCGACGGCGTCGCCTCACACCTTCCGGCAAATACCGTGTTCGATGCAGGCGTTCAACACAATGTCCGATAGCGGTTCGTGGAGTTCTTCCGGAAAAGTGATAGTTGACATCCACTGCCCTCCATTATCCCGGTGAAGAGGAGCGGTAACAGAGGTAGCATGTTGTCCGTTCATGATCTCTCTCGATACACGGAGGCCACGAACCTTAAATTCGATGCCATGGATCGTGATAGACACATCGACAAGCGCCAGCAATTTTCCACCGACTGGTGCTTTATGCACTGCAATGACTTCAATTGTGACGGGCTCAGTTTCGTTCAACACCTTCGCAATTCACTCCATTCTCAGAATAAACGATCTGTGAAGCTCGCGACGGTACTGAGGAATGTTGCCGCGGCGGTCCATGCAGCCGCCCGTCGGTTCAATGTCGCCGACTTCTGCCCCGCCAAGATCAGTGCGGTGACCCGCCAGTGAGCGGACTCCGCCCGGTCGAGAGGTTCGAAGTCGGTTGGTCCCACATCGATCTGCGCCGACTGCCACCACAGCCACGCTGCGTAAAGCCCCGTCATCATCGCTGAAAACGGGAGTATCCATTGTGTCAGAAACATCAATGGCGGAGGCTCCTTATCGCGACTGGTCGCGGTCGGCGTCATTGGTCGCCGGGAGCGGCGCCAGCGTCATACCGCCGGCAATGGGGCCGACCGTCATCGTATGGGCCAGGATATCGGCCGCGCCATGGGGGGCGAACTTATACTGGCTCGCCCCGCGCGTGTCGAACAGGCTGATCGCTGCAAGTTGGTAGAACTCATCCTCAACCATCAACATCTTCATATGCTCCCTACATGGATTATGAATCAGCCAAGGTCGTCGTCTCTCATCCAATCCCATGGCGTCGGAGGTAGATCGTAGTCCAGCTCATCCCATGTGCTGGTAATCGCCGTGCCCTCAGGATAGGTCTCGGCGAACTCATTAACGGCCTCATGGAAGTGACGCCGATGATCGGGCATGACCATCCACCATTCGCCGTCGCCCTCCTTGCGAAAAAGCTTGTACTTGCCATTGGCCTGCCGCTCGTGGCCGTATGCGATAGTGCAGAACTGAGTAATCATCCCAATCACCTCGTTTGGTTTCAGAGGTTTTAACGGTTTACTTTATGTCGCCTTACAAGATGAGCATTTAATGTCCGTATAATTTGGATGTCGTCTTTCCACTTCGTTCACCGATAACTGTATAGCTAAGCTCTCGGTGTCCGCTTCGATGATTACTGTTTCATTGCCATTACTCGCGCTGTTCTTATAGGCGACTCTGCAAGACCATTTGATCGTATCTTTCCCATGACAGGATACGCATTTTACTCGGGTGAACGAACGATCAGATCGAACCACTAGGGCCTCGGCAAGAGAAGCCGCTACAGAGCCAGTTTCGGCTTCTATGGTTACTGCTCTATTGCCATTACTCTTGCCGTGTTGATATGAGACCCGACATTCATACGATTTCTTGGCAGATGAAGCCAATTCTGAATCCTTTTCCATCATTTTCTCCTTTGATGGATGACATCCTCGGTCTTTAGCCTCGGCTAAACCGCTCAAAATTCTCTGAGTTCAACATCACCTCCAGGCCCTGCCACGGATCGTCTTGATCGGGCTTGGCGAATGCCTCA
>NZ_CP170669.1:0-306555 GCF_042938965.1 Azospirillum sp. A23 | reverse complement strand
GACGGACCCTCAGGCGATGGTGACGTAGATCTTGCGGACCGTCTCGATGGTCTTCCATACACCGGTAAAGCCCGGCTTCATGACGAAGCTGTCGCCGGCCCGGTAGACCACCGGCTCGCCGGCGTCCGGGGTGATTTCGACAACGCCGGACAGGATGTGGCAGAACTCGAAGGTTTCGCCCTTGATCGACCGGGTTTCGCCCGGCGTGGCTTCCCAGACGCCGGTCTTGACGGTGTCGTCCTTGGCCGCGTCCTGCGCCCAGGTCTTGAAGGCGGGCGACCCGGCGATCAGCCGGTCCGGCATCGGGGTCGATTCACGCGGGGCGAAGGTCGGGGCGGTGTCGATGGTCTTCAGCAGCGACATGAGAACTTCCTTGATCGATGAGCGGCGGTGCCGCGGGAGGGGTGTCAGGCAGCCGTGTCAGTAGCCGCGCCGCCGGTCGACCAGACCGACCGGGTCCTGCCCGGCGAAATGCCGGCGCAGATTGGCGATGACCGCCTGGGCGGCGCTTTCCGGCTGGGTGATGCTGGCGATGTGCGGGGTGAGCACGATGCTCGGGTGGGTCCAGAAGGGATGGTCGGCCGGCAGCGGCTCGGGCTCGGTCACATCGACCATCGCGGCGGACAGGTGGCCGGTGTCGAGCGCGTCCAGCAGGGCGGCGTGGTCCAGCTGCGGCCCGCGTCCGGTGTGGATCAGTGCGGCACCGCGGGGCAGTTTCGCCAGCAGGCGGGCGTCGAGGAAGCCGCGGGTGTCGGGCGTCAGCGGCAGCAGGACGATCAGGATGTCGGTTTCGCCCAGCATCGCGTCGAGGCCGTCCGCGCCATGATGGCAGGTCACACCGTCGAGTTCGCGTGGCGAGCGGCTCCATCCCGACAGCGGGAAGCCGAAGGGTTTCAGCCGCTCCAGCACCGCCTGCGCCAGCACCCCCAGCCCGAGCACGCCGATCCGGCGCTGTGCCGCCTGCGGCTGGGGCAGGGGGCGCCAGAGGCAGTCCCTCTGCTGCGCACGGTAGGCCGGCATCTGGCGATGCAGGGTCAGCACGGCCAGCGTGGCGTATTCCTGCATCATGCGGACGATGCCGTCATCCACCATGCGGACGACCTTCACATGGTCGGGCAGGGCGGTCATGGTGAACTGGTCCACCCCGGCGCCGATGGAGAAGACGATCTCCAGATTGCGGTAGCGGGCGAGGTTTGCCGGAATGGTCCAGGTGATCAGGTAGCGCACCGCATCCGGATCGACGCTGGCCGGGTCCATCGAAAAGGGCAGCTCCGGCAGCGCCTGGGCGAAGGCGTCCGCGAAGATCGCGCCGCGCACGGCATCCGAATTGAACAGGAAGGTCATTGGAATCTCTTTGACGATGCGCGGGGGGCGAGGCTCAGCTTCCGCGGGCGATGGTCAGAGGCGGCAGCGCTGGCCCAGCGCCTCGATCATCGACTGGCAGGCGTGCAGCTCCTCGACGAGGATGTGCTCGTCGGGACGGTGGGCCCGCGCGATATCGCCGGGGCCGCAGATGATCGCGTCGATCCCGGCGGTCTGGTACAGGCCGGCCTCCGTGCCATAGCTGACGGCGGCCTGCGGTTCCCGGCCGGTCAGCTCCTCCAGCAGGCGGGCCAGCGGCGAACGGGCGGCCAGGAACAGGGCGGGATAGGCGCTGGTCTGCGTCCAGTCGACGGCGAAGCCGCGCTGCTCCAGCCGCAGCGCCGCCTCGCGCACCGGCTCCAGCAGGGAGACGGGATCGACCCCGGCGATGGCGCGGGCTTCGAATTCGGCGGTGCAGGTTTCGGGGATGACGTTCACCGCCAGCCCGCCCTGGATGGTGCCGGCCTGAAGCGAGGAATAGGGCGGTTCGAAGACCGAATCCAGCGGGCCTTCGCTCAGGCGGCCAGCCTGAACGACGGCGGCGGTCAGCGCGTCGGTCATGGCATGGATGGCGTTCAGCCCCTGGTCGGGGCGGGAGGAATGGCCGGATCGTCCGCGGACGGTCAGCCGCGCCGACGCCTTGCCCTTGTGGGCGCGGACGGCGCGCAGGCCGCTCGGTTCCCCGACGATGACGCCCAGCGGCGGTGCGCACAGGTCGGGCAGATGCGGCAGAAGATGCGGCGCGCCCTGGCAGCCCGCCTCCTCGTCGTAGGTGAAGGCCAGATGGATCGGCCGGGCGAGCGGGGCGGCGGTCAGGGCCGGCAGGGCCGCCAGCGCCGCCGCGATGAAGCCCTTCATGTCCGAGGTGCCGCGCCCGTAAAGCCGGTTTCCGTCGGTGCGCAGCCGGAACGGGTCGCCGGTCCATTCGGGTTCGGTGGCGGGCACCACGTCCATGTGGCCGGACAGCACATAGCCCGGAACCATCGCCGGGCCGATGGTGGCGAACAGGTTGAAGCGGTCGCCCTCCGGTCCCGGCAGAACCCGGACGCGGACCCCCGCAGCCACCAGAATGCCGCGGATGCCGTCGACGATGGCGCCGTTGGGGGTTCCGACGACGGAGGGAATGCCGATCAGATCCTTCAGGATGTCGGTCACGGTCATGACGGCCTCACCTTGTCCCATGCTGCGCGCCTTGGGGCGCGGGGAGTCGTTGCGGGTTCGCTGCTGTGTTGAGGAGAGGGGCGCCGGCTTGACGGCTGCGGCAGCTACGATCTTATCCGGCTGCCGCTCGATTCCGTGCCGAATGCATGGGCGATTTGGTTGATTGTTGTGCCGACCCGGTGCTTTGCGGTGAATTGTGCGGCGGCTGCTCCGGTACTCTCGGGGAGCGCTGGATGGTTCAGGCGTGCCGGTTGACCCAAGGGGGCACTGCCTCACGTTATGGAAAATCCGGGGAGGGCAAAGCGTTGAGCGAGAGCGGCATGGAAGACGGGGTTGGGGATGGGGTGGGGGACGGTGCGTTACCGGGCTCCCGGACCGTCGACGCCTTCGACGTGCGGGTGGCCGACATCGCCGACATCGACCTCGAACGCCTGCAGGCGCTGTCGATCTCGGTCGGCTGGCCGCATCGCGCGGAGGACTGGCAGTTCGTGCGCGAGGTCGGCCATGGCTTCGTCGCGTTGGACGAGATCGACCGCGTTCTGGCATCGGCGATGTGGTTTCCCCACGGCGACGATTTCGCCACCATCGGCATGGTCATGACCTCGCCCCGGCTGCAAGCGCTGGGTGTCGGCGACTGGCTGATGAAACGGGTGCTGTCGGCGTCGGCGGGGCGGACCTACCGGCTCAACGCCACCCGTGCGGCGCTGGCGCTGTACCGCTCGCTCGGCTTCATCGGCCACCGGACCGTGTTCCAATGCCAGGGAGAGGCGCGCAGGAGCGACCGTGCCGCGCCGATGCCCGCTTCCGCGCAGGCGGTGCGGCGGCTGGAGGCGGCGGATCTGGCGGCGGTGACGGCGCTGGACGAACGTGCCTTCGGAATTTCGCGGGCCGGGCTGATGGCGCGGCTGTTCGAACAGTCGGTCGGCTATGGCCTGGAACGTGACGGGGCTCTGGTGGCCTTCGCGCTCTGCCGTCCCTTCGGCCGCGGGCATGTCGTCGGTCCGGTGGTCGCCGGGGCGGACGAGGACGCGATTGCCGTGATCCAGCCCCATGTGGACGAGCATGACGGTCGTTTCCTGCGCCTGGACACCCATCTGGACGAAGGGCCGTTCCCGCTGTTCGTCGCCCGGTCGGGTTTGAGGATTCACGATACGGTGCTGACCATGTCGCTGGGCGCGCCGTTGACCGACCCGTCGACGCGGGCGCCGGACCGTCCCGTCACCTATGCGCTCGCCACCCAGGCCCTGGGCTGAGCCGCCACCCGCTTCATGAACAAGGATGCGCCGATCATGCCGGGACAGACGCCGGACCCCTCCGCCGGCTCTCACGCTGACTCCGTGCCCGCACCTTCTCCCGTTCCATCCTCCTCCGGCAACAGCGCCGGGATCATGCTCCGGCTGGTGTCGGCCGGGCTGTTCGTCGTGATGTCGCTGTTCGTCCGGCTGGCCTCCGCCGAGGCGCCGGTCGGGCAGATCGTTTTCTTCCGCAGTGCCTTCGCGATCCCGCCCATCGTCGCCTATCTGATGTGGCGCCGGCAGTTTCCGTCGGCCCTCCGGACGAGGCAGCCGGTCGGGCACCTGAAGCGCAATTTCTATGGCGGCATGGCGATGGTGCTCTCCTTCGTCTCGCTGGCCTATCTGCCGCTGGCGCTGGCGACCGCGCTGGGCTTCCTGGCTCCGCTGCTGGCGGTGCCGGCCGCCATGCTGTTCCTGCGCGAACGGCCAGGCGCGGTGGCCATCGGCGCGGCGCTGGTCGGCTTCGCCGGCGTGGTGCTGATGCTGGTGCCGGCCTTCGAAGGGCCGACGCCGGATCGCGGCACCCTCATCGGGGTTGCGGCCGGGCTGGCGATGGCGTTCGCCACAGCGGCGGGGCGGGTCCAGATCAAGACGCTGACCGCGACCGAAGCACCGGGAACCATCGCCTTCTATTTCGCCCTTCTATGCGCGCTCGGCGGTCTGGCGAGCTGGCCTTTCGGCTGGGTCACCCCCAGCGGGCTGTCCCTGGCCTGCCTGATCGGGGCGGGGATCTCCGGCGGGCTGGCGCACATCACCATGACAGAAGCGATGGCGCGCGCGTCGGTGTCGACCCAGGCGCCGTTCGACTACACCGCCATGCTGTGGGCGCTGATCCTCGATGCGGCGATCTTCGGCCTGCTGCCCTCTCCGGTCAGCCTTGCCGGCGCCTTCGTCATCGCCGCCTCCGCCCTGGTGGTCCCGCTGTCCGGCCGGTTCACGGCCCGGTCCGAAGCGCTGCGGCCCGCCCGCTGAGAAGCGGGCGGGTGCGCCCTGTCAGGCCTGGGTGGCATGAGCGGCCGCCGCCTGCACGGCGGCGGTCTGGAAACGGCCGATGCGGAAGTCGTGCAGCGGCGTTTCGCTGTGTCCGGTTGCGATGATCTCCGCCATCACGTCGCCGACGCCGGGGCCGAGCTGGAAGCCGTGGCCGCTGAAGCCGAAGGCGTGGAACAGTCCGGGCGTCGTCGCCGATGCCCCCATGACCGGCAGCTTGTCGGCGACGTAGCCCTCGCAGCCCGACCAGGTGCGGATCACCGTGACGTCGGCCAGCGCCGGCAGCAGCCGGACCAGGGCCCGCAACTGTCCGGGCAGCCGTGCCGGATCGGCCCTGGCATGGCCAGGATCGAGCGCCACCGGCACCCGCTCCGCCCCACCGCCGAAGACGATGTTGCCGCGCTCCACCTGACGAAGATAACCGTCCCCGCCGGCGCGCGACCACATGCCGACCACCGGCAGGATCTGGTGCGGCAGGGGTTCGGTCACGCCCATCTGCGGCCCATAGGCCGCCATCGGCACACTTTCGCCGAAGCGGGCGGCGATGGTCGCTCCCCAGGCCCCGGCGGCGTTCAGCAGGCAATCCGCGGTGAAGCGGCCCCGATGCGTCGTCGCTTCGAAGCCCGACGCGGTGGCGGAGACTTCCACCGGCCCGCACTCCTCGACGATCTCCGCCCCCAGACGGCGGGCGGCGTCGGCGAAGGCGGGGGCGATCAGGCGGGGGTTGCCGCTGCCGTCCTGCGGCGAGAAGGACGCGGCGATGGCGCCCGGCCCCAGGCCGGGGAAGCGGCGGCGGATCTCCGGCGGCGACAGCTCGTCGAGCTCCAGCCCCCAGGGCCGCGCGTCGGCGATATAGCGGCGCATGTCGGCCAGACCATCCTCGTCGAACACCAGCCGCAGATGGCCGGTGGCGCGGAACTCCACATCCCGCCCCAGCAGCCGCTCCGCCTCCCCCCACAGCGCCCGCGAGCGGTGGGCAAGCGGCAGCTGCGGCAGATAGCGCCCGGTGCGGCGGATGTTGCCGAAGGACGCCACCGTGGCGCCGGTGCCGACGCGGTTGCGCTCCAGCAGCGTGACGGACAGGCCGCGCCGGGCCAGGAAGAAGGCGGCGGCCGATCCGATCAACCCGCCGCCCAGCACGATAACCCTCATCGACCTCTCCCACATGCGGGCGGACATGGCTCCGCCCCATCGGTCAGGCTGCCCACGACCGGCGGGCGGGTCAAAGACGGGTTCGGCAGGATCCCATAAGGCCGGGCTATGGGAGTGCCGCCTTATGCGGCGCAAAGCATAAGGCGGCCTTATGTGTTTGCGCTCAATGGCTCTTGGACCGTCTCCGGCCCGCCATGTCAGCTTTGCCCTCAGATCGGACACGGACTGACTTGCCGGAAGGAGCGGAGATGGACGGAGGCTTGGGTGAGGCCGACTGGAAGGTCGGCGTCGACATCGGCGGGACATTCATCGATTTCTGCGCGCTGGACACGCGGTCGGGGCGGGTGGCGTCGCTGAAGGTGCTGACGACGCCGGACGACCCTGGCGTGGAGCTGATGACCGGCCTGACCCTGCTGGCGGAGCGCGAGGGTCTGGACCCGCGCGCCGTCACCCGCTTCGTGCATGGCACGACGGTGGGCATGAACACGGTGATCCAGCGTAAGGGCGCGCCGCTTGCGCTGCTGACCAATGCCGGGTTCGAGGATGTGATCGAACTCGCCCGGCTGCGCATGCCGGACACCTATTCGCTGTTCTGCTCGCGCCCCGACCAGTTGGTCGCCCGCGACATGGTCTTCGGCATTCCCGCCCGGCTGCGCTCCGACGGGACGGAACGGCAGGCCCCCGACATGGCGGCCGTCGCCGATGCCGTCGCCGCCGTCAAGGCCAAGGGGGCGATGGGCGTCGTCGTCTCCTTCCTCCATTCCTGGCGCGACGACGCCCACGAAACCGCGGTGAAGGAGGAGGTCGCCCGGCTGGCCCCGGAGCTGTTCGTCTTCACCTCCGCCGAGGTCTGGCCGGTGATCCGCGAGTATGAGCGGACGACGACCGCGGTCCTGAACGCCTATGTCCATCCCCGGATTTCCGGCTACCTCTCGGCCCTGGAAGGACGGCTGGCCGGGCGCGGGGTGCCCGCCCGCCCGCTGCTGACCAAGTCCAACGGCGGCGTGATGAACGCGGCGGAGGGCAAGCGGGCCTGCGTCCACATGCTGCTGTCCGGTGCGGCCTCCGGGGTGAACGGGGCGGCGTGGCTGGCCCGGCAGGCGGGGGAACCGCGCATCCTGACGCTCGACATCGGCGGCACTTCGGCCGATTTCGCGCTCATCATCGACGGTCAGGCCCAGTTCGGCGTCGGCGAGATGATCGGCGAGTTTCCGCTGCACATCCCGTCGGTCTCGGTCAGCTCCATCGGCATCGGCGGCGGATCGATCGCCAGCGTCGACGGGCAGGGCGTGCTGCGCGTCGGGCCGGCGTCCGCCGGTTCGACGCCGGGTCCGGCCTGCTATGGCCGCGGCGGCGACTGGGCGACGGTGACCGACGCGATGGTGGTGTGCGGCTGGCTCGGCCACAGCCAGATGGCCTACGGGCAGCTGCGGATGGACGCCGGCCTCGCCCGCGCCGCCGTCAAGCGGCTGGCCGACGAACTGTTCCGCTCGGTGGAGGCGACCGCCCAGGCGATCCTCGATGTCGCGGTGTCGGAAATGTTCGCGGAGGTCGAGAAGATGGCCGCGCGGGCCGGCGTCGATGTGCGGGATTTCGCGCTGATGCCCTTCGGCGGCGGCGGTCCGATGCTGGGCGCGTTCCTGGCGCGCGAGCTGGGGATGCCGCGCGTCGTCGCCCCGCGCTGGCCGGGCGTGGTGTCGGCGCTGGGCGGTCTGGTCGCCGACCTGCGCGGCGATTTCGTCCGCACCCTGTTCGCCGACCTTTCCCCCGGCCTGATGCCGACACTGCGCGAGGCCTTCGCCGCGATGGGTGGGGAAGGGCGCGACTGGCTGGCGGCGCAAGGCCATTCCGGTGCCGCCGAGCTGAGGATCGTCGCCGACATGCGCTATGCCGGCCAGAGCTACGAGATCGAGACGGCGCTGAATCCCGAATGGCTGGACGGCGGCGATCCGGCCGCCATTGCCGACGCCTTCCACGCGGCGCATGCCCGGCTTTACGATTTCCACGACCCCGACGGGCGGATCGAGATCGTCAACCTGCGTCTGTCCGCCATCGGAAACGGCCCGGCCCTGCATTTCCCGACAGCGCCGGAGGAGCCATACGCCGCCTCGGCGGAACGCAGCGTGCCGGTCTTCACCGGCGGCGCCGTGACCCCGGTCGGGCTGTACCGCCGTTCGGACTTGCAGGCCGGCGCCCGGTTCGAGGGACCGGCCATCGTTGCCCAGGAGGACACCACCTTCGCCATCCCGGCCGGAACCGCAGCCCGTGTCGATGCGCATCTCAACCTCCACCTGACCTTTGCGGAGTGACGCCTGTGTTTGATCGCCCTGCTTTCGATAAGATGAAGCTTCAGGTGCTGGCGAACCACGCGCGGTCGGCGGCCGAGAACATGGCCCACACGCTCCAGCGCACCGCCCACTCCGCCTTCGTCAAGGAGACGGAGGATTTCACCGTCATGCTGCTGAACCGCCGGGGCGAGACCTTCGGCGTGCCGATGGAGCTGGGGGCGACCTGGTATCCCGGCCTGACCTATGGCCGCGCCATCGACATGATCGAGGAGTACCGGCCCGGCGACGTCGCCTTCACCAACGATCCCTATTCCGGCTTCGTGGCGACCCACGCCCCCGACACCCATTTGTGGAAGCCGGTCTTCCATGACGGCGAAATCATCGCCTGGACCGGTGGGCACATCCACAACACCGACATGGGCGGCGCCGTCCCGGCCTCGCTGTCGCGGGCACTGACCGAAATCCACCAGGAGGGCATCCGCTTCCCGCCGATGAAGCTGGTCCGCGAAGGGGTGTTCGACGAGCAGATCCTGCGGATCATGACCACCAACGTCCGCAAGCCCGACCTGAACATCGGCGACATCAAGGCGCTGGTCGGCGCGCTCAACACCGGGGAGCGCAAGATCCTCGCCATGGTGGAGAAGTTCGGCAAGACCGCCTTCCTCGACGGCGTCGACGCCCTGCTCGACCATGCCGAGGCGCAGGCGCGCGACATCCTGCGCGCGATGCCCGACGGGCGGTGGGAGTTCGCCGACTATGCCGACGAGGATTCCGTCACCGCCAACCCCTGCCGCCTGAAGCTGACCCTGACGATCAGGGGCGACGAGGCGGTGCTGGACTTCACCGGCTCGGATCCGCAGCTGGCATCCTCGCTCAACGTGCCGTCGGGCGGCGATCCCCGCCACACCATCCTGCTGGTCGGCGTCTATTACGTCCTCTACACCCTCAACCCGAAAATCCTGCTGAACACCGGGCTGACCCGGCCCTTCACCTGCATCACCCCGGAAGGGACGGTCCTGAACCCGACCTTCCCGGCGGCGGTGGGGATGCGGTCGCTGACCTGCGCGCGGCTGCGCTCGGTGATCTTCGGCGCCTTTTCCCAGGCGGTGCCGGAGCGGCTTCCGGCGGCGCCGGCCGGCAACAACTGCATCGTCAACGTGATGACCACCGACGAGCGGACCGGCAGCCGCATCATCGCCGCGGTGAACCCGGTGGTCGGCGGCGGCGGCGGCATGCCGCATCGCGACGGCACCAACGGGTCGGGGGCCGACGCCGCCTATCTGAAGAACACGCCCATCGAGATCACCGAGATGGAAACCCCGGTGGAGTTCGTCCATTATGGGCTGGCGGCCGACAGCGGCGGGGCCGGGCGCTGGCGCGGCGGGCTGGCCACCCACATGGCCTTCCGCGTCTTCTCCCCCGACACCCGGATCACCGCGCGCAACCGCGACCGCGGATTCTTCCGCCCCTGGGGCGTGCTGGGCGGCCGGGCGGCGGGTCTGTCGGACATGGTGGTCAATCCCGGCACGCCGGGTGAACGGCGGCTGGGCAACATCGACACGGCGGTGCTGCAACCGGGCGACGTGCTGGACATCCGTTCGGCCGGCGGCGGCGGCCGGGGCGACCCGTTCACGCGCGAGTCCTGGCGGGTGGTCCAGGACGTGGCGCGCGGCTATGTCTCGGTGGAGGCGGCGGAGCGGGAATATGGCGTCGTCATCCGCGACGGTGTGCTCGACGCGCAAGCCACCGACCGGCTGCGGGCGGACCGGCCGGCACCCACCGGGCATTTCCATTTCGGACCGGAGCGCGACGGCTACGAGCGGCAATGGACGCCGGACGCCTATGATTTCCTGACGCGCACCCTCGCCGGCCTGCCGGTCCACTGGCGTTTCTTCGCCAAGACGGAAATCTTCAGCCGCATGGCCGGCCGCGATGGCGCCGGTGGGGTTGAAGCCGCGCTGGCCGAGGTCTATGCCCGCTTCCCCGAAATGCCTCCGTCGAAGACCCCGGTCCGCGAGGCGGTGGAATGAGCGCGACGGCGGCGGGCAGGCTGGTCAGGCTGGCCGAGACGGGGCGCGCCCCGGTCCGCTTCCTGCTGGATGGCGTGGAGCGCGTGGCGCTTGCCGGCGATACGGTGCTGACGGCGATCCTCACCAACGCCCCGGCGCTGCGGCAGGCGGAGTTCGGGCCGGAGCGGCGCGCCGGCTTCTGCCTGATGGGGGCCTGCCAGGATTGCTGGATCTGGCAGGAGCAGGGCGCACGCATCCGCGCCTGCTCCACGCCGCTGGCCGAGGGCATGCGGCTGCTGACCCGGACGCGGGAGGATTGGCCGTGACGGAACCGAACCAGCCGCGGGTCGTGATCGTCGGGGCCGGGCCGGCCGGGATTCGGGCGGCGGAAACTCTGGCGGCGGCCGGTCTGCGCCCGACCGTGATCGACGAGGGGGCAAAGGCCGGCGGGCAGATCTACCGCCGCCCGCCCGACGGCTTCACCCGCCCGCCCGAGCTGCTCTATGGCTCGCAGGCCGGCAAGGCGGTGGCGCTGCACGCCGCCTTCGACGGGCTGGCGGCGGCGGGCCGCATCGTCCATCTGCCGCGCCATTCGGTCGTCGCGCTTGCCGGCGGTGTGCTCCATGCGGTCAGTGACGGCGGAAGCCGCCGGATCGGCTACGACCGGCTGATCCTGGCGACCGGGGCGACCGACCGTCTGGCGCCGGTACCGGGTTGGCAGGCCCCCGGCGTCTACAGCCTGGGTGCGATGCAGATCGCGCTGAAGGCCCAGGGCGTCGCGATGGGGCGGCGGATCGTGCTGGCCGGGTCGGGGCCGCTGCTGACCCTGCTGGCGACCCAATTGCTGAAGGCGGGGGCGGAGGTCGCCGCGGTCCTCGACACCGCCGGCCTGCGCGGCCAGATCGCCGCCGTCCCCGACCTCGCCGTCCGCCCGTCCTTCGCCCTGCAAGGGGTGGCGATGCGGGCGCGGCTTGGGCGACTCTATCATGCCGGCGTCGTTCTGGAGGGGATCGAGGCGACGGACGGCGGAGTTACGGACGGCGGGGTGACGGCGGTCCGCTGGATGGATGCCGGCGGACGGTCCCGGCGGACGGCCTGCGATGCCGCCGGTCTGGGCTGGCATCTGAAGGCGGAAATCCAGCTTGCCGACCTTGCCGGCTGCCGGTTCGCCTATGATGCGACCTGGGCGCAATGGTTGCCCAGCACCGACCGCATGGGCCGGGCCGGGGAGGGCGTCTATCTGGCCGGCGACGGCCTGCGCCTGCTGGGGGCCGACGGGGCGGAGGTCGCCGGCCGTCTCGCCGCGGCGGCCTGCCTGTCCGATCTGGGGTTGCCCGATCCGGGGTTGCCGGGCCCGGACGTTGCGGCCGATCTGAAGCGCCTCGCCCGGCTGGAACGCTTCGCCCGCGGCATCGCCCGTGCCTTCCCCTGGCCGGCGGATCGGGTGCGGGCGGTCCCCGACGACACCGTGCTGTGCCGCTGCGAGGGGATCACCGCCGGTTCGGTGCGTGAGACGGCGGCCTATGGCGGGGCGGAGGCCAACCGGGTGAAGTCGCTGGGCCGTGCCGGGATGGGGCGCTGCCAGGGCCGCTATTGCCAGCTGGCCGCGGCCGAGCTGATCGCCGTCTCCGGCGGGCTTGCGCATGCCGGAGAGGTGGGGCGCCTGCGTGCGCAAGCCCCCGTCCGGCCGACGCCGGTCCGCGCGTTGCTGGAGGAGGAGTGAGCGGCGGTTGATCGTCCCGCAACGTCCGATGCGGGTCCGGAGCTTTCCCCTCTCATCAGGGTGGTGGCGGGTGCAGGCGCGTGTCCAGGGCAAACCGTTCCTGGGAGCGCATCCCGTACGCCCCCGCCGCCGGAGATGCGGCGAACAGAAGGTTCCAGCTGTGCGGGGACACTGCGCTGGGGATCAGGACGAATTTGTGCCCACTCAGCACGGCATCGCCGAACTGCTGCTGGCCGACGCTGGGGATGCCCGGACGGAGCCAGTTGGGGTTGGGCACATCGGCCGGAGTGACCACATGGACCGCGGCGGGGTCCGTGACGGTCAGCGCCGTCAGCACATGCGGCACCGTGTCCAACGCCTTGAAGCCCTTGTGCACCGCCACCTCCAGGATCGCGGTCGCCGGGTCGAGAGAGCAGTAGACGGCGCGGACCCCCTTGCTGTTCCAGCGCCCGCCGAAGCGGTAGGCCCCTTCGCCGCTGTCCCAGCTCGTGCGGAAGGGCTCCGGGTCGAGACGCCACGCGACCAGCTCGGTGCCGCCCAGCGCCGCCGGCAACGGCGTCACGTGTAGACCCCGGAAGCCATCCGCCCCAGGTAATCCTCGACCATTTCGACCCCGGCGGGGGTGTCCAGCAGATCCAGCGGACGGTTGTCGTCCAGCCCGATGGCCGGACGCTCCAGCCATTGCTCGGCCTCCTCCTGCGAGCCGAAGACCTCGGAGGCCTGGGCCAGGATCTCGGCCAGCTTCCAGGTCCGGCCACCCTGCTCGGGGCTGAGCGGCTTGTCCGGCGCGCCCCTGCGGCGCTGGTAGGTGCGCACGCTCATCCCCACGGCGGACTCGATGCTCGCCGGCTTGAGGACCCGCAGGTGGGTCACGAGATGGTAGAGCGCGCCGCCCGGCAAGCCGGTCTTGATGGCGTTGTGGGCATCCAGCTGCGTCACCACCGGGCGCTTGAACACCCGCGGACCACCGAGCAGGTCGGTGACCCGCTGATAGGGGCCTGTCTCACCCCGTTCCATGTGGGCTCCGGCCGCGGGCATGGCATCCTCCGTCACGTGTCGTCCCAAATGTGACACGTGACGCGAAGGGATTCAAGCGGCCCCCCGTCGGTGACGGAACCTCGCGGTCCGGATCCGGAAATGGACTTCCCAGGATGGCGGCGTTGTGATCCAAAGCCTTGAAAGGGGCTTCGTGACGGGCGCCGATCCGGTCTGCCCGATGCTCAGGCACGAGCCGAAGAGTGAGGAAAACCGATGTTGGCCGGAGGCGACCGTGAAGCGCAGCGTTGAGAACGCGGAGCATTACCACTGGGGGGACCGTTGCGACGGATGGGTGCTTTCCCCTTCTCCGGACATGATGGTCATTCAGGAGCGGATGCCGGCCGGCACGGCGGAGCGCAGGCATGTCCATGGCAAGGCGCGCCAGTTCTTCTACGTGCTCTCCGGCGAACTGGCGATGGAGCTGGAAGGAACCCGCCACCTGATCACGGCGATGTCCGGGATCGAGATTCCTCCGGGAAGCCGCCATCAGGCCCGGAACGACAGCGGCGCGGACGTGCATTTTCTCGTCGTGTCGTCCCCGACGACACGGGGCGACCGAACCGACCTCGACGGCTGAGCCGTCCGGCCGTGGCAGCGGCAGGGGGCCGGGTTCAATGCCTCCCAGTCGACGGCGAGCGCGCGAAGCCGGACGCTGTCGTCACCGATCCCGGCCTCCGTCTCGCCGCGACACTTTCACGGAGGACTGTGTCAGAAGCGAATGACTATTGCATGCGATGTGCTGATCGGCAGCTCGGTTTTATAGGTGATCTGCTTCAGCACCAGATTGGATCTGATGGTGGAGACGAACTCTATTTTCGACAGTTTGCTGGCGATCAGATGTTCCAGCTCCTCGACATCCCGGACGATCACGCGCAGAAGGAAATCGCAGTCGCCCGTCATCCAGTTGCATTCCATCACCTCGGGAATCCGCTCGACGGCGTCGCGGAAATTCTCCAGCGCCAATTGCGGCTGCTTGTCGAGCTTGACCTGGATATAGGCATTGATTTCCAGCCCCATCACCTTTGGATTCAGAAGTGTGACCCGCCGGTCGATGATGCCGGTCTGCTCCAGCTTCTTCACCCGCGTGAGGCAGGGCGAGGGGGAAAGATTGATTCTGCCGGCAAGCTCGACGTTCGTCAGGTTTGCGTCTTTTTGCAGCTCGTTGAGGATCTTGATGTCCGTTCGGTCGAGCGTCAACGTGTTCATCATGATGACTCCCTGTTGTAGTCTTGACGGCCTGTCCTGGAACCGAAGCGAAGAACGGCAGGAAATTCCGCGGAACAATCCTATTTGAGTGCAGCGCGCATTCCCTTCCGCCATTCGACTGTGCATACGGCAGAGTGTATCCGAGCCCAACCAATGGCAGAATCTACGGGATTGCCATTTTATGTCGCGAAACTGTCAAACTCGGACCGAGGTCCGCTTCGAACGGCACGGAGGCCGCAACATTGCCGAAGAGTGCGCGGATTGGTGCGAAGTGGCCGGAAGCCCCGGTGGCCGGCGATGCCCTCCCGATGGCGTGGGATCCAACCGGCCTGCGCATCAGCTTCACCCCTGAGGATCCCGACGAGTTTGCCCGGCCGCTGGTCTCCTTCCTTGTCCGGCGCAATGTGGATGACGACGAGCTGCCGATCCACCGGCACCGGAAAGGCCAGCTGGTGGTGGCGGCGGAAGGCTCGGTCATGTGCCGGACGCTCGACGGGCTTCGGATCGTCCCATCCAATGGAGCGGTGTGGATTCCGGGAGAGATTCCCCACAGCATTTCCATGTCGGACAAGGGCCGGTCATACTGCGTCTTCATCAATCCGGGGATTTCACCCCTGCCGGAGTCCTGCGCGACGTTTTCGATCAGTCCGATGCTGCGCGAGATGATCTTTCATCTGGCCAATCTGCCGCCGCTCTATCCCCTGGAGGGTCCGACGAGCCGTCTGGTCCAGGTCATCCTGGATGAGCTTGCACAGATGAAGGCGGAGCCGCTCCACTTCCCGGTTTCCAACCATCCCAGGATCCAGCGCATCGCCGCCCAATTGCTGGAGGCGCCGGACGACCGCAGGACCATACGGGACTGGGCGGCAACGGTCGCCATGAGCGAGCGCACGCTGGCCCGGCTCATCCAGAAACAGACGGGAATGTCGTTCGGCCGCTGGCGCCAGCAACTCCATATCGTGATCGCCGTCCAACGGATGTCGATGGGCGCCACCGTGCAGGCGATCTCCCAGGAACTGGGATACGATTCCCCGAGCGCGTTTACCGCCATGTTCAGGAAACACATGGGACAGCCTCCGCGCCGGTATTTGCAGGATCGGGCCGAAGGCACGACGAACTGATGCCGCGTTGCCCTTCTCATGCCGGCTCTCATGCCGATGGCCCTCGATCCGACTGTCGGGATCGAGGGCCGTCGGTGCGGCCGGGGACCGGGATTGCGGTCCCCGCGCGGATGGCTGCCGTTGTTTACCCTGTCAGCTCACGATGTCCCGCCTGATGGTCTTTCGCGCCGCCATGAAGGCCATCGCCGCCAGGACATAGACGAGCGACGTGCTGATCAGCGCCCAGCGGATGCCGTCGCCGGACCCCATCGACCGTGCGAGAAAATCGCTGATCAGGCCGACCGACAGCGGTCCAAGGCCAAGCCCGACCAGATTGGCGAAGAACAGGAAGATGGCGGTGGCCGTTGCCCGGGTGCGCGGACGCACCAGGCTTTGGACCGCCGCAAAGATGGGGCCGTAATAAACGGACTGCAGCATCATCGGCAAACCCATCAGGCAAAGTGCCGCCACGGTGTTCGAGGTGAGATAAGCCGCGAAAAGCGAGAACGGCATGCACAGGGCCGCGGCGGCCGGAATGGTCGCGTAGGCATTCAGGCTGCCGCGCGCCACCGCGCGATCCGTCGCCCGGCCGCCCAGCCAGGTGCCGGCGGCTCCGCAGATGCCGACGATCAGGCCCAGCACCGTACCGAGGAAACCGGTGGGCCCCAGCTGGATCCCGGTGAGGTCGTTCAGCCTGGCCGCCAGGACGCCCAATCCTTCGGCGTGATTGCGCAGGAAGTGGGAGCTTTGAAAGGCAAGATTGCTGTAAATCCCGAAGCTCATCGCCACCATCGCGACCGTAAGCCAGATGTAGGTGCGCTTCCCGCCGAGTTCGGTCAGCGCCTCCCTCAGGCTGGGCGTGCTTTGCGTCCCGCTGGCCGCGACGGAGAATGTCCGCGGCTCGGGCAGCGTGAAATAGGCCAGCAGCCCAAGGGCGATGCCGGGCACCCCGACCAGCGCGAAGGAGGCGCGCCAGCCGAGGCTGTCCGCGATCAGGCCGCCGACCACCATCCCGACCAGCGAACCGGCCGGAATGCCCATTGAGAAGAAGGCCAGTGCCGAGGCCCGCTTCTCCCGTGTCGTGTAATCGCTGATCAGCGACTGGGATGCCGGCGTGCAGCCCGCCTCTCCAACACCGACGCCGACCCTGGCGAGGAACAGCTGGGTGAAGTTCTGGGCCACGCCGCAGACCGCCGTGAACAGGCTCCAGGTGATCGCCGACAGCGCGACGATCCTGACCCGGTTCGCACGCTCCGCCCACCGCGCGATCGGAAGCGCCAGCGTCGCGTAGAAGATGGCGAAGGACAGTCCGGTCAGGGATCCCAGCTGCCAGTCCATGAGACCGAGTTCGCGCTTGATCGGTTCCGCCAGGATGTTGACGATCTGACGGTCGACGAAATTCAGCATGTAGACGAGGAACAGCATGGTCAGGGCATAGCGCCGATGGTGGATCGACATGCCCATCGGCTTTGGCTGCGGTTTCGGCTGCGGCACCGACACCGTGGTCGTTGCGTCGTCGGTCATACGGCAGTCTCCAACAAGACCGGGCCCAGGGGGGGCCGGGTCGGTTTCGGTCGGAACGCGGTGTCGGGAGGTGCTGGGAATGGGGGGCGGCCGGCATACGGCTCGGCATGCGATCAGAGTTTGACGCCCGTGCTGATGAGAAACACGTCACGGTCGGCGCGCGGGTCGTAGGGGCCGGCGAGGGTCGTCTGGTAGGTCAGGTTGAAGAGATAGCTGTCCTTGACCGTGCCATCGAAGGCGAGCCGGAGGATCTGGCGCCCCTGATTGAACGCGCCGTCATAGGATGTCCCGTTGACATCGTGGGCGAAGGCGACGGACGGCTTGAGGGTCACCCCCGGCAGAATGTCCTGATAGCTCAGGCTCGCCTGCAGGCGATAGCCCCATGAGAACGGCGTCACGAAGCCCTTGGTGGTGCAGGCCTTGGGATCGGCGCCGGCCGCGCAGACGCCGTTGTTGGGGCCGGTTCCGAAGATGTCCGACCGGCCATAGCGGCGGAAATTGGGGTCCGGCAGATCGTGGACATATTTGGCGCCGACCTCGCCGCCGAGGGTCAGGGTGCCGCCGATCACGCTGCCGATGTCGCCCGACGCGGCGAGCTGCCCCTGGGTGACGTGAAAGCGCTCGTAACCGGCGAACGGCCCGCCCCGGGGCACCAGGGCGAAATCCCGCGCCAGCACCCCGGTTTCGCTCACGGCCGCCTGCAAAAGATCGGGGGCGTTGAAGGCGAGCGGCTGGTTGAATTTATGATCGAGTTCGCCGGCGACCCGCAGTTTCATCGTGGGAACGCTGGTGGCGAAGCTGCCGGACAGCATTCGGATGTTCTTGGGGTACTGGAAGCGATAAGCCGGATTCAAACCGTCCGGATCTCCCGGCAGGAAGATGGCGCCGCTCCGGCCGGTCCGGTCGGCCTCGACATAGCCGGTCCGGGCGTGGACGTTGGTGAAATGGAGCGAAAACCGGGTGCCGATGTCCGGCACCAGATAGGAGCCGCCGATACCGAACTGGCCGGCATCGCCCGCCGTCCCGTCGCTGCCACGCTTCAGGAACCGCTCGGTCGCCAGCCCGTCGGCGGATGACAAGGCATTGGACACCATGACCCTGTCGCACCCCGGCGAAGCGTAATCGGCGGTGGCGGCGAATGTTCCGCAACCGGGCTGCGTCGATGTCGCCGACAGCAGCTGATAGAAGATTTCGAGGCTTGCGGCTGACGAGAGGTTGATTTTGCCCGACAGCGCCAGGAACGGTTTCGCTCCCTCCTGCGGCTGCAAGCCCGGCCGGGACAAGGCCGCGAAGTCGCGCGGGTTGATGTCGCGGAGGCCGCCGGGAATTGTGAAGGCCGGTCCCCAGTCGACGGTCTGCTGGCCCGCCTTGACGGAGACCGGGAGCCCGCCGGCGGAGAACTGCCCCTTGACGTAGGCATCGGCAAGGGAGATGCCGCGGAACTTGGCGCCCTGCGAAAAGCCGCGGTCGGACAAGGGACCGCCGGCATAATCGTTCGGCAGATTGCCCAGCGCGACATGCCCCTCGGCAAGCGTGTGGTCGTACCAGCCCTTCACGCGGGTGAAGACGCCCCAGCCGTCGGCGTTGTTGGCCTCGAACTCGACCAGCCCCTTGGCGACGCTGGAAACCGGGTCTCCCCTGCGATAGTTCAGGTTCCCGTCGTCGGAATTGACGCCGCCCGGCGCCGCATGGTCAAGCCGGAGCCGTGCGCCGTCACCGGCGGGAACCAGGGACGGATCGATGGGACTGGCGCGGATGGCCGTTCCGACGGTAACGACGGCCCGGATGCCCCCCGACCAGTCTCCTTCCTTGAATTCCCAGGCATGGGCCGGCCAGGAGATCGACAAGGCGGCAAGGATCGCCGCTTTCCGGCTGATGCCAAGGCTTGTCCACCACGCGGCACGAGGTGCCGGCAGAATTACGTCCCCCATCTTTGCTCCCTGCGAAGATTTATTGGAGTTGAGACAAGGAAGTCCTTCCCCGATCTCTTCGGACGGGCCAGGGTTCGGTCTTCCATTTTTCCTTGAAGGAACTCGGCATTGCCCCTGATGCAGGGCAATCGCATCCGAGGGTGGAGCGGCAAGGCTCTCCTTCGAATATCCCTCTCCCCTTGCGGAAGACAGGATTCGTCACCGGACAAAATAAAGAATGTGATGTTGGAAACGCGGAAAATCTGTCCTATTTGGCGGATTCAAAATGTTCGATTCGGCCGAACCTGCCCAACGAGTAAATCAGCGGAACCTTGTCCTGATTGTGGGTCTGGCCGACAACGGCACCGATCATGATCGTATGGGTGGCGACTTCCACGCTGTCCTGCAGTCTGCAATCGAAGCTGCAAACGGATTCACGAAGAACCGGAACCCCGGTAACCCCCTCGCCCCAGTCGGCGGGGGAGAAGCGGGAGGCGCCCTTGCTGCCGTCCAGCGCCGCGAAGCGTTCCGCCAGCTGGATCTGATCGGCGGACAGGACGTTCCAGGAAAAGGCGCCGGTCCGGAGAATGACGTCGTGGGCCTCGGCACTGCGGTTGATGCAGGCAAGAACCATCGGCGGATCGACGCACAGGGAAACCGCGGCGGTGACGGTCAGGCCACGCCTGTCGGCACCCTGGCCCGACGCCACGATCGACACCGACCCCACAATGGCCCGCAACGCATTTTTGAAAACGGCCGTCTCCACATGTTCCGCAACGGATAAATCTTGTCCTGACATGGTGAACCTCACGCAAGGCGGTGGAAGGGCATGCCGCCGGCTCAGCGGGATAGGCCGTTCGGCACCTGTGTGGACGCTGCGCTACGGGGCAGGGGTGACCGGCAGCATCCGGTGCTCCACGATGTTCAGGCCATAGCCCCGGAGTGCCACCGGGACATGCTGCGAGTTCGACAGGAGGATCATGTCGTGAATGCCGAGATCCGCGAGGACCTGGGCGCCGACGCCATAGTTGCGCAGTTCCGCCTTGTCGACGAACGGCTCCCCCGCCTTCACCCGAAGAAGCTGCGAGAGCGGCACATCGCGGTTGAATAGCACGATCACGCCCCTCCCTTCGGCGGCGATCTCCTGCATGGACCGGGCGACGATGTCGCAGCGGTCGCCGGTCTGGCCGAGCACGTCCGACAGGATGTCCAGCGCATGCATGCGCACCAGGGTCGGCCTGTCGTCGATCACGCCCTTCACCAGCGCAATCGCTTCCGTCTCGATGGCCTTGATGCGGAAGGTGATGGCGCTCCACTCGCCGCCCCATCGGCTGTCGAATTTCGTGGTGACGACACGCTCGACCTCGTGATCGTGGCGGCGGCGGAAGGCGATCAAGTCGCGGATCGTGCCGATCTTGAGCCCGTGACGCCGGGCGAAGGCGACGAGATCGTCGAGGCGGGCCATCGTCCCGTCCTCCTTCATGATCTCGCAGATCACGCCCGACGGGTTGAGGCCGGCAAGGCGCGCCACGTCCACCGCCGCCTCGGTATGTCCTGCCCGGACCAGCACGCCGCCGGGCCGGGAAACCAGGGGAAAGACATGCCCCGGCGAGACGATATGCTCCGGTCCCCTGGCCGCGTCGATTGCCACCGCCACCGTCCGCGCGCGGTCCGCCGCGGAGATGCCGGTGGACACCCCCTCGCGCGCCTCGATGGAAACGGTGAAGGCGGTCTGGTGGCGGGTGCCGTTCTCCGCGCTCATCAATCTGAGGCCGAGCTGGTCGATCCGCTCCTTGCCGAGCGCCAGACAGATCAGGCCCCTGCCATGCGACGCCATGAAGTTGATCGCCTCGGGCGTCGCCATCTGCGCCGGGATCACGAGATCGCCCTCGTTCTCCCGATCCTCGTCGTCGACGAGGATGAACATTCGGCCGTTGCGGGCCTCTTCGATGATCTCCGCCGTGGAGGACAGAAATGGATGGCGTGGGGGGCAGGGCAGCATCGTCATGATCTTCCTCCGATCACCGCATCACAGGTTGGACAGCGCCTGACGGATCAGCGAATCCTCGGAGTCGTCGTAGAGCGAATCGATCAGCGCCGCGTAACGCTCGTTCAGCACCTTGCGCCGCTTTTTCCGGGTTGCCGTCATGACGCCGTTTTCCGCCGACAGTTCTTCGGGAAGGATGCGGAACGATTTTATCTGCTCGACGGGCGCCAGCCTCTGGTTCGCCTTTGCGACCTCCGCCTCGATCAGGTGGATGACCGCTTCCGACGAACAGAAATCCGCGTAGTCGTCGATCGTTTCATTCCGTCCCTTCACCCAGTCGGTCATCGCGATGCGGTCGACCTCGATCAGCGCCACGAGGTATTTCCGCCCGTCGCCGCAGACCGCGGCTTCCGAGATGTAGGGGCTTCGCCGCAACTCGTTCTCGATCTGCGCCGGACTGATCGACTTGCCGCCGGAGGTGTTGATGATCTCCTTTTTCCGGTCGATGATCGCCAGCTGGCCATCGGGCCGCACCTCGACGATGTCGCCGGTGTGGAGCCATCCGTCGCGCAGAGCCTCCAGCGTGTCGTCGGGCTTGTTCAGATAGCCCGTGAACAGGCCGGGTCCCGTCACCAGCATTTCGCCGTCGCCGGCGATCCTCGTCTTCCAGCGCGGATCGGCAATCGGAACGCCGATGGTGCCGGGTTTCGACCAGTCCCGTATCTGCCCGGTGTTCGCTCCGACCAGTTCGGTCTGCCCGTAGACCTCCTTGAGGTTCACCCCCCAGGTCTGCCACAGCTTCACGACGTCCGGCGGCATCGGCGCGGAGGCGGTGTAGGGGTATCTCAGCTGATCGAGCCCGATCTCCGCCAGGAGCGGCAGGAAGACCTGTTCGCGGCAGGTCGCGAAAATCGCCTGGAGAAAGGGATCGTCCGGGCCGTCCGCCTGCCGGTCCGCCAGCGCCTTCTGGGCGATGGACATCGCGAAGCGGTAGGATCTCTTGCCGACCGTGGCCGACGCATTGATCCTGCTGATCAGTTCGGCGGCGTAGCGCTGATAGAAGCGCGGCGGCGCCATCCAATAGGTCGGCCTCACGTCGCGGATCGTCGTCGCGAAATCCGCTCCGGTCTCGCCGAAATAAGGCGTGACCTCGCTGATGAGGGGAAGAACGATGCCCTGCCCGAGCCCGACGACATGGGAGAGCGGGAGATGGACGACCACCCGCTGGGGTTCGCGGAAAAGCGCCGGGCAAAAGCCTCGGGTGGTCATCAGCCCTTCGATCAGCGACCGATGGGTGAGGATCGCGCCCTTGGGATTGCCGGTCGTGCCGGAGGTGTAGACGATGCTGGCATTGTCTTGCGCCCGCGCCTTGCCGGCGTGCTCGTCGAGCAGCGACGAACAATCGGACGACGACGAGGCGGAAAACCGCGGCAGCGAGACGATGGTCTTCGATGACGGAACCGCCGGGTCGAAGACCACGATCTTCTTCAAGCTCTCCGCCTGCCGGCTGCGGAGAAGGATGGCGAGTTCCTTCTCTCCGGCGACGAAGGCGAATTTGCTCCCGGAATCCTCCAGGAAATACTCCACCTCCTCCGTCGAAGAGGTGAAATAGATCCCGACCGCCACGCCGCCGGCACAGACCGTCGCCATGTAGGCGATCACCCAGTCCTGCGAGATGTCGCCCATGATGGCGACGTGGTCCCCCCTCTCCAGACCATGATCGAGGAGGGCACGTGAAAGCGCCGCGGCATCCCTGGCGAATTCACCCCAGGTCGTGGCGTGCCACGTGCCGGCACGCTTCTGGAAAAACGCCACGGCTTCGCCCCTGCCGTCCCGGCGGTCGCGCAGCAGAGACGGCAGCGTCGCGTCCTCATGCGCGGCCGGTGGAGGGTCGATGGCGGATGCGGCAATCGAGGACGAGGCAATCGGGGGCAGGACGGGCGGGGACAGGACGGGCGGGAACAAGGACTGCGGCCCGCCCATCTCAATTGCCGCCTTCTGCAAAGCGTTTGCGCTTCTCGCGGAAGGCGGCGACGGCCTCCTTGCGCTCCGGGCTGTGGAAGGTGAGCATCTCGAGCGCGCCGGCGGTGTCGAGATTCAGGTGCACCTGCTCCTTGATCAGCTTGTTGACGGCGTATTTGGTCCAGACGATGGCGTCGCGGGGGCCGGATGCCAGCATCTCGGCGTAGCGGACCGCATGCCCGACGACGGTTCCTTCCGGCACGACCCTGTTGATCATGCCGGCCGCTGCCGCCTCCTCCGCCGAAATGAAGTCGCCGGTCATCAGATAATGCTTTGCCCGCACCGGCCCCAGAAGCAGCGGCCAGATCACCGCGCCGCCGTCTCCGGCGACGACGCCGGCCGTCACATGCGTGTCGGCGAAGCGGGCAGCGGGCTCGGCGAAGACGACATCGCAGAACAGGGCGAGCGTGGCGCCCAGCCCGACGGCGACGCCGTTGACCGCGGCGATCAGCGGGCATTCCAACTCGAGTATGTTGCGGATGAGATGGCGCCCGGAACGGGTGGGCGAAATCGGCCCCAGATCGTCATCGAGCGCAGTCTGATCGCCGCCGGAGCAGAAACCGCGACCGGCACCGGTCAGGACGACGGCCTTGACCGCCCGGTCGTTGTCGAGGTCCGCGAACAGCTCTTCCAGCGCGGAATGCATCGGCCAGTCGATGGCGTTGAGGATTTCCGGCCGGTTCAGGGTGACGATGGCCACGCCGCTCGCGCGTTTCTCGACGAGCAGGCCCCTATAGGTCTTGTCGGTCATGGGAGACTCTCTTCAGATCGGTCGAGAGGGGATCAGGCCGAGGCGTTCACCGTCCGCATCCGGCGGATCTGGTCGAGGATCTCGTCGGTCGGACGCACCACATTGTTGCGGTCGTTGAAATGCGGGATGACATGGCGTCCGACCAGTTCGATGGCCTTCATGATCTCGGCGTGCGAAACAGAGTCGATGTGGAACAGGATTTCCTCGGCGCCGGTTTCGATGAAGCGTTCCAACTGGCGGATGACGGTATCCGGGCTGCCGCAAACCAGGCTGGCGGAATCGTTCAGGAGATAATCCCAGTCGGTGGCCGCGCGCTGGAGCGCCTCCAGCCCTTCCCCCATGTAGGCGTAGTCGTCGGCGATCTTCGCCAGCCGCGGATAGGCGTCGGTCGAGATGCGGGCGTACTGCATCAGCGGCTCGGCATAGATGTCCTTCGCCGCCTGATCGGTTTCGGCGATCCCGAGGAACACCGGCATGCCGAGACGCGGACGGTCGAGCGGGCCGTTCGGATCCCGCTGCCAGTTCGACCGGTAGGCTTCGACCATCT
This sequence comes from Azospirillum sp. A23, assembly GCF_042938965.1. Lineage (NCBI taxonomy): Bacteria > Pseudomonadati > Pseudomonadota > Alphaproteobacteria > Rhodospirillales > Azospirillaceae > Azospirillum > Azospirillum sp. A23. The sequence goes on along the minus strand of NZ_CP170669.1, from coordinate 282,490 downwards.
TCGCCTGGGCGTCCCAGCCCTGGTATAGCGTGTGGCTGAGGACGGCGAGCCCCTGGCGGGCCGCCCAGACATGGCTGCGCTCGCTGGTCGCCGCGATGCCCATCAGCGGATAGGGCTTCTGGACCGGCTTCGGCACCAGCATGCGCGGCGGAACCTGGTAATGCTTGCCCTCGAAGGTGAAGATGTCCTTGCTGAAGGCTTCGCGGATCAGCGCGATCCCCTCTTCCATCTGCTCGAGCGTTTCCGCGGGCTCCACATTGAAGGCGCGCATGGCGATGGTGGTGTTGGCACGGCCGCAATACAGCTCCATGCGGCCGTTGGACAGGATGTCGGTGACGGCGGCCCGTTCCGCCGTGCGCAGCGCGTGGTTGATCTTCTTGGGCATCAGCGAAACCGCCGGCCTCAGCCGGATGCGGGACGTCACCGCCGCGAGGTAGCCATACACGACTTCGGGGGCCGAGCTGGAGATCCCGCCCAAGGCGACATGCTGCTCGGACAGGCTGACGATGTCGAAACCCATCTTCTCGGCAAACACCGCCTCTTCGACAAGCTCATGAAGCCGGCGCGAATAGCTTTGGCCGACCAGAGTTTCCTGCTCGGACCAGAAGCCGAACTTGACTGCCATTTGGATGCCCTCTCGGGTTTGTTTGGGATGCCTCTTCGGTGATTGGAAGCTTGTCATGAAGCCGGCGGCAGAACCTGCCGAAGATCCGCTATGAGGACTGTGTGGTCAGAACATTATTTTGTGTAGGAACGACCGGTCGGATCGTGGGGCCGTACGCCGTCAAACTGGCTCGTCCTGGGAAAAGCTCTCGACGAGAAGCGAAGCGATGCGCTCGATGCAGTGCCTGCCGATGGCCGCCGAGGAACCGGTGGGGTCGCCGAGAATGCCGTTGGCGCTGACGGCCGCAAGCCCGTCGCGCCACATCAGCTCCAGATCGCCTTGCGAAAGCAGCCCCAGTCTTCCGGCCTCGTAGCGTTCCGTGCGCACCCGTCCGGGGTGGATGTCGAGCATCAGCGAGGTTTCGGCGATATCGGCATGGCCGCCGACCCTGATCGGCTCGCCGCCCGCCTCCTCCACCGCATCGCGCCAGCACTCCAGCCACGCCTTCGCATCGGTGAAGGCAAAGACGCGGCAGGAGGCCGGCACGGCCGACCGCAAGCGCGGCAGCATCCTGGCCAAGGGCGGGGAATTGCCGACATGGGCGGAGAAGATCAGAATGCGCTCGAACCCATGTCGCGCCAGGCTGGTGCAGTAATCCCGGCAGATCATTTCGAAGGTGCTGTCCTGCAACGAGATCGTGCCGGGAAATGCCAGATGGTGGGACGAACAGCCGACCCTGATGGTCGGCGCCACCAGCGCGCGTCCCACACCCTTCGCCACCAGGATGCCGAGATGCTCCGCATGGTCGGCATCGACGCTGAGGGTCAGGTGCGGCCCGTGCTGCTCCACCGCCCCGCAGGGGATGACGATGGTCCGGGTGCCGCCCGCGATGGCGAGAGCGACCTCGGGCGAGGTCATGAACTCAAGCCGGAGATGATCGCCGTCAGCCATGCTGCTGCCCCGCCTTGCGCTGGAGGAACCGGTCACGCGCCGCGGCCGTCTCGCCGCGGCTCAGGTAATCCTGCATGTCGTCGAGCGTGCGCACTTCAAGCTCCTCGTCGGTCATCCGCGGCGCATCGGCGAAGGTCCGTTTGATCGCCGAGAACAGATGCATGTCCTTGCGGCGAAGCGTCTCGGCGACGGCACGGGTCCGGTCCTGCAAATCGCTGAAACCGACGACGTCATCGACGAGGCCCATCGCCTTCGCCTCCTGCGCCGAAACGAGATCCCCGGAATAGAGGAGACGCTCGGCAGCCCGGCGCCCGAGGCGGTCCATCGCCTGCCGCATGCCCTTCGCGGCGGGAAGCAGCCCATGGTTGATTTCGGGAAAGCCGAATTTGGCCCCTTCGCTCGCCACGACATGGTCCGCGAACAGAACCAGCTCCAGCGCCCCGCCCACCGCATAGCCGTTGACGGCGCACAGCAGCGGGCAGCGGTAGCCTTCGAGCGCGACGAGCAGCCGGTGGAAGGCGCGCATGCGCGGGACCGCGGCGTCCGCCCTGGCGACGATTTCGCGAATGTCGCCGCCGGCACTGAAGAAGCGCTCGCCGGCCCCGGTCAGGATCACGGCCGGCGCATCGGCTTCCGCCCCGAACCGGGCGAGATCGTCCGCCAGCGCCTGGATCAGGTCGAAGGAGAGCGCATTGGCGGGCGGCCTGTCCATGGTCAGCCGGACCAGCGTCGTGGATAAACGGTCCATCCTCAGCATCTTGCATCCTTTCAGATCGTGCAGGAGTGCCGGCCGAGGTTAGCGCGTGCCCCTCGAAGGGTTCTTCCGAAGACTCCCCGCGATCACGCCCGTGAAAGGATGTTCTGGTGCGGTCCGGGTGTTTGACGGCCGAAGATGCCGCGCCGGGACCCGGTCGATGGGGATGCGCGGGTCGAGCGGCTCCAACTGCGCCCGGAACCCTTCGCAGCTCACCGTCGCAGCCGGCGCTCCAGCCACAGGCTGTAGCGCGACGCGATCACGCAGACCGTCAGGTAGATCAGCGCCGCGAAGCCGAACGCCTCGTCGTAGAATCCCAGCCAGGCCGGGTCCTTGGCGGCGGTGCGCGCGGTGTTCAGCAGGTCGAACAGGCCGATGACGATGATCAGCGTGGTGTCCTGGAACAGGCCGATCGCCAGGGTCACGATGGAGGGGATCACCGTCCGCAGCGCCTGCGGCAGGATCACCAGCCGCATCGACTGCCAGTAGCCGAGCCCCAGCGCCTGGGCGGCTTCATACTGACCCGCCGGGATGGCTTGAAGCCCGGCGCGGATGATCTCGGCCAGATAGGCGGAGACGAACAGGATGATCGCGATCTGCGCCCGCAGCAGCTTGTCGATGGCGGCACCGGCGGGCAACATCAGCGGCAGCAGCAGGGTCGCGACGTAAAGCACCGCGATCAGCGGCACGCCGCGCGTCACCTCGATGAACAGGACGGCCAGCGTCCGCACCCCGCCCATGGAACTGCGCCGGGCGAGCGCCAGCAGCACCGCCAGCGGGAAGGCGCCGACCAGTCCGACAACGGCGAGCAGCAGGCTGACCGGCAGGCCGCTCCAGCGCTCGGTCGGCACCGCCGGCCCGCCGGGTCCGCCGGTCAGCAGCACAAGCGCGGCGGCCAGCCCGAAGAGCCACAGCCACAGCGTCGTCCGCCGCCAGAACAGCGGCATGCCGCTGATCCCGGCCAGCGCCAGCAGGATGGCGCCGGCCGCCGCCGGGCGCCACTGCCGGTCCTGGTCGTAGAAGCCGAACAGGATGTAGCGCAGCTTCTCGCCGATGAAGGCCCAGCAGGCGCCGGCCGCGTCGGCGCAGCGGTCGGCGGGCCCCACCCACACGGCATCCAGCAGGGTCCAGCGCAGCAGCGGCGGCACGGCCCAGCCGAGAAGGGCGAGGCAGCAGAGCGTCACCGCGGCATTCAGCGGCGTGCCGAACAGGCCGGCCCACAGGCGCTGCCAGCGCGGCTGCGGCGAGGTGAGGGGCGGGGCGCTTTGCAGAACGCCGTCGGTCATCGCGCCCCCCTTGCCGCCAGCCGGCGGTTGTACAGGTTCATCGCCGCCGAGACTGCGAGGTTCACCGTCAGATAGGCGCCCATCATGATCGCCATGGTTTCCAGCACCTGACCCGTCTGGTTGGCGCTGGTGTTGATGACGCTGACCAGATCCGGGAAGCCGATCGCGACGGCGAGGCTCGAATTCTTGGTCAGGTTGAGATAGCTGGAGGTCAGCAGCGGCACGATCACCCGCATGGCCTGGGGCAGCACCACCAGCCGCATGATCCGGCGGCGCGGCAGGCCCAGCGCGCGGGCGGCCTCCCATTGTCCGGCCGGCACCGCCTGGATGCCGCTGCGCACGATCTCCGCGATCATCGCCGCGGCGTTGACGACCAGCCCGACCAGCAGGGCGGAGAATTCCGGCGACACCGTCGTCCCGCCGCTGAAATTGAAGCCGGCCAGTTCAGGAACCTCGACCTGCAACGGTGCGCCCGACGCCAGCAGCAGCGCGACGGGCAGGCCGCATGCGGCCGTGGCGAGTACCACCCCCGACAGCGCATCCCGCCGCCCGAGGCGCCGGCGCAGAACGCTCCCGGCAAGGGTGAGCGCCAGCGCCAGCGCGATGGCCGCGAGCAGCCATCCGCCCGCCCGTCCGTCGGCGAAGGCGGGCAGCTGGATGCCGCGGTTGCACAGGAACACGCCCGGCAGCGGGTTCAGCGCCTGGCGTGGGGAAGGCAGCGCCTGGAAGGTGGCGCTCCAGAAGAAGAGTTGCAGCAGCAGCGGCGTGCTGCGGACCAGTTCGACATAGCCCTGCACCAGCCCCGACAGCAGTGCGTTGCCGGACAGCCGCGCCACCCCCAGCAGCACGCCGAGGACGGTGGCGATCAGGCAGCCGGCCACCGCGACCTTGACGGTGTTCAGCAGCCCGACCAGCAGGGCCAGCGCGTAGCTGTCCTGCGGCCGGTAATCGAGCAGTGCCTCGCCGATCTCGAATCCCGCCGGGCGGACGAGGAAGGCGAAGCCCGGCGTGATGCCGAAGCGCTCCATGTTCGCCAGCGTGTTGGAGCCGAGCAGGAAGCCGCCCAGCAGCACGAGCGCCAGGATCGCCGCCTGAAGGCCGCTGCGGCCACCCCACCAGAGGGCGACCGCGGCAACCGGACCGGAGCGCAGGGTGCCGGGCGGCACGGGATTGCTCACCGGAAGGGCGGGGCGTAGAGCAGGCCGCCCTGGGTCCACAGCTTGTTGAAGCCGCGGTCCAGCCCGACCTTGGTCGCCGGCCCGACGTTGCGTTCGAAGATCTCGCCGTAATTGCCGACGGTCTTGACGATGGTGTAGGCGAATTTCGGGTCGAGCTTGGCCGCCTCGCCCAGGCTGGGATCGACGCCCAGGAACCGGCGGACCGTCGGATCGGCGCTGGTCAGGAAGCTGTCGATGTTGGCCTGGGTGATGCCCAGCTCCTCCGCCTGGATGGTGGCGTAGACCGCCCAGTTGACGATCTCCAGCCACTGGTCGTCGCCATAGCGGATGGCCGGGGCCAGCGGCTCCTTCGAGATGCGTTCGGGCAGCAGGACGTAGTCGTCGGGCTTGGGCAGCTGAGTGCGGGTGATCGCCAGATCGGAGGAATCCTGGGTCAGCACGTCGCAGCGGCCGCTGGCGAAGGCCTTCTGGTTCTCGGCGGTTTCCTCGATCACCACCGGCTTGAAGGCGATCTTGTTCTGCCGGAAGAAGTCGGTGATGTTCAACTCTCCGGTGGTGCCGGTCTGGACGCAGACGGTGGCGCCGTTCAGCTCCTTGCCCTTGCTCACCCCCAGCTTCTTCGGCACCAGCAGTCCCTGGCCGTCATAGAAGACCACCGGGCCGAAATGGAAGCCCAGCTTGGTGGCGCGGGTGAAGGTCTGGGTCACGCCGGAGAGCAGGATGTCGAACTCGCCCGATTGCAGGGCCGGCAGGCGCTGCTGCGGCGAGGAGGCGACGAACTGCACCTTGTCCGGGTCGTTGAACACGGCGATGGACAAAGCCCGTCCGAAATCGACGAAAAAGCCCTGCCAGCGGCCGTTGCTGTCGGGGGAGAAAAAGCCCGGCTGGGTGCCGACGCCGACCTTGATGCTGCCGCGCGCCTTGATCGCGTCCAGCGTAGGGCCGGCTTTGGCGGCGCCGGTCAGGGCGAGGCCGATGGCGAGGCTGAGGGCGCCGGCGATCAGGACGCGCGGCGACAGGCCGCTTCGGGGGGCCGGACGCGAAGTAGCCTGCGAAGGAGTGCGCATGGTGGTTTCCCGCAATGAGTTTGTTGTTTTGTGAAAGACGCGGAGCGCCGCAGTGAAAGGGCGCCCGACCTGCCGGGTCCGGTCGTGGACCGGCGATTGTCAGGGCAGCCGCGAAGGGGCAGCGCTTATTCCCTAATTAGCGGATAGGGAAATTGCCCTGTCAACGGTTTCGTGAAAATTTCCAAAACAACAAATTGAAATAGTTAAGCATGAATTTTTCAGGCCTATAAATCCACAATTATGATAGACAATACGAGTCTCCCGCGTAATGATCAGATGTGAAACCGAGAGGCCGACCGGAGCTCCGTCACCCCGGCGGCCGTGTCCAGCCTCAAGCCCTAACCTCCCAAGTCATTGCACTGGAACGCTATCATGGCCAATCCCCAGACGGCCCGCCGGGCCTCCGCCTCCGCAGCGTCCGACCAGACCATGGTCTGGATCCCGCTTCCGGAAGCCATGGGGATCTGTGCCGTGAATGATGGGCCGACGCCACAGGCGCCGGTCAGCCGGCTCTGGGCGCAGATGCGCGGCACCTGGCTGAAGGCGCGCAGCCGCACCGACTGAGCGGCCGCGCCACCTTCCACAAAATCCGATTTCACACGTCGCCGCACGCAAGCGGGCGTTCCCGAACGCATGTCCGCAAAGGAGAGTCCTGTGACCGCGCTTCCCTCCTCGGCCGAGCGGCCGCCGCTGCCGTTTCTCGATCTCGCCCGCCTGGACGGCGCTGCGGCGGACCGCGCCCTGTTCCTGTCGGAGCTGCGGGCGGCGATCCGCCGCTTCGGCGCCTTCTATGTGACCGGCCACGGGGTCGATCCGGCCTTCATCGACACAGTCTTCGACCTGTCGCGCGGCTTCTTCGCCCTGCCGGAGCAGGACAAGCTGTCCATCGAGATGGTCAACTCGCCCCATTTCCGCGGCTATACCCGCGCCGGCTGGGAGCGCACGCGCGGTCTGGCCGACTGGCGCGAGCAACTGGACGTCGGTGCGGAGCGGCCGGCCTTGCCCCAAGGTCCGGACCAGCCGCCCTGGGTCCGCCTGCAGGGCCCCAACCAGTGGCCGGAGGCCCTGCCGGAGCTGCGCCCGGCGGTGCTGCGCCTGCAGGATCAGCTGACCGCGGTGTCGCGGCGCATCCTGTCGACGGTGGCGGTGGCCCTGCGCCTGCCGGAGGATGCCTTCGATCCGATCCTGACCGAGCAGCCGACGCAGCTCGTCAAGCTGATCCGCTATCCGGGCCAGGACGCGGTTCCCGCCGACGATGTCCCCGCCGATGATGCCGGAGGGCAGGGCGTCGGGCCGCACAAGGACAGCGGCCTGCTGACGCTGGTTCTCCAGCACCGCCAGAGCGGTTTGCAGGTCGAAACCGACGGGGGCTGGGCCGACGTGCCGCCGGTCCCCGGCACCTTCGTCGTCAATGCCGGCGAATTGCTGGAACTGGCGACCGACGGCTATTTCCGCGCCGCGGTGCACCGGGTGGTGACGCCGCCGGCGGGGGTGGACCGGCTGTCGACCGCCTTCTTCCTGGGGGCCGGACTGGATGTCCGGGTGCCGGTGCTGCCGCTGCCGGACGATCTCGCCGCCGAAGCGCGCGGGCCGGAGCGCGACCCGCTGAACCCGCTCTACAGCTCGGTCGGGGAAAACACGCTGAAGAGCCGTCTGCGCTCCCACCCCGACGTGGCAAGCCGCCATTACGCCGATCTGGTCGGCGCCTCCGCCTGACCGGCACCGACAGCAAGAACCGAGAAAGAGGAACCGCCCGATGACCGACCGCAAGCCGCATTTCGAAACCCTGGCCGTCCATGGCGGCGCCTTCCGCGCCGATCCCGTCACCGGATCCGTCGCCGTGCCGATCCACCAGACGACCTCCTACCAGTTCCAGGACACCGCCCATGCCGAGCGCCTCTTCGCGCTTCAGGAGCTGGGCCACATCTACACCCGCGTCACCAACCCGACGGTCGAGGTTCTGGAACAGCGGCTCGCCGTGCTGGAGGGTGGTGCGGCGGCGGTGGCGGTCGCGTCCGGACAGGCGGCGTCCTTCTATTCGGTGCTGAATCTGGCGCAGGCCGGCGACAACATCGTCACCTCCACCGACCTCTATGGCGGAACCTGGAACCTGTTCGCCAACACGCTGAAGCAGATCGGCATCGAGGCGCGCTTCGTCGATCCGGCCGACCCGGAGAATTTCCGCCGCGCCACCGACGAGCGCACCCGCGCCTATTATGCGGAGACGCTGCCGAACCCGAAGCTGAACGTCTTCCCGATCCGCGAGGTCGCCGACATCGGCCTGGAGCTGGGCGTGCCGCTGATCGTCGACAACACCGCGGCACCGCTGACCGTGCGGCCCTTCGACCATGGCGCGGCGGTGACGATCTATTCGGCGACCAAATACATCGGCGGCCACGGCACCACCATCGGCGGCGTGCTGATCGACGGCGGCACCTTCCCGTGGGAGGCGCATGCCGCCCGCTTCCCGCTGCTGACCCAGCCCGACCCCAGCTATCACGGTGCGATCTGGACCGAGGCGGCGAAGCCGCTCGGCCCCATCGCCTATGCGCTGCGCGCCCGCGTCACCCTGCTGCGCGACATCGGCGCCGCCCTCAGCCCGCAATCGGCCTTCCAGCTGATCCAGGGGCTGGAGACGCTGCCGTTGCGCATCCGCCAGCACAACGCCAACGCCGGCATCGTCGCGAACTATCTGAAGACGCATGCCAAGGTGACGTCGGTCATCTTCCCCGGCCTGCAGGAGGGCGAGGCGCGGCGGCGCGCCGACACCTACCTGAAGGGCGGCTATGGCGGGCTGGTCGGCTTCGAACTGGCCGGCGGGGCGGAGGCGGGGCGGCGCTTCATCGACGCGCTGAAGCTGTTCTACCACGTCGCCAACATCGGCGACGCCCGGTCGCTGGCGATCCATCCGGCCACCACGACCCATTCCCAGCTGTCGCCGGAAGACCAGCTCGCCACCGGCGTCACCCCCGGCTATGTCCGCCTGTCGGTCGGCATCGAGCATCCCGACGACATCGTCGCCGACCTGGAGCAGGCGCTGGCCGAGGCATAACGCCCATCGCCCGGCGGTAGCGGTCTCTCTCGGCCCAGAATCACACTGCGCGGCCGGCACCATCCCCTCGGCGGGAGGTGCCGGCCGAAATTTTTCACAGATGTGCATATTTTGGTATGCGCAGTATCTCTACTGTGTAAGTATGATTTCAGGAAGAAAGAGCGACCCAAAGCAGTAATAGAAAGCTGTTCCGGAATCGCCGCTTCGCTCAATCCGCATGATCGACAGTCCCGGAGGGTTTTTCCGATGGCCAACGTGCCCGGCGCTCCTGTCAGTTCATCCGCCGCGTCCCTCGACCTTGAGACCGATGTCCTGATACTGGGGGGCGGTCCCGCCGGCACCTGGGCCGCCATTGCCGCTGCAACCGGCGGTGCCCGCACCATTCTGGCCGACAAGGGATTCTGCGGCACGTCCGGCGCCACCGCGGCGTCGGGAACCACGCTGTGGTATGTCGATCCCGATCCGGCCAAGCGCGCGGCGGCCAAGGCGTCGCGCGAGGGGCTGGGCGGCCATCTGGCCGACCATGGCTGGATGGACCGCGTGCTCGACCGCACCCATGTGGCGGTCGGCCAGCTCGCCGACTGGGGCTATCCCTTTCCACGCGATGCGGACGGGCGTGAGCGCCGCGTGTCGGTGCAGGGGCCGGAATATATGCGGCTGATGCGCCGCCGGGTGAAACAGGCCGGCGTGACGATCCTCGACCATTGCCCGGCGCTGGAACTGCTGGTCGATGACGACGGCGCCGTGGCCGGCGCCGTCGGCTTGCAGCGGCAGAAGGGCGGGCGCTGGACCGTGCGGGCGAAGGCGGTGGTCATCGCCACCGGCGGCTGCGCCTTCCTCAGCAAGGCGCTGGGCTGCAACGTGCTGACCGGCGACGGCCTGCTGATGGCGGCGGAGGCCGGGGCCGATCTGTCGGGGATGGAGTTCTCCAACGCCTACGCCATCGCCCCGGCCTTCGGCTCGGTGACCAAGACGCTGCTCTACCAGTGGGCCAGCTTCACCCGTGCCGACGGCGACCCCATTCCGGGGGCGGCTTCCAAGGGCGGCCGCTCCGTCATCGCGCGGGTGCTGACGACCGAACCGGTCTATGCCCGCCTCGACCGCGCCGAACCGGAATTGTGGGCGGCGATGCGTCAGGCCCAGCCGAACTTCTTCCTGCCTTTCGACCGCGCCGGCATCGACCCCTTCACCCAGCGCTTCCCGGTGACCCTGCGGCTGGAGGGCACCGTGCGCGGCACCGGCGGCCTGCGGCTGGTGGACGGGACCTGTGCCACCGCCGTCCCCGGCCTGTTCGCCGCCGGAGACGCCGCGACGCGCGAACCGATCTGCGGCGGCTTCACCGGTGGCGGCAGCCACAACGCCGCCTGGGCGATGTCGACCGGCCATTGGGCGGGGCTCGGGGCCGCCGACCATGCCCGTGCCTTGGGGGCCCGTGCTTTGGGAAATGGAACCCGCACCCTGCGGCGGGCGGGCGGTGCCGGATTGCAGGACGGGCCACGGGGCGGCGCGGCGGTCGATGCCGGCGGTCTGACCCGCGCCGTCCAGGCCGAGGTGTTCCCCTACGACATCAACTACTTCCGCACGGAGGAGGGGCTGACCGGCTCCCTCGGCCAGCTGGACCGGCTGTGGGCCGATGCCGCCGCGGCCATGCCGGCTTCCGCCGACACCGTCCTGCGTGTGCGCGAGGCGGCGGCGATGCTGGCGACCGCCCGCTGGATGTACCGTGCGGCGCTGGCCCGCACGGAATCGCGCGGCATGCACCGCCGAATCGACCATGCGGCCCTCGACCCGGCCCAGCGCCATCTGCTGACGGTCGGCGGCCTGGACGAGGTGCATGTCTCGACCCGCCCGGCGCCGGTCCGCGCGGATCCGACCGAGGCCGGCCGGGAGTTGGCCGCATGATCGAACTGATCAGCCCGACCCGCTGCACCGGCTGCAACATCTGCGTCTCCGTCTGCCCGATGGACGTGTTCCAGCCGACCGGCGGCGGCCGGGCCGACGGGGCCGCTCCCGTCATCGCCCGGCAGTCCGACTGCCAGACCTGCTTCCTCTGCGAAGCCCATTGTCCGGACGACGCCCTCTATGTCGCTCCCGATGCCGAAACGGTGACGGGGATCGCCGAGGACGCGGTTGCCGCCGCCGGCCTGTTCGGCAGCTACCGCCGCGCCATCGGCTGGACTGCCGCCCATCGCGAGAACCGTTCCGCCGACCAGACCTTCCGGCTGCTGGCGCCCCATTGAGCGCCCGGCCGCATCCGACAGGAGCCTTTCGATCATGACCGTGTTCGACCCCTCCGGCATTCGCCTGAACCGCCGTCGCCTGCTGACCGGTGCCGCTGTCACCGCCGGTATGCTGGCCGCCGGGCCGCTGTGGGCCGGCCGCGCGCAGGCCGCCGCGGCCAAGGCGACGCTCGCCTATGGCAGCACCGGCTACACCTGGGCGGTGCCCTTCGTCGCCGAGGCCGCCGGCACCTGGGCCGAGGCCGGCTTCGACCTGAGCACCATGGAGTTCGAGAGCGGGCGCGATTCGATGCAGGCGCTGCTCGCCGGCTCGGCCGACTTCTCCGCCTCGACCGATACGCCGGTGGTGTTCGCGGTGCTGCAGGGGCTGCGGCCGCTGATCCTGGTGAATTACAGCCGCTATTCGCGCGACATGAAGATCGTCGTCCGCAAGGATGGCGGCATCGATCCGGCGAAGCCGGCCAGCCTGAAGGGGCGCAGGATCGCCACCCGCGTCGGCACCTCCGGGCAATATATGCTGGCGAAATATCTGGAATTCGCCGGGCTGGCGCCGGGCGACGTCGAGGTGGTCGACCTCACCCCGAACAACATGACCTCCGCCCTGGTGCGCGGCGACATCGACGGCTTCGCCTGGAGCAGCCAGTCCGCCGCGGTGGCCGAGCGCCAGTCCGGTGGCAAGACCGCGGTGATGACCCAGGACGGGCTGGAGAAATTCTTCCAGAGCCATCAGCTGCTGCTGACCACCGAGAAGGTGGTGAAGGAGAAGCCCGAACTGGTGGCCGGCGCCATCCGGGCGTTGCAGGGGGCGGAACGCCGCATCCTGGCCGACGGCGGCTGGGCCGACCTGATCTCGCGCCGCATCCACACGCCGCCGAAGGAGATTCTGGAGGCGACCTCCGAGTTCACCTTCAAGATCGCCTTCGACGACCGCTTTGTCGACGATCTGGTGGCGGAGGCGGAATGGGCCATCGCCGCCGGCCTCGCCAAGCGACCGGCGGGGGATTTGCGCGCTCTGTTCCGCGGCCTGATCGTCGAGTCCCCGCTGAAGGCGGTGGCACCCGACCGGGTCACCCTGTCATGAGCGGGGTCACGGGCGGGGGCACGGGCGGGCCGCTGATCGATTTCGACCGCGTGTCGCAGATCTATGCGGCGCGCGACGGGTCGCCGGTCTGGGCGCTCAGCGACGTGTCGCTGCGGGTGGAGGCCGGCGAGTTCGTCTGCCTGATCGGCCCGTCCGGCTGCGGCAAGTCCACGCTGATCCATCTGCTGGCCGGCTTCCTCAAGCCGACGTCCGGCGCCGTGCGCTTCCGCGGCCGGCCGCTGGACGGGCCGGGGCCGGATCGCGGCGTGGTCTTCCAGGAATATGCGCTGTTCGCCTGGATGACCGCGCGGCAGAACGTCGAGTTCGGCCTGCGCATGCAGCGGGTCTCCGCCCCCGTCCGGCGCCGCCGGGCGCTGGAGGCGCTCGACCGGGTCGGGCTGCGCCATGCCGCCGACCGCTACCCGCACGAGCTGTCCGGCGGCATGCGCCAGCGCGTCGCCGTCGCCCGCGCCCTGGTGGTGGAGCCGGAGGTGGTGCTGATGGACGAGCCCTTCGCCGCCGTCGACGCCATGACCCGCACCACCTTGCAGGAGGACCTGCTGCGGCTGTGGCGGGAGACCGGGGTGTCGGTGCTGTTCGTCACCCACAACATCGACGAGGCGGTGTTCCTCGCCCAGCGCGTGGTGGTGATGGGGGCCGGGCCGGGGGTGATCCGCGAGGATCTGGCGGTCGATCTGCCCTATCCGCGCGACCGTGGTTCGGCTGAGTTCGGCCGGGAATATGCCCGCATCGCCGCGGCGCTGGCCCGCGGCAGCCAGAATGCCGACCGGACCGATGGCGAACGGAGGGCGGCGTGACGGCGGCGACGGATGACGCGGCCGGCACCGGCCTCTCCACCCCCCGGCGCCCGGCGGCGGAGGCGGCGTCCGACAGGGACGCCTTCGCCGAAGAGTTCCGCCGCGCCCATCGCCGCGGCCTGCGGCGGGCGGCCTGGCTGCGCGCCCTGCTGAACGTGACCGGCATCCTGCTGTTCCTGGCGGTCTGGGAGGCGGTGCCGCGGCTGGGCACCTGGGTCAATCCGGTGCTGCTGCCGCCGCCGTCGGCGGTGTTCGACAGCTTCGTCCCGATGCTGCTGTCCGGCGAGATCGCGGCCAACATCCTGGCCAGCCTGCGCCGGGCGGCGCTGGGCTTCGCCATCGCGACGGCGACCGGCGTGACGGCCGGGCTGCTGACCGCGCGCATCGGCCTGCTGCACCATGTCAGCGAGCCGATCCTGCATGGTTTCCGCTCCGTGCCCTCCATCGCGCTGGTGCCGCTGTCGGTCCTGTGGTTCGGCATCGGCGAAGGGTCGAAGGTGGCGCTGGTCGCCTGGGGCAGCTTCTTCCCGATCTGGATCACCACCTTCATCGGTGTGCGCGACGTGCCGGCCGCCTATCTGCGCTCCGCCGCCTGCCTGGGCGCCGGGCGGCTGGCGACGCTGCTTCTGGTGGTGCTGCCGGCCGCCCTGCCGATGATCCTGGCGGGCTTGCGCCAGGGCATCGCCGTCTCGCTGATCCTGCTGGTCGCCGCCGAGCTGTCCGGTGCGCGGGAGGGGGTCGCCTACATGATGTCCACCGGCCACCAGATGTTCCGGGTCGACATCATGCTGATCGGGCTGGTGCTGCTCGGCACCTTCGGCTTCATCGCCGACCGCCTGTTCGTGGCGCTGATCCGCCGCCTGTTCCCCTGGTACACCACCGCCTCGTGAGGATCGCCGGATGAGCGGACCGAGTTCTTCCCCCACCCTGATCCTGCGCAACGCCAACATCCTCACCTTCGATCCGGCCCGGCCGCGCGCAAGCGCGGTGGCGCTGGCCGGCGACCGCATCCTCGCGGTCGGCGGGGAGGAGGTGGCGGCGCTCGCCACCGCCGCCACCGAGGCCATCGACCTGGGCGGCGCGACGCTGATCCCAGGCTTCAACGACGCCCACGCCCATATGGAGCGCGAAGGGCTGAAGCGCCTGCGCCCCTCGCTGGCCGGTGCGCGCAGCGTGGGCGACATCCTGGAGCGGGTGCGGGCGGTGGCGGCACAGACGCCGCCCGGCCAGTGGATCGTCACCATGCCGATCGGCACGCCGCCCTTCTTCTTCGACGGTGCCGCGACGCTGGCCGAGGGGAGGCCGCCGGACCGGCACGAGCTGGACCGCGCAGCACCGGACCATCCGGTCTACATCCCCGGCCTGTTCGGCAACTGGGGCAAGCCGCCGGGGCACAGCGCGCTGAACAGCCGGGCTCTGGCGCTGAACGGCATCACCGCGGCGACCGTGCCGACCTGTGCCGGCGTGGAGATCCTGAAGGATGTGCGCGGCGAGCCGACCGGCGTGATCGTCGAGCACAACAGCCGCCCGACCGTCGAGTTCGACCTGCTGCCGGCGGTTCCCCGCTTCGGTTTCGCCGAACGGCTGGAAGGCGTGCGTCTGTCCCAGCGGCTCTACAACGCCCAGGGCACCACCAGCATCTACGAGGGGCACGGCTCCGCGCCGCAGACCATCTCGGTCTACCGCCGGCTGTGGGAGCTGGGGGAACTGACGGTGCGGGTCGGGCTGGTGGTCAGCCCGAGCTGGGCCGACATCGCCGAGGCGCGCCGCGCCATGCGCGACTGGCTAGCCCATGCGCGCGGCGCCGGGCTGGGCGATCCCTGGCTGAGGCTGTCGGGCGTCCACATCGCCTATGGCGGCGACCCGGCGGTCGCCTGCTGCGCCCGCGACAATCTGCCGGACACCGGCTGGTCCGGCTTCGTCGAGCAGGCGCTGACCCCGGCCGACTTCCGCGAGGCCTGCTTCCTGGCCGCCGAGCACGATCTGCGCCTGCACACCATCGTCAGCGACAGGCTGCACGAGGTGGTGCCGGTGCTGGAGGCGGTCAACGAACGCCATCCGCTGTCCGGCCGCCGCTGGGTGATCGAGCATATCGGCCGCGCCCGGCTGTCGGATCTGGAGGCGCTGAAGCGGCTGGACGTGCTGGTGACGACGATCCCGACCTACTTCCTGTGGAAGGGTGGGGCCGCCTATCTGGAGGAGCCGGATGGCGGCGATCTGGTGGTGCCGCACGCCCATCTGCTGCGGCTGGGCATTCCGACCGCCATCGCCACCGACAACATCCCGCACGATCCCTTCTTCACCCTGTGGTCGGTCTGCAACCGGCTGGAACGGACCAGCGGCCGGGTCATCGGACCCGACCAGCGGCTGGATGCCGAAACGGCGCTGCGGCTGTTCACCGTGGCCGGCGCCGCCCTGACCTTCGACGAGGGATGGAAAGGGCCGCTGCGTCCCGGCTTCGCCGCCGACCTCGCGGTGCTGTCGGAGGATCCCACCGCCATCGACCCGGACCGGCTGCGCGACCTGCGCTGCCGCCTGACGCTGGTCGGCGGACGGATCGTCCATCGCGAGGGGCTGTGACCGTGCCGCGGCCGTTGCGGATCGTCATCGTCGGTGCCGGCGTGTCGGGCAGCGGCGTCGCGGCCGGGCTGGTGCGCGCCGGTGCCGCGGGCGGCTTCTCCGCCGAGGTGGAGCTTGTGGACCCGCGGCCGTCGCCCGGGGCCGGGCTGACCTACGCGGCTGGCGGCGACCCGCGCCACCGGGTGAATGTTCCCTCCATCCGCATGGCGGCGGTGACCGGCCGGGAGGCCGGGGAGGCCGGGGAGGGGGGCGAGGAGGATTTCCATCGCTGGTGCCTGGAGCGCGGCGTGCTGGAGGCCGATCCGGCCGGCTGGGCGGACGGGCTGCATTATCCGGCGCGGTCGGTGTTCGGGCGTTATCTCGACGAGAGGCTGCGCCCGCTGTTCGCCGCGGCCGGGCCGGTGCGGGTGACCCACCGGCGCGACCGTGCCGTCGCCGCCCGCCGGCTGGCATCGCCGGAGGGAAGCGGGTTCGTCGTGGAACTCGCCGGCGGCAGGGTGCTGGAGGCCGATGCGCTGGTGCTGTGCACCGGAAACCCGAGGCCCGAACTGCCGGGTGTGCTGGCCGGGCTGGCGGGGCACCGGCGGGTCGTCGCCGATCCATGGGCGCCGGGCGCGCTCGATCCCATCGGCCGGACCGACCGGGTGCTGATCGTCGGCACCGGCCTGACCATGGGGGATGCGGTGTCGACGCTGATCGGCCGCGGCCATCGCGGGCCGCTGACCGCGCTGTCGCGCCACGGGCTGGTGCCGCGGCCCCGCCCTGCCGGGCATGCCGATTCCTGGACCGATTTCGCCGCCGATCCGCCTGCCGGAGTCCGGGACCTGCTGTGCCGGGTGCGAGCCGCTGTCGCGGACGCCGGCAGGCAGGGGCGGCCCTGGACCGACGTGCTCGAAAGCCTGCGTCTTCAGAACGCTGCCCTGTGGGCGGCCCTTTCCGCTGACGAGCGGCGGCGGTTTCAGCGCCATCTGCGGCCCTGGTGGGACGCCCACCGCTTCCAGGCGGCCCCGCAGGTCGCCCGGCTGGTGGCGTCCGCGCAGGCGGACGGACGTCTCGCGGTGCTGGCCGGACGGCTGGTCTCGGCGAGTGCCGATGATCATCCGTCCGGCGGCGGCGGCGGCGGCGGCGATGGAGGTGGCGGTCTGTGGGTCGTCCACCGGCCGCGCGGCGGCGAAACCCTGGTCGGGCGCGCTTACGATGCGCTGGTGAACTGCACGGGCGCCGGCCATGGCGCCATGTTCAGGCGCAATCCGGTGCTGGCCGCCCTCGCCGGCCAAGGGCTGATCCGGCCCGATCCGCTCGGCATGGGGGTGGAGGTCGACGGGCGGCACCGGGCGCTGGACGCCGATGGCCGGCCGGCATCCAACCTGTTCGTCGTCGGCCCACCGACCCGCGGCAGCCTGGGCGAGGTGATCGGCGCATCGGAGATCGTCCCGCATGCGCTGGCGGTGGCGGAGGCTCTGGCGGCGTCGTGAGGGTGCATCTCACGGCCGGCCGACGAAGCGCGGCGGCTGGAAGGCGCGGATCGGCGGCAGTGGGCCGGTGAAGCGCTCGACCTCCACCAGGGCGCTCTGGGCCGAACAGCCCTGGGCAAGGGCCGAGGTGCCGGTGTCGGGCGTCACCATGTTGGGATTGCCGTGGGCGTCGAGGCTGCCGTCGGTATCGGGATCCACCGGATCGGAGCGGGCGGCGGAGATGATCCTGGCCGGCAGGCCGTTGGGCAGGGCGAAGGCATGGGCGGCGCCGCCGGGAAATCGGCGAACTCCAGCGTGCAGGGGATGTCCTTCAACTGGCCGGAGGCCTCCAGCAGCGAGCGGATGGTGGACCGCTGGTCGCCGACCTTGAGGATGCCGCCGGCGGTGGCGCCGGTGGCGGCGAAGGCCGGGCGGGACAGCAGCGGGGCCGCCAGGGCGGGGGCCAGCAGTCCGGCGGCGGCGGCTTTGCCGGCTCCGCTCAGCAGGCGGCGGCGCGACAGGGTGGGCGGACGGTGCTCGGTCATCTTTGAAAATCCAGTTCGGGGAAGGCAGCGGCGGAATCAGGACAGGGCCCGGGCGCGGGCGAAAATCTGGTCCATCCGCCAATGTTCGTTGGCATAGCGCGGGTCGCCGGCCCATTCGTCCCAGCCGGATTCGCGGCGGTAGCGGCCGCGCTGGCCGGACCGCTCGACCTCTTCGGCGCTCACCGCGGCCGGCGTTTCGCAGTCGGGATCGACATAGAGCGCGTCGGGCTGGCAGTAGAGTTCGCACAGGAAGCAGGTCTGGCAGTCCTGCTGCCGGGCGATCACCGGCGGCCTGCCGCGGACGGCGTCGAAGACGTTGGTCGGACAGACGCGGACGCAGACCTGGCATCCGGTGCAGCGTTCGGCGATGACGAGACTGATCATGCGGCGCCTGCCTGGGTGGTGGCGGGATGTTCGAGAGGCTGGGGGGACGGGCCGTCGAAGCGGGACCGGAGCCGGTCCAGCCCGCCGACGATCAGGCGCCGGGCCAGCGCCGGGTCGCCGGCCGGGGCATCGACGCGCAGATGCATGCCGCGGCTTTCCGCCCGGTCGAGCGCGGCGCGGGTGCACCAGCGGGCGACGGCGGTCAGGGCGGCGCTCTCGCGCGCCTGTACCGTTTCCCCCGCCGTGGCGGCCCCTTCGCCATGCAGATGGTCGCGCAGGTCGCGCCACACCCCGTCCAGCAGCGACAGCGAGCGGGCCAGCGCCGGGCCGCGGCGGAAGATGGTCTTGTCGTAGGGCAGCATCTCGGCCTGGACCGCGGCGGTGACGGCGCGCGGATCGACCGCGGCGGCATGGCGCGCCGGGCGCAGTCCGGCCTGTCCCAGCGGACGGGCGGGACTGTCGGTGCGCCGGCCAGGGCGGGCCGCCCGCGCCGCGGCGGCGCGTCCGGCGATCACGCCCGACGACAGTGCCCAGGCGGCCAGGATGGCGCCGCCGCCCGACACCGCCCCCGCCACCGGTTCGCGCGTCGCGGCATCGCCGACGACGAACAGCCCGTCGGCGGCGGTGCCGCAGTCGTCGTCGGCCAGCCGGATGCCGCCGGACCCGCGGATGGTGCCCTCCGGCCGCAGCAGCACGGGAAAGCGTTGGGTGAAGGGATCGAGGCCGCCCCCTGCGCCGCCCCCTGCACCGCCGCGGTCGAAGGGCAGCATCATGTTGGGCTGCACCCGGCGCAGCCGCTCGCGGATGTCCGCCGGCATGCGGTGCAGGCTGCACAGCACCGGCCCTTCCAGCATGGCGCGGGCCAGCGTCCGGGTGGTGTCGCCGGGCGGCACGGCGATCTCGCGCCCCTCGCCGTCGTAATAGGAGGCGAAGGCGAAGGACATCGACCGGGTCATGGTCGAGTTGGCCGGAGCCACCGTGTGGTAGGTGGAGAACTCCATGCCGGAGAAATCCACCCCGGCCTCCGCCGCCATCAGATGGCCGTCGCCGGTGTTGGTGTGGCTGCCGAGAAGCCGCGATTTGAAGGCGCAGCCGCCGGTCGCCAGGATCACCGCCGCCGCGCGCACGGTCCAGGCCTCGCCCCGCTGGCGGCGCAGGCCCCGCGCGCCGACGATGGTCCCGTCAGTGTCGGCCAGCAGTTCCAGCGCCGGGCTCTGGTCGAGGATGCGGACGCCGAGCCTGTGGATCTTCCGGCGCATCGCCCGCAGATATTCCGGCCCGCGCAGGCCGCGGTACTGCACCGTTCCGGTCTCGTCGGTGGAGAAGTCGTAGACATCGGCGATGGTCGGCAGGGTGGTCCAGGTGATGTCGAGGATCCGCTCCATCCAGGCCGGGTCGGCGATGCCGCCGGCAATCGCCATGCGCTGGCGGATCGCCTCGGCCCGCGCGTCGGCGTCGGGGGGCACCCACCAGTGGCCGGGACCCGAGGTGGCGGCGACCCCGCTGGCCCCGCAATAGCCCTTGTCGGCCAGCACCACCCTGGCCCCGGCCTGTGCCGCCGCCAGCGCCGCCCAGGTTCCAGACAGGCCGCCGCCGATCACCAGCACATCGGCGGCGATGGGCGGCAACTCTGCGGTGGGCAACCCTGAGGCCGGCGGAGCGGTCGATACCCGGATGTTCGGCATTACTGTGAAACTCCGCCGCTTCGATGCATCTGTGTGTTGTTTCTTACAATACTGCGGCGGCACTCCGTCAATTTCGGAATGCTCATGATTCCGTTGAGTTTTTCAAATGATTCGGATGCCGTCGGTCCCAGCGGCCTCATAAATAACATAGGAAAAATGTATAAACAAAACACAAATCACTATCTTTACAGTAGGAATAAGCAGTGATTAAGCTCTGTCCCTACGGTGAATGCGGGGCGCCGCACATGACCCCCAGCGAGGCCCGAACGGGGCCCGAACCAGGAGACATCAGGCATGCCGTTCCGTCCGTTGCACGACCGCGTCGTCGTCCGCCGTGTGGCGCAGGAGGAAAAGTCGAAGGGCGGGATCATCATCCCCGACACCGCCAAGGAGAAGCCGCAGGAGGCCGAGGTGATCGCCGTCGGTCCCGGCGTGCGCGACGACCAGGGCCGCATCCATCCGCTCGACGTGAAGGTCGGCGACCGTGTGGTCTTCGGCAAATGGTCGGGCACCGAGATCAAGGTGCAGGGCGAGGATCTGCTGGTCATCAAGGAATCCGACATCGTCGGCGTGGTCGAGCCCGCCTGAGGCAGACCTGCCCGTTTCCGCTGGAACCCACCCAAAAAAGACTTCGATAAAAAGGACATCGCCATGGCCGCCAAGGACGTCAAATTCTCCGCCGATGCCCGCGACCGCATCCTGCGCGGCGTCGATACCCTCGCCAATGCCGTGAAGGTCACGCTGGGTCCGAAGGGCCGCAACGTCGTGATCGAGAAATCCTTCGGCGCCCCCCGCATCACCAAGGACGGCGTGTCTGTCGCCAAGGAGATCGAGCTGGCCGACCGGTTCGAGAATCTCGGCGCCCAGCTGGTGCGCGAGGTGGCCTCCAAGACCGCCGATCTGGCCGGCGACGGCACCACCACCGCCACGGTGCTGGCCCAGGCCATCGTCCGCGAGGGCGCCAAGGCCGTCGCCGCCGGGCTGAACCCGCTGGACCTCAAGCGCGGCATCGACCGCGCCGTCGCCGCGGTGATCGCCGACGTGAAGGCGCGGGCCAAGACCATCTCCACCAACGACGAGGTGGCGCAGGTCGGCACCATCTCCGCCAACGGCGAGCGCGCCATCGGCGCCATCATCGCCGAGGCGGTGTCCAAGGTCGGCAACGACGGCGTCATCACGGTGGAGGAGGCCAAGAGCCTGGAGACCGAGTTGAACGTGGTCGAAGGGTTGCAGTTCGACCGCGGCTATCTCTCGCCCTACTTCGTCACCAACGCCGAGAAGCTGGTCGTCGATTTCGACAACCCCTACATCCTGATCCACGACAAGAAGCTGTCCAGCCTGCAACCGCTGCTGCCGGTGCTGGAGGCGGTGGTGCAGTCCTCCCGCCCGCTGCTGATCGTCGCCGAGGATGTCGAGGGCGAGGCGCTGGCGACGCTGGTGGTCAACAAGCTGCGCGGCGGGCTGAAGATCGCCGCGGTGAAGGCGCCGGGCTTCGGCGACCGCCGCAAGGCGATCCTGGAGGACATCGCCATCCTCACCAACGGGCAGGTGATCAGCGAGGACATCGGCCTCAAGCTGGAGACCGTCTCGCTGGCCGATCTCGGCACCGCCAAGCGGGTGGTGATCGCCAAGGAGGAAACGACGGTGATCGACGGCGCCGGCGGCCGCGAGGCCATCGACGCCCGCATCGCTCAGATCCGCGCCCAGATCGAGGAAACCACCTCGGACTACGACCGCGAGAAGTTGCAGGAGCGGCTGGCCAAGCTGTCGGGCGGCGTCGCGGTGATCCGCGTCGGCGGCTCGACCGAGGTCGAGGTGAAGGAGCGCAAGGACCGCGTGGACGACGCCGTCCATGCCACCCGCGCCGCCATCGCCGAGGGCATCGTGCCCGGCGGTGGCGTCACCCTGCTCTATGCCACCCGCGCCATCGATGCGGTGGTGCCGGTCAACGACGACGAGCGCGTCGGCATCGACATCGTGCGGCGCGCGCTTCAGGCGCCGGTGCGACAGATCGCCGAGAATGCCGGGGCCGACGGGTCGGTCATCGTCGGCAAGCTGCTGGAGGGGGGCGACACCGCCTTCGGCTACGACGCGCAGACCGGCGAGTTCACCGACCTGCTGAAGGCCGGCATCATCGATCCGGCCAAGGTCGTGCGCATCGCCTTGCAGGACGCGGCGTCGGTCGCCGGCCTGCTGATCACCACCGAGGCGCTGATCGTTGAGCGTCCGGAACCGAAGTCCCCGGCTGCACCGGCCGGGGCCGGCGGCGGTTACGATTTCTGATCGCGACCGTCCGGGTGCCGGCGGGCGCTGCGACCCTTGTCCTTCCGGCGCTCCGCCCCGTCGGCGTCCCGTCCTCCCGTGCCTGAAGCCGCCGCCCGTCAGCGGGTCCACGCCCCGGTTCCGGGCGGCGGTCCTTTTTCGAATTCGTGCCGAAAGCCTTTTGGAGACGACGCCATGCCCCAGCCCGCGCTTTCCCGACGTTCAGTGCTTTTCCACACCCTGGCCGGAGGTTTGGCGCTCGCCTGCATGACGATGTCCGGCGGCTCGGCCAATGCGGCGGAGGCGGCGGGCGAGCCGCTGTGGTTCGGCGTCAGCGGGCCGCTGACCGGTCCCAGCGCGCAGTATGGCGCGCAGTGGAAGAAGGGCTTCGACCTGGCGCTCGACCAGATCAATGCCGCCGGCGGGGTGAAGGGCCGTCCGCTGCGCTACGTGTTCGAGGACAGCCAGAACGATCCGCGCCAGTCCATCGCCATCGCCCAGAAATTCGTCTCCGATCCCAAGATCCTGATCGAGCTGGGCGACTTCTCCAGCCCGGCGTCGATGGCGGCCTCGCCGATCTACCAGCGGGCCGGGCTGGTGCAGTTCGGCTTCACCAACTCGCACCCCGACTTCACCAGGGGCGGCGACTTCATCTGGAGCAATTCCATCAGCCAGGCGGAGGAGCAGCCGAACGTCGCCGATTTCGCGGTCACCTCGCTGAAGCTCAAGCGGCTGGCGGTGCTGCACCTCAACACCGACTGGGGCCGCACCAGCAAGGACATCTTCGTCAAGGCGGCGAAGGAGCGCGGGGCGGAGGTCGTCGCCACAGAGGGTTACCTGCCCGACGAGAAGGACTTCCGCTCCACCCTGGTGCGGGTGCGCGAGGCCAATCCCGACGGCATCGTCCTGATTTCCTACTATGCCGACGGGGCGGCCATCGCCCGGCAGCTGAAGCCTGTCGGCCTCACCCAGCCGGTGGTCGCGGTGGGGTCGGTCTATTCGCCCAAGTTTCTCGAACTGGGTGGCGAGGCGGTCAACGGCGTCCACACCCGCGCCAACTTCTTTCCAGCGGAACCTCGTCCGGAGGTGCAGGGCTTCGTCGCCGCCTACCGTGCGAAGTACCAGGAAGAGCCGGACGCTTTTTCCGCTTACGCCTATGACGCGGTGCTGGTGGCGCAGCGGGTGATCGAGGAGGGCGGCACCGACCGCACCGCGATCCGCGACGCCTTCCCCCGCGTGAAGGACATCCCCAGCGTCATCTTCGGCAAGGCGACCTTCGATCCCGAGACGCGCCGCGTGTCCGGCGTGCGCAACGTCAAGCTGGTGGTCAGGGACGGCGCCTTCGCCCTGTGGGACGGCAGCGTCCCCGCCGCCACCAACTGATCCGGATTCTAAAGTTTGAAAGTCAGTCTTTTGAAAGCCAGTTCTTTGAAAGTAGGCCCGATGCTCGATCTGTTTCTCCGGTCCACCGCGCTGGTTGCCGGCACCCTGTCGCTGCTGACCGCGCTCGGCGTCGTCCAGCCGGCCTTCTCGCAGCCCGCCGATCCGGCGAAGGAACCGGTTGTGCTCGGCGTCAGCGGGCCGTTGACCGGCCAGTACGCGCAATATGGCGCGCAATGGCAGCGCGGCTTCGATCTGGCGCTGGAGCAGGTGAATGCCGGCGGCGGCATCCAGGGCCGTCCGCTGCGCGTCCAGTTCGAGGACAGCCAGAGCGATCCCAAGCAGACCGTCGCCATCGCCCGTAAATTCGTCGCCGACAGCCGCATCGTCGCCGAGTTGGGCGACTTCACCAGCGCCGCATCGATGGCGGCCTCGCCGATCTACCAGAATGGCGGGCTGGTGCAGTTCGGCTTCACCAACTCGCACCCGGATTTCACCAAGGGTGGCGATTTCGTCTGGAGCAACGCGCTCAATCAGGCGGAGGAGATGCCGGTCCTGGCCGATTACGCGGTGACGGCGCTGGGTCTGAAGCGCGTCGCCCTGCTGTTCATCAACAACGACTGGGGCCGCACCAGCAAGGACCTGTTCGCCAGGGCGGCCAGGGAGCGCGGGGCGGAGGTGGTCGGTGCCGAGGGCTATCTGGCCGACGAGAAGGATTTCCGCTCCGCCCTGGTGCGGGTGCGCGACACCAAGCCGGACGGCATCGTGCTGGTCTCCTACTATGCCGACGGCGCCCAGATCACCCGCCAGTTGCGCGAGGCCGGATTGACCCAGCCGGTGGTCGCCGCCGGGTCGGTCTATTCGCCCAAGTTCCTGGAGCTGGGCGGGGCGGCGGTCGAAGGCGTCCACACCACCACCCCCTTCTTCCCCGGCGACCCGCGGCCGGAAGTGCAGACCTTCGTCAAGGCCTACACCGGCAAATACGGTGTCGAGCCGGATGCCTATTCCAGCCGCGCCTATGACGCGCTTCTGCTGCTGGCGACGGTGATCCGGCAGAGCGGCACCGACCGCACCGCCGTGCGCGACGGGCTCGCCACCGTCAAGGATGCGCCGAGCGTCGTCTACGGCACCGTCCGCTTCGATCCGCAGACCCGCCGCGTCGACAAGCCGCTGAGCACGCGGCTCGTTGTGAAGAATGGTGCCTTCGCCCTGTGGGAGCAGGCGGGGCGGGAACAGCCGGCCGTCAAGGCTTCGAACTGACGCCGGAAGGACCGACCATCGTGTTTCCCACCACTCTCGGCCCGTGGCTCGACTACACCATCAACGGGCTGGTCATCGGCAACATCTATGCGCTGCTGGCCGTCGGTCTGGCGCTGATCTTCGGCGTCTCGCACCTGATCAACTTCGCCCATGGCTCAGTCTACATGGTCGGCGCCTATATCGGCTGGCTGTGCGTGACGAAGCTCGCCCTGCCGCTGCCGGTGACCTTCGTCACGGTGGCCGCCGGCTGCGGGCTGCTGGGGGCGGTGATCGAGCGGGTCGGCCTGCGCCCGCTGCGCAACGCCCCGCGCATCGCCCCGCTGCTCGCCACCATCGGCCTGTCGGTGGTGCTCGACCAGTCGGCGCAGCTGCTGTTCAGCCCCGACCCGCGCGCGCTGCCGACCCAGCTGCCGAGCTGGCGCATCGCCATCGGCGGCGGCAGCATCGGCGCGCTCGATCTGCTGATCGCCGGGGTTGGCATCGGCAGCGCCGCCCTGCTCTACGGCTTCCTGCGCTTCACCAAGCTGGGCTGGGCGGTGCGGGCGACGGCGCTCGACCGCGACGCGGCGCAGCAGTGCGGCGTCGACGTCGACAAGGTGAACCGCACGGTGTTCGCCATCGCCTCGGCGCTGGGCGGGGTCAGCGGCCTGTTGGTCGGCATGTATTACAACACCATCGATCCCAACATGGGCTTCCAGGCCGGATTGAAGGGCATCGTCGCCCAACTGATCGGCGGCGTCGGCAACGTGCCGGGCGCCATCGCCGGCAGCCTGCTGCTGGGGCTGATCGAGAGTTACGGCATCGCGCTGTTCGGCACCAGCTACCGCAACCTGTTCGCCTTCGTGGCGTTGATCCTGATCCTGGTGCTGCGGCCCAACGGTCTGTTCGCCCGCGCCCGCCGCCTGCCGCCGGAGCCATTGACCGGCACCTTCATCGCCCCCAGCCGGCCGCTGGTCCTGCCGAATTGGGCGGTGTGGGCGCTGGCCGCCGCCGCACTCGCCCTGCCGCTGGTCGTGCAGCAGCCCTATCTGTTGCAGACGCTGGGCAATGCCTGGCTCTACGCCCTGCTGGCGCTCAGCCTGACGCTGGTCGCCGGCACGGTCGGGCAGGTGTCGCTCGGCCATGCCGGGCTGCTCGCCATCGGCGCCTATGCCTCCTCGCTGCTGGCGCTCGATGCCGGGGTGCCGGTGCTGCTGGCGGTGCCGCTGGCCGGGCTGGTGGCGGCGGCGCTGGGCACGGCGCTGGTCTATCCCGCCTTCCGGCTGCGCGGCCATTACGTCTCCATCGCCACGCTGGCGGTGGGCGAGATCGTGACGCTGGTCATCCTCAACTGGGAAAGCCTGACCCGCGGCCCGATCGGCGTCACCGGCATCCCGCCGCTGTCGGTGGCGGGCAAGCCTCTGGTCAGCGGGCAATGGGTCTATTGGGTGCCGCTGGCCGTCCTGCTGGCCTTCGCCGCCCTGCAATCGCGCCTGCTGAACTCCCATCTCGGCCGCACGCTGCGGGCGATCCGCGAGGACGACGTGGCGGCGCGCTCCTACGGCGTCGACCTCAACCGCTACAAGGGGCTGGCCTTCGCGGTGGCGGGATTCATCGCGGGGGTAGGCGGCGCGCTGATGGCGCATTTCTACTCCTACATCAACCACGAGACCTTCCCGGCGCCGGTGTCGATGCTGGCGCTGACCATGGTCATCCTCGGCGGGCTCGGCAATGTCGCCGGGGCCGTGCTGGGGGCGGCGGTGCTGGTCGGGCTGCCGGAGCTGTTCCGCGCGGCGGCCGAATACCGCATGCTGATCTACGGCGTCGTCCTGCTGCTGCTGATCCGCTTCCGCCCGCAGGGCCTTCTGGGAACGGTGTGAGGACGCCATGGCGAACGAGCCGAAGAAACCCCTTCTTAAGATCGCCGGCCTGACCCGCCGTTTCGGCGGGCTGACCGCGGTCAATGGCCTGTCGTTGACGGTGGGGCAGGGCGAGCTGGTCAGCATCATCGGCCCGAACGGCGCCGGCAAGACCACCCTGTTCAACCTGATCTCCGGGCTCGACGCGCCGGATGCGGGGTCGGTCACTTTCGAGGGCCGCGACGTCACCGGCCTCTCCGCCGAACGGCTGGCCGCCCTCGGGCTGGCCCGCAGCTTCCAGCACGGCCGGGTGTTCGGCAACCTCAGCGTTCTCGACAATGTGCTGGTCGGCGCCCACACCCGCCTGCGGGCGGTGAAGCCGCGGATTCCGCTGGTGGGGCCGCTGGTGGAACTGGCGCTGGCGCTGATCCGTCCCGCCTCCGTCCGGGCGGAGGAGGAGCGTCTGCGCGCCGAGGCGAGGGAGATCGTCCGGATGTTCGGCGAGCGGTTGACCCCGCGCCTCGACAAGCCGGCGCACAGCCTGTCCTACGCCAACCGCCGCCGGGTGGAGATCGCCCGCGCGCTGGCCCTGCATCCCCGCCTGCTGCTGCTGGACGAGCCGACCGCCGGCATGAACCCGACCGAGACGGCGGAGATGCTGGAGATCATCCGCGGCCTGAAGGCGCGCGGACTGACCATCCTGCTGATCGAGCACAAGCTGGATCTGGTGATGCAGCTGTCCGACCGGGTGGTGGTGATGGACCATGGCGCCCGCATCGCCGAGGGGGCGCCGGCCGCCGTCGCCGGCGATCCGGCGGTGATCGAGGCCTATCTCGGCCATAAGGCGGTGGGCGCCGCGAACCAGGATACGGGCCAGGATACGGGCCAGGACGGGGACGCCACCGTCCCGGTCCGGATCGCGCATTGAGGGGGACCGGCGGAATGACCGACGCCTTGCTGCGGCTCGACCGCGTGAACAGCTTCTACGGGCCGGTGCAGGTCCATTTCGACCTGTCGCTGGAGGTGCCGCGCGGGCAGATCGTTTGCCTGCTGGGCGGCAATGCCAGCGGCAAATCCACCTCGATGAAGATCATCCTGGGGCTGCTGAAGCCGCGCTCCGGGCAGGTGGTCTTCGACGGGCAGCCGCTGACCGGCCTCACCACGCCGCAGATCGTCCGGCGCGGCATCGGCTCCGTGCCCGAATCCCGCCGCCTGTTCGGCACCATGACGGTGCGCGAGAATGTGCTGATGGGCGCCTACACCCGCAGGGACGCCAAGTCGGTGGCGGAGGATTACGACGGCGTCCTCGACCTGTTCCCCAAGCTGCGCGAACGCCATGCCCAGCAGGCCGGCACCCTGTCGGGCGGGGAGCAGCAGATGGTGGCGATGGCCCGCGCCCTGATGGGCCGTCCGCGGCTGATCGTGATGGACGAGCCGACGATGGGCCTGTCGCCCTTGCATGTCGACCGCGTGCTGGAGATGATCCAGACCATCAACCGGCAGGGCGTGAGCATCTTCATGGTGGAACAGAACGCCAGCCTCGCCCTGCAGATCGCCCATCGCGGCTATGTGCTGCAAACCGGACGCATCGTGCTGTCCGGTCCGGCCGCCGACCTCGCCCGCGACCCGCAGATTCGCGACGCCTATCTGGGCGGTGCCCAGGCCGCTTGACGCCGCCCGCCTGACGCAGCATTTCCGACAGGACCCTCTTCCGATGACCAAGGACAACTCCGCCGTGCCTTCCACCGTTGCAGACCCCGGCCCCAGCTCGCTGGAGGAGCTGGAGGCGCGGCTCGCCCGCGATCTCGACCTGCTCACCCTGCCGCCGGCCGACTGGGTGCCGGCGCGGGACGGCGTCCCCGGGGGCGTTCTCGATGTCGCCATCGTCGGCGCCGGCATGGCCGGGCTGACGGCCGCCTTCGCCCTGCGCAAGGTCGGCATCTCCAACATCCGGCTGTTCGACCGCGCCCCTGCCGGCCGCGAGGGGCCGTGGGGGACCTATGCCCGCATGGAGACCCTGCGGTCGCCCAAGACGCTGACCGGTCCGGCGCTGGGTTTCGCCAACCTGACCTTCCGCGCCTGGTTCGAGGCGCAGTTCGGCCGCGCCGCCTGGGATGCGCTGTTCCGCATCCCGCGCCTGCAATGGCTGGACTACCTGACCTGGTACCGCCGCGTCACCGGCGCGCCGGTGCGGAACGACACCGCCTTGACGGCGATCGCCGGTGACGCCGACGGCGTGACCCTCGACCTCGACGGTCCGGAGGGGCGGCAGCGGGTGCGGGCGCGCCGGGTGATCCTGGCGAACGGGCGCGATGGTCTGGGCGGCCCCTTCGTCCCGGCCTTCTGGAAGGCGGTGGACAAGCGGTTCTGGAGCCATGCCCATGAGCCCATCGACTTCGACGGCCTGAAGGGCAGGACGGTCGCGGTGCTCGGTGCCGGCGCCGGGGCGGTGGACAATGCGGCGGAGGCGCTGGAGCGGGGTGCCGCCAAGGTCTACATGCTGATCCGCCGGGCGGAGCTGCCGCGCATCAACAAGAGCCTGGGCGCCGGCCATCCCGGCATCGTTCTCGGCTTCCACACCCTGTCGGACGAGCGGCGCTGGGCCTACAACCAGTACATCGCCGACACCGGCGTGCCGGCGCCGCACAATTCCATGCTGCGCTGCTCGCGCCATCCCAACTTCTCGCTGCTGACCGGCTGCGCCGTCGAGGCGGCGGAGGCCGAGGGCGGCCGTCTGGTCCTGCGCACCGGACGCGGCACGGTGACGGTCGACCACGTCATCCTCGCCACCGGCTTCGCGCTCAATTGGGAGCAGCGGCCGGAACTGGCGGAAATCGCCCGCCACACCCTGCTGTGGCGCGACCGCTATGTCCTTCCCGGCCATGAGGCCGGCGAGTTCGCCCAGCATCCCTATCTCGGCGCCGATTTCGAGTTCCTTGAGCGCACCCCCGGCGAGGCGCCCTGGCTGAACCGCATCCATGCCTTCAACTACGCCGCGGTGCTGAGCCACGGCAAGGTGACCGGCGACATCCCCGGCATCAGCGCCGGGGCGGAGCGTCTGGCCGACAGCATCACCGCTGCGCTGTTCACCGAGGATTACGATTACCACTGGCAGCGGCTGATCGGGTTCGAGACGCCGGAACTGCTGGGCGACGAATGGACCGAAGCGGAGGATTTCCGATGACCGCCACCAGCAGCGCCACCGCCAGCGATACCGCCGCCATCGGCACCGGTGACGGCGTCGCCCAGGTCGCCCCCGACCTGATCGACCGGCTGGCCGGCCTGTCCGACGCTTCCCCGCTGCTGGCCCTGCGCGCCCGCCGGGCGGAGATCCGCAGCCGCACCCAGGCGGCGCACGACGCCCTGCTGGCGCCGCGGCGGCCCGGCCTGTTTTCCGCCGCCGAGCGCGCCGCGGTGGCCGAACGCATCGCGGCGCTGGCCGGCAACGACGCGCTCGCCGCCCATTACCGCGGGCTCGCCGCCGGTGCCGATGCGCGCCCGGCCCTGGTCGCCCATGCGGAACGGGTCACCCGGTCCCCGCGTCAGTCCCGGCCGGAGCATCTGGGCGCGCTGGAAGCGGCGGGGCTGGATGCGCACGGCATCGTCGCGCTGTCGCAGCTGATCGCACTGGTGAACTATCAGGTCCGCCTGCTCGCCGGACTGCGGGCGCTGGCGGGGGGTGGGGCGGAACCGCCGTCCGGGCCGCTGCCCGCCGGGGCACCGGTGCCGGTCGATGCGGACATCGGCTTCACCACCGACGTGCTGGACTGGAAGCCCTGGCTGCCCCCCGTGGTGCTGGAGGATGCGACGGAGGAGCAGCGGCTCGCTCTGGCGGTGACGCCGTCCAACGTCGCCATCGGCGCCTATTCGCTGGTGCTGGCGCATGAGCCGGAATCGCTTCTGCACCGCACGCCGCTGTTCAACGGCATCATGTACGCCCCGCGCGGCCTGCCCCGGGCCGAGCGGGAGTTCGCGACCGCCGTGGAATCGGTGCTGAACGGCTGTGTCTATTGCGCCTCCGTCCACGCCCGCCGCTTCGTCGAGCTGACCGGGGGCAGGGACGCTGTCGATCTGCTGTTTGCGGGGGGGATTTCCGGCCAGGACGATCCGCGCCGGCAGGCCATCGCCCAGGCCGCCGCCCGCCTGACCGCCACGCCGGCCGCCCTGACGGCGGAGGATGTCGCAGCGCTTCGCCGGGCCGGGGTGGAGGACGGCGAAATCCTGAATATCGTCCTGGCGGTCGCGATCTTCGCCTGGGCCAACCGCCTGATGCTGAGCCTGGGCGAGGCCGTGCGCTGAACGGAGCCTCGGCCGGACCGAAAGGCCTGTCCGCAGCGGCGGTCGGGCCTTTCACCGGGCATCCGCGGCCGCCAAACCATCCCCTGCCTGGAGACGGTCAACGGGAGAGCCGCGGGCCTCATCACCGCTCTTGCCCCCTCCCTCGCTCCCGCCTCCGCCTCCGAGCAGCATGTCGATCCTGTCGCGCAGGGCCAGCAGCGCCGACCGGTCCTTCTCCGCCAAATCCGGCGCCGTGTCGATCCGGTCCAGCTGGCGAACGCAGCGCCGCACCGCCGACAGGGCGCGCGGGACTGCCGGCAGCGCCTCGCGCCGCATCCGCCGTGCCTGCCGCACGGTGAGCGCTCCGCCCGCCGCCTGCCGCCACAGCTCCGCCTGCGCGGACGCGTCGCGCACCCGCGCGATCTCCACCAGCAGCGAGCGCGATACCACCCGCCGCGCCTGCGGGTATTCCGCTTTGATCCAGTCCGGCAGCCGGTTCAGGCCCAGCATGTCGCCGATCCAGCTCGTGCTGCGCCCGACCAGCCGGGCCAGCGCTTCGCGTCCCCAGCCCCGCTCCACCAGCCGCTGGAGCGCTTCGGCCAGTTCCAGCGCGTCCAGCCCCTGGCGCTGCATGTTCTCCACCAGCGACAGCACCGCGGCGCTTTCGTTGGTCACCGGCACCGCCGGCACGCCGGCCCGGCCCAGCGCCTGCATCGCGCGCAGCCGCCTTGCGCCGGCCAGCAGCTCGTACCGTCCATTTCCCAGCGGACGGACCATGATGGGCTGCAACAGCCCGACCTCTTCGATGGATCGGGCGAGCGAATCCAGCCCGTCGTCGTCGATGCGGCGGCGGGCATGGCTGTCGGGCACGGTGATGGCGGCGACGGCAATGCACGCGGCGTCGCCCATGGCGGCAAGGCTCATGGCACACGAACTCCTGGGGCGGGAAGGGGAGGGGTCGGGGAATTTGCGGGCGCAGCTGGCCCGCTGGCGACGACGACACTGCCGACCAGCAGGTATGTTGTCAATAAAAAGGAAATAAATCCTGAAAAGGCGCCCGCTGCTTTTTCACCCGGCCTGCACATAGGCGGTCTTGACGGAGGTGTAGAACTCCACCGCATAACGGCCCTGTTCGCGCGGGCCATGGCTGGAGCCCTTGCGTCCGCCGAACGGAACATGGAAGTCCAAGCCGGCGGTCGGCAGATTGACCATGACCAGCCCCGCCGCAGAGTTGGCGCGGAAATGGGTCGCGTGTTTCAGCGAGCTGGTGCAGATGCCCGACGACAGGCCGAAGGGGGTGTCGTTCGCCACGCTGAGCGCCTCGTCGTAATCCCTGACGCGAATGACGCTGGCGACCGGCCCGAACACCTCCTCGCGGTTGATGCGCATTGCGTTGGTGGTTTCGGTGAACAGGCAGGGCGAAAGATAGAAGCCGGGCGTTTCCCTGGTCAGCCGCTGCCCGCCGCACTGCCGCCGCGCCCCCTCCTGCTCGGCAATGGCGATGTAGGACAAATCCTGCTCCAGCTGCCGGCCGTCCACCACCGGTCCGATCTCGGTTCCCGGCTTCAGCGCATGACCGACGGCGAGCCGTTCCAGCCGTTCCGTCACCGCGGCGGCGAACCGGTCATGGATGCCTTCGGTGACGACAAGGCGCGACGAGGCGGTGCAGCGCTGCCCGGTCTGGAGGAAGGACCCGTTCACCGCTGCATCGACGGCAATGTCGAGGTCGGCATCATCCAGCACGACCATCGGGTTCTTGCCGCCCATCTCGAGCTGGCATCGGATCATGCGGCCGACGGCCCGCTGCGCCACCCGGCGTCCGGTGGCGACCGAGCCGGTGAAGGTCACGGCATCTACCCCGTCGACTAGGGCGTCCCCGATCAGCGACCCCGGCCCCATGACGAGATTGAACACGCCGGCCGGCACGCCGGCGCGCGTGACGATCTCGGCCAGCGCCCAGGCCGATCCGGGAACGAGTTCGGCGGGCTTGAAAACCACGCAGTTGCCGTAGGCGAGCGCCGGGGCGATCTTCCAGGCCGGGATGGCCATCGGGAAGTTCCACGGCGTGATGATGCCGATGACCCCCACGGGCTCGCGCAGGATGTCGACCTCGACCCCAGGGCGCGTGGACGCGACCTTCTCGCCGGGGATGCGCAGGGCCTCGCCGGCAAAGAATTTGAAGACCTGGGCGGCGCGGACCACTTCGGCGATGCCGTCCGCCAGGATCTTCCCTTCTTCCCGCGACAGCAAAGTTCCAAGCTCCTCCCTGCGTGCGAGCAGCTCGCTGCCGACGGCATCGAGGATATCGGCGCGCTGCTGGGGTGTGCTGCGCGCCCAGGCCGGAAAGGCGGCCCTTGCGGCCTGGGCCGCCTCCGCCACCATGCCGCCGTCGGCGACGGCATAGCTGCCGACGATGTCGGTGGTGTCGGACGGATTGACGTTGTCGATGCCGTCGCCGCCGGCCACCCAGCGGCCGGCGATGTGGTTGTGTTTCATGGCTGCGTCTCATCACCGGTGTCCCGGCGGCCGTCCGGACGGCAATCCTGTGAGCATCCGGCATCCGCGGTGGCGCTGTCGGACATCAGCAGGAAGGCGGATACGGTCCCCATGCCGTCCACCAGCGGCAGCCTGTCCGCGGGAAGGTCGGTGAGCGCGAGGCAATCGTCGAAGGTCAGCATGTCGTGAGGTTCCTGGTCCGTAGGAGGGCGGGACAACTCCGGTTCATCAGGCCTTTCATCGGGCCTGATTCATCGGGCTGGTTTTCCGTGCCGGCCGGCGGTCAGGCGCCGCGGGCCCGGTCCGCCTGTTCGCGCAGGCTCGTCACCGTGTGCGTCGGGCTGATGGCTTCCGGATCGATGACCAGTTCCAGCAGGGCGAGGCGTCCTGCCGCCATGGCGCGCTCGAAGGCCGGCATGAACTCCTCGGTCCGGGTGATGCGTTCGGCATGGGCGCCGAAGCTCTGCGCCAGGGTGACGAAGTCGGGATTCTTCAGCTCGGTGCCGCTGACGCGCCGGGGATACTCGCGCTCCTGGTGCATGCGGATGGTGCCGAACATGCCGTTGTTGACCAGCACCACCACGATTGCCGCCTCGTACTGCGCGGCGGTCGCGAGTTCCTGCACGCTCATCATGAAGCAGCCGTCGCCGGCGAAGGCCACTACCGGCCGCTCCGGATGCAGCAGCTTCGCCGCGATTGCCGCCGGAATGCCATAGCCCATCGAGCCGGAGGTCGGCGCCAGCATGGTGCGGAACCGGCGGTAGCGGTGGAAGCGGTTCGGCCAGATGGCGAAATTGCCGGCCCCGTTGGTGACGATGGTGTCCGGCGGCAGGGTCTCGCGCAGCCAGCCCATGATCTCGCCCATCTGCAGCGGGCCGGGGATGGACGGCGGATCGGTCCAGGCGAGATAGGCGTCGTGGATGGCTTTGGTGCGTTCCCGGAGCCGTTCCGGGTTCCGGCGGGAGGCCGGCGGCGCCAGCGCGGCGAGCGCCCTGGCGGTCGTGCGCATGCCGGCATTGATGGCGAGCGCCGGCTGGTAGACGCGGCCCAGCTCCTCGACCCCGGCATGGACATGCACCAGGGTCTGGCGCGGACACGGGATGTCGAGCAGCGTGTAGCCGCCGGTCGTCGCCTCTCCCAGCCGCGGGCCGACGACGAGCAGCAGGTCGGCCTCCTGGACGGTCCTGGCCAGGGCGGGGTTGACGCCAAGGCCGAGATCGCCGGCATAGTTGGGATGGGCGTTGTCGAACAGGTCCTGCGAGCGGAAGGACACGCCGACCGGCAGGTCCCACGCTTCGGCGAAGCGGCGGATGTCGTCGCAGGCCTCCGCGGTCCAGCCGCCGCCGCCGACCAGCAGGAGCGGACTTTCGGCCGCGCTGAGCAGCCGCTCCAGCTCCGCCAAATCCTCCGGCCGCAGGCCGGGCTCGACCGGGCGGTAGGGTGCGGCCGGGCGGGGGGCCGCCCGTTCGACCGGCATGTCCTCGGCCAGCATGTCCTCAGGAAGGGCGAGCACCACCGGTCCCGGACGGCCGGACGTCGCCGTATAGAAGGCGCGGCCGACCATCTCGGGGATGCGGCCGGCCTCGTCGATCTGCGCCACCCATTTGCTGAGCGGGCCGTACATGCGTCGGTAATCGACCTCCTGGAAGGCCTCGCGCTCCTGCGCGCTTCGTTCGATCTGGCCGATGAAGAGGATCATCGGCGTGGAATCCTGGTGCGCGATGTGGACGCCGTGGCTGGCGTTGGTGGCGCCCGGTCCGCGGGTGACGAAGCAGATGCCGGGGCGGCCGGTGCATTTGCCGTAGGCCTCGGCCATCATCGCCGCTCCGCCCTCGTGCCGGCAGATGGTGACCGCGATCTCCGGGGCATCGACCAGCGCATCGAGCACGGCGAGGTAGCTTTCGCCCGGCACGCAGAAAACCCGGTCGACCCCGTTCAGGCGCAGCATGTCGACCAGAAGGCGCCCACCGGTGGCCGGGGCGGATCCGTTGTTCATCGAGATCATCCTTTCCGGTGCGTCGGCAAGGCAGCGGTCCGTCGCCTTGCCTTGCGGACGCACGACTCCCGTCGCTCCGGCGGTCTGCCGAAGCGTCGCTTCACGTCAGCGATGTGCAGTTGTTTAAGGCCGGCGCGTTACGACGACGGGCCGGCCTTGGCCTCTCCGGCGACGGCGAAATGCTCGGGCTCGATCTCGTTCACCATGATGCGCACGCTTTCGCGCGGCGCGCCGAGGGTGCGGTGGATCGCCTCCGTGACCTCGCGGTACATGGCGGCCTTCTTTTCCTGCGACCGGCCCTTGATCAGGGTGATGTTGACGATAGGCATGGGTCCTCTCCCTTCGGATCGATTGTCAGTGTCGAGACGGTCATTTCCCCACGACATGCGCGACGGAGCGGAGGCTGCCGAGCTGGTAGGGCATCAGCTTCGCCACCCGGACCAGCTCCTCGCCGATGCCGGCAATCCTGGCCTCGTCCATGTCGCGGGAATGCCCGGTCACCACCAGACAGCCGACATGGCCGTTGTTCCAGGTGGGGATGTTGGCCGCGATGGCGGTCAGGCCGACATGGTGTTCGTCATGCGCCACCACATAGCCCCGCAGGGCGGAGACGCGCAGATCCTCGTCCAGCCCGGCGCGGTTGACGATGGTCTGCGGGGTGTAGACCTTGTAGGGCTCCGGCCCGAGGACGGCGGCACGCTGCTCCGGATCGAGGCTGAGCAGCAGCGCCTTGCCGGAGCCGGAGCCGTGCAGCGGCCCCTGGAGCCACGTGTTGTAGTAGGGCGACAGCGATCCCGGCGCCTGGGCGATGTCGGTCACCATCCGCTCGGTGCTGAGATAGAGGACGAGCACCACGGTTTCCCGCAGGTTGCGCGCCAGCTCGATCAGCACGGAGTGCGATTCCCGCCGAAGCTGGTTGATGGGATGCATCAGCGGCAGGGGCAGCAGGCCCTTGGGCGACGGCGCATAGCGCTTGGAATCGGCCAGACGGACGACGTAGCCGCTGTCCTCCAGCGTGCGCAGCAGGCGCAGCGTCGTGCTCTGGTCCAGACGGGTCAGCGCCGCGACCTCGCCGAGCATCAGCGGCTGCGGGGCATCGACGATGGCGTCGAGGATCGCCAGCCCGCGGGCGAGCGTGCCGGCCGGTCCTTCGCGCTCGCCGTCGTTGCCGGCCTTGGTCCGTTCCTCGTCCGCGCTTTTCACCATGGCTGTGCCCTGTGTCGTTGTCCTGCCGGGAGACTGGGCGGCAGGCCGGCCCAGCCGTCGGACCTGTGCTCTCCCGGAAGATGTGTCAAGGTTTTTGCGTGTCATGGGGTCCGGCCGGCTCCGGATCGGCTCTCCAGCCACTGCTTTGCGATTTCCCCGCCGCCTTCACCCTGGGCGGGGGGACGGCCGGGCGGCGGCAGGCCGTCTTCGAACTTCACCGGATAGCCGACGACGCGAATCGGTCCTCCGCCCGCGGTCTCGAAGCTGTGGAGCAGGTTGCGTCCCGCGACCTGATCGGAGGCGAGCGCCTGGACGACGGAGCGCACCGCGCCGGCGGGCAGGCTGCGGGCGGCGAGCCGCTCCATCCAGTGGGCGCGGGGCCGCTCGCGGAACCGGGCGGCGAGCCGCTGGCTGAGCAGGACGCGGTTGGCGACGCGGTCGGCATTGGTGCGGAAGGCCGGATCGTCGCGCATCGCGATGTCCTCCAGCACGGACTCGCACAGGGTGCGGAACTGCCGGTCGTTGCCGATGGCGAGCACGAACGGCCCGTCGGACGTCTCGAACACCTCGTAGGGCACGACGTTGGGATGGGCATTGCCGTAGCGCCGGGACTCCGCCCCGGTGGCGAGGGCTCCGGCGGCGACATTGGCCATCGCCGCCAGCTGGCAGTCGAACAGCGCGACGTCGAGGAACTGCCCGCGCCCGGTTTGCTGGCGGCCGAGCAGGGCGGCCAGGATCGCCTGCGAGGCATAGAGGCCCGAGAAGAGATCGGAGACGGCGACGCCGACCTTGGTCGGCGGCCCGTCGGGAAATCCGGTCACCGACATCAGGCCAGTCTCGCCCTGGATGACGAAGTCATAGCCGGCGCGGGCCGCTTCCGGCCCCGTCCGGCCATAGCCGGAGACCGAGCAATAGATCAGGGCCGGATTGACCGGCTTCAGGTCTTCATAGCCGAGCCCGAAGCGGTCGAGGGTGCCGAGCTTGAAGTTCTCGATCAGGATGTCGGCCTCGGCGGCCAGATCGCGGACGAGGCGCTGGCCCTCGGCACTCTTGAGGTCGACGGTGAGGCTGTGCTTCGACCGGTTGGCGCAGGTGTAGTAGGCGGCCAGATCGCCCATGTAGGGCGGCCCCCAGCTCCGGGTCTCGTCGCCGTCGCCGGGGCTTTCGATCTTCAGGACCTGCGCACCCAGGTCGGCCAGGCACTGGGTGCACCAGGGGCCGGCCAGGACACGGGAGAGGTCGAGGACGCGGATGCCGTGGAGGGGACCGCCGTGGAGGGGACCCAGGGAGCGGGCCGCATCCGGCGCCGCGCCGCCATCGAACACTGTCATTTCTTCGATCCATAATCGTCTGTGGCCGTGGCCTGCCGCGGCCCGGTTGCGCTGCCCCGGGAGTGCTCTCAGAGCGCGGCGCGCATCGGGTCCAGGCGGTCCCAATCGAAGGTGAAACCGACGCCGGGACGATCCGGCACCAGGATGGTGCCGTCCGCCTCGATGGCCATCGCCTCGCGGAACAGAGGACCGAACCACGGCATGTGCTCGGCATGGATGGCGCCGGCCGACGACGCCACCAGATGCAGGCTGTGTTCGGTGAAGATGTGGGGCGAGAAGGGCACATCGTGCGCCGCCATCAGCCCGATTGCCTTGCGGAACTCGGTGTAGCCGCCCATGCGTTGCAGGTCGGGCATCAGGATGTCGGCGGCACGGGCCTGGATTTGCCGTTTCAGACCGTAGCGCGTGTATTCGGTCTCGCCGCTGGCAATCGGGGTGTCCAGCGCCGCGGCCAGGGCGGCGCTTCCCTCGTCGTTCCAGGTCGGGACGGGTTCCTCGAACCACACCAGTTCGAACGCCTCCAGCGCGCGGCCGAGCCGCAGGGCATGGGCCGGGGTGAGGCCCTGGTTGGCGTCCACCATCAGGGCGATGTCGGGCCCGATGGCGTCGCGCACCGCCTCGATGCGGGCGATGTCGTCCTGCCAGCGCGGCGAGCCGAGGCGCAGCTTCATCGCCTTGAAGCCCTGGTCGACGAAGGCCCGCGCCTCCTGCCGGAGTTCGTCCAGGCCGGAGGACAGCCACAGGCCGCCGCTGGCATAGACCGGCACGCGGTCGCGGTGGGCGCCGAACAGCCGGTAGAGCGGCTGGTTCGCCACCTTGCCGATGATGTCCCAGCAGGCGACGTCGATGGGCGTCATCGCATGCAGGGCGAGCCCCGCCTGCCCGCAGAAATTCAGATGGCGGAACAGGTCGGACCACAGGGCTTCGACCTGGAAGGGGTCGCGGCCGATCAGCTTCGGCTTCAGGCTGGCCGCCAGCTGGGCGATGGAGCGCAGGCGGTCGATGCCGAAGCAGAAGCCATATCCTTCGCCCGACACCCCTTCGTCGGTCCTGACGGTCAGCAGCAGGCACGACACCGTGCTGATCTCGTGGATCGCGGTGCGCAGCGGCCGGTCCAGTTGCAGATCGACCGCGGCCAGTTCGATGTCGGAGATGCGCAAAGCCCTGCCTCCCGGCTGCCGCGGCCCGCCCGTCCATGGGAAGGGCGCGGACAGTTCACGATGGTGATTGTTCTTGGCGCGCATCGTCGCGCCGGATGGTGTTTGTTGCAACAGTTTTTTCATTCAATGCATAATTCATATCAAAATACGCGACTCACCTCGTTCAATCCGGTTTCCTCATCGATGGGAACCGTTCCCCAACTGTTGCCGTTCGACGCGTTGGATCGACTTTTCCACGGCTGGGGTCAGCAAAAGTCCGCACGGATCTCTGTTCAACCCACAAAAAGGCGGCGCTTGAAACCTGACCACAACCGGAAATGGGCTCGCCCGCCATTCCGACATCTTCCGACAAAAAAATAGCGCGGAGTGAAAAATGTCTTGCGAAATAATGTTCGGCTCAGAGATGATCAGTCCAAAGCACGATACATAAGAAGGGAGGAACCATGACCACCGACCGGATTCCCGCCAGGATGCACCTCGGCCCCGCAACCTTGAGCGCCGCGGGCCTCGCCCTGGCGGTCGGCCTGTTCGCCGGCACCGCCGGGGCCGACACGACGCCGGTGAAGATCGGCTGGCTGTCCTCGCTGACCGGCCCGCTGTCGTCGGCGGCCGTCGCCGAGAACCAGGGCGTCAAGTTCGCCGTGGACGAGATCAACAAGGCCGGCGGCATCGATGGGCGGAAGATCGAGCTGATCACGCGCGACACCGCCGGCGATCCGACCAAGGCGGTCAACTTCGCGCAGCAGCTCGTGCTCAGCGAGAAGGTGGACTTCGTCATCGGTCCGGTGAATTCCGGCGAATCGCTCGCCACCGTTCCGATTCTCGCCCGTGCCGGCGTGCCGAACATCATCATCGGCACGGTGGACGAACTGACCGACCCGCAGAAATACCCGCGCGCCTTCCGCGCCATCGCCACCAACGAGCAGTGGATCGGCAGCGCCAACGACTATGCCATCAAGACGCTGAAGCGCAGCAAGGTCGCGATCATCGGCGACACCACCGGCTACGGCACCTCCAGCGCCAAGAAGGCCGAGGCGCTGCTGGCCGATGCCGGGATCAAGCCGGTCTACAGCGTGCTGATCGACGCCAACAAGACCGACCTGACCGACGAGATGACCAAGGCGCGGGCCGCAGGGGCCGACGTCGTCATGCCGTGGTCGGCCGCCACCGGCCTGCTCGCCCGCGTGCTGAACGCGCGGGGCAACATGCAGTGGGACGTGCCGGTCGTCGGCCATCCGGCCATCATGGGCCTTCCGATCAAGGATTTGCTGAACAAGCCGGAATATTGGGAGCAGACCTATGCCGCCGGCTACAGCAGCACGACCTACGGTGCGGACGGCAAGCTGCCCGGCCCGACGACCGTGCTGATGGACAAGATGCGGCCGGAGTTCGGCGGCACCATCAACTTCACCTTCTGGTGGGTCACGCTGGGCTACGACACCGTCAAGATCATCGAGCATGCGGTGAAGACGGCGGGCTCGACCGACAAGGCCGCCGTCCAGAAGGCGCTGGAGAACACCCAGAGCCTCAAGGGCACCTATGCCGATTACAGCTGGGGCCCGAAGCAGCGCAACGGCTTCCCCGACTCCGGCATCGTGATCAACAAGGCCAACACCTTCAAGGACGGCAGCTTCGAGGCCGCCCCGCACTGAGCCGGCCGGGCCGGGTCGCCGGCCAGGACTAAAGGCTCCACGGCCCCGATGCGGGCCGGCGACCGGCGGCCCGCATCGGGCCGCAAGGTCTGCCTTCGTGCCGTCTTGCAATTCCGCAGCAATTCACAAACGGATGGGCAGCATGCTTACCGTTCTGGTGTCGGGGCTGGCGATCGGCGCGCTCTATGCGGCGACGGGCCTCGCCTACAACATCATGTTCTCGACCTCCAAGGTCCTGAGCGTGACGACCGGCCACATCTGCATGCTTGGCGGTGTCTTCGGCGCCTACTTCATGCTCGACCTCGGGCTTCCGGCGCCGGTGGCGCTGGTCGGCGCGGGGCTGGTCGGGGCGGCCTTCGGCCTTCTGACCGAGGTCATCGCCATCCGCCGCGTCCTCGCCCGCTCCGACGAGCATCTCTGGCTGCTCAGCACGCTGGCGCTGGCGACCATGGTGCAGCAGGCGGTCGGCCTGTGGTGGGGCACCGAGCCCCGCCCGTTCCCGCGGCTGGCCGACCAGGATTTCACGGCCGGCGTGCTGGACCAGAAATACTGGCTGCCGATCGCGGCGGTGGTCGCCATGGCGCTCGGGCTCGAATTCTTCTACCGGCGGACGATGTACGGCAAGGTGTTCCAGGCCGTGTCGGAGGACGCCTTCGCCGCCCGCGCCCGCGGCATCGCCACCGACCGCACCCGCGCCCTGTCCTTCGCCATCGCCGGCGCGCTCGGCGGACTGGCCGGCTTCGCGGCGGGGCAGCTGACCTTCGCCTTCTTCGCGCTCGGCCTCACCCTCACGCTCTACGGCTTCATCGCGCTGGCGGTCGGCGGGCTGGGCAGCAATGTCGGCGCGCTCGTCGGCGGCGTCGCGCTGGGCCTGTTCCAGACGCTCGCGACCTACCTGTTCGGCGGCGAATACCAGCAGACGATCGCGGTCGGCCTGCTGATGGTCGTGCTCCTGGTCAAACCCGAAGGTCTCTTCGGCTCCAAGAAGGTCCGCCCGGTATGACGACATCCTCCCTTCCGCGCCTGGGGACGCTCGCCGTCGGCGGCCTCCTGGCGGTGACCCTGCCATTCTGGGTCGGCGACTTCTACCAGCTCCACCTCGCGGCGCTGATCGGCGTCTACTGGGTGCTGATCGCCGGCCTCAATCTGGTGGTCGGCTATACCGGCCAGCTGTCCATCGGCCATGTCGGGCTGCTGTCCATCGGCTCCTACGCCTTCGCCATCGTCGTCGGGCGCTACGGCGTCGACCCGCTGCTGACGCTGGCGCTGGCCGGCGGCTTGGGCGGGCTCTGCGGCTTCCTGCTGGGCCTGCCGTCGCTGCGCCTTCCCGGCTTCTACTTCGCCATGGCGACGATGGCCTTCGCCCTGATCATGGCGGAGCTGTCGCTGGCCCAGGGCGGCCTGACCGGCGGCGGCGCCGGGCTTCCTGTGCCGGGCTTCGAGGCGCCCTTCGACACGCCGACCGGCTTCTACTGGCTGGTGCTGCTGGTCGCGGCGCTGATCACCTGGATGACGTGGAACGTCGCCCGGCTGATGTGGGGCAGGGGGCTGATCGCGCTGCGCGACAGCGAGGTGGCCGCCGCCGCGGTGGGGGTGCCGATCTTCCGGCTGAAGCTCACCGTCTTCACCTTCAGCGGGGTCACCGCCGGGATCGGCGGCGCGCTGTTCGCCTCGCTGCAGAGCTACATCACGCCGGAGACCTTCGTCTTCGAACTGGGGCTGTTCTTCTTCGTCTGCATCATCATCGGCGGCCGCGGCAGCATTCTCGGCCCCTTCGTCGGGACGGTGGTCCTGACCGCCCTGCCGGAGATGGTGGCGCCGCTCGCCAAGCTCGGCAACTTCTTCTACGGGCTGCTGCTGCTGGCGGTGGTGCTGGTGGTGCCGGAGGGCATCGGCCACGTCATCAAGTCGGTCGTGGCCCGTTTGCAGAAGAAAGGTCCGGAACCGAAGGGCCTCCAGCCCGACATCGGCCGCCTCGCCGCCGCCGTCCGGCGGGGCATGCGACAGGACATCCAACGGGGGCACGCATCATGAGCACGCTGGTTGCCGACACAGTGAGCAAGCGCTTCGGCGGCGTGACGGCGCTCAGCAACGTGTCGCTCGAATTGCGGGAAGGCGAAATCCACGGACTGATCGGCCCGAACGGCAGCGGCAAGACGACCCTGCTCAACCTGCTGACCGGCTACTATCAGGTCGACGAGGGCGACATCCGGCTGGACGGGGAGTCGCTGGCCCGCTCGCCGGTGCAGCAGCGCCCGCGCGTCGGCGTCGCCCGCACCTTCCAGAAGCCCCGCCTGCTCGGCAGCCTCAGCGTGCTGGACAACGCGATGCTGGGCGGCTGGTGCGAGACCCGCGCCGGCTTTCTGGAGACCACCCTGGCACTGCCGCGCGCCCGCCGGGAGGAGCGCGCGCTGCGCGACCGGGCGGAGGAGCTGCTGCACGGCGTCGGGCTCGGCTATGCCATCCATCGCCGGGCGAGCCTGCTCGACCATGCCGAGCAGCGTTTCCTGGAGATCGCCCGCGGGCTGGTCATGCGCGCCCGCTTCATCCTGCTCGACGAGCCGGCCGGCGGGCTGACGGAGGGGGAGATCGAGCATCTCGCCAGCATCGTCACCGCGCTCCGCGACGCCGGGATCGGCGTCCTGCTCGTCGAGCACCACACCGACTTCGTGTTCAGCGTGTGCGACCGCGTCACGACGCTGAATCTGGGGCGCATGATCAAGCACGCCACGCCGGCCGAGGTGCGCAGCGATCCCGAAGTCATCCGCGTCTATCTGGGAGCGTGAGATGCATATGGGCACAGTCAATCGACCCAATCAGATCCTGCTCGACGTGGCCGACCTGCATGTCGCCTACGGCAAGGCCGAGGTGGTGCACGGCGCCTCCTTCCGGGTGCATGGCGGCGAGTTCGTCGTCCTGCTCGGCCGCAACGGCGCCGGCAAGAGCACGATGCTGCACGCGATCTCCGGCCTGATCCCGAAGAAGGCCGGACGCGTCACCATGGCGGGCGCGGAGATCGGTGCGGCGACGCCGCGCGACATCGTGCGCTCCGGCGTCGTCCAGGTGCTGGAGGGGCACCGGGTGTTCGGCGGCCTGTCGGTGGAGGACAACCTGCTCCTCGGCACCTATGCGCGGGCATCGCGCGGCGACCGCTCCAAGCTCGACCGCATCTACGGCCTGTTCCCGGAACTGGCGGAGCGCCGGACCCAGCAGGCGTCGCGCCTCAGCGGCGGCCAGCAGCAGATCCTGGCGGTCGGGCAGGGGGTGATCGGCGATCCCAGGCTGCTGATCCTGGACGAGCCGTCGGGCGGGCTGGCGCCCATCGTCATCGACCGCATCCTCGACGTCGCCAGCGACCTCTGCAAGGGCGGCATGGCGATCCTGCTGGTCGAACAGCTGGTGGAGAAGGCGTTGCGCCACGCCGATTACTGCTACCTCACCGAGACCGGGCGGATCGTCGGAGCGGGCACGCCGTCCGAAATCCAGAGCAGCGACCTGTTGCAGCGCGTCTATCTCGGCGGCGCGCACTGATCCGGGGAGCGCGCCCAGCGACCGGCACCGCCGCCATCCCCGTTCCTGAGACGCCGCCCCCTTGCCAGCGAGAGACCATCATGAAGATCACCGCCATCGAGGCAATTCCGATCGCCATCCCCTACCGGCACAACGGCCCGGTCACCGGCTTCGGCGGCGCGCTGTGGACCACCGCCAACTACCTGATCCTCCGCGTCGAGACCGACGAAGGGCTGACCGGCTACGGCGAGGCCTTCGGCTACAACGTCATCCCGGTGACCAGGACCTTCATCGAACGGACCCTGGCGCCGCTCGCCATCGGCCGCGACG
The DNA here is from genome assembly GCF_042938965.1 of Azospirillum sp. A23. NCBI lineage: Bacteria > Pseudomonadati > Pseudomonadota > Alphaproteobacteria > Rhodospirillales > Azospirillaceae > Azospirillum > Azospirillum sp. A23. The sequence continues at coordinate 238,112 of NZ_CP170669.1, read as the reverse complement.
CGACGGACATCGCCGGGCTGATGGAGGATTCGAAGAAGACCCTCCACATCTTCGGACGCGGCGGCGTCACCCAGTATGCGCTGAGCGGTCTCGACATCGCGCTCTGGGATTCTGCCGGCAAGCGGGCCGGGCAGCCTGTGTGGAAGCTGGCCGGCGGCCATGCGCGGGGGCAGGTGCCGGTCTATGCCAGCCTGATGCGGCTGACCGAGCCGGACATCGTCGCCGCCTCCTGCACCCAGGCGCTGGAACGCGGCTATCGCGAGATCAAGCTGCACGAGAAGACCGTCGAGGCGGTCGCCGCCGCCCGCCGTACCGTCGGTGACGGCATCGAGCTGATGCTGGACGTCAACTGCGCCTGGGATGTCGGGACGGCTGTCGAGATGGCGCAGGGGTTGGCCCCCCACCGCCTGAAATGGCTGGAGGAGCCGGTCTGGCCGCCCGAGGATCTGGACGGGCTGGTCAGGACGCGCCGTGCCGCACCGGTCCCGATCGCCACCGGCGAGAACACGCCGAACGCCTGGGCGTTCAAGCCGCTCGCCGCCTGCGAGGGGATCGACTATCTCCAGCCCAGCGTCACCAAGGTCGGCGGCATCACCGAGTTCCTGCGCGTCGGCATGCTTGCCGAACTGAACGGCCGGACGCTCGCCCCGCACTCGCCCTATTCCGGTCCCGGCTTCCTGGCGACCCTGCACATGACCGCGGTCTTCGGCGGAATCGGGGCCATCGAGCGGCTCTACATCGATCTGGACGCCCCGGTGTTCGGCGAGGTCGGCCTCCCGCGCCCCGACGGCTCCATCGCCATTCCCGACGGCCCCGGCCTGGGCGCCGATCCGGACCCGGACATCCTCCGCCGCTACCGGCTCGACCTCTGACTTCCGCAAAACCCGCAGCTGGGCATCGGGGGCTGGGCATTCGGGGCCGGCAACAGGGAGACATATGGTGAGCGACATCAGCCAGATCCTGGTCGATACGGCGACCAGGCTTTTCGAAGAACAGTTCACGGCCAGGCAGCGCGTGGCGGCCGAATCCGGCCAGCGGCTCGACGCGCAGTGGCAGGCGGTCGAGGATATGGGGCTTCCGCTCGCCCTGGTGCCGGAGGAGGCCGGCGGCTTCGGCCTGCCGGTGGTCGAGGCGCTGGATTCGATCCGCCTTGCCGGCGCCTTCGCGGTGCCGCTGCCGCTGGCCGAAACCATGCTGGCGAACCGCATCCTGGCGAATGCCGGACTGGAGCTTCCCGGCGGGCCGCTGACCCTGGCGCCGGTGCGTCCGGACGACCGGCTGACCCTGGCGCGGCGGGACGGCGGCTGGCTTTTGTCGGGAACGGCACACCGGGTGCCCTGGGGCCGCGTCGCCGCCACCGTCGTGCTGGCCCGCTGCGACGATCCCTGCGACGATGCCGGCCAGGATGGACAGAGCTTCGCGGCTCTGGTGCCCGCCGGGCAGGCCGACACCGCGCCGGACGTCAATCTGGCGAACGAGCCGCGAGACAGCCTGCACTTCGAGACGCTGCTGCCGACGGAGAGCGTCGCCCCCGCGCCGGACATCGCGCCGGCGGAACTGCACGCGCTGGGCGCCGCGGTCCGCAGCATCGCGATGGCCGGGGCGCTGGGCCGCGTCCTGGCGATGACCACCGCCTATGCCAACGAGCGCAGCCAGTTCGGCCGGCCGATCGGCAAGTTCCAGGCCATCCAGCAGCACCTCGCCGTGCTGGCCGGGCAGGCCGCCGCCGCCCGCGCGGCCGGCGACATCGCCGCCGAGGCCGTGGCGCAGGGCGGGGCCCTGCTGCCGATTGCGGCGGCCAAACTCCGCTGCGGCGAGGCGGCCGGCGTCGCGGCGGCCATCGCGCATCAGGTGCATGGCGCCATGGGCTTCACCCATGAGCACAGCCTGCATTTCTTCACCAAGCGCCTGTGGTCCTGGCGCGACGAGTTCGGCGGGGAAGGGGAGTGGGGCCGCCTGATCGGGCGGGAGGTGGCGCGCGCCGGAGCGGACGGGCTCTGGCCGCTCGTCACCGCCGCCTGATCCCACCGGTGCCATCGAGGAATTGACCATGGATTCGATCGCCTTTCCGCCCCCTCCCGACACGGATGTCGAGGATTTGCGCGCCGAGGTCCGCGCCTTCCTGGCGGAGGAACTGGCCACCCGCCGCCCGCAGGACCGCTCGCGCTCCTGGAGCGGTTTCGACGCCGAATTCAGCCGCAGGGTCGGCCAGCGCGGCTGGATCGGCATGACATGGCCGAAGCGCTATGGCGGGCATGAGCGCAGCGCGCTGGAACGCTATGTCGTGCTGGAGGAGATGCTGGCCGCCGGGGCGCCGGTGGCGGCCCACTGGTTTGCCGACCGCCAGAGCGGACCGCTGCTGCTGAAGGTCGGCACCGGGGAACAGCGCCGGTCGATTCTGCCGCGCATCACAGCCGGCGAGTGCTTCTTCTGCATCGGCATGAGCGAACCGGATTCCGGCTCCGACCTCGCCGCGGTGCGGACGCGCGCGGTGCCGGTGGACGGAGGCTTCGTCGTCAACGGCACCAAGCTGTGGACGACCTATGCCCACCATGCCCATTACATGATCCTGTTCTGCCGGACCGGCAGCGCCGACGACCGGCATGGCGGCACCAGCCAGTTCCTGGTCGATCTGAAGACGCCGGGCATCACCATCCGCCCCATCGCCGATCTGGCCGGCGAGCATCATTTCAACGAGGTGGTGTTCGAGGACGTCTTCCTGCCCGCGACATCCCTTCTCGGCCAGCTCGGAGACGGCTGGAACCAGGTGGTCGGGGAGCTGGCGTTCGAGCGCAGCGGGCCGGAGCGCTTCCTGTCCTCCTTCACGCTGCTGGTCGAACTGGTGCGGGCGCTCGGCCCCAGCCCGTCGGACCATGCGGCGGCGGCGGTCGGCCGCCTGACCGCCCATCTTCTGGTGTTGCGGCGCCTGTCGCGCTCGGTCGCCGGCATGTTGCAGATGGGGGAGAATCCGGCATTGCAGGCGTCCCTGGTCAAGGATCTGGGCGCGATCTTCGAACAGGATATCCCGGACATCGCCCGCCAGCTGGTCGATGCGGAGCCGTCGCAGCAGTCCACGCGGGATTTCTCCGCGGTGCTGGCCCACACGATCCTCAACGTCCCGTCCTTCTCCCTGCGCGGGGGAACCCGCGAGATCCTGCGGGGCATCATCGCCCGCGGCCTCGGCCTCCGCTGACCGGCGGCCGGAACCCGCTCACCGACATCGAAAAACGAAAGGAAGGCGCGATGACGAATCTCGTGCTGGTGGACAACGACAACGGAATCGTCACGCTCACCCTGAACTTGCCGGAGCAGCGCAACCCGATCTCCGATCCGGAGATGATCGAGGCGCTGGTGGAGACGCTGAGCGGTCTCGACGCGGACATGGCGACCCGGGTGATCATCGTGACGGGGGCCGGCGGCGCCTTTTCGTCCGGCGGGAACGTGAAGAAGATGGGGGAAAGCGGCGGCCTCAACGACAAGGTCGCAGCCCAGACGCGCCGGAATTACAAACTGGGCATCCAGCGCATTCCGCTGCTGCTCGAGGCGATGGAGGTTCCGGTGATCGCGGCGGTGAACGGTCCGGCCATCGGTGCCGGCTGCGACCTCGCCTGCATGTGCGACATCCGCATCGCCGGCGAGAGCGCACGGTTCGCCGAAAGCTTCGTCAAGGTCGGGATCGTCCCCGGCGACGGCGGCGCGTGGCTGCTGCCGCGGGTCGTCGGCTTTTCCAAGGCCTGCGAGATGGCGCTGACCGGCGACGTCATCGACGCGGCGGAGGCGCTCGCCTGCGGTCTGGTGTCGCGCGTCGTTCCCGATGCGGAGCTGCTGCCCCAGGCGCGTGCGATGGCCGCGCGGATCGCCGTCAATCCGCCCCATGTGGTGCGCATGACGAGGCGCCTGCTGCGCGAAGGCTGGACGGTCAAGCTCGACACGCTGCTGGAGATGTCCGCCGCCATGCAGGCGCTCGCGCATGCGACCGCCGACCACAAGGAAGCCATCGCCGCGCTGCTGGGCAAGCGTCCGCCGAACTTCACCGGCGCTTAAGGCGGGCGGCCCGCAAGCGTGGCCGGCCCTGGAGTCCGTCCGATGCTTCGGTTAAGCATCGGACGGACTCCAGGGCTTTTCGATTATTTGACTGCTTCCTGTCGTCCGTGCCGGCTCGTCCCGCGCAAGTGCTAGTCCCGCGCGGCGTCATTGCCATCGGTGGAGGCGCCAAGGGAGGCACCGAGACCAAGCTGGCGCATGCGTCGCCACAGTGTCGCGCGGCTGATGCCCAGTTGGCGCGCCGCGTCCGCCCGATTGCCGTGGTTGCGGGACAGGGCGTTTTCGATGACATCCCGTGCGTCGTTCCCGTCCCAGCCGGCTGCCCCGTGCCCGTCCGACCGGTCGGCCTGTCCTGTGCGGGCGGTTCGAGAAACAGCTCCGGGCAGTCATGGCGCAGGATGCCGGCGGGAATGTCCTCGACGGTGCCGAATTGCAGCACGAGCATGGTCAGACGCTCGCAGATGTTCTCCAACTCGCGGACGTTGCCCGGCCAACGGTAGCTGGCGAGACGGGATTTCAAAGGATCGACGACGACCGACGGCGCCAGCCGGAGCCCGGTCCGCTCCAGGCAGGCGGCGACGAAGCCCTCGGCCAGGACCGGCACATCCTCCACCCGGTCGCACAGCGGCGGCAGGCGTAGGCGCAGCGTGTTCAGACGGTAAAGCAGGTCGGCCCGGAACGCGCGCTGCGGCACCAGCTCCTCCAGCGGCTGATGGGTGGCCGCGATCACCCTAAGGTCGACCGGCACCGGCACGACGCTGCCCAGACGCACGATCTCGCGTTCCTGGAGCACGCGCAGCAGCCGGGTCTGCAGGGCCAGCGGCATGTCGCCGATCTCGTCGAGGAACAGCGTGCCGGTGTGCGCCGCCTCGAACAAGCCGACCTTGCCGCCCTTGCGCGCCCCGGTGAAGGCGCCCTCCTCATGGCCGAACAGCTCCGATTCCAGCAGGGAATCCGGGAAGGCCGAGCAGTTGATCGCCACGAAGGGGCGGCCGGCGCGCGGGCCGAGATTGTGGATGGCCTGGGCGAACAGTTCCTTCCCCGTCCCGCTGTCGCCGGAAATCAGCACCGTCAGGTCGCTCGCCGCGAACCGCCGCGCGGTGGCGCGTGCCTGCTCGATGGCCGGACTGTCGCCACGGATGTCATCGAGCGTATAGCGGGTCGTCCGGTTGGAACGGCGCCGGGTCTGGGACCGCAGGCTGACGTCCGCCTCGCTGATGGCGCGGGCATCATAGACCGTGATCATGGCGCCGGTGACCTGCCCATGCTCGCGGATCGGGATGCGGTTGGCGATCCAGTCGCGGCGGCGGAATGTCAGGACACTGCCCTTTTCCGCCTCGCCGCTGCCCAGCACCCCGCGCAGGGACAGTTCCGGCGCCACCTCCGCCGCCACCCGGCCCAGAATGGCGTTCGGGGGAAAGCCCAGCAGGGCCTCCATCGCCGGATTGACCGCCGTCACCCGGTCGGCCGGATCGACGGCCAGCACCGCCTCCTGGACATTTCGGAGGACGCCGTTCAACTGGCTGTAGCGGGCGTTTTCCAGCCGGGCGATGCGGGCCATTTCCAGCGCGTCGTCCAGCCCCTGGCGCACGCCCGCCACCGAATAGGCCAGGATGCCCTCCATCCCCAGCCGTTCGGTCGCCTCGACCACCACGCTCGAGCCGATGATGACGGGAAAGCCGCGCTCCGCCATGTCCTTGACGCAGGCGACGGCCTCGTCCGGGGTCTCGTAGCAGCCCTGTTCCACCTCGGTCCGCAGCAGCCCCTTGATGGCGTCCAGTTCCGGAATGATGCGGCGGTGCATGACGATGCCGACCCGGTTCGACCGCTCCCGCGCCTTCAGCAGCGCCAGCAGGATGTCGTAGCCGCCGACCTTGATGGTGGCGACCGGCGACTTCACGGTGCTGCGCAGGTAGCTGGCATTGGCGCCGGCGCTGACGAAGGCATCCACCGCGCCCGACGCCTCGCGCTCCCGCGCCACCGCCAACGCCGCCTCATAGGCCTGGTCGATCACCTCGATCTCGGCACGCTGGGCGTATTCGTCCAGCACCGCACGCGCCAGTCGGGTGAGGTGGCGGTAGCTGAGGAAGCACAGTCGCAACCGCCCGGTGTTCGGATAGCCCAGTGCCATCGGTATGGTTCCTTCCTTCCGGCCATCGCCCCCCGAAGGGGCCAGCGGCATCGCGCCGGGACCGCCATGTTTCATCCGCGTTGCAAACCAACGTTTCATGACACGTTTCATCGCAACAGACCAGCCGTTTCATGAAACGGCCGTCCCAACACCAAAATTAGCCAACACATTGATAATCAACAATAAGGACAATTGGCGCCGGACTGGCACACCGTTTGCTGTTTGATAAGCGAACAAACATTCCGCAAACAAAGCATCTGGGGCGACGGGCATGGCACCATTGAACGGCATCCGGCTGATCGACCTGACGCACATGTTGTCCGGTCCCTACGGCACCATGCTGCTGACCGATCTGGGGGCCGAGACGATCAAGGTCGAACCGCCGGGCCGGGGCGAAGGGACGCGGCAGCTGCTGGCCGGCGATCCCGATTATTCCCGGCATGGCATGGGGGCCTATTTCCTCACGCTCAACCGGGGCAAGCGCAGCGTCTGCATCGACCTGAAAAGCGAGGAGGGACGCGCTGTCTTCCTCGATCTGGTCCGCAAGAGCGACGTGGTGTTCGACAATTTCAGCGCCGGCGTGACAGAGCGGCTGGGCATCGACTTCGCGTCGCTGTCGGCGGTCAATCCGCGCATCGTCACCTGCTCGGTCACCGGCTTCGGCGGCGACGGTCCCGATCCGAACCGGCCCGCCTTCGATCAGGTGGTGCAGGCGATGGGCGGCGGCATGAGCATCACCGGCCTGCCCGACGGGCCGCCGCTGCGGTCCGGCATCCCCATCGGCGACCTGGGCGGCGGGCTGTTCGGCGCGCTGGGCGTGCTCGCCGCGTTGCAGGAGCGGGAGCGGACCGGCGTCGGCCGCCATGTCGACGTGTCGATGCTGGACGTGCAGATCTCGCTGCTCAACTACATGGGCACGATGCATCTGATGTCCGGGCATGTGCCGGAACGGCTGGGCAACGGCCATTTCGTCCATGTCCCCTACAACACCTTCAGGACCGCCGACGGCCACATCATCATCGCCTGCATCGGCGACGCCTTCTTCGAGCGGCTGCTGCCGGTCATCGGGCGGCCGGAGCTGGAGACGCCGGACTACCGCCTGCAACCCGGCCGCTATGCCGACAAGGTGCGGATCGAGCGGATCGTCGGGGAGGAGCTGGTCAAGGACAGCTCCGCCAGTTGGCTCGACCGGCTGCGCGAGGCGCGGGTACCCTGCGGCCCGGTCAACGACTTCGCCCAGGCGATGTCGGATCCGCAGGTGGTCGCCCGCGACATGGTGGTCGAGGTGCCGCTGTCCCAGGGCGGCACGGTGCGGATGCCGGGCAACCCGATCAAGTTGTCAGGCGGCAAACAGTCCGGCCGCAAGCCCGACCGTTTCACCGCCCCGCCGGAGCTGGGCCACGACACCGACGAGGTTCTGGAAACGCTGCTGGGCTATGGGCCCGAGCGCATCGGCGAGCTGCGCCGCGCCGGACGGGTGGGGTGAGCCGTGGACCGCCTGCTGTTGACCGAGGTCGCCCCGCGCGACGGATTGCAGAACCAGCCGACCTTCGTTCCCACCGCCGGCAAGCTTGAGCTGATCCGGCGGCTGGCCGAGGCCGGGCTGACGCGGATCGAAGCCGCCAGCTTCGCCTCGCCCAAGGCGGTGCCGCAGATGGCCGATGCCGAGGAGATCGTCGCCGGGACCCGCTCCCTGCCGGGGGTCGAGGTTTCCGCCCTTGCCATGAACGGCCGCGGGCTGGACCGGGCGCTGGCCTGCGGAACGCCGCAGATCGCCACCGTGGTGGCGGCGACGGAGGAGATGAACCGGCGCAACATCAACATGACGCTGGACCAAGCGACCGCCGCCGCCGAGGAGGTGATCGGCCGCGCGCTGGAGGCAGGCATCGCCGTGCGCGCCTATGTCGCCGTCGCCTTTGAATGCCCGTTCGAGGGGGCGGTGGAGCCGGCCGCCGTCGTCCGGCTGGCGGAGCGCTTCGCCGCCATCGGCGCCGGCGAGGTGGTGATCGCCGACACCATCGGCGCCGCCGCTCCCGGCCAAGTGACAGCCCTGCTGCGGGCGCTGCTTCCCAGCCTGCCGGCGGAGCGGATCGGCATGCATTTCCACGACACGCGCGGCTTCGGCATCGCCAACGCCCATGCCGCCATCGAGACGGGCATCCGCCGGCTCGACGCCAGCGCCGGCGGGATCGGCGGCTGCCCCTTCGCCCCCGGCGCCGCCGGCAATCTTGCCACCGAGGATATCGTGCTGCTGGCCGAGAAATCGGGCCTCGCCACCGGCGTCGATCTGCCCGCCCTGATCGACGCGGTCGATGTCGCCGGAGGCCTGCTGGGCCGGCCTCTCGGCGGGCGGGCCATGCCCTGGCTGAGACGCAGCCACGCGCAGGCCTCCGGAGATCCCCGTTGAGTGCATATCGGAATATTCGCCATGATTTGGCCTGCCAATTATTAAAACACAAAAGGGAATAAAGTCCTCAACGATCCAATGAAAAGCAGGGAGGAGCTTGGTCATGAGTTTGACAACCGGCATGGACCGACCGGCCGCCGCACTGGTGGCGCGGGCCGCCGCCTCCAACGTGGGAAGCCTGTTCCTTTCCACCGCGCGGCTTTATCCGCACCGCATCGCCATCGAGGATGACGGCCAGGACGAGGCCCGCATCCTGACCTTCGCCCAGCTGGCCGAACGGGTGAACCGCAGCGCCTCGGCGCTGGCGGCGCTGGGGGTGACACGCGGCGCCCGTGTCGCCGTGCTGTCCGAGAACCGGCTCGAATACATCGAGACGCAGCTTGCCTGCGCTTTGCTGGGAGCGATCACCGCCTGCCAGAACTGGCGCCTCAGCCCGCGCGAGCTGGAGCACTGCATCGGCCTCGTCGCGCCGACGGCGATCCTGGTCTCGCCCCGCCATACGGGTATCCTGTCGGACACCGCCGCCGCCGGGATTCCGGTGATAGAATTCGGCGCGGAGTGGGAGCGCCGCCTTGCCGCCGCCTCTGCCGACACGCCGCCGGACGTCGCCGAGCCGGAGGATCCCCTGCTGATCCTCTATACGAGCGGCACCACCGGCCTGCCCAAGGGGGCGGTGCTGACCCATCGCAGCCAGCTGGCCCGCATGACGGCGGCGCCGTTCGACCTGGGGGTGCGGCCGGGCAACACCAACCTGTGCTGGCCGCCGCTCTACCACATGGGCGGCACCGAGCCGGCGCACTACGCCCTGCTGACCGGCGGACGGGTGATCGTGCTCGACGCCTTCGATCCCGACCGGATCGCCGACAAGATCGAGACCGAGCGGTTCGAATGGGTGTCGATCATGCCGGGCACGCTGGGCCGGATGATCGAGGTGCTGGAGCGGCGCGGCGTCAGGCCGCTCGGCCTGCGCACCTGCGGCGTGATGGCCGATCTGTCGCCGCCCGCCGAGGTGGCGCGGCTGAGCGAACTGCTGGGCGCCGACTTCCTCAACTGCTTCGGATCGACCGAGACCGGCACCCCGCCGCTGTCCGGCCGCCAGCTTCCCCGCGGCGCCACCGGCGATCTCGGCAAGGCGCCGAGCGTCGGGGCGGAAATCCGGCTGGTCGACCCGGACGACAACGACGTTCCCGACGGCGGCATCGGCGAACTCGCCATGCGCGGCCCGACGCTGTTCAGCGGCTATTGGAACAACGAGGCGGCGACCCGGCAGGACTTCCGCAACGGCTGGTTCCACATGGGCGACCTGCTCCGCCGCCGGCCGGACGGCCTCTACGATTTCGTCGACCGTGCCAAGTACCTGATCAAGTCGGGCGGCGAGAACATCTATCCCGCGGAGATCGAGCGCGTGCTGGTCGGCCACCCCGACGTGCGCGACGCCGTGGTCGTGCGCCGGAAGGACGCCCGCTGGGGCGAAATCCCGGTGGCGGTGGTGGTGTCCGCCAACCCCCGCCTGGAGGCCGCCGAACTGTCCGCCCTGTGCCGGCGGGAACTGGCCGGATTCAAGCAGCCCAAGGCGATCCACTTCGTGCCGCCCGAGCGCATCGTCCGCTCCACCACCGGCAAGGTGCAGCGCGGCGTCATCGAAAGCTGGGTCGAGAGTTGGGTCGATAGCCAGACGGTGGAGCCATCATGAGCGACTGCCTGTCCACATATGCCGCCGCCGCCACCGGCGACGATGCCGCCGAAATCGACGCGCTGGTCCGCACCGTGAGCGGCTTCGTCCAGGCCTCCCTGCGGCCGCACGAGGAGGCGGTGGACCGCGCCGACGACGTCGATCCCGGCCTGATGCGCGACCTGCGTCGGTCGGCCGCCGATCTCGGCATCTACGGCTACAACATGCCGGAGAACATCGGCGGGCCGGGGTTGAGCCGGGTCGCCATCTCGGCCATCGACGAGGCGACTGGCCACACCAGCATGCCGCTGGCCGAAGCCTGCGGCCATCTGCCTGGATCGCTGCTGTTCGCCGACGCGGCCCAGCACGACTGGTTCGTCGGGCCGCTGATGCGCGGCGAACGCACCGTCGCCTATGCCCTGACCGAGCCGGACGCCGGTTCCGACCTGAACGCGCTCAGGACACGGGCGCGGCGGACCGACGGCGGCTGGCTGCTGTCGGGGGCCAAGACCTTCATCTCGCATGCGGAGACCGCCGACCACACCATCGTGCTGGCGGTGACCGACCGCGACGCGCCGCTGAAGGGGCGGCTGACCACTTTCATCGTGCCGCGCGGGGCACAGGGCTTCACCATCGAGCGCCGCTTCCGCAAGCTGGGCTGGCACGGCTACCACCTCTCGGCGCTCGGCTTCGACGACTGTTTCGTGCCGGACGACCATGTGCTGGGCGCGCCCGGTGCCGGTTTCGGCGTGATGATGGCGACCATCAACAACGACCGGCTGTTCGTGTCCTGCCGCTGCGTCGGCATGGCCCAGCGGCTGATCGATCTGGCGGTGCCCTATGCCCGCGACCGCACCACCTTCGGGCGGCGGCTGGCCGACCATCAGGCCATCGCCTTCATGCTGGCGGACTGCGACGTGGAGATCGACGCCGGCCGGCTGCTCTGCGCCAAGGCGGCGCGCCTGTCGGACCAGGGACATCCCGACGCCCGCATCGCCGCCTCGCGCGCCAAGCTCTACTGCACCGAGATGGTCGGGCGGGTAGCCGACCGCGTCCTCCGAATCTTCGGCGGGGCCGGCTTCATGGCCGATCTGCCGGTGGAGCGCATCTATCGCGACGCGCGCGGCTTCCGCATCGGCGAGGGCACCTCGGAGATGCAGCGGCTCCAGATCGCGCGCAGCCTGATCGACCGGATGTGAGGACAATCGCGGATGGAAACCACGCTTCTGGCCCAATCCCTGCTGCTGGCCCTGACCACCGCCGGGCTCTACGCCGCCATCGCCTCCGGCCTCACCCTGGAATTCGGCGTCACCGGCATAATCAACTTCGCCCATGGCGAGTTCGTCATGCTGGGCGCCTTCCTGACCTATTTCCTGTACGAGACGGCGGGCGTGCCGCCGCTGGCCGGCATGCTGCTCGCCGGTCTGGCGATGACGGCGCTGTCCTGGCTGGTCTTCGACGGCTTCCTGTCGCGGGTGCTGAAACAGGACGAGCACAACCAGATCCTCGCCACCATCGGGCTGTCGATCCTGCTGATCAATCTGGCAATGATCGCCTGGACGCCGGACGCCCGGGTGATGCACGCCCCGCCCCTGCTGCCGGCGTTGCAGCTCGGCGACATCATCGTTCCCGGCAACAATCTGGTCGTGCTGCTGGTCGGCATCGCGCTTTATGCCGGGATGATCTGGTTCATGCGGCACACCCGCCAGGGGCTGCTGCTGCGTCTGGCCGCCGACGACCCGCAGCTGGCGGTTCTGGCCGGGGTGGACGTCGCGCGGATGTTCCGCCTGTCCTTCCTGATCGGCGGGCTGACGGCCGGCATCAGCGGCGGGCTGGTGGCGCTGATCCTCTATGTGCAGCCGCTGGTCGGCGTCGATCTGGTGATGCGCGCCTTCGCCATCGTGGCGCTGGGCGGGCTGGGCAGCATCGGCGGCGCGCTGATCGGCGCGGTGCTGCTGTCGGCGGCGGAGAACCTGACCGCCACCTTCGTGCCGGGCGGGGGAAGCTGGGGCTACGGCGTCGCCTTCGTCATCATCGTCCTGGTGCTGGTCGTGCGGCCCACCGGCCTGTTCGGATCGGAGCGGCGCGCATGAAGACCAAACTCACGCGGCTCCTTCCCTATCCCTCATCCTGCTGGCCACGCTGGCGCTGGTCTGGATCGACAAGCCCTTCTCGATCCAGCTCGCCATCGGCGTCGCCATCACCGCGATCACGGCGCTGGCCTGGGACATCCTGTCGCGCACCGGCCAAGTGTCGCTGGGGTCGGCGGCCTTCTTCGGCATCGGGTCCTACACGCTGGCGATCTTCGAGCCGCTGATCGGGCTGGCGCTGGCCTGGATCGCGGTCGTTGTGGTCTGCGCGCTGGCGGCGACGCTGCTCGGCCTGCTGACCCTGCGGCTGCGCCGGATGTATTTCGCCATCGCCACGCTGGGCTTCGCCCTGTCGATGCAGGTGCTGGTCGTGGTCTTCCCCGACTGGACCGGCGGCTCGGGCGGCATCGCCCCGCCGGTGCTGGCGGACGGCGATCCGCGCTGGCAGCTCGCGCTGATCGGGCTTCTGCTGCTGGCGGCGGTGGCCCTGTCGGACGCGCTGCTCGGCCTGCGCTTCCGCCCGGCCTTCTTCATGATCCGCACCAAGCCGGAACTGGCCGCGGCCAGCGGCGTGCCGGTGGTGCGCATGAAAATCTTCGCCTTCATCGTGTCGGGCGTGCTGATCGGTCTGGCCGGCGCCTGCTACGGCGGGCTCTACGGCTATGTCGTGCCGACCGACGTCTTCACCACCAACTGGAGCGTGCTGCCGCTGGCCATCGCCACGCTGGGCGGCATGGACACCACCATCGGCCCGCTGCTGGGCGCCATCGCGCTGAAGGCGCTGGAGGAGGTGGCCCGCTCGGTCATCGGCGGCACCGGCTATCAGGTGGTCTACGGCGCCGTGATCATCCTGTTCGTCATCGGCATGCCGCAGGGGATCGTCGGCCTGCTGCGCAAGGCCGGAACGCTGGCCGGGCGCCGCACCGCGGCCGGCGAGAAGAAGAAGGAGCGGGAACGCCATGCCTGACACAGCCTCTCCCGATCCCACCCGGCGGTCTGCACCGCAATCCGGCGGCGCGATCCTGACGGTCGAGGATTTGACCGTGGCCTTCGGCGGCCTGAAGGCGCTCGACGGGGTGTCGCTGTCCATCGCGGCGGGCGAGATCACCGGCCTGATCGGCCCCAACGGCTCGGGCAAGAGCACGCTGGTCAACACCGTGTCGGGCCAGCTTCCCGTCCGCGGCGGACGCATCCGCCTGCATGGCGGCGACGTGACCGGGCGGCGCCCCGACCGGATCGTCCGCGCCGGGATGGCCCGCACCTACCAGATCCCGCGTGTCCCCCCAACCCTGACCGTCGAGGAGGTGCTGTCGGTTCCGCTGCTCTATGCCGGGCGCGACCGCCACCGGCTGCCGGGGCTGGGCGACGCCGCCGCCATCGCCGCCTTCTGCGGGCTGGGGCCGCTGTTCCGCCGCTTCTGCGGCGACCTGTCGGTGACCGACCTCAGGCGGCTGGAGATTGCCCGCGCGCTCGCCTGTGCGCCCGACCTCCTGCTGCTGGACGAGGCGATGGCCGGCCTGTCGCACGAGGATTCGGTGGAGGTGATGGGCCTCATCCGCAATGTCCACGAACAGGGGATCAGCATCGTGATCATCGAGCATCTGATGCGCGTCATCACCACCCTGTGCCACCGCGTCGTGGTGCTGAACAACGGCCGCCTGCTGGCCGAAGGGGCGCCGGCCACGGTGCTGGCCGACCAGGCGGTGCGGGAAGCCTATCTCGGCAAGGGGTTCGCCGCATGAGCCGCTTCGTCGGACGGATCGGCGGCGCCTCCTACGACCGCCTGCGCGTCCTCCACCAGCTCGACATCGCGGTGGAGAGCGGGCACATGCTCGTCATCCTCGGCTCCAACGGCGCCGGCAAGACCACGGCGCTGCGGGCGCTCGCCGGCACCGTCGCCACCAGCGGCCGCCATCTGGCGCTGGACGGCGAGGACCTGAGCGGCTGCGCGCCGTGGCAGCTTCCGGCCCATGGCGTGGTGCTGGTGCCGGACGGGGCGCGCTGCTTCCCGAACCTGAGCGTCGAGGACAATCTGCTGGGTGCCCATGGCGCCGCGGCGGGCCGGCGGCGGCAGGCACCTTACGGGCAGCTGCGCGACATGGTGTGCGGCTATTTCCCGATCTTGCGCGACCGCAGCCGCCAGATCGCCGGAACCATGAGCGGCGGCCAGCGCCAGATGCTGGCGATCGGCCGCGCCCTGATGGCCGAGCCGTCGGCCCTGATCCTGGACGAACCGTCGGCCGGGCTGGCCCCGATCATCGTCGAGGAGCTGTTCGTGACGCTTGCCAAGATCAAGCGCGAGACCGGCTGCGCCATCGTCATGGCCGAACAGAACGTCGGCTACGCCACCCACATCGCCGACCATTGCGTCGTGCTGGAGGAGGGGCGGACCGCCCTCTCCGGACCGATGGCCGAGGTCGTCAACCATCAGAAGCTGCGCAGCGCCTATCTGGGCATCTGACGCAGCGGAAACGGAGCACACCCCATGCCGGCAGTCGGTTCCGACGTCGTCATCGCGGGCATCGGCGAAACCCCCGTCGGTCGCCTGCCCGGCTGGTCGCCGGTCGAAATCCAGGCGGCGGCGGTTCTCGCGGCGCTGCGCGACGCGGGCTTCGCCCTGTCCGATCTCGACGGGCTGATCAACCTCGATCCCTACGCCACCCCCAACAGCATGTTCTCGTCCACGCTGGCCGAGCATCTGGGCGTGGCCCCCCGCTTCGCCTGCACGGTCGATGTCGGCGGCACCGTCACCGGCATGACCATGCTGCAGCAGGCGGTCTGGGCCATCGAAAGCGGCTATTGCGACGTGGCCGCCTGCGTTTATGGCGAGAACGCCCTGACCGGCCGCCCCGCCGGCGCCCAGGGCCTGCACATGCACAATCTGCTGGGCGGGGAGGAGTGGGAGGAGCCGTTCGGCCTGCACGGCATGGTCATCCCCTACGCCCTGCTCGCCCAGCGCTATCTCGACCTCTACGGCGCCACCGACGCGGATCTGGCGGCGGTCGCCCTGGTCACGCGCCGCCACGCCCTGCTGAACGACAACGCGCAGATGCGCAAGCCGATGACGCTGGAGGATTACCGGGCCAGCCGCCTCATCAGCAGCCCGCTGCGCCTGTTCGACTGCTCGCTGGTGTCGGACGGCGGCGGCGCGCTGGTTCTGACGCGGGCCGGACGGACGCCGCAGGGCCGCGGCCGCAGCGTCGCCATCCGCGCCATCGGCATGAAGACCACCCACAACTCGGTGACCCTGATGCCGGACATTCCGGACCTCGGGATGGCTGCCGCCGGTGCCGACGCCTATGAGGCGGCGGGGATGGGGCCGGAGGACATCCAGCTCGCCAACCTGCACGACGCCTTCACCATCTCGGTCCTGGTGTCGCTGGAAGCGCTGGGCTTCGCCCGGCCGGGCGAAGGCGGGGCGCTGGTCCGGTCGGGCGCCATATCTCGGCGGCCGCTGGCCGCTGAACCCGCATGGCGGCCTGCTGTCCCAGGCCCACATCGGCGGGATGCTCCACATCACCGAGGCGGTGCGCCAGCTGCGCGGCGAGGCCGGGCGGCGGCAGGTGGAGGGCGCGCGCCGGGCGCTGGTCAGCGGCAACGGCGGCATCTTCTCGGTCTGCGGCGCCATGATTCTGGAGAAGCCCTGATGCTGGATATGCTCGCCACCCCGCCGAACCCGACCGGGGCCAGCGCTCCCTTCTGGGACGCCTGCGACCGGGGAGAGCTGCTGTTCCCCAGATGCGGACGCTGCGGCCATCTCTTCTATTACCCGCGCCGGCATTGCCCGCTCTGCGGCGACCCGGGCCTCGGCTGGCAGCGGATGTCGGGCCGGGGCACCGTCTTCTCGCACAGCCATGTCCATGTCGCCTTCCAGGGCGGGGCGTGGGACAGCCAGCTTCCCTACACGGTGGTGCTGGTCGATCTGGCCGAAGGCCCGCGGATGGTCAGCCGGCTGATCGGCGGCGATGCTGCGGCCGTGCGGAGCGGCGATGCCGTGTCCGTCGTCTTCCCCCGGATCGGCGAGCGCCGATACCCCTTCTTCGAACGCGCCGCCGCCGGCTGAACCGGCGGAGACCACCCGCGGACAACGACCATAAAAACAGGAGGAAACCATGCGCTTCGTGAAACGGCTGGCGGCCGGCGCCGCAGCATTGGGCATCGCCGCGCTGGCGATGACCGGGCCAACCCCGGCCGCCGCGCAGACGGCGGAGCCGATCCGGATCGGCGTGCCGCTGCCGCTGACCGGCGTGCTGGCGGTGGGCGGCCAGACCATCCTGGCCGGCGTCCAGTTCGCGGCGGACGAGATCAACGCGGCCGGCGGCCTGCTGGGCCGGCCGGTCTCCCTGCTGATCGAAGACACCAAGAGCGAACCCAACACCGCCGCCACCATCGCCTCGAAGATGGTGACCGAGGACAAGGTCTACGCCTTCGTCGGCGGCTACGGCAGCACGGCCGATTTCGCCCTGCTCTCCAGCGTCAAGCGCTACAAGCCGCTGTTCATCCACACCGGTTCCTCGTCCGTCCGGCTGGAAAAGACCTTCGGCACGGAGGACTGGTACCATCATGTCTACATCTGGGATTATCACCGCCAGAAGGCGGCTTCGAGTTTCCTCGCCTCCATCGATCCCAAGGTCAAGACGGTGGCTCTGGCCTATGAGGACGGGCTCTACGGCGCCGACGCCGCCAAATATGCCGAGGAATATCTGACCAAGGCCGGGATCAAGCTGGTGATGAAGGAGCCGTTCAAATCCGGCTCGCCCGACTTCTCGCCGGTTCTGACCCGCGTCAAGTCGCTGAACCCCGACGCCTTCTTCTCCGTCGGCTATTCGGGCGACAACCTCCAGCTCGTCCGCCAGATGAAGAGCCTGGGGATCAAGCCGAAGCTGACCATGGTGGTGTCGGCCGGCGACCGCCGCGCCGACTACGGCGACATGAGCGAGGGGCTGACCATGATCACCGAATGGTCCACCGCCGACCGCACCCCGGCCGCCGCCGAGCTGATCCGCAAGGTGGAGGCCAAGGGCCAGACCATCGCTCCCGTCTTTCCCCAGGGCTATGTCGGCATGATGACCTTGGCCAGGTCCATCGAAAGCGCCGGCACGCTGGACCAGGACAAGGTGCGCCAGGCGCTCTCCACCGCCACCTTCGACACCCCCTACGGCAAGATCGGCTACCGGCCATCGGAGGGCGGCGGGCTGCACCAGCTTCTGTCGGACGAGACGATGGTCATCGTCCAGCACCGCAAGGAGGGCGAGGAGATCGTCTATCCGGCGGCCAAGGCGAGCGGCAAGCTCGTCTATCCGGCGCCGTGAGATGACGGTCCGCTTCGAACGGCGCGGAACGGTCGGGCTGATCACCCTGGCGAAGCCCGACCGCCACAACGCGCTGGCCGCCGATCTGGTGGCCGACCTTCTCGCCACGCTCGACCGGCCCGAGGCGTGTCAGGCCGCAGCCCTGGTCATTGCCGGCGACGGCCCGTCCTTCTGCGCCGGGGCCGACATCGGCGACCTGCTGGACGCCGGCTGGATGACGCCGGCGCCCAGTGGGACGACGCCGATTGGGCCGACGCCGATGGATGTGTTCGAGCGGCTGGACGGCCATCCCCGCCCGACCGTCGCCGCCGTCCATGGCCGGGCGCTCGGCGGCGGGTTCGAGCTGTCGTTGTGCTGCGATCTGGTCGTCGCAGCGGCGGATGCCGTCTTCGCGCTGCCCGAACTGGGGCTGGGGGTGGTGCCCAACACCGGGCTGGCGCGGCTGGCGCAGATCGCCGGCCCGCGCCACGCCCTGGACCTGATCCTGACCCGCCGCCGCATCGGGGCGGAGGAGGCCGCGGCGCTGGGGCTGGTCTCCCGCGTCGTCCCGCCCGGAAACGCCGTGGACAGCGCGGTGGAACTGGCGCGCGCAATCACCGACGGGACGCCGCGGGGGCCATCGCCACGGTCAAGCGCGCGGTGCGCCGCGCAGCCCCCCTCGACTGGACGGCGGTGCGCACGATGCTGGCCGAGCTGCCTCCCGGCGAATGGGCGGAGGGGCTGGGGGCGTTCCGCGACCGGCGGCGACCCGATTACAGCGAATTCTGGAGGACATCGGATGCGTGACGCCAAATCCTTCCAGGTCTTCGACCTGCATCACCATGTCGGCTCGCTCGACATTGTCGGCGCAAATGGGGGCGGGGCAGGCGAGGGGATGGCGGCGGATGCCGAACAGCGGATCGCCTTCATGGACCGCCACGGCATCGCCCAGGCCCTGCTGATGCCGTCGAACGGCTATCAGGCGCCGAACGGCATCGCCGACACCTGCCGGGTCAACGATTCCATCGCCGAATACCGCGATCGCTGGAGCGACCGTTTTCCGGCGGCGCTCGCCACCGTATCGCCGCTCGAAGGGGATGCGGCGCTGGACGAGATCGACCGTTGCATCCAGGTCCTCGGGATGAAGGGCATCGTCTGGCACCATCGCTTCCAGGGCTGCGCCATCGACCATCCGCGCATGGACGCGCTGCTGGAGCGCGTGCGCCATCACGGCGTGCCGGCCTTCATCCACATTATCGGCGATTCGAAACTGGAATCGCCATGGAAGCTGGAGGTGCTGGCCGAACGCTTCCGCGACGTGCAGTTCGTGGCACTGGACGCCTTCTCGTCCCCCGATTTCGCGCATTGGATGCCGCACATCGCGCGGCGTCATCCGAACATCCTGTTCGACACCGGGGTGATGGTTACGGTTTCCCACATGATCGAGCGTTTCGTGCGCGAGGCCGGAGCGCACAGGCTGCTGCTGGGCACGGATTTCTACTCCTCGCCCAAACTGTTCAGTGTTCCTTTCCCCCTGCTGGAGATCCTGGCATCCGACCTGACCGACACAGACTGCGCGAAGATCCTCGGCGGCAACGCCCGCCGCCTGCTGGGGCTTGCCTGAGAAACAGGCCGAGGCGATGCATCGCCTTGCCGCCTTGCCGCCGGGCTGACGTGAAGCGCTTCATCCGCCGCTGTCGGTTCTCGCGCCAGTTCTCCAGTTCCGGCGCGGGGGCTGACGGAACCATTAAGCGGTTTAAGACGAATGGGCTGAATTTACATAATATACATTATGCGTTTTTGTAAGGGCTGGGGGTAGGTTCTATCCTGAAGTGCAGCTTCCCCGTCATCTGAGCCCGCGGCCGACAGCCGACGCGCATCGGCTTCTTGCGTTATGCGGCGTCGCATAAGCTCGGTAGCCTCAGGCCAGTGCGTGCAGGCGGCCGTTTTCCAGGCGCAGGCTGCGGTCGGCCCAGCCGGAGAGCGGTAGCGCGCCGTGGCTCGCCAGAAGAACAGCGGAGCCATCGTTTCGGGCGGCAGCCGCCAGCACAGCCAAGGCATGGGCGGCACGCCCCAGGTCCAGTCCGCTCAGCGGCTCGTCGAGCAGAAACAGGCGGGGCCGTCCCGCCACCAGACCGGCCAACGCCACGAGCTGGCGCTCTCCGACGCTGAGGCTCTGCGGCGCGCGGTCCGCCAGCGGGGCGAGACCGAACTGCGCAATCGCCCGGCCCACCCGTTCGGCCCGGTCGGGTGGGCGCAGGCCGGCGCGGGTCAGGGCGAAGCCGATCTCCGTCCGCACCGTCTCGGCGAAGAAATGACGCGGCGGATACTGCGGCAAGAAACCGACGCGGCCCGGCAGGTCGCGCGGGCTGGGGTTGCGCAGGTCGGTAACGGTGACGGTGCCGTCCTCCAGCGGTTCCGCACCGATCAGGCAGCGCAGCAGCCTGCTCTTCCCTGCCCCGTTGACGCCGCTGAGATGGAAACGCCGCCCCGCCGGCACCATCATCGCAAGCCGGTCGAACAAGGGCGTGCCGTCGCCGCGTGGAACCCGCAGCCCTTCGGCATGCAGGACCGGCGCCTCCGCCGTGCTCCTGCCCTCCTCGCCTGGAACGTCCCCGCCCGGAACAGTCTCGCCGGGAACGGGCGGCGCCACGCGTCCGGCCGGGGCCGGCATGTGCAGATGGACGGCGGGCAGGCCGGTCAGCCGGTCCGGCCGGTGTTCGCTGACCAGCAGGATGCGCCCGATGGCGAGCCGCCGGCGGATGACGGAACGCAGCATCTGCACCCCGGCATCGTCCAGCAGGGCGAAGGGCTCGTCGAGCAGCAGCACCGCCGGATCGGCTGCCAGGGCGGCGGCAATGGCGAGGCGGTGGCGTTCTCCCATCGACAGCGTCTCGATCCGGCGGCCGGCTGCACCCTCCAACCCGACCTCGCGCAGGGCATCGGCGATCCGTGCCGCGCTTTCCCCGCTCGGCGGGAGGTGGGTGCGGAGGCCGGCCGTCAGTGCGGCCTCCACCGGGCCGGAGCGCAGGGGAACGTCGGGGATTTGCGGCACGAAGGCGACCGGACAGACGATCCCCCTCGGCACGGCGATGCCGCCTTCGACCGCCATCACCCGTCCGTCATGTCCCGGCAACCCGGCAAGCGCCCGCAGCACGCTGGTCTTGCCGGTGCCGGTGGGGCCGGTGATCAGGCCGCATTGCCCAGCGGTCAGCTGGACGCGGCCCAGCCGTAGCCATGGCGTTCCGTTGCCAACTATGACGATGGGTGGCTTCATCGCTCGCTCTCCACGCCCCGGTTCCCGGATGAGGGATACGTTATATTCAAAAGAATATATCGAGCGTGAGAATATATCGAGCATGTGCGCTGCACAAGCCGTCCTGCCTTCACTCGAAGGCATCCGCCCCGGTGGACGAGAAGGCCATCAATTCCTCGATGCAGTCGGCGACGATGCGGGATGGACGGCGGTTCGGCGGCAGCAGGAGCAGGGTGCGCGACCGGATCACCGGCTCGAACGCGCAGGCGACCAGACCACGGCCGAGATAGGGTTCGGTGGTCAGCGGACTGACCAGACCGCAGCCGATGCCGGCCTGCACCATGGCGCAGACCGTCGTCGAATAAGGAGTCTCCAGCACGATCTTCGGCATCACGCCATGGGCGGCCAGCACCCCGTCGAGCCGGCGGCGCGCGGTGTCCTCCGGAGCGAGGGCAATGAAGGGCGTGCCGTGAAGGTCGGCGGGATGCAGGACCTTGCGCTCTGCCAGCGGATGGCCGGCCGGGACCGCGATCACCAGGCGCTGCTGCATGAACAGCGTCGCATCCACCCCCGTCACGTCGATCTCGTCGGCCGCCAGCCCGACGTCGAACTGGCCGGAGGCGATCAGGTCCTTCACCACCGACGACATGCGCGCCTGCACGGTGATCGACACATCGGGATGCCGCAGTTGGAAAGCGCGCAGTGCCTTCGGAAGGACGGTGGTGCTGATCGCCGACTGGCAGGCGACCCGGATTTCGCCCGAGCCGAAATCGCGGATGCGGGCGGCGGCGGCGCGCAGATGGATCAGGCCCGAGAAGGACGAGGACACCTCCTGGAAGAACAGGCGCGCCTCCTCCGTCGCAATCATGCGCCCCTTCGCGCGGTGGAACAGCGGGAAGCCGATCTCCCGCTCCAACTCCTGGATCGCCTTGCTGACGGCCGGCTGCGAAATGCGCAGCACCTCGGCCGCACGCGACGCGGTGCCGTTGGTCATCACCGCGTGGAACACCTCGACCTGCCGCAGATTCATGGCATCCCCCCTATAACCCAGGAGAATAGACTAGCTGGAAATCAATATTGGACGAAATAGGGCCGGTGGCATCAAATCGGGGGTGTCAGTCAAAGGACGCCTCCCATGAAAGATCTCACCCAATGCGTGGTGAATCCTTCGGTCGCCACCGAAGGATTCGATAGCCTCAGCGTGCCCGTTCACCGTGGATCGACAATCGTCTTCGCCAATGCCGAAGGCTATGCGACACGCGGGGACCGCGGGCACACCGGATATACCTATGGCCTCTACGGCACGCCTACCACAAGAACGCTGGAAGCCAAGATGACGGCGCTTGAGAATGGCGCCTGGACTTTTCTTCTCCCGTCGGGACAGGCCGCCAACAGTTTTGCCGTCCTGCCCTTCCTGCAGGCGGGCGACAGGATGCTGATCGCCGACACCTCCTATCCCCCGGTGCGCGACTTCGCCAACCGGGATTTGGTCAGGTTCGGCATCGCGGTCGACTATTACGACCCGACCTCCGTCGCCGATCTGGAACGGCGGATCGACGGACGAACCAAGGTCGTGTGGTGCGAATCGCCCGGCTCCACCACGATGGAGGTCCAGGACCTGCCGGCCATCGCGGCGGTGGCGCACCGCCATGGCGCGCTGGTCGGCTGCGACAACACCTGGGCCACCCCGCTGAACTTCAAGCCGCTGGACCATGGCGCCGATCTGGTGACGGAAGCGCTGACCAAGTATATCGGCGGCCATTCCGACCTGCTGATGGGGTCCCTCACCGTACGGAACGAGGCCCTGATCGCGCCGATCCGCAGCGCTCTCGGCCGCTACGGGATCGGCGTTTCGCCCGACGATGCCTCGCTGGTGCTGCGGGGGATGGAGACGCTGGGTGTGCGGATGCGGCAGGCGTCCGACGGGGCGACGGCTCTGGCCGAACGGCTGGCCGGTCATCCGCTGGTGGCGGAGGTGCTGTATCCCCCCCTCCCCGCCTCTCCCGGCCATGCCGTGTGGAAGCGCGACTTCCTGGGAGCCAGCGGCGTCTTCAGCGTCGTGTTCACGCCCGCGGCGACTCCCCACGTCTCGCCGGCGCTCGACGTGCTACGGACCTTTGCCATCGGCGCCTCCTGGGGCGGCACCCGCAGCCTGATGGCGCCGATGCCGGTCAGGCGCAACCGCACTGCACGGCCATGGGCCGGCGAGGATCTGATTCTGCGCATCAGCGTCGGGCTGGAAGATTCGTCCGACCTGCACGACGACCTCACCGCCTTCCTCGACGACATCGCCGCACGGACGGCCGGGGCGCAGGCCGCCTGAAGGCGGCCGGATTGTAAAGGCCGCCGGAGGGCGGGCGGACAACAAGCAAGACGACGAACAGGGGTTTCCCGCATGACCGAACAGACATCCGGCCGGCGCCGCGCCGCCCGCCTTGCCATTGCAACAACCACGGCAATCCTGGCCTTCGCCGCGGCGACGCTTCCGGCGAAGGCCGGCACCACGCTCGACGCCGTGAAGGCGCGCGGCAAGGTGATCTGCGCCGCCAGCTCCGGCACCATCGGCTTCAGCGCGCCGGACGACAAGGGCTATTGGCGCGGTCTGGACGTCGAGACCTGCCGCGCGGTGGCGGTCGCCGTGTTCAACGACAAGGACAAGGCGGAATTCGTGCCGCTCAGCGGCCAGCAGCGGATCCCGGCCCTGCAGAGCGGCGAGATCGACATCCTGCCCCGCACCCTGACCTGGACCATTCAGCGCGACGGCAACGGCATCAACTTCACCACCCCCAACTATTACGAGTTCACCGGATTCCTGATGCCGAAAAACCTCGGCGTCACCAAGGTTCAGGACATGAAGGGCGCGTCGGTGTGCGTCCAGACCGGCTCGACCACAGAAGTGGTGGTGAACGACGTGTCGCGCGAGCATCAGCTCGGGCTGACGACCGTGGTCTTCGACAGCGTGTCGGCGCTGCGGCAGGCCTTCTTCTCCGGCCGCTGCGACGCGCTGATCACCGACGCGGCGGCACTCGCCTCCATCCGCGCCACCCAGGCGAAGAACCCGGCCGACTACGTCATCTTCCCGGCTTCCCCCTACATGGATGCGCTGACCCCGGCGGTGCGGCATGGCGACGACCAGTGGATGGACATCGTCACCTGGTCGTTCCAGGCTCTGACCGCGGCGGAGATGTTCGGCATCACCCAGGCCAACATAGACCAGAAGCTCGGCTCCGGCGATCCGCGCATCCGCCGCTTCCTGGGGGTGGAGCCCGGCAACGGCACGGCGATCGGGCTGGACGACAAATTCGCCTACAACATCGTCAGGCAGCTCGGGAACTATGGCGAGGTCTTCGACCGCAATCTCGGCGCCGGCAGCCCGCTGAAGATCGACCGCGGCTACAACCGCCTGTTCCGCGACGGCGGGCTGATGTTCCCGCTGGCCTTCCAGTAAGCCCCCCGCATCCGCACGGCAACCGGGAGATTGGCCCATGCTCGCCGCCCAGATCGCCACCCAGCTCACTGCCCTTTGGGACAGCCCGCGCCTCCGGGCCTGGGCCGGTCAGGCGCTTCTGCTGCTCCTCTTCGTCGGGACCCTGGTCTGGCTCGCCGCCAACACGGTGGAGAATCTGGCCGTCCGCAGCATCCGCGTCGGTTTCGACTTCCTCGCCCGCCCGGCCAACTTTCCGATCTCGGAAAGCGTGGTTCCCTACAGTCCGATGGACAGCTTCGCCTGGGCCTATGTGGTCGGGATCGGCAACACCCTGTTGATCTCGGCGATGGCGATCCTGTCCGCCACCCTGCTCGGCCTGTTCGTCGGACTGGCCCGGCGGGCCAGGCACCCGATGCTGTCGGGAGTGGCCGGCGTCTTCGTCACGGCGGTCCGCAACACGCCGCTGATCGTGCAGTTGCTGTTCTGGTACGC
The DNA here is from genome assembly GCF_042938965.1 of Azospirillum sp. A23. NCBI lineage: Bacteria > Pseudomonadati > Pseudomonadota > Alphaproteobacteria > Rhodospirillales > Azospirillaceae > Azospirillum > Azospirillum sp. A23. The sequence goes on along the minus strand of NZ_CP170669.1, from coordinate 213,302 downwards.
GCTCGCCACCACGGCCCTGCCGGCCCCGCGCAACGCGTTGCACCCCCTGCCCTACGTCTATCTGTCGCAGCGTGGTCTCTATCTGCCGGGCATCGAGTGGAGCGGCAACGGCTGGGGCTTCGCGGCGGGGACGGCGGCCATCCTCGTGGCCGCGGCGGTGCTGGCCCGGCGGCTGCGCCGGCAAGGCCGGACGGCCCCTGCCCTGCCCGCCATCGGAGCGGCGGCGGCTGTCCTGGCCCTCGCCTGGGCCACCGGCATCGGCGCCGCGGCGAGCCTGCCGGAACTGCGCGGCTTCAACTTCAGCGGCGGGATGCGGCTGTCGCCGGAATTCGCGGCGCTGATGGTCGGGCTGGTGCTCTACACCGCGGCCTTCATCGGCGAGATCATCTGCGGCGGCATCGACGCCGTCGGCCGCGGCCAGTGGGAGGCCGGGCGGGCGCTCGGCCTCAGCGAGCGGCAGACGCTGATGCGGATCGTCATGCCGCAGGCCCTGCGGGTCATCATCCCGCCGCTGACCACGCAATATCTCTCGACGGTCAAGAATTCCACCCTGGCGCTTGCCGTCGGCTTCCCGGAACTGGGGCTGGTGATCGGCACCGTCATCAACCAGACGGGCCAGGCGCTGGAAAGCATCGCCATCCTGCTCGCCGTCTATCTGACCATCGGCGCCGCGGTCTCGCTGCTGATGAACTGGTGCAACGCCAGAACCGCACTGGTCACGCGATGAGTGTCACGCGATGAGCCGGCCGATGGGAGAGTTTCCGATCATGACCATGACCACCGCCATTCCCGCCGCGGCAGCGGACGGACCGCCGAAGCGCCGCCGCACCCCGATCCTGCAAATCCTGTTCGGCGACCTGCTCGCGGCCGGCTTGACCGTGATGACCGGCGCCCTCGTCCTGGCGCTTTTGCCGGCGCTGCGCTGGGGCGTGCTGGATGCCGTGTGGAGCACGGCCGATCCCGGCCGCTGTGGTGCCGGCGGTGCCTGCTGGGCCTTGGTCGCCGCCAAGATCCGCTTCATCCTGTTCGGCGTCTATCCGGCCGACGAGCAGTGGCGGCCGCTGGCCGTGATCGGGCTGGTTCTGGCAATGGTTCTGGTGTCGCTGCCGCCCCGCCATTGGGGGCGCCGCCTGCTGATGGCCTGGGGGGTGGCAATCGGCGCGATGCTGGCGCTGATGTGGGGCGGTTTCACCGGCCTGCCCTTCGTCTCCACCGCCAACTGGGGCGGCCTGCCGGTCACGCTGCTGCTGGCGATCCTCTCGCTGGGGCTGGGGTTTCCGGTCGCCGTCACGCTGGCGCTCGGCCGCCGCTCCAAGGTGCCGGTCCCGCGCTTCCTGTCGGTGCTGGTGATCGAGACCATCCGTGGCATGCCGCTGGTCGGGCTGCTCTTCATCTCCTCGATCATGATGCCGCTGCTGCTGCCCGCCGGCTGGTCGGTCGACAAGCTGGGCCGCACGCTCGCCGCCCTGACCATCTTCGCCGCGGCTTATCTGGCGGAGGTGATCCGCGGCGGCCTGCAGGGCGTCCCCGGCGGACAGATGGAGGCCGCCCGCGCGCTCGGCATCCCGGTGTGGAAGGCGGTGTGGCATGTCGTGCTGCCCCAGGCGATCCAGAAGGTCATCCCGCCGCTGACCAACACCGCCATCGTCATGGTCAAGAACACCAGCCTGGTGCTGATCGTCGGCGTCTTCGACATGCTGAGCGCCGCGCGCACCGCCGCCTCCGACCCCGTCTGGCCGGCCCCCTATGCGGAAAGCTACCTGTTCGTGGGGGCGGTCTATTTCCTCATCTGCTTCGCCATCTCGCTTTACGCCCGCTGGCTGGAAGGCCGCGTCCAGGAAAAGGATCTGCGCTGATGACCTCCCCCATGCCTGTACCCTCCCTTGCCCCCGCTGCCGCGAGCCCCGCCATCCTGATTGAGGCGGTCGACAAATGGTACGGCACCTTCCAGGTGCTCTCGAAGGTCGACCTGACCGTGGCGGCGGGAGAACGCATCGTCGTCTGCGGCCCGTCGGGGTCCGGCAAATCGACGCTGATCCGCTGCATCAACCGGCTGGAGGAGCATCAGGCCGGCCGCATCGCCGTCAACGGGGTGGAACTGACCGACAGCGTGCGCAACATCGATGCCGTCCGCCGCGGCGTCGGCATGGTGTTCCAGCACTTCAACCTGTTCCCCCATTTGTCGATCCTCGACAACTGCGCCCTGCCGCAGATGCTGGCGCGCGGCACCCCGCGCCGGGAGGCCGAGGACCGGGCGATGCAGCTGCTGCGGCGCGTCCGCATCGCCGAGCAGGCGACGAAATTCCCCGGCCAGCTTTCCGGCGGGCAGCAGCAGCGGGTGGCCATTGCCCGCGCCCTGTGCATGGAGCCGCAGGTGATGCTGTTCGACGAGCCGACCTCGGCGCTCGATCCGGAGATGGTGAAGGAGGTTCTGGAGACCATGGTGTCGTTGGCCGAGGACGGCATGACCATGATCGTGGTGACGCACGAGATGGGCTTCGCCCGCCGCGTCGCCGACCGGGTGGTCTTCATGGATGCGGGACGGATCGTCGAATGCGCCGGGCCCGACGAGTTCTTCGCCTCCCCGCGTCACGAACGGACGCGCAGCTTCCTGCACCAGATTCTCCAGTGACGTCGGCCCTGCAACCTCGTGCTGGACCGACAGGTTGGCGAAGTAACCGAAAGCCCCGGAGGCGCCGCGCCACCAGCAGCGCGGTCAGCAGGGCCGGGCGGAGCAAGAACGCGCTTGCAATATATGTTATGATATAACATTACTGCGGCATTGCCGTTTTCCGCCGAGGCCGCATGCAAAGCCTTCCCAATTCTCCGGCCCCCGTCACCATGCGGCCGTCCGCCGGTCCGAAGGGACATGGCCAGCCAGCCCGGTGCCGTACTGCCAACGCCTTATCGGTCATCCGGCGCTTCGACGTTAACTTGGCTGTCTGGCGCCGCCGGTTGCCGGCCGGGATCTCCGGACAGTGCGCCCAGCTCGCGGAACAGGACTGGCCGTCCTTCCAACTCGCGACGACACCGGATGAGGTGACCGCCGATCTGGCCGCCGCCCTGCCGTCGCGCTGGAACGCGGGGCCGCTGTTCGACGACATCGTCCATCTGGTGACGGTGTATGCGGGCATCCTCGGATGCACTGCGATCCGGCTTCGCCTGGACAGCATGTCCGGTGACGGCTGCCGGTTTTTCCATGTCGATCATGTCGGCCTCCGCCTGCTCTGCACCTACCGGGGTGCCGGCACGCAGTGGCTGCCCGACGGGGCGGTCACCCGCCCGGCACTGGGCCGTGGCGACAACGATGCCGTGCTGTCCGATCCGCGCCGCATCCAGATGCTCCGTGCCGGCCATGTCGCCCTGCTGAAGGGAGAGGCATGGCCCGGCAACCGCGGGCGCGGTCTCGTCCATCGCTCGCCGCCGGCCGACCCGTCCGGTGCGCGCCGCCTGCTGCTCTGCCTGGACCATAATGATCACTGACCGCTCCCGCTCGCCGTTGGCCGCCTCCGCGCTGAGCCGGATCGCCGCCGCCGCTCTTTTGTGTGCCCTCCTGTGGCTGACGGTCGCCTGGGCGCTGGATTGGGCGCTGGATTGGGCGCTGGATTGACCACTGGACCGGACGATCTGACATGGCATCGACCACCGCTGACGCACTGGCTAATCCGCTCATCCGCCTGACCGACCTCACTCTGGGATACCGGCGGCATCCGGCGGTCCACCATCTGTCCGGCGGCTTCCGGGAGGGTTCGCTCACCGCCGTGGTCGGCCCCAACGGTGCCGGCAAGAGCACCCTGCTCAAGGCGATCGTCGGCGCGCTGCGCCCCCTCGACGGCCGGGTGACGCTGCACGGACTGACCGCCGCCGACATTGCCTATCTGCCGCAGCAGGCCGAGATCGAACGCGATTTTCCCATCGATGTGCTCGACACCGTCCTGCTCGGACATTGGCGGCGGGTCGGTCTGTTCCGCTCCATAGGGCCTGCCCTGACGCGGCAGGCCGGGGAGGCGCTGGCCGCCGTCGGCCTGTCCGGCTTCGAGCGGCGTCCCATCGCCGCCCTGTCGGCCGGCCAGTTCCAGCGCGTGCTGTTCGCCCGCCTGCTGCTGCAGGATGCCCGCCTGATCCTGCTCGACGAGCCCTTCACCGCCATCGACGCCAGGACGACAGCCGATCTGCTCGGGGTCGTGCGGCGCTGGCATGGCGAACGGCGCACCGTGGTCGCCGTGCTGCACGATCTGGAGCAGGTCCGCAGCCATTTCCCCGACACGCTTCTGCTGGCGCGCGAGCCGATCGCCTGGGGCCGAACCGCCGACGCACTGGCTCCCGCCAACCTCGTCCGCGCCCGTGCGATGGCGGAATCCTGGGACGACAAGGCCGCGCTTTGCCGGAGGTCAGCGCCATGACCCTCTATGACGTCGCCGCCGCCCCCTTCCTGGAGTTCGGCTTCATGAGGCGGGCGCTCGCCGCCTGTCTGGCGCTGTCGCTCGGATGCGGCCCGGTGGGGGTTCTGCTGGTGCTGCGGCGGATGAGCCTGATGGGCGACGCCATGTCCCATGCCGTGCTGCCCGGCGCCGCCATCGGCTTTCTCGCCGCCGGCCTGTCCTTGTGGGCGATGAGCATCGGCGGCTTTCTCGCCGGGCTGGCGGTGGCGCTGCTCGCCGGGCTGGTGTCGCGGGTGACCGCCTCGCGCGAGGATGCCAGCTTCGCCGCCTTCTACCTGATCTCGCTGGCCGGCGGGGTGCTGATCGTCTCGCTGCGCGGCAGCAACGTCGACCTGATGCATGTGCTGTTCGGCACCATCCTGGCAGTGGACGATGCCGGTCTGCTGCTGGTCGCCGGCATCGCCACCGTCACGCTGCTGACGCTGGCCCTGCTCTACCGCCCGCTCGTCGTGGAATGCTTCGATCCCGGCTTCCTGCGCGCGGCCGGCGGCACGGGAGGGCGGCTGGGCGCGCTGTGCCACCTCGTCTTCCTGGTGCTGGTGGTCCTCAACCTCGTCGGCGGCTTCCAGGCGCTGGGCACGCTGATGGCGGTGGGGCTGATGATGCTGCCGGCCGCCTCGGCGCGCTTCTGGGCCGAGGGCATCGCCACGCTGGCGCTGACCGCCATGGCGCTCGCCTTCGCGTCCGGCATCGGCGGCCTGCTGCTGTCCTTCCACCTCAATCTGCCGTCCGGGCCGTCCATCGTCCTGGTCGCCGGGGCCGGCTACCTGCTGTCGCTGGCGCTGGGGCCGGTCGGCAGCCTGCGGACGCGCTGGTTTCCCGGCCGGCATCTGGAGGCCTGATGTCCGTGCTTCCTTCCAAGGAGACTTCCCGATGAAACGTTCATTCGCCGCTTCCCTGGCGATGGCGATGGCGCTTTTCGCGCTTCCCGCCATGGCCGAACCGGTGAAGGTGGTCGCCACCTTCACCATTCTCGGCGACATGGTCCGCCAGATCGGCGGCGACGAGGTCGCGGTGACGACGCTGGTCGGCCCAGACGGCGACGCCCATGTCTATGAACCGACCCCCGCCGATGCGCGTGCACTCGGCGCCGCCAAGCTTGTCGTCGTCAACGGCCTGGGCATGGAGGGCTGGATCGACAGGCTGGTCAAGGCGTCCGGCTACAAGGGCCCGGTCACCGTCACCAGCACCGGCGTCAAGCCCATTGCCGGCGAGGTGGAGCATGACGAAGCCGGCCATGAGGACCACGGCCACGATCACGGCCACGATCACGGCGCCCACGACCCGCACGCCTGGCAGTCGGTCGCCAACGCCAAGATCTATGCCGACAACATCCTCAAGGGCCTTGTCGCCGCCGCTCCCGACAAGGCCGCCACCCTGCGCGCCAACCACGCCGCGTTCAAAGCGAAGCTCGACGCGGTGGAGTCGGAGATCAAGGCCGCGCTGAAGCCGATCCCGCGCAAGGACCGCAAGATCGTCACTTCGCACGATGCCTTCGGCTATTACGGCAAGGCATACGGCGTCACCTTCCTCGCCCCTGTCGGCATGTCCACCGAATCCGAGGCGGCGGCCGGCGACATCGCCAAGCTGATCCGCCAGATCAAGACGGAGAAGATCAAGGCGGTCTTCGTCGAGAACATCGCCGATCCGCGCCTGCTGGAGCAGATCACGCGGGAGACCGGTGCGCGCATCGGCGGGCGGGTCTATTCCGATGCGCTGTCGGCGGCGGACGGCCCGGCGGCGACCTACGTCGACATGATGCGCCACAATCTGGCCCAGTTCACCAAGGCGCTGGCGCCCGCCTCCTGACGGCATGGCGGGACGGGGCGGGCATTGTCCCCGCCCCGTCCCGCCTTATTGAGGCGCGGGACCGTCGAAGGGGTAACGCAGGGTTTCGCGCGCGTAGGCCTCGACATACGCCATCAGCCGGTCCGAGGCGGCGGCCGCTTCCTCCGCGTCGCCGCGGTGGATCGCCAGCATCAGGTCGGCATGGGTCTTGGCCCCATCCTCCAGGCTGCCGATATGGGCATGGTAATTCTGGAACCAGAATCGGCGGGACAGCGACCGCAGCGGCCGGATGGTCTGGGCCGCCACCGGGTTGCGGGCGCTCTGGTCCAGCAGCTGGTTCACCTCCTGGTCGAGATGCATGAAACGCATGCCGTCGCCGTTGCGGGCCGCCTCCAGCATCTCGCCGGCGATGGCACGGCACCGCTCCCGTTCGGGGGCAAGCGCGTAACGGGCGGCGCGCCGGGCGATGAGGCGTTCCAGCTCGCGCCTCACGTCCAGCACGTAGAGCTGAAGCTTCACGTCCACTTCGGTGACCATGATCCCGCGTGACGGGACGATGGTCACCAGGCCGTCCATCTCCAGCCGCTTCAACGCCTCGCGCACCGGGGTGCGGCCGATGCCGAGCTGCGCGCTGATCTGCTTCTCCGACACGAAGCTGCGCGGCGGCAGCGTGCCCGACACGATCAGTTCCTCGATGGCAGCATAGGCCTGATCGGCCATCGATCCGGTTTCGATCTGGGCTCCCGCCTGCTGTCCCATCTGCTGACTGGCCGGCTCTGTCACCCTGTCGCCCCCGTCTCCTGGCACCGGTTCGAGCCCGGCCCGATCCAACGCCCGCCCGCGTTTCCTATCCTGGCTTTAGCGCGCCGGGACCGGAGACGCAAGCGGGCGGAGGCGCCCGAAACCGATCCGCCGGTTACGGCTTGCCGGCATCGGCGGATTTGCGGACCAGCGGGCAGTCGCTCTCGGCCAGCGGGCGGGCGGCATCGGCGGCGGCGATGACGCCGAGCTGCTTGTAATAGTCCCATTTGCCCTTGGAGTCCGCCGGGGTCTTCACCTCGAACAGGTACATGTCGCGCAACACCCGGCCATCCTCGCGAATGCGGCCGTTCCTGGTCATGAAGTCGTCGATCGGCGTGTCGCGCATCGTCTTCATGACGGTCGGCGCTTCGATGCTGCCGGCCGCCTTCACGGCCTTCAGGTAATGCGTGATCGCGCCGTAATCGCCGGCCTGCACCATGGTCGGCATGCGGCCGGTCCGCTCGAAGAACCGCTTGGAAAAGGCCCGGGTCTCCTCGTTCTGATCCCAGTAGAAGGATTCGGTCAACACCAGTCCCTGCGCCGTCTCCAGACCGAGCGCATGGATGTCCGACAGGAACATCAGAAGCCCGGCCAGCTTCTGGCCCTGCTTCGTTATGCCGAACTCCGCCGCCTGCTTGACGGTGTTGATCAGGTCGCCACCCGCGTTGGCAAGCCCGATGACCTTGGCCCCGCTCGCCTGCGCCTGCAGAAGGTAGGAGGAGAAGTCGGCGCTGTTCAGCGGATGGCGGGCCGAACCCAGCACCTTGCCGCCGGCACCGGTGACGAAGGCGGCGGTGTCGCGCTCCAGCGACAGGCCGAAGGAGTAATCCAGCGTGATGAAGTACCAGCTGTCGCCGCCCTGCTTCACCATGGTCCGCCCGGTGCCGGCGGCCAGCGCATAGGTGTCGTAGACCCAGTGGACGCCGTTGGGCGAGCAGCTCTTGCCGGTGAAGTCCGACGAGCCGCCGGCGGTGCCGAAGACGATCTTGTTCTTGCGCCGGGTCAGCTCCTGGATCGCCAGCATCACCGCCGAGTTGGGCAGGTCGATCACCACCTCGACATTCTTGTTGTCGTACCAGTCGGCGGCGATCTGCACGCCGATGTCGGCCTTGTTCTGGTGGTCGGCGGACAACACCTCCACCGGACGGCCGAGCACGGAGGCGCCGAAATCCTCCACGGCCATTTTCACCGCCTCGACACTGCCGCTGCCGCTGAGGTCGGCAAGCGACCCGGACAGGTCGGTCAGAACGCCGATGCGGATCGGGCCGGTCGCCTTCTGGGCAGGCGCGGATTGAGCGGTGGTCGTCTGGGCTGCGGCCGACCAGGGCAGCGTGCCGAACGTCAGCGCGATGCCTGCGGCCGTGGCGGCCAGCATTCCGTGCGACATGAGTTTCATCATGGGTCGTCCCTCCCTGTTCAGATGATTGTCTGGTTGGCTGGAGCCGTCATGATGGGCCGGTCGTTCGGCGCCGGCCCTTATAGCGGCTGGAAACTCGGCGGATCAGGAGACGGGCTTCGTCGCCGCCGCGATGGCGAGGCGGGATTCCTCTCCCGCGTGGCAGATGCCCTGCAACGCCGCCGCCATGTCGAGCATGGTGGACAGATCGACCCGGCCCGCCTGCTGCAGCATGCGCTTGGTCATGCGCACCGCTTCCGGCGGATTGGCGGCGATCTCCTCCGCCAGGGCCAGAGCCGTCGGCATCAGGTCGGCGTCCGGCACCACGCGGGACACCAGGCCCAGGGCCGCCGCTTCCGCGCCGCCGACCGCCCGTCCGGTGAAAGCCATTTCAGCGGCCACCGCCGGACCGGCGACGCGCGTGAGGAACCACAGCCCGCCATCGCCGGAAATCAGCCCCAGCTTCACGAAATTTGAACTGATCCGCGCCGACTCCCCGGCGATGCGCAGGTCGCACATGAAAACCAGATCGCAGCCTGCGCCATAGGCAGGGCCGTTCACCGCCGCGATCACCGGGATTTCGAGATCGGCCATGGCGCGGGGGATGCGCTGGACCCCGGCGCGGTAGGCGTTGCGCACCTGATCGGCCGGGCCGCCGAACATGCCGCGCCGGTCGCGGATGTCGTGGATGTTGCCGCCGGCGCTGAAGGCCTTGCCGGCGCCGGTCACCACCAGCACCCGCACCGAGCGGTCGTCCCGCACCTCCTCCAGCGCCGCGACAAGCGGGTTCAACACCGGCGGATCGGTGACGGCGTTGCGGGTCTTCGGCGCGTCCAGCGTCAGGATGGCGACGGCGCCCCGGCGCTCCAGCCGGGCGGTGCCGGTATTCTCGACAGTGTCGTCACTCATGCATCACCACCACGGCGCGGATGACATCGCCGCGCTCCACATCCTCGAAAGCATCGTTGATGGCGGCCAGCGGCAAACGCCGGTCGATCATCTCATCCAGGCGCAGCCGGCCGTCGAGATAGGCCTGCGCATAGGCCGGGAAATCGTCGGCCGCCTTCGCTCCGCCCAGGCTGGAGCGCAGGATGCGCCGCTCGCCGCTGATCGAGCCGAAGCGCAGTTCGACCAGCCGGTTGGGATCGGTCTTGCCCAGGATGGTGACGCTGCCGCCCGGCCGGGTACAGTCCACCGACTCCTGGAGCGAGCCGATGACGCCCGCCGCCTCGAAGGCGTGGTCGGCTCCGCGGCCGCCGGTGATCGCGCGCACCCGGGCCGCCAGATCCTCGCTGCCCAATTCCTCGCTGCCCAATTCCTCGCCGCCGAACATGGTGTGGGTGGCGCCGAAGGCACTGGCGCGCTCCAGCTTGTCGGCGCGGCGGTCGACGGCGACGATCGCCCCGGCCCCGGCCAGCCTTGCGCCCTGCACCACGTTCAGCCCCACCGGGCCGCAGCCGATCACCACCACGCTGTCGCCCAGCCCGACACGGGCGACGCGCAGCGCCGCTCCGACGCCGGTGATGACGCTGCAGCCCAGCAGGCAGGCGCGGTCGAAGGGCATCTCGTCCGGCACCGGAATGGCCGCGGCCTCCGGAACCACCGCGTATTCGGCGAAGGACGACACGCTGAGGAAATGGCCGACCTCCGCCCCGGAAGCGTCGCGCAGCCGCCTGCGTCCCGCCGACAGGGTCGCCGCGCGATGGTTGGGCACCACCATGTCGCACAGCATCGGCTGGTCGTGGCGGCAGTAATAGCACTGGCCGCAGGCTGCATAGATGGTGCAGACCACATGCTGGCCCGGCTTCACCCGCTGAACCGCCGACCCGACCGCCTCGACCACGCCGGCGCCCTCATGCCCGAGCACGACCGGCAGCGGCACAGCGAAGGCGCCGGTCATCGCCTCGCGGTCGGTGTGGCACAGGCCGGCCGCATGCATGCGGATCAGAACATCGCCCGGCTCAAGCGGCGCCAGGGTGAGCGGTTCGATGGACAGCGGTGCTCCCGTCTCGCGAAGCACCGCCGCCTGGAAGGTCGATCCCGCCATCCCCCTACTCCGCCGCCGGCCGCCGGGTCTCGGCATCTGCATCGGCATCGGCCAGACGCAGGATGCCGTCGTCGCTGCCGGTCTCCAAAGCGTCGCAGCGCCGCGCCACCACCCATTCCGGCCGAGGATTCTCAATGCCATGCGGCCTGTTCGAAACCTGATTGTAGACGGTGTAGATGTGCCAGCGCGCATGGCGCGACATGTTGTGGCCGGAGCCGTGAACGATGTTCGGATGGAACAGGACCACGGTGCCCGGCTTGCCGGTGATCGGCACCGGATCGCCGAACCGCGTCATGATCTCGATGACCTGATCCTTGGGCACCGTCCACAGTTTGTAGGATGTCGTGGTCTCGTCCATTTCCGGATCGAGCCGGCCCAGCTTGTGGCTGCCGGGAATGAAGTAGAGGCAGCCACCGATCTCGGTCGCCTCGTCCAGCATCAGCAGCGAGGTCGTCATGTCCGGCCGGTCGACGCCGTCGGTCTTCCAGTAGCCGTAATCCTGGTGCCACTGCCAGATGGCGCCGTCGATGGCGTCCTTCAGGTTGCACTTCGTATGATAGACGTAGGCCGGTTCGTCGCCCAGCACCTGACGCGCCGGGTCGATCACCCGCGGCAGGGTCGCCAGCGCCTGGAACGGCGGCGATGCGGTCGGGCTGGTCCCGTCATGCACACGGAAGACCGACCGGACCGCACCGCTTTTCTCACGGATGACACCTTCGGCCTTGATCCCCGTCACGCGATGCAGATCGCGGCGCAGGATTTCCACCTCCTCGCGCGACACGAGGCCGGGAAACACCAGATAGCCGCGTTCCTCATACTCGGCCACCTGCGCGTCGGTCAGTCTCATGGCACCCTCCCTCGGTTCCGCTTTGAAGATATGATTGATGTACAGCCGATATATCGGTAGGTTATTATCGTATGCGAACGGATTCAATGGAAAACGTCAACGATCCGCCCATCGAACAAATCGCCCGGGGAAAGAGCGGATCATCCGGCTGCGTCAAGCCGGCGACCGGTGCCGATACCGACAGGATCCCAAGGGAGGATGCGGCCGATGCAAATGCCGATAGGGTTGTGGACCGACCCGGTCGAACCGGAATTTCTGGCGCCCCTGAGGCGTGCAGTCGCCGACCATGTGGAGCCTGACGCCGACGCCATCGACCGGGAGGACGTCTATCCGGTCGCCGCGATCAAGGAACTGGCCCGCCAGGGCTATACCAGCCTGACGCTGCCGGAGGAGTTCGGCGGACGTGGCCTCGGCTTCGCCCATTGTGCGGCGCTGTTCGAGGAGGCCTCCTATGCCAGCGCCGCCGTCGGCATCAGCCTGATCACCATCCTGCAGGCCCAGACCATCATACGCCTGTTCGGCGCGGACAGCCTGAAAAGCACGGTTCTGCCGGAGTTCGGCCGCGGGCTGATCACCTCCTACGCCTTGACCGAGGCCAACCACGGCAGCGACATCCGCAGCCTCGACACCAAGGCGGTGCGAGACGGCGACCGCTGGATTCTGAGCGGCCGCAAATCCTTCATCACCTCCGGCTCGGCCGCGGAGGCCTATGTGATCCTGGCGGAAACGCCGGTCGGCGTGTCGGCCTTCTTCGTCCGCCAAGGCATGGATGGCGTGTCGACGGAGGAAGGGCCGAACGCCGCCACCTTCGGCCTGCGCAACGGTCCGCACGTCGATCTGGTGCTGGACCGGGTGGCGCTGCCCGCCGATCACCTGATCGGGGTGGAGGGCAAGGGCGTCCGGCAGGCGGTGACGACGCTGGACTATTCGCGGACCATGGCCGCCGCCATCAGCCTCGGCATCGCACGGGCCGCCTTCGACGGTGCGCTGGACTTCGCCGCCGGACGCAGCGCCTTCGACCGCAGGATCCTGGATTTCCAGGGAATCCAATGGTACTTCGCCGACATGCTGGCGGACATCGACGCCGCCCGGCTGCTGACCTACGAAGCCGCGCGCAAGCTGGACGCGCATGACGACATCGCCCGTTTCGGCAGCGAGGCCAAGCTGCTGGCCAGCCGGGTCGCCACCGACACCGCCGCCCGCGCCGTGCAGATTCGGCGCCTATGGCGTCATGGAATCGGCGCGCTTCGGGCGATACCTGCGCGACGCCAAGGCTTACGAGATCGCCGGCGGATCGTCGGAAATCCTCAAGAACACCATCGCCAAACGGCTGCAACAGCATGTGGCCCTGCGGCGGGAGGCGCTGTCGTGATCGCCGATCCGCTCTATGCCCGCGCCGCCGCCACGCCCGGCCGTCCCTTCCTGCTGTTCGGCGACCGCAGCATCACCTATGGCGCCATGGCGGCGCTGGTGGACGACGCCGTCGAGCGTCTGGCCGCGCAGGGTGTGACGGCCGGCAGCACCGTGGCGATGATGGTCGGCAACCGGCCGGGCTTCCTCGTCGCATGGTTCGCGCTGTCGGAGCTGGGCGCCATCACGGTTCCGCTCAACACCGCCCTGGTCGGCGAGGGGCTGCGCTATCTGCTGAAGCAGAGCGAAGCCTCCGTGCTGATCGCCGAGGAGGAGTTCCTCCCCGCCCTGCCCGCCGCCGCCCCGGCGCTGCTGCCGATGGACGACCGTTTCGAGACGGCCGCCGGCCCCGGACGGGCGCCGCGCCGCCGCCTCGCCCTGCCCGGCGGCACGGCCAACGCCATCCTCTACACCTCCGGCACCACCGGCCTGCCGAAGGGGGCGGTCATTCCGAACGCCTGCTACGAGTTGGCGGGCGAGCATATGGCGGCGGCGCTGGAGCTGACGGAGGAGGATCGGATCCTGCTGTTCCTGCCGCTGTTTCACGCCAATCCGCAGATGTATGGCGTGATGTCCTGCCTGCGGTCCGGGGCGGCGCTGGCGCTGCTGCCGCGCTTTTCGGCCTCGCGGCTGCTGGAGGATGCGCGGCGGTACGGCGCCACCGGCTTCACCTATGTCGGCACGGTGCTGAGCATCCTCGCCAAGCGGCTGACCGGGCCGGAGCGCGGCCACTCCCTGCGCTGGGCGGTCGGCGGCGGCGCGCCCCCCGGGGTCTGGCGCGAGATCGAGGAGCGGCTGGGCCTTGCGGTGCGCGAGCTGTACGGCATGACCGAGACCGGCGGCTGGGTGTCGATGAACACCGCCCGGGCCGCGAAGTTCGGCAGCGTCGGCGCGCCCCGGCCGGACACCGAACTGTGCGTGGTCGATGCCGACGACACCCCGCTCCCTCCCGGCGCGAAGGGCGAGATCGTCGTCCGTGCCCGCCGCCCCGGCCTGATGTTCGACGGCTACTGGAAGAAGCCCGAAGCGACGGTGGCGGCAACGCGGAACCTGTGGCTGCACACCGGCGACCGCGGCATGATCGACGCCGACGGCTTCCTGCATTTCGATGGCCGGATGAAGGAATTGATCCGGCGCGCCGGGGAGATGATCGCCCCCGTCGAGATCGAGACAGCCCTGCTGAAGCATCCGGCCGTTCAGGACTGCGCCGTCGTCGGCGTTGCCGACGACATCCTCGGCGAGGAGATCAAGGCGGTGATCGTTCCCCGTCCCGGCTTCGACCCACGGGACCTGCCGGCTTTCCTGACCGGCCGCATCCCGGCCTTCATGATTCCGCGCTTCGTCGAGATGCGGACGGAAATCCCGAAGACGGCCACACAGAAGGTGCAGCGCCATCTGCTGCAAGATCAGCCCGGCGACGTCGTGGACCTGGGGAGGCACAAGGCCGATACCCTTGCACGCCCCCAAAAGCGATGAGGAAAGCCCCTCGCCTAAGATCCGTTGATCGATGCAGGGTTTCCAGGCCGATCAAAGGGGGGCCTGGCTGACGAACTTCACCTGTTCGAACGCCTGGAACCCCTCGGTGCCGCCTTCCAGTCCGATGCCGCTGTCCTTGATGCCGCCGAAGGGCGTTTCCGGGTGCGACACCACCCAATGGTTCACCACGACATTGCCGCATTCGATCTCCGCCGAGAGCCGGTCGGCGAGCGCGAGGTCCCGTGTGAAGACGTAGGACGCCAGCCCGAGCGACAGGCGGTTCGCCAATCCCACCGCTTCGTCCGCGTCGCGGAAGGAGGCAACCAGCGCCAGCGGCCCGAACGGCTCTTCGCTGGCCGCCCGGCAGGCGTCGGTGACGCCGGTCAGCACCGTCGGCCGATAGAAGAAGCCGGGCCGGTCGATGCGGGCGCCGCCGGCCGCCACCGTCGCGCCGTTCCGCCGGGCATCCTCCACCAGCGCTTCGACCGCTGCCAGCCGGCGGGCGTTCTGCACCGGACCCATCTGCGTCGCGCTGTCGAAGGGATCGCCGACACGGATGGCCGTTGCCGCTTCGGCGAAAGCGGCGGCGAAACGGTCATGGATCGAGTGATGCACATAGAAGCGGGTCGGCGACGTGCAGATTTGCCCGGAACTGCGGAACTTGGCGGCAGCCGCACCGCGGGCCACCGCGTCGACGTCCACGTCGGGAAAGACCAGCACCGGGGCGTGGCCGCCCAGCTCGAAGACGCCGCGCTTCATCGTCCGCGTCGCCAGGGCGGCCAGATGCTTGCCGACGGGGATCGAGCCGGTGAAGGACACCATGCGGATGGCTTCCGCCTCCAGAAGCCGCTCGGCCACCGCACCGGGGTTGCCGAACAGCATGTTGGCGACACCGGCGGGCAGACCGCTTTCGGCCAGCGCCCGGGCGATGAAGAGGGCGGACGCCGGCGTCCCTTCCGATGGCTTGATGACGATGGAGCAGCCCGCCCCCAGCGCGCCCGCGATCTTGCGCGCTGGCGTGATCGCCGGGGCGTTCCAGCCGCTGAAGGCCGCCACCGGCCCGACGGGCTCGCGCAGCGCCATCAGCCGATGGCCCGGCGTGCGGGGCGGGATGATGCGGCCATAGGACCGGCGGCATTCCTCCGCGGCCCAGTCGAACATGCCGGCCGCCGTCTCGACCTCGCGCACGGCCTCGACGACCGGCTTGCCCAGTTCCAGGGCGATCAGGGCGGCGAGGCTGCCGGCATCCGCCCGCATCAGGTCGGCCGTGCGGCGCAACAGCGCCGACCGCTCGACCGCGCTGGTCCGCCGCCAGAGCCGGAAGCCATCGGCTGCCGCCGCCACCGCCGCATCCACGTCGTCGGCACCGGCGTGGGGCAGCAGTCCGAGCGTCGCGCCGGTCGCGGGGTCGATCACCGGTTCGCCGGTCCGGCCTCCGGCCTCGATCCAGCGCCCACCGATCCACAGGCAAAGGTCAGGATAGGCGGTGTTCGTCATCGTCGCCTCTATACAGCCAAGTTCGATGGACCCAAGGCGGCGCGAAGCACGCCCGGATCGCAGAGCCGGAAACCCGGTCCGCTGAGCTCTCGCAGCCGCGCCAGCCCGGCTTCCAGCCATGCCGGGTCCTGGCGGCCGGCCCAGAACAGCGGCCCGCCCTCCCAGGCCGGAAAGCCATAGCCGTTGACCAGCACGAGGTCGATGTCCGACGCGCGGGCGGCAACCCCCTCCGACAGCAGGCAGGCGGCTTCGTTGACCATGGTCAGCAGCACACGGGTGACGATCTCCTCGTCGGAAACCGCAGCGCGGGCGATGCCCTTGGCCGCCGACGCCGCTTCGATCAGCGCGGTGACCTCCGGGTCCGGTTCGCCCCGCTTCGCGCCGGACGGATAGCGGTAATAGCCAGCGCCGGTCTTGCGGCCGAACCGTCCAACCTCGCACAGCCGGTCGGGAATCTCGACGTAGCGGGCCGCAGGATCACGGGTCGCGGCCTGTTGCCGGCGCATCCGCCAGGCGATGTCCAGTCCGGACAGGTCGGCCACCGCGAACGGCCCCATGGCGAAACCGAACCGCTCCAGCGCCGCGTCGACATCCGCCGGAAGCGCCCCTTCCTCGATCAGGAATTCGCATTGGCGGCGGTAGGCGGCATAGATGCGGTTGCCGATGAAGCCGAAGGCGTTGCCCGCCACCACCGGGAGCTTGCCGAGCCGCTTCGCCAGCGCGAGTCCGGTCGCCAGAGCGTCGGGCGCGGTTTTCGCCCCGCGGACCACCTCCAGCAGGCGCATGACGTTGGCCGGGCTGAAAAAATGCAGACCCACCACATCCTGCGGCCGTCCGGTGGCCGCCGCGATGGCGTCGAGATCCAGATAGGAGGTGTTCGACGCCAGCACCGTCCCCGGCGCCAGCACGGCATCCAGGCGGCGGAACAGGTCCTGCTTGACCGGGATATCCTCGAACACCGCCTCGATCACCAGATCGGCGGTGGCGAGCGCCACCATGTCGGTGGTCGGATCGAGCGCCGCGAGCCGCTTCCCAGCCTCCCCGGCGCTCATCTTCCCGCCATCCACCCGGCGGGCGTAGTGGTCGCGCAGCCGGGCCATCCCGGACTCCAGCGCTTGCGCGTCGCGTTCCAGCAGCGTCACCGGCAGACCGGCGTCCAGCGCGTCGATGACGATGCCTGTCCCCATCGTGCCGGCGCCGATCACGCCGATCCGCTCCAGCCGCCGCGCCGCCACGCCATCCAACCCGGGAAGGCGGGCCGAATCCCGCTCGGCGAAGAACAGGTGGCGGCGGGCGAAGGCTTCCGTCTCCAGGCGCAGCCGTTGGAAAACCGCACGCTCATCCGCCAGCGCTTCGTCCAGCGGCCGCCCGGCCGCGGCACGGACGGCACGGATCGCCTCCACCACCGGAGGACGCCCGCGACCGGCGCGCAGGGCGGCGCTGGCCGCGGCCTCGATGCGCTCGGCCGGCTCTGTCGGGACGGCGCGGTTGGCCACCCGGTTCTTGGCCCCGGCGAGACCCCGCGCATGGGCGACGGCGGATGCCCGCAAGGACTGCGCTCCATCCCCCTCCGCCACCGCATCGACCAGCCCGAGCGCCAGCGCATCGGCGGCGGATACCCGACGGCCTTCGCAGATCAGGCCGATGGCGGTGGAAACGCCGACCAGACGCGGCAGGCGCTGCGTGCCTCCGGCGCCGGGGATCATGCCCAGCGTCACCTCCGGCAGCCCCACCCGCGTGCCGGGGGCCGCGACGCGGGCGTCGCAGCCCAGCGCCAGCTCGAACCCGCCGCCCAGCGCCGCCCCGTGCAGGGCGGCGACCACCGGCTTCGCGCAGGCCTCGATGGCGGCGATGACGGCGGGAAGCTGCGGCTCCTCCAGCGGCTGGCCGAACTCGCGCAGATCGGAGCCGGCGATGAAGGTCCTGCCGGCGCCGATCAGCACCGCCGCTTCCAGATCGGGATCCGCCGCGACCGTCGCGACGGCGTCGAGCAGCCCGCGGCGCACGGCGGCGGACCCGGCATTGACCGGCGGGTTGTCGATGACGATCACCGCCACCCCGCCGTCGCGCTCCAGCCGGACCGTTCCGCCGGCCCGGTCGCCGAGCACTTCGGCCTGCCTGCCGGTCACTTCGCCACCAGCGGGCAGCCGCCCTGGTCCATCGGGCGGAAGGCCTTGTCGCCGGGCACCGTTTCCAGGACCTTGTAATAGTCCCACGGCCCCTTGGACTCCGACGGCTTCTTCACCTGCATCAGGTACATGTCGCGGATAACCCGCCCGTCGGGACGGATGGAGCCGTTTTTGGTGTAGAAGTCGTCGATCGGAGTCTTGCGCATCTGTTCGGCCACCTTGGTGGCGTCGTCGCTGTCGATGGCCTGGATCGCCTTCAGATAATGGGTGACGGCGCCATAGACCGCCGCCTGCAAACCGCCGGGCGCCCGGCCGTTGAAACGGTCCATGAACCGCTTGCTCCAGGCCCGCGTCTCGTCGTTCATGTCCCAATAGAAGCTTTCGGCGAAGGTCAGGCCCTGTGCGCTCTCCAGCCCCAGGGCATGGATGTCGGGCAAATTGACCAGCAGCGCCGCCATCGTCTTGCCGCCGGCGGTGATGCCGAACTCGTTCGCCTGCTTGACGGCATTGATCATGTCGGCCCCGGCGTTCGCCAGCCCGATCACGGTGGCCGTCGATGCCTGCGCCTGCAGCAGGTAGGAGGAGAAGTCCGCGGTGTTGAGCGGCGCCCGCACCGCCCCGACGACCGTGCCGCCGTTGGCCTTGACCACACGGGTCGCCTCGCCTTCCAGCGCGTGGCCGAAGCTGTAGTCGGCGGTCAGGAAATACCAGTCCTTCAGGCCGCGCTTGACCAGCGCGGTGGTGGCGACGGTCGGCAGGGCATAGTTGTCGTAGGCCCAATGCACGCCGACGGGCGAACAGGCCTTGCCCGTCAGGTCCGGCGTACCGGGGCCGGTCGCCAGGAACATGCGGTTCTTCTCGCGCGAGAGCCCCTGCACCGACAGGGCCACGGCGGACGACACCACCTCGGTGATCGCGTCGACCCCCTCGACGTCATACCAGCGCCGTGCGATGCCGGAGCCCACGTCCGCCTTGTTCTGGTGGTCGGCCGAGACGATCTCGATCGCGGCGCCATTGACCTTGCCGCCGAAATCCTCCGCCGCCATCTGGGCGGCCAGCACGGCTCCGGCGCCGACATTGTCGGAATAGGGACCGGACATGTCGGTCAGAACGCCGATCTTCACCGTCTTGCCGGAAATCTCGGCCGCCGCGCTGCCGGCCAGACCGATGGTCAGTGCCGCGACGGCCGTGGCGGTCAGCGCCCGCAGACCGGGCACCCGAACAGTGATGGCACGCATGATTGGTCCCTCCCCAGGGAATTGGTGGCCGCCGCCTTCGTTGCGGGCGGCGGCCGGTTGTTGTCGAAGCGCTTGCCGTTGGAATGCCTGCCGTCGGAACGGGGCTCAGCGGTGGGCGATCTCGCTCAGGACCGGCAGCAGATGGACGACGAAGCCTTCCGGGTCCTCGCTCATCGGGAAATGGCCCAGCCCCGGCATGATCGATACGGTGGCGCCGGGGATGCAGGCGGCGGTCTCCAATGTGTCGGCCGGAGAGCAGGAGTAGTCGTATTCGCCGGTGAGCAGATAGAGCGGGCAGCGGCTGGTGTCGATCTCGCTCAGCCGATGGCGGATGTCGCCGTCCACCTTGTAGAAATAGAGGTCGCCTTTGAAGATGCCCGGACCGCCCTGCATGTAGTGCCACACCGTTTCCCAGCGGTGGGCGTCGGGCGCGTTCGGCCCGACCAGCCCGGCGGCGATGGCGGCACAGACCTCCCCGCCATGCACGTCCGGATGATGCAGCCAGGTCGTGTCGTAATAGGGATGGACGTGGGCCGAGGATTGCAGCCCGATGATGGCGCGGAACTCCTCGGCATGCTCCATCGCCAGATGCAGCGCGATGCGCCCGCCGATGGAACAGCCCATCGCCACCGGACGGTCCAGCTCCAGCGCCCGGCAGACGGTCAGGATGATGTCGGTGTAGTCGGCGCTGGTCAGCTGGTAGTCGCCGTCCTGCCAGCCGGCGGGCGGCGAGGATTTGCCGTGCCAGGGCAGGTCGAAGGCGATGACGCGGAAATCGCGGGTGATGCGCGGGTCGTTCAGGATGCCGCGGAACTGGCGGCCGTCCGAACCGGCGGTGTGCAGGCAGACCAGCGGAATGCCCTGCCCCGCCTCTTCGAAATAGATCCGGTGCTCGCGGCCCTTGTAATCCAGCCGCATGTAACGCCCGGTGATGGATTCGATCGTCGCACGCATCAGGCGGTTTCCTTCGGGCTGCGCAGGCTGGCCATCACGTCCTTGATGTAGAGCAGGTTGGCCATGAAGGGTTGCAGGTTGCCGGACAGGGTCAGGTCGCCCCGCCGCAGCAGGGCGAACAGGTCGTGGAAGCCCGGCGGCGGCAGCGGCTGCCAGAAGCGCGCCAGCGCATCGGCGGGGCAGGACAGGCCGAAGGTCCAGGACGGCATGACGAACGGACCCTTGCGAACCTCGGCGATCCGCCCGCGGTCGATGGAGATCAGATAGGCGTCGGCGCCGATGTCCAGCCGCATCACCGCGGTCAGGAAACGGCCGCGATGGACGAGCCGTTCATTGGCGTTCACAAGCTCCGGCAGTGAGAGCACATCCGGCCTGGACATCATCGGTTCCTCCCGGAACGGGTTTCGGTGTCGTCTTCTTGGGGATGCGCGGGCGCATCCGCCGTTGCGAGTTGGACCAGCGCGTCGACCGCCACCGCCCCCTGCCCGTCAGCCATCACCATCAGCGGGTTGATCTCCGCCTCCAGCACGGTCACGTCGTCCAGCAGGGCAAGACGGGAGACGGCGACCAGCGCATCGGCGACGGCGCCGAGGTCGCCCGCGGTCCGGCCACGATAGCCGGCCAGGGCCTGGAGCGCCTTCACCTCGCCGATCATCTCCAGCGCGGTGGCCCGGTCCACCGGAGCCAGCCGCAGGGCACGGTCGCGGTAGATCTCGGTCAGCACGCCACCGGCGGCCAGCATCACCACCGGCCCGACCTGGGGGTCGCGGCGCAGACCGACCAGCACCTCGCCCACGCCTCGGGTCATCGGCTGGACCAGGATCCTGCGCACGCCCACCCCCGGCCGCGCGGCTTCGACACGGTCGCGGATCGCCGCCATGGCGGCCGACAGCGCGCCGGCATCGGCGACGTTCAGCACCACGCCGCCGACGTCGGTCTTGTGGGCGATGTCCGGGTGCAGGACCTTGGCGACCACCGGATAGGCGAAGGGAAGCTCCGGCACCGGTTCGCCGACCGTCAGCACCGCGACCGGCGCATGGGGGACGCCGACGCGGGCGAAGAGACGGTAGGCCTCGGCCTCGTCGATGGGCCGCCCGGCACCCGATCCGGCATCCGGCGGAACCGCCGGCGGCGGGGTCGCCAGTTCGGGACGGGGAACCCGTCGGTTGAACGCGGCGGCGATCACGTCGGCGCCGGATTCCGGTGCGCGGAAGCAGGGGACCCCGGCGGCGCTCAGGCGCAGCAGCGCTTCCGGCGCCTCCGGCACGATGAAGGCGGCCAGCGGCTTGTCATGCTCGCGGGCGCTGTCGATCACCGGCGCCACCGCCAGATCGGGCTGGAAGCGGGCGGAGGAACCGACCGTCGCCAGCACCAGATCGAATTCCGGCGCGGTCTGCATCACCCCCAGCGCGGCCTTCATCACGTCGTAACGGGTGCCCGCCAGCGTCAGATCGACCAGGCGCCCCTCCCCTGCCACGATCCCGACCTCGGCAAGGCGGCGTACGGTGTCCGGGCTGGGGGCGGCGACCCGCACGCCGCGGATGGCAAGCTGGTCGATGGCCATGGCGGCACCGCCGCCGGTGGTGGTGACGACGCCGACAGCAGGATGCCGCACCGATTTCACCGGCATCCGGTTGAGCAGCGGCATGATCTCCAGCAGCCCGTCGAAGGATTCCACCCGCGCGATTCCGCAATCGCGCAGGAAGGTGTCGGCGACATCATCCTCCCCGGCCAGCGCGCCGGTGTGGGAGACCGCCAGTTCCGCCGCCTCCGCCGAACGGCCCAGCTTGTAGGCCGCCACCGGCTTGCCGCGCTCCGCCGCCGCCAAAGCGAAGCGGCGGAGCGCGTCGGCGTTGCGCATCGATTCCAGAAACAGCAGATAACCGCCGATCTTCGGATCATCGAGCGTCGCCTCGCAGATCTCGCCGACCGACAAATCCACTTCGCCGCCGACCGACACCAGCCCGGCGAAACCGACGCCGCGCGCCTTGCCGCGCGACAGCATCGCACCGATCAGGCTTCCGCTGTGCGAGGCGACGAACACCCCGCCTTCCGGCAGGTCGGGTTCGGCGAAGGCGGCGTTGGCGGTCAGCACCAGCCGCTCATGCACATTGACAACGCCGATGCTGGACGGGCCGAGCACACGCACGCCATAGGACCGGCCGATCTCGGCCAGCCGCTTTTCGCGTTCGATGCCGGCGCCGCCCGCTTCGGAGAAACCGCCGGCCAGGATGGTCGCGACCGGGACGCCCAGCCGCCCGCACTCCTCCAGCGCTGCGATGGCCGCGTCGGTGCCGGTCAGGATGAAGGCGTGGTCCGGCCGTTCCGGCAGGGCCGACAGCGACGCGAAGGCCGGCTCGCCCTGCACGGTGGCGCGGGTCGGGTTGACGCTGTAGACCGCGCCGCCATAGCCGGCGCGGCGCAGGAAGCGCAGCGGACGCGCGGCGGTCTTGGCGATGTCGTCCGACACCCCGACCAGCGCCACCGTCCGCGGCCGCAGCAGGGCCTCGGCCAGGGCAGAGCCGGTGCAGCCTTTGAGGGCGGTGCCGCTCACGACCGGCTCTCCCGCGGCGGGCGCTGGTCGAAGCGGCGCTCGAACAGCTCTTCGGCGATGCGGTTCTTCAGGATCTCGATGGAGCCGCCGGCGATCATCCAGCCGCGCGTCCGCTTCACGCAATATTCGACCAGGGCCTCCTGGCTGTAGCCGGTGCCGCCCATGATCTGCAGGGCCTCGTTGGCGACCTCGAAGCCGGCGAGGTTGCAGGCCAGCTTGGCGATGGAGGTCTCATAGGCCGACGGCAGGCCGTTGTCGGCATTGGTGGCGGCACGGTAGAGCAGCAGCTGCGCACCCTCCAGCTTCAGCGCCATGTCGGCGAATTTCCATTGCAGCCCCTGGAATTCGCACAAGGGGCGGCCGAACTGGATCCGCGTCTCCGCATGCGCCTTGGCAAGGTTGAAGGCATGGCGACCAAGCGCCAGCGCCCGCGATGCGTTGCCGATGCGCTCCACGTTGAAGCCGGCAATCTGCTTCTTGAAACCGCCCGGCCCCAGCAGGACATTCGCCTTGGGAATTCGGCAGTCCTCGAAATAGAGCTGGCACCATTCCTCTCCGCTCATGAAGGCGGAGGGCTGGCCGACGGCGAAGCCGGGGGTGCCGCGTTCGATCAGCACCGAACCGATGCCGCCGACGCCGGGGGCGAAGCGGACATAGATCAGGAACAGCGTCGCTTCCGGGCTGTGGGTGGAAAAGACCTTCGACCCGTTGATGACGTAATGGTCGCCGTCCTCGCGGGCGCTGGTCTTCAGATCGGTGACGGCCGATCCGGCGTCCGGTTCGCTCATGCCCAGCGCCAGCAGCGTGCGCCCGCCGAGCAGGTCGCCCAGCCAGCGCTCCTTCTGCTCGGGGCTGGCATATTCGGCGAAGGTGCGGATCGGCCCGAAATTGCCCGCCTGGACGACGTCGGCGCTCTTGGGGCAGACCAGCGCCAACTCCTGGATGGCGATCACCGCGTCCATCAGCGTGCCGCCGACGCCGCCATCCTCCTCGCGGATGGTGATGCCCAGCAGGCCCATCTCCGATAGCTTCGCGGCCACGTCCCAGGGAAAGGCCGGGGAATGGGCGCGCTTCAGCGCGTCGGCGGCCAGCTCGGCGCGGGCAAAGCGGCGCACGGAGTCGGCGAAGGCGCGCTGTTCCTGGTTGAGTTGAAAGTCCATGGCTCCGACGGGGCTATCGATTTGCGTTACGGACAATCAATCTCATTGACGGACAAGCGGCAAATTCCTAGTTGTTGGGCACATATAACCTTATGTAATGGAACGAGAGTTGCGCCAGGTTCCCCCGCTCAATCCGCTCCACGTCTTCGAATGCGCGGCACGGCACGGCAGCTTCACAAAGGCGGCGGAGGAGTTGAGCGTCACCCAGCCGGCGGTCAGCCGGCAGGTCGCCCTGCTGGAGGATTACCTGGGGGTCCGGCTGTTCCACCGCGAGACCCGCGGCCTGACCCTGACCAGCGAGGGCAAGCGCTACGCGGCGCAGATCGCACCGGCCTTCCGCTGCATCGCGGAGGCGACGTCCGAACTGGTGTCCGCCCGTGCCGCCGCTCCCCTGAAGCTGCAGGTCTATGCGACCTTCATGGCGAAATGGCTGATGCGGCGCCTTCCGCAGTTGCAGACCAACCACCCCGATCTGCGGCTGCGCACCCGGACGGCGGTGGCGCCGGTCGATTTCGCCCGCGACAACGTCGACGCGGCGATCCAGCTCGGCACCGGCGACTGGCAGGGCATGGACTCGGTCTTCCTGTTTTCCGACGAAATCCTGCCGGTGTGCAGCCCCACCCTGCTGGCCGGCGGCCCGCCGGTGAAAGCGCCGGCCGATCTTCTGCGCTACCCGCTGCTGCATTCCCACTACCGGCGGCGGGACTGGTCCGACTGGCTGGAGGCGGCCGGCGTGACGATGGCGGAGACGCAGGAGCCGCTGATGTTCCCCAGTTCGCTGCTGACCTATCAGGCCGCCCTGGACGGGCTGGGCATCGCCATGGGCCAACCCGCCATGCTGGAAACCGAACTGCGCAGCGGCAGCCTGGTCTGTCCGATCGACCGGCCCCTGCGCCGCGACCTCGGCTATTATTTCGTGGTGCCGCCCAACCACCAGGACCGCGCCCGCATCGCGAAGGTGCGCAACTGGCTGCTGGAGCAGGTGGCGGCCGGCTGAGGCGCGGCAACGGTCCATTACCACAGGTTATGCGCCGGCAAGTTTATGTCAGTTGCCGCTTTCCAATGGACTTCCGATAGTCGGGGACACGGCCGGCCCATCCATCGCTGCCGCGACCGGCCACCATCCTCCTGCCCAACCCATCCTCCTGCCCAACAATGTGCCCGTCCTGCTCCATCGGCGGCGGGTAGCGGAAGGCCAACTCCATGACCGAAGCATTCCTGTGCGACGCCGTGCGCACGCCGATTGGGCGTTACGCCGGCGCGCTGGCGCCGGTGCGCGTCGACGATCTCGCCGCCATTCCCCTGCGGGCCTTGCTCGACCGCAACCCGTCGCTCGATCCGTCGGCAATCGACGACGTGATCCTGGGCTGCGCGAACCAGGCGGGAGAGGACAACCGCAACATCGCACGCATGGCGGTCCTGCTGGCCGGTCTGCCCGAAACGGTGCCCGGCACCACGGTGAACCGCCTGTGCGGGTCGGGGCTCGACGCCATCGCGCTCGCGGCGCGCGGCGTGCGCGCGGGCGAACAATCCCTGCTCCTGGCCGGCGGGGCGGAGAGCATGTCGCGCGCGCCCTTCGTGATGGGCAAGGCCGACGGCGCCTTCTCCCGCGCGATGCGGCTGGAGGACACCACGATGGGCTGGCGCTTCGTCAACCCGCGCCTGAAGGCGTCACACGGCGTGGACACCATGCCGGAAACCGCCGAGACGGTGGCGGAGCGGTATGGCATCGCCCGCGAGGACCAGGACGCCTTCGCCCTGCGCTCGCAACAGCGGGCCGGCGCCGCCCAGCGCAGCGGACGCTTCGCCCGGGAGATCGTCGCCGTGCCGGTCGCCGGCCGCAAGGAGGCGATCACCGAGGTGACGGCCGACGAGCATCCGCGGTCCGACACCACGCTCGACCAGCTTGCGGCGCTGAAGCCGGTGGTGCGACCCGGCGGCACCGTGACCGCCGGCAACGCGTCCGGCATCAACGACGGCGCGGCGGCGCTGATCGTCGCCGGAGAGGCGGCGGCCCGGCGTCACGGCCTGACGCCGCGTGCCCGCATCGTCGGCGCGGCGGTGGCCGGCGTCGAGCCGCGCGCGATGGGGATCGGACCGGTCCCGGCGGTTCGCCGCCTGCTCGACCGCACAGGCGTGCCGCTCGACCGCATCGACGTGATCGAGTTGAACGAAGCGTTCGCCGCACAGGGCCTTGCCTGTCTACGGGAGCTTGGACTGGCGGATGACGATCCGCGGGTCAACCCCAACGGCGGCGCCATCGCGCTTGGCCATCCGCTGGGGATGTCCGGTGCCCGGCTGGCCACCACCGCACTGATCGAACTGGAGCTGCGCGGCGGCCGATACGCCCTGTGCACCATGTGCATCGGCGTCGGCCAGGGCATCGCTATGCTGCTGGAACGGGTGTGAGGGGCATTTCCCCCAAGCGAAAGGGCGGCCTTCCGATGGAGGCCGCCCTTATGCTTTGAACGGTTGCTGCGCGATCAGAGCGCCTGCTGCAGCTCCGGCACGGCCTTGAAGAGGTCCGCGACGAGGCCGTAATCGGCGACCTGGAAGATGGGCGCTTCCTCATCCTTGTTGATCGCGACGATGACCTTGCTGTCCTTCATGCCGGCCAGATGCTGGATCGCACCCGAGATGCCGACGGCGATGTACAGCTCCGGCGCCACGATCTTGCCGGTTTGCCCGACCTGATAGTCGTTCGGCACGAACCCCGCGTCCACGGCGGCGCGCGACGCACCGACCGCGGCGCCCAGCTTGTCGGCCAGGGCCTCCAGCAGCGGGAAATTCTCGCCCGACTGCATGCCGCGCCCGCCCGACACCACCACGCGGGCGGATGTGAGTTCCGGACGCTCCGACTTGGTCAGCTCGGCCGAGACGAAGCTCGACAGCCCGGCGGCGCCGGCGCCCGACACGCTCTCGACGGCGGCCGAACCGCCTTCGGATGCTGCGGTCTCGAAGGCGGTGGTGCGGACGGTGATCACCTTGACCGCATCGGCCGACTGCACGGTGGCAATCGCGTTGCCGGCGTAGATCGGCCGCTCGAACGTGTCGGCGGAGACCACGGCGGTGATGTCGGAGATGGCGGCGACGTCCAGCAATGCTGCGACGCGCGGCAGGAGGTTCTTGCCGACCGAGGTGGCGCCGGCCAGGACATGGCCGTAGCCGCCTTTGGTGATGGACACCACCAGCGGGGCGACGTCTTCCGGCAGCTGATGCTCGTAGGCGGCATCGTCGGCCAGCAGCACCTTGGCGACGCCGGCCACCTTCGATGCTGCATCGGCAGCAGCCTGCGCGCCCTTGCCGGCGACCAGGATATGGACATCGCCCCCAATTCCGTTGGCGATCTTGCTGGCGGCGGTGACGGCGTTCAGCGTGGCGGGCTTCAGCGAGGCGCCGTCGTGGTCGGCGATGACGAGAATGTTGGCCATGGTCAGTTCATTCCCCTCAGATCACGCGGGCTTCGGTCTTGAGCTTGTCGACCAGGGTGGCGACGTCCGGCACCTTGATGCCGGCCTGACGCTTCGGCGGCTCGGCGACCTTCACCGTCTTCAGACGCGGCGTGACGTCGACGCCGAGGCTGTCCGGCGTGATGGTCTCCAGCGGCTTCTTCTTCGCCTTCATGATGTTGGGCAGCGAGGCATAGCGCGGCTCGTTCAGGCGCAAATCGGCGGTGACCACCGCCGGCAGCTTGAGATTCACCGTCTCCAGCCCGCCGTCGATCTCGCGGGTCACCGCGACCGTGCCGTCACCGGCGGCGATCTTCGAGGCGAAGGTGCCCTGGCCCCAGCCGAGCAGGGCGGCCAGCATCTGGCCGGTCTGGTTGCAGTCGTCGTCGATGGCCTGCTTGCCGAGGATGACGAGGCCGGGGTCCTCCTTCCCGACCAGCGCCTTGAGGACCTTGGCGACGGCCAGCGGTTCGGTCGTCACGTCGGTCTGCACCAGGATGGCGCGGTCGGCGCCCATGGCCAGCGCCGTGCGCAGCGTCTCCTGGGCCTGGGTCGGGCCGACGGACACCACCACGATCTCGGTCGCCTTGCCGGCTTCCTTGCACCGCACGGCTTCTTCGACGGCGATCTCGTCGAAGGGGTTCATGCTCATCTTCACGTTGGCGGTCTCGACGCCGCTGCCATCCGCCTTGACGCGGATCTTCACGTTGTAGTCGACGACCCGCTTTACGGGGACGAGGATTTTCATGGATCGTATCCTTATGCGGCTCTGATGTCGGCGAGGAAGCGGTCGATCTCCCGATGGAGGAACATCAGCGATTCCCCTTTCCGGGCAGACGGTGCAGCAACTCGCCGACGATGCCGCGACGGAAGAGCAGGACGCAGACGACGAAGATGCAGCCGATGACGACCGGCACCGGCAGGCTGGTCGCGGCGAGGTAGCTTTCCAGCGTCACCACCAATGCGGCGCCGACCACCGGCCCGAACAAAGTGCCCATGCCGCCCAAGAGCGTCATCAGCACCACCTCGCCCGACATCTGCCACGTCACGTCGGTCAGGCTGGCGAGTTGGAACACCAGCGCCTTGGTACCACCGGCAAGCCCTGCCAGAGAGGCCGACAGCACGAAGGCCACCAGCTTGTAGCGGTCGGTGCGGTAGCCGAGCGACACCGCGCGCGGCTCGTTCTCGCGGATCGCCTTCAGCACCTGACCGAAGGGCGAATGCACCGTGCGCCAGATCAGGGCGAAGCCGGCGACGAAGATCGCCAGTACGGTGTAGTACATGGTCAGCGGCTGGTTGAGGTCGAACAGCCCGAACAGGGTGCCGCGCGGCACGCCCTGGATGCCGTCCTCGCCGTGGGTGAAGGGCAGCTGCAACGCCAGGAAGAACACCATCTGGCTCAGCGCCAGGGTGATCATGGCGAAATAGATGCCCTGACGGCGGATGGCGATCAGCCCGAAGACCAGACCCATCAGGCCGGCGACCGCGGTGGCGGCGATCAGCCCGAACTCCGGCGCCCAGCCCCATTCCTTCACCACATGCGCGGCGATGTAGGCGGCCCCGCCGAAGAAGGCGGCATGGCCGAAGCTCAAGAGGCCGGCGAAGCCGATCAGCAGGTTGAAGGCGCAGGCGAACAGCGCAAAGCACAGCACCTTCATCAGAAAGACGGGATAGAGCGCATAGGGCGCCAGGACTGCCAGCAGCAGCCCGGCTCCGGCCAGCAGGATCTTCGGCGAGCCCCCATACATGACGATACCTTCGTGCAGTGTGTCCCTGGTTTGCATGGTCATGGCTTATCTCTCCCGTCCGAACAGGCCGGCCGGCTTCACCATCAGCACCACGGCCATGATCACGAACACGACGATGTTGGAGGCCTCCGGGTAGAAGACCTTGGCCAGCCCCTCCAGCAGCCCCAGCCCGAGCCCGGTGACGATGGCGCCGAGGATCGAGCCCATGCCGCCGATCACCACCACCGCGAACACCACGATGATCAGGTTCGACCCCATCAGCGGCGACACCTGATAGATCGGCGCCGCCAGCACCCCGGCCAGACCGGCCAGCGCCACGCCGAAACCGTAGGTCAGCGACACCATCACCGGCACGTTGATGCCGAAGGCCTGCACCAGCGTCGGGTTCTCCGTCGCCGCCCGCAGATAGGCGCCAAGCTTCGTCCGCTCGATGGCGAACCAGGTGCCCAGGCACACCAGCAGCGACGCCACCACCACCCAGCCCCGGTAGGTCGGCAGATACATGAAGCCCAGGTTGGTGCCACCCTTCAGCAGCTCGGGGATCGGATAGGGCTGCCCCGACACGCCATACTGGTGGCGGAAGGCGCCCTCGAAGATCAGCGCCAGCCCGAAGGTCAGCAGCAGCCCATAGAGATGGTCGACCTTGTAG
Organism: Azospirillum sp. A23; assembly: GCF_042938965.1. Taxonomy (NCBI): domain Bacteria; kingdom Pseudomonadati; phylum Pseudomonadota; class Alphaproteobacteria; order Rhodospirillales; family Azospirillaceae; genus Azospirillum; species Azospirillum sp. A23. The sequence continues at coordinate 183,717 of NZ_CP170669.1, read as the reverse complement.
AGCCGGCGCAGCATGGTGCGCTCCAGCACCAGCCCGACCCCCCCGACCGCCAGCGGCGCCAGCACCAGCGCCCCCCAATAACCGACGCCGAGGTAGGTCAGCAGCAGCCACGCCACGAAGGCGCCGACCATGTACAAGGCGCCATGCGCCATGTTAACGACATTGAGCATCCCGAAGATCACCGCCAGCCCCAGGCTGAGCAGCGCATAGAAGGAGCCGTTGATCAGGCCGAGCAGAAGCTGGCCGAACAGGGCTTGCGGCGGAATGCCGAACAGGTGCGACATCGGACGGTCCTCTCCCGCTCACACGCCGAGATAGGTGTGCAGCTTGTCCATGTTGGCGTGGAGCCGGTCGTTGGGGATCATGTCCACCACATGGCCTTCCTCCATCACGTAATGACGGTCGGCGATGGTGGCGGCGAAGCGGAAGTTCTGCTCCACCAGCACGATGGTGAAGCCGCGCTGTTTCAGGGCGCGCACCGCGACGCCGATCTGCTCGATGATGACCGGGGCGAGACCCTCGGTCGGCTCGTCCAGCAGGATCAGGGTGGCGCCGGTGCGCAGGATGCGGGCGATGGCCAGCATCTGCTGCTCGCCGCCCGACAGACGCGTGCCCTGCGTCGAGCCGCGGCCCTTCAGGTTGGGGAACAGGTCGTGGATCTGCGGGACCGTCATCCCGCCCTCCTTGACCACCGGCGGCAGCGTCAGGTTCTCGTCCACGCTGAGGCTCGAGAAGATGCCGCGTTCCTCCGGCACATAGCCGATGCCAAGCCGCGGGATTTTGTGCTGGGCCATGCCGATCAGCTCGGTGCCCTGGAAGCGGATCGAGCCGGTGCGCTTGCCCATGATGCCCATGATGGCGCGCATGGTGGAGGTCTTGCCGGCGCCGTTGCGGCCCAGCAGCGTCACCACCTCGCCCTGCCGCACCTCCAGGCTGACACCGTGCAGCACATGGCTCTCGCCATAGAAGCCGTGCAGGTCGGCGATCTCCAGCATGGCCGTCTTGGTGTTCATCCCGTCAGGCATGTCCGGTCCCCCCCGTGCCCATATATGCTTCCATCACCTGCGGGTTCTTGGAGACGACCTCGTAGGGTCCCTCCGCCAGGATCTCGCCGCGGCGGAGCACGGTGATGGTGTCCGACAGGTGGGCGACGACCGACAGATTGTGCTCCACCATCAGCACGGTGCGGTCGGCGGCGACGCGCTTGATCAGCGCCGCGGTGCCCTCGATGTCCTCATGGCCCATGCCGGCCAGCGGCTCGTCGAGCAGCATCACCTCCGGGTCGAGCGCCAGGGTGGTGGCGATCTCCAGCGCGCGCTTGCGGCCATAGGGCAGCTCGGCCGCCAGATGGCTGGCCCAGGGGGTGAGGTTGACCGCCTCGATCAGTTCCAGCGCCCGGTCGTGCAGGTCGTGGAGCGACGATTCGGATTTCCAGAAATGGAAGCTGGTGCCGAGCGGCCGTTGCAGCGCCACGCGGACATTCTCCAGCACGCTCAGATGCGGGAAGACGGCCGAGATTCGGAAGGAGCGGACCAGCCCCTTGCATGCGATGTCGGCCGGCTTGGTGCGGGTGATGTCGCGGCCCTTGTAGAGGATCTGGCCGCGCGTGGGGGTGAGGAACTTGGTCAGCAGGTTGAACACCGTGCTCTTGCCGGCGCCGTTCGGGCCGATCAGCGCGTGGATGGTGCCGCGGCGAACCTGAAGATTCACATCCCGAACCGCCACGAACCCCTTGAACTCCTTCGTCAGTCCGCGCGCTTCCAGGATGATGTCGTCGGTGGGTCCGGTGGTCATTCCTGTCCTCTTCCGGTCTTGGGTCGGCCGTCCGGCAGCGGACCGACATAGCGTGACGCCGGTCGCAACATGCGTCCGGTCCGTTCCTGTTCACGCACATGCGCCGCCCATCCGGCCGCGCGGCTGGCGGCAAAGAGGGGTGTGAAGCCGGCGCGCGGCACACCGAGCGCTTCCAGCAGCAGGGCGGCGTAAAATTCCACATTGGTGTGCAGGGTCCGCTCGGGACGGCGCGCCGCCATCACCGAAAGAACCGTCCGCTCGACGGCTTCGGCAAAGGCAAGCCGCCCCTCCGGTGCCCGGCCCGCGCCGGACCGCTGGAGCGCCAGGAGGCTGTCCTTCATGATGTCGGCGCGAGGATCGCGGATGTGGTAGGCCCGCGATCCGAAGCCCATCAGCCGCTCCCCCCGGTCGAGCGCCGCCGACACCCAGCCTTCCGCGTGATCCGCCTCGCCGATGGCGTCCAGCATGTCGAGGACCAACCCCGGCGCACCGCCATGCAGCGGCCCTTCCAGCGCGCCCAGCGCCGCCAGCGCGGCAGCCGACAGACCGCCCCCGGTCGAGGCGACCACGCGGGCGGTGAAGGTCGAGGCGTTCACGCCATGATCGACCATCGCGACCAGATAACGGTCCAGCGCCCGCGTCTCAGCCTCGCCGGCGGCGGCATCATGGATCATGCGCAGCAGATCGGCGGCATGCGGCAAGGAGCGATCCGGCGCCACCGGGGCCTGTCTACGAACCAGCCGGATGGCCGAAGCGGCGGCAACGGCGGCGCCCGCCACCAGCATCGGCGGCGTCATCGCGGCCCCAGGCAGCGAGGCCAGCAGGAAGCGCTGACACTCGATTACGGTGAGATCGGACGGCATCGCCGCGAAGCGGGGAGAGAACCGCGCAAAGGCGTCGCATCTCGCCACAGCCAGAGCATCCAGGCTCATCCGTGCCGGGATCTCCGCATCCCACAGGATCGCCACGACCTCTTCATAGGAGCGGGCGATCAGATCGGGCAGTCGATGCCCACGCATCACCATCTCACCCGTCGCCGGGTCGCCCCCGCTCAGGCTGGTTTCGGCGGCCGATATCCGCTCCATCGTCATGCTGTCCGGTAAGGGGTGGAAGGCGCCGCTGCCGGGAGTGATGCGGCGAACTCGGTGCGAATCCTAAGCAATCAGCCCTCCGGCTCAACTTCATATATGTAAGCGGGGCATTACCATCGGTTATGCATCGTCCGGTGCGAAGCCCTGTGGGCGACGCCTACATCTTCTTGACCAGAGGGCAGTCGCTTTCCGACAGCGGCCGGAAGGCACGGTCGGCGGGAACGCTGCGGACCAGCTTGTAATAGTCCCAGGGCGACTTGGACTCGGCCAGGGTCTTGACCTGGAAGAGATACATGTCGCGCAGCACCCGGCCGTCCTCGCGCACCGTGCCGTTCTTCGTCATGAAGTCGTTCACCGGCGTTTCCTTCATCGTCTTCATGACGGTGGGAGCGGCGTCGGTTCCGGCGGCCTTGATCGCCTTCAGGTAATGGCTGACCGCGCCGTAGACGCCGGCCTGGTAGAAGGTTGGCATCGCCTTGCGCTTCTCGAAGAAGCGTTTGGAGAAGGCGCGCGTCCCGTCGTCCATGTCCCAGTAGAAGGGCGTCGTCAGCATGATGCCCTGGGTCGCCGGCAGGCCCAGCGCGTGGACCTCGCTGATGGCGAGCAGCAGCGCCACGATGTTCTTGCCCGACTGGCCGAGCCCGAATTCCGCCGCCTGCTTGATGGCGTTCTGGGTGTCGGCCCCGGCGGTGGCGAGCGCCACGACCTTGGCCGGCGACGCCTGGGCCTGGAGCAGGAAGGAGGAGAAGTCGGCATTGTTCGCCGGCATCCTGACACTTCCCACCACCTTGCCCTTCTGGCTTTCGACGACGGCGCCGGTGTCACGCTCCAGCGCGTGGCCGAAGGCATAGTCGGAGGTCAGGAAGTACCAGCTGTCGAAACCTGAGGCCACCACCGCTTCGCCGGTCACATGGGCCAGCGCATAGGTGTCGTAGGTCCAGTGGATGCCATTCGGCGTGCAGGCCTTGCCGGTCAGGTCGGAGCTGGCCGGCGAGGAGAAGATGGCGACGCGGTTCTTCTCCCTGGTGATCTGCTGCACCGCCAGCGCCACGGCGGAGTTCGGCACGTCCATGATGGCGTCGACCTGATCGACGTCGTACCAGCGCCGCGCCGTCGAGGCGCCGACGTCGGCCTTGTTCTGGTGGTCGGCGAAGATCAGCTCGACGGGCGTGCCGTTGACGGCGCCGCCGAAATCCTCCACCGCCATCTGGGCCGCGGTGATCGACCCCTGCCCGGTGCTGTCGGACAGCTGGCCCGACAGATCGGTCAGGATGCCGATCTTGATCTTGCCGTCACTGTAGGCGGAACTTTGCGCGAGCGCCGGCTGCGACAGGCTGTGGGCGAACAGGCAGGCGGCGACAGCCGCCGTTACGGCGTAACGGTTCATCAGTTCCTCCCTAGGGCTTTTTATCGATGGTCGGCTTTGTGGATGGTCAGCCGGCGTTCCCGGATGCCGCCGCATGCTGGGCGGCCAGACGGCCGAACACCGCGCCGCGCAGGACCGAGGTCGAGCCGGTATAGACCTGGTGATAGAGGCCGACCGTCTCGCCCGCCGCATAGAGTCCCGGCATCGGCCGGCCGTTGCCGTCCAGCACGCGGGCATCGGCATCCACCTTCAATCCGCCGAAGGTGAAGCAATTGGCCGAGACGATGGGGAAGGCGCGGAACGGACCCTTGGTCAGCGGGCGCGCCCAGTTGGTCTTGGCCGGGGACAGGCCCGTGGTCGCCAGACCGTCCACCCGCGTCGGGTCGAAACGGGTCGCGTCGGCGGGGCAGGCGGCGTTGTAGGCGGCGACCGTCGCCAGCGCGGCGTCCAGCGGCAGGCCCAGCTTTTCGACCAGCGCTTCGAGCGTCGGCGCCTCGATGGCCGGCACGTCGCTGCGGATGCTGGTACGCCAGCGCGGAATGTCCTCCACCTGATCGTCGAACAGCACATAGGCGATCCCGTCGGGCTGATCGGCGACGATGCGGGTGATGTGGTCGTAGGTGGCGTCGGCGGTGCCCGGAGCCTCGTCGAGGAAGCGTTCGCCGCGCTTGTTGACCAGCACGCCATAGGGCCAGATGAAGATCACCGCTTCCGGCTGGCGGGACCGCGGGTCGACCGGTTCGGCATGATAGGATCCGAAATCGCCGGCCGCCGCCGCCCCGGCGTCGAGCGCCATGCGGATGCCCTCGCCACGATTGTAGTAGCTGCCGCGCGCCACCGGCCGCACATGTTTGGCGCGCTGGCCCATGTAGCGGGTCATCATCTCCGGGTTGCCCTGATAGCCGCCCGACGCCAGGATCGTCGACCGGCCGCGGATGGCGACGCGCAGCCCGTCCGTCCCGGTGGCATAAACGCCGCCGATGCGGCCCCGGTCGTCGCGCAGCAGGTCGAGCGCCGTGGTGCGGTAGAGCACGCGGGCGCCCAGCGCCTTCGCCTCCGCCATCAGGCGTTCGATCAGGGCGAGACCGCCGCCCTGCGCCGCGATGCGCTGGGTGTTCTGGGTCAGCAGATAGATCGGCTGCGGCTCGAACCGCAGGCCGAAGCCCTTCAGCCAGGCGATGGTCGGCGGCACCCGCTCGGCGAAGCGGGAGATCACTTCCGGATCGGGGAAGGGGTGGGCCTTCACATAGTCCGGCCAATGCTCGTACGGTTCGGCGGCGGCGGCCAGCACGTTGGGGTCGATGTTCAGCCCCGCATTGGCGGCGAAATGCTCCTCGAAATCGTCGGAGATCTCCGAATCGTTCTTCATCCGCATATAGGCTTCGGTCCAGCGCGAATTGCCGCCGAAATCCTCCTCGGGCGCCCGCTCCAGCAGGGTGACCGACAGGCCGGCCTGCAGCGCCGTCACCGCCGCCGAAAGCCCGGCGATGCCGCAGCCGACGATGACCAGATCGCTGATGGGGTGCTCAGACATCCGTGTTTCCTCCGTCATTTCTTTCGTCTCCAGACCTGTCCCGCATCATCCCGCCCACATCATCCCGTAAGGCGCTGCCGGTTGCCGTCGGGTTCGTGATCGGCCACGACAATTCCGGCCCCCGCCAGCTGCTGGATCACCGCCGGACCGTAGCCGAGTTCGGCCAGCACCGCGCGCGTGTCCTGTCCGACGCGCGGCGGGTCGCGGCGGATCGTGAGATCGGTGTCCGCCACATGGATCGGCAGCCGCGGCAGGGCGGTCCGGACCCCGTTCGGCAGGGTGGTCGGCATCAACCCGCCGGTGGCCCGCAGGTGCGGATCCTCAAACAGGTCCTCCGGCCGGGCGATGGGTGCGAAGGGAATGCGGGCGCGCTCGCACACCGACACCGCCTCCTCCATCGACAGGCTGCCGAACAGCGCCGTCAGCAGCGGCAGCAGACGCGGCCGGGCGGCGATGCGGTCGTTGTTGGTGCGGAACGTAGGATCGTCGCGGAGGTCCGGCCGGTCGATGACGGCGCAGAACCGCTCCCAATGGCTGTCGGTGGTGATGCCGACGAAGATCGGCCGCCCGTCGGCGGTGCGGAAGGTCTCGTAAACCGCCCAGGCCGACACGCGCTCCGGCATCGGCGGGATCGGCCCGTCCGCCTGGGCGGCGTAGCAAAGATGCTGCCCCATCAGGAACACCGTGGTTTCGAACAGGGCGGTCTCGACGGTCTGGCCCTTGCCGATCCGTTCCCGCTCGCGCAGCGCCACCAGGATGGCGATGACGGCGAACATGCCGCCGGTGATGTCCACGACCGAGGTGCCGGCGCGCAGCGGCCGGCCGCTCGGCCCGGTCATGTAGGCGAGCCCGGTCATCATCTGCACCACCTCGTCGAGCGCGAGGCGGCCGGCATAGGGGCCGTCGAGGAACCCCTTCAGGCTGGCGTAAATCAGGCGCGGATTGACGCGGGCCAGCGCGTCGGCGCCCAGCCCCAGCCGCTCCATCGTGCCGGGGGCGAAATTCTCCACCAGCACGTCGGCCTCGGCAACGAGACGATGCGCGATGTCCCGGCCCTCCGGCGTCTTCAGGTCGACGGCGATGGAGCGTTTGTTGCGGTTGAAATAGCCGAAATAGCCGGTGCCGAAGCCCTTCAGATGGCGGGTCGGCTCGCCGTTGGGCACCGGTTCGACCTTCACCACGTCGGCGCCGAGGTCGGCGAGGATCATGGCGCAGGATGGCCCCATCACCGTATGGCCGAAATCGACGACCTTGACGCCGGCCAGGGGGAGCGGCTTGGCAAAAAATTCGGCGGGGAGTCGGCGGGGGATCGGTCGATCATGCTCCGTCTCCCGGAAACTCTGCTGGAACCGGACGCGGCGACGCCCCGTCATAACGGTAGGGGATGGATGGCGGCATCGGCCCCTTGATGCGGCCGCCCTGCTGCGACTGCTCCCAGGCGTGCGCCATGATGCCGACCGAGCGCGACAGCACGAACAGCCCGCGCCCGAGCCCGGACGGGAAGCCAAGTTCGGCGAACACCACGGCGGTGGCGCCGTCGATGTTCATCGGAAGCCGCTTGCCCTTGCGCGCGGTCAGCGCATCCTCCACCGCGCGGCCGATGGCGGCGGCCTCTCCCGTCACGGCGCCCTCCCCCTTCGCCGCCTCCACCAGGGCCAGCAGCCGGCCGGCGCGCGGATCGACGGGATGGAAGCGGTGGCCGAAGCCGGGGATATGCTCGCGCCGCTCCAGCCGGGCGGCGATTTCATTCTCTGCCGCCCCGGCCATGGACATGCCTTCGGTCATGCGGGCGGCAACGGCGGCGTAGAGGTCCATGCATTGCTGGCCGGCACCGCCATGGACGTCGCCCAGCGCGTTGATGCCGGACGCCATGGCGTTGTTCAGCCCGACGCCGCAGGTGGCGGCCATGCGGGCGGTGGCGATGGATGGCGCCTGCGGCCCGTGATCCACCGCCGCCACCAGCGCGGCCCCCAGCAACCGGCCCTGCGCCGGTGTCGGCAATTCGCCGCGCAGCATCAGCCAGACCATGTCGGGGAAGCCGATCGTGCCGATCAGCTCCTCTATGGCATAGCCGCGCACCCGGATCGAACCCGGATGGATGTCGATGATCGACGTCCGCCACCAGCCGGCGGCGCTGTCGATGGTCCCTTCGGACATGGGAATTTCGGAGAAGGGAATTTCGGGCATGGGAATGCTCCCGGAGGACAAGCCGCGCCGGCCCGGCCTCAGCCGAGCACGAAGGGGTTGGCGCGGTTGGGTTTCGTGGTGATCCAGACAGACTTGGTCTGGAGATATTCCTTGATCGCCTCCACGCCCCCTTCGCGGCCGAGGCCGGAGCGCTTGTAGCCGCCGAAGGGCGTGGTGAAGCTGGTCGAGCGGTAATTGTTCACCCACACCGTCCCCGCGCGCAGCCGGTCGACGCAGTACATCGCGCGGTGCAGGTCGCGGGTCCACACGCCGGCCGCCAAGCCGAACTCGACGTCGTTGGCGATGTGCAGCGCATCGTCCTCGTCCTCGAAGGGGATGACGCAGAGGACCGGGCCGAACACCTCCTCCTGGGCGATGCGCATGTCGTTGCGCACCTGGGTGAAGATTGTCGGCGCCACGAACTGCCCCTGGCCGTATTCCGGTCCCGACAGGGCATGGCCGCCGAGCGCGCAGACCGCGCCCTCCTGCTTCGCCATGTCGATCATCCGCAGGATCTTCTCCCATTGCGGACGGGTGGCGATGGGGCCGATCTGCGTGTCCATGCTGGACGGGTCGCCGATGCGCGCCTCGCCCGCCGCCGCGACCAGCTTCGCGACGAAGGCGTCGTGGATGGTCTTCTGGACCAGCAGGCGCGAACCGGCCATGCAGGTCTGTCCCGAGGCGCCGAACACGCCGGATATGGCGCCCTTCACCGCCTGGTCGAGGTCGGCGTCGTCGAAGACGATGTTCGGCGACTTGCCGCCGAGTTCCAGCGTCACCTTCTTCAGGCCGGGCGCCGCGGCCTCGTTGACGCGCTGACCGCCGATGTCGCCGCCGGTGAAGGCGATCTTGGCGGTCAGGGGATGGCGCACCAGCGGCTCGCCCACTTCCCCGCCGAAGCCGGTGACGACGTTGACGACGCCGCGCGGGAAACCCGCCTCATGCGCCAGCTTCGCCAGTTCCAGGATGGAGGCGGAGGTGTATTCCGACGGCTTGATGACGAGGGTGTTCCCGGCCGCCAGCGCCGGAGCCATCTTCCAGGTGGTCAGAGCCAGCGGCGAATTCCACGGCGTGATGGCGACGACGACGCCGAGCGGCTCGTACTTCACATAGTTGAAGACGTCGGCCTTGTTGATCGGCACGACCGCGCCCTGAACCTTGTCGGCCAGCCCGGCATAGTAATGGAACCATTGGGCGACATTCCGCACCTGCCCGCTGACCTCGGCCATCAGCTTGCCGTTGTCGCGCTGCTCGATGGCGCCCAGCCGGTCGACATTGTCCTCGATCAGTCCGGCCAGCCGGCGCAGCAGCGCGCCGCGCTGGGTCGCCGTCAGCCCGGCCCAGTCCGGCGACAGGAAGGCGCGGTGCGCCGCTTCCACCGCAAGGTCCGCATCGGCCTGCGTGCCGCGCGGAATTCCACCCAGGCCCGCCCCGAAAAGGGCTCCGTCGTCTCGAACCACTCGTTGGAAACCGGATCGCACCAGTCACCATCGATGAACAGCTTGTAGCGTTCCACCCTTCGCCTCGCAAAAGTTCTGTTAGATAGAACCGTGTTTCATCTAAGAGAACATATGAAGGCAAATTGCGTCAAGCCTGAACCATTTGCCCCCGCACTTTTCTCACGGCTGGGACTTGTTCGGGCTGTCCTTGACGGCCGATGGCGGTGTCGAGGAAGAATGCACGCCGAAGCTGCCAATGAAGGGTGCGACATGACCGATGCGAAGCCGACCACGACCGCCGCATCCGCCGGGGGAGTTGAGTCCGTCGACCGGGCATTGAGCATCGTCGGCTGCTTTCAGGCGGGCGATCATGCGTTGAGCCTGACCGAGATCGCCGTGCGCACCGGGCTCTACAAGAGCACCATCCTGCGGCTGACCGTGTCGCTGGAAAGGGCCGGCTATCTCGTCCGCCACCAGGACAAGTCCTACCGGCTCGGCCCGGAGCTGATGCGGCTGGGGGGGCTCTACCAGCGCTCCCTGCGGCTGGAGGACCATGTCCGGCCGGTGCTGCGCCAGCTGATGCGGGAGAGCGGGGAAAGCGCCTCCTTCTTCCGGCGCGAAGGGGCGTGGCGCATCTGCGCCTTCCGCGAGGATTCGACGCAGGCGATCCGCGATCACGTTCATGAAGGCGACCGCCTGCCTCTGGACCGGGGTGCCGCCGGCCATGTGCTCACCCGCTTCGCCGGGCAGGGATCGGCGGCTGACTTCGCCGCCTTGCCTCTGCTCTCCTTCGGCGAGCGCAAGTCCGAGACCGGGGCCGCCGCCGTGCCGGTCTTTTCACAACGGGACGGGCTGGTCGGCGCATTGACCCTGTCGGGACCGCTGACCCGCTTCACCGGGGAGCGGGTGGCGGTGATGGCGCCCCTGCTGCTGGCCGCCGGCAGCCGCCTGTCGGAGACGCTGGGCGGACATTATCCGGATTCGGCGTCGCAGTCTGCATAGGCAATGGCGGCCCAAAGCGACATGGCGACGAAACGGTCAGACCATGTTCGTGCCGGAGGCGTCCGGGCCCGTGCCGGGAGGGCAGCGTCCTTCGTCCCGCAAGCACCACACCGACGTCCGGGGACGCGTTCCGGCTCTGTTGCAAGGTCTGCCGGCAGGCGGCGGAATGGCTGGACGCTGAAGGAAGCCAATCGGTGGCGGACCTCACGGGATGCCCGTAGCCATCATCCCGTGCCTGTCGGCAAACCTTGCAACAGAGCCTGTGAAAGACAGGAGTGGAAACACTAAATTTGCTATCTAAGGATTTATTGGATTCTATTTTTCCACCTTCATTCATTGTCTTCCGAGATAGAATTGCGCTATATAGGTGTTGTCATCCGCCAATGAGACCACCATGCCGGGAGGTCTCGGGCGTTGAGACCAAAAAACTGGAGGACTTTTAATGTCGGTCAAATTTGCCGGAGCGATGGGCTTTGCGGCCTCCCTGCTGTTCGCCATGCCGGTTCTGGCGGGAACCACCAGCGTCGTCGTACAGAACCTGTCCGGCCAAACTGTCACGGTGTCGGGGACCAGCATCGGCCTGCCGAGCTCGATCAACAACGGCAGCTCGGGAACGGGCACGTCCAGCTTTTCCTCCGGCCAGCCGGACAGCGGCGTCTTGACCGTGTCGGGGGGCGGCAAGACTTGCAGCTTCTCGTGGTCGCGACCGGGACAGCAGGTTAAGAACGGCCCGCTCTGCGGGACATTGACGGCTTTCGCCACACCGCTTGGCGTGACCGCTCAATGTCCGACCCCGAGTGTCAGCCAGCAACCTTCTCCGACCTGCACGGGTGCGATTGTGTTCAGCATCCGCTAAAACACCCGGCGCTAATAAATCTCGTTCATTGTGTATACTCGAAGTTCAAGATCATAAATTACTATGATCTGTTGAGACAAGTTGCACTGATGAGCATTTATTAGCGCCCTCAACCGCCTGACATAAGGGAGTGCTGAAAATGGTTGGAATCGGAAACTTCAATGCTCCCAATTTTACTATGATTGGCGGGAAAGATCTTAAGAACTTTATAGAGAAGTCAGTTTCTGAGGCAAAGAAAAAAATAGCTGTCGATGGAAATCTTGAGGGATTCAAGGCAGGCTTTACATCGGCAACTGGGGATATATCGGTCAAGATCACGTCGAAGTTGATGGTAGGGTCTGATGGGCAATCAGGGTATGGCCTATCTTACGAAATGGATACAAGTGAAAATGGCACTCGGATTGCTCACGGAGAAGGAGTAACCGGAGTTACAGCCAGTAACGAAGATATAGAGCGATTCCATTCGATGATGGCTGATATGAATGACGCATCGGCCGCACAATCGGTTAAAATGACAGAAGAAGAACATTTGAATTTTGTGAAAGAGAATTTTACACCGGATCAATACGAAAAGGTAGTTCAGGGCATAAAGGAATCCAAAGCGGCCTACGAAGCTCAGCAGAGGGAGCTTCGGGGGGAGAAGGGCGATGCGTCCTCTCCGGCGTCTGGCGGCGGCACGCGGCTTGACCGGATGGAGGCGCAGAGCGAGGATGCGGCGCAACTGGCCGAAAGGCTGCTGAAGGGCGTGACCGGGCGCGACCAGTCGGGGACGAACGGCACTGCGCACTGGCTGGCTTCCTCCCTCACCGATCCCGCCACCGACAAAGTCTCCGCCCAGACCGCAGACAAAGCGTCGCCTCCGCCTTCCTACAAGCCCGTCGATCTGAAGACCTGATTGTGGGACGGCCTGATGCGTTCGACATCTGGATCCTGAACGCATCCACGCTCTTCCCCTACTCCTCGACACAACAGGCATCGGTCGCACCTCACATGGTGATGTACGTCGATCATCCCGATGACGGAGCGTGAAAAATGGCTGGAGCGATCACGGATTATAACGGCCCCAACGTCACGCATGCGGGTGGTTCGGCCTTGAAGAAATTCATGGAAAGCACCGCTGCTGCCGCCAAAAAGAAAATTGAAGAGACCGGAAGCGTCGCGGGATTCAAGGCAGATTTCAAATCTGCCGATGGCGAGATTTCCGTGAATATCACGTCAGACTTTGGAACTGACTTGAATGGAAAATCTGGCTATGCCTTATCCTATCGCCTGGAGACAACAGACAAAGGCGTTCAAGTTGGTGGCGGCGAAGGTGGCAGTAACGTCGCCGACAGTGGAGATGATATCGATGAATTTGTATCGACCGTAGGTAAGATGAATGACTCAGTTGGCACAAAATCTGGGAAAATGACAGAAGAAGAAGAGCTTAAATATGTAAAAGAAAATTTTCCGCCAGAACAATACGAAAGATTCGTTCAGGGCATAAAGGAATCCAAAGCGACCTACGAAGCTCAGCAGAGGGAGTTGCGAGGGGAGAAAAGTGATGCGTCCTCTCCGGCATCCGGCGGCGGTACGCGGCTTGACCGGATGAAGGCGCGAAGCGAGGACGCAGCGCAGCTTGCCGAGCGGTTGCTGAAGGGCGTGACCGGGCGAGACCAGTCAGGGGCGAACGGCACTGCGCACTGGCTGGCTTCCTCCCTCACCGATACCACCACCGACAAGTCTTCCCCCCAGACCTCGGACGAAGCGTTGCCCCCGCCCTCCTACAAGCCCGTCGATTTGAAGACCTGACTGTGGAACGGCCTGATGCGTTCGGCATCTGGATCCTGAACGCATCCACGCTCTTCCTCTACCCCTCGACAACAGACATCGGTCTCACCTCACATGGTGATGTACGTCGATCATCCCGATGACGGAGCGTGAAAAATGGCTGGAGCAATCACGGATTACAACGGTCCCAACGTCACGCTTGCGGGTGGTTTGGCCTTAAAAAAATTTATGGAAGTCGCCGCTGCTGCCGCCAAAAAGAAAATTGAAGAGACCGGAAGCGTCGAAGGATTCAAAGCGGGATTTACATCTGCAAATGGCGAGATATCTTTAAATATTTCATCTAAGCCTATTGTTGATGGCAATGGACGCTCAGGATACGGCTTGATTTATAGATTGGATACAAATGATCAAGGTGTCCATGTAGCTGGCAGTCAAGGCATAATTGGCGTAACAGGTGATAGTAAGGATGTTGACGAATTTGTTTCGGCAGTTTCTGAAACAAATGATCTCATTGGCACAGAATCGTCAAATATGACGGAAGAGGAGGAGCTTCAATATGTTAAAGAGAATTTTCCGCCAGATCAGTATGAAAAGGTTGTTCAAGGCATAAAGGAATCCAAAGCGGCCTACGAAGCCCAGCAAAGGGAGCTTCGGGGGGAGAAAGGCGATGCGTCCTCTCCGGCGTCTGGCGACGGCACGCGGCATGACCGGATGAAGGCGCAGAGCGAGGACGCGGCGCGGCTTGCCGAGCGGCTGCTGAAGGGCGTGACCGGGCGCGACCAGTCAGGGGCGAACGGCACTGCGCACTGGCTGGCTTCCTCCCTCACCGATCCCGCCGCCGACAAGTCCTCCGCCCAGACCGCAGACAAAGCGTCGCCTCCGCCTTCCTACAAGCCTGTCGATCTGAAGACCTGAACGCTGCCCCCGGAGGGAAGAAGCCGGCCGGCCGGACGACTGTCCGCATCCGAGACCGGACACAGGGGGCGAGGACCGGCAACATCGTCCGTGCCGTCCGGTCTTTTCCTGTCCATGGCGCATTGCGTATGGTATTGACAGTTATGGTTGTGTCAAAGGTGTCTCCGTGGCGGTTCCGAGCGCTCTGAACGCATGTCCTGCGATCATACGCTGCATGGCGGTTGCCCTGGCTCTGGGAACCGCCGTTGGCGGTGCGGAAATCTCGCACGCACAGATGGCTCCGCACCCCCGCTATGCCCATGAGGGATCCGGGCCGACGCCGCCGGCAACCGGTCCCGAACTGCGTCTGACCCTGCCCGAAGCGGTCTATCTCGGGCTGCGGCGGAATAGCGGAGTCCGCGGAGCTTATCTGCAGCGGGTTCTCGACGCCTACAACCTGCATGTCGCGGAATCCGCCTTCACCCCCCGCGGAAATCTGCTGTCCACCGTCGATGCCGACCGCACCGGCGGCAACCGGGGACCGCCATTGACCTGTCGCCGACGGTGCAAACGCTGACGCCGCTGGGCACCATCATCGCGTTCGGCTGGGATCTGCGGCAGAGCAGCCGGCGGCAACTGGACGGCGGACTGTCGCGGGGGGAGTCGGCGCTCACCCTGTCGGTCATCCAACCGCTGCTGAAGGGGGCCGGCTACGACACCACAATGGCTCCGGTGCGCATCGCGCGGTTGCAGGAGCGCTACAACCAGCTTCGCCTGAAGACCGCGGTCGCCAACACCGTGACCGACATCGCCCGCACCTATCACCAGTTCGTTCAAACCCGCCAGCAGATCGCCCTCGCCGACGGCGCCCTGCAACGAGCCCGCGATCTGGAGGCGACCAACCGGGCCCTGATCGCCGCCGGACGGATGGCCGCGGTCGAACTGTTCCAGGCCCAGGCGACGACGGCGGCCCAGGAACTGGCGCTGTTGCAGGCGCAAAGCGCGTTCGATGCCGCGCGGCTCGCACTGCTGGCGCTGCTGGCGCTCGATCTCGACACGCGGGTCGTTCCCGCCGACCGGCTGGCGGCGAAGCCGGTGCGGATCGACGTGAACGAGGTGAGGGCGCTGGCCTTCGACAACCGGCCGGATTACCTGTCGCAGCTGATCGCCATCGAAAGCGCGCGCATCGGACTGGATGTCGCCCGCAATCAACGGCTGTGGGATGTTTCGGTGGTCGCCGGGGTGAGCGTGCCGGGGTCCGGGCGCAGCGGCTGGCGGGCGTCGGAAAAGCTGCCCGCCACCAAGACCGACCTGCGGGCCGGGCTTCAGCTCAACATCCCCATCAACGACCTGTCCCTGAAACAGCAGGAGGTCCAGGCCAGCGTCGGCCTGCGGCAGAACGAGGTTGTGCTGGAACAGCTGCGCGCCCAGGTCGATCAGCAGGTGCGCGACGGGGTGCGGACGGTCGACGCCATGTGGCGTCAATACACGCTCAGCCGGCAGGTGCGGGAACTGGGCGAACGGACGCTGGCCGGCGAGATGGCCAAGCTGCGCGCTGGACGGTCGAGCAATTTCCAGGTCGTGTCGTTCCAGGACCAGCTGCGCTCCGCCGAAAGCGGCGAGCTGGCGGCGCTGGTGGCCTATCTCGATGCGCTCGTCCTGCTGGACCTTCAGGTCGGCACCACCATCGACACCTGGGGCATCCAGCTGAACGATCCGCCACCATGATGCGCTCCCCCATCCCCACCCTCCGGCCCAGGCCGGCGCTGCTCCCGGCGCTGCTGTGCACGCTGGCGGCCGGCTGCTGCGCGCCGCCCGAGATAGCGCTTCCCCCCGTCACAGCGCCGGACATCGCGGCGCCGGACATGGCGGCTGACGGCCTGCCGCTGGCGGCCTACGCCCGTCCCACAGGCGAGGCGGGAGTCTCCCTCCGGCTGGTGTCGCCCTCCAACACGCCCACCGCCGGTCCGTGAGGCGCCGCATGACCATCCTCGCTCTCGACGGCGTGCATAAGAGCCATGGCCGCGCGGCAGGCGCGGTGCAGGTGCTGCGCGACGTGTCGCTGGACATCCGGAAGGGCGAGGTCTGCGCCATCGTCGGGGCTTCGGGATCGGGAAAATCGACGCTGCTCTCGCTGATGGGACTGTTGGACCGTCCGGATTCCGGGCGGCTCCGCTTCGAGGGGGAGGAGGTCGGTGCGGCCTCGGCGGACCGGCTGGCGGCACTGCGCAACCGCCGCATCGGCTTCGTCTTCCAGTCCTTCCATCTGCTGCCCCGGCTGACGGCGCTGGAGAATGTCGCCCTGCCGTTCCTGTACCGCGGCGTGCCGCCGCGCCTGGGCCGCGACCGTGCGGCGGCGATGCTGGAGCGGGTCGGGCTGGCCGACCGGCTGCATCACCGGCCGGAGGAGATGTCGGGGGGCCAGCGCCAGCGCGTCGCGGTTGCCCGCGCGGTGGTCGGCGATCCCGCCCTGCTGCTGGCCGACGAGCCGACGGGAAATCTGGACAGCGCCACCGCACGCCAGATCATCGACCTGTTCTTCGCCCTGAACGCCGATCTGGGGGTGACCGTGGCGCTCGTCACCCATGATCCCGCCATCGCGGCGCGTTGCGGGCGTCAATTGGTGATGCGGGACGGACGGCTGGACAGCGCGGCGTCCGGGGCCGTCCCATGAGGCGTGTCAGGCTCGTGAGGCCGATGGATGACGGGGAAAGCGGCGGGCGGCGGTGGCGGGCGCTGGCGGCGGACGCGTTGCGCAACCTCGGGGCGATGCGGCAGCGCTCGCTCCTGGCCCTGCTCGGCATCGCCATCGGAACGGCGGCGGTGGTCGCCCTGATCTCCATCGGCGAGAATGCCAGGGAACACTCCATGCGCCAGTTCCTCGCCATGGGGGCGGACATCCTGACGGTCCAGAAGGATTTCAGCCTGTCCGGCCGGCCGGCGGTCCTGACCCGTGCCGATGTCGACCGGCTGCGGGCGCTTCCCGGCGTCGAGGAGGTCGCGCCGCTGGCGATGCTGGGGGTGGAGATCCGCCAGGGGCGCACCCGCCTGCCCAGCGCCGTCGCCGGCGTCACCCCGGAGTTCTTTGCGCTGGTCCAGGCCAAAGCAGCGCAGGGCCGGACGCTGACGGAGGGGGACCGCGCCGCGACCGTCGTCGTTCTCGGGGCCGGGCTGGCCCGCCGACTGGCGGAAGACGGCCACCCCCCGGTGCCGGGCAGCCTGCTGCGGATGGGGGGATACAATCATACGGTGGTCGGCGTTCTCGCCGGCAGCACGCCGAACCCGGTGTTGCCGCTGGATGTCGACAGCACGGCCTTCGTGCCCCTGCCTGGCGCGCGGCGGGTGTCGGCCAACAGCGACATCACCAACCTCGTGGTCCGCAAGATGTCGGTTGCCGCCGATCGGGACGTGCGGCAGTCGATGACCAATCATTTCTCCGGCGGCGCCCATCCCCGCCCGGTCATGGTGCAGAGCGCCCGCCAGCTGATCGTCGCCATGAGCGATCAGGCGCGGGTCCACACCCTGCTGCTGGCCGCCATCGGCGGCGTGTCGCTGATTGTCGGCGGGGTCGGCGTGATGAATGTGATGCTGATGGGCGTGGTCGAGCGGCGGCGCGAAATCGGCTTGCGCATGGCCCTGGGCGCCCGGCCCATCGATGTCTGCGCGATGTTTCTGGCCGAAGCGCTGGCCCTCTCGCTCAGCGGTGGGATGGCGGGCGCCCTCCTGGGCCTCGCGGCGGCGGCGGTCTATGCATGGAATGCGGGGTGGGCGTTCGCGCCGTCCGTCCCGTCGCTGCCGCTGGGGCTCGGCATGTCCAGCGGGGTGGGGCTGTTCTTCGGGCTTTACCCGGCGATGCAGGCGTCCCGCCTGGAGCCGGTCGCGGCGTTGCGCGGGGAGTGAACGCCGATGCGGTCGAGAGGAATGCAAGGAGCGGGTCGATGAGCGTGCAGGCACCGCGATCGGCGGCCGGCGGATCGCGGCGGCGGGTCCTGGACAGGCTGGCTTGGTTCTGCGGCGGCGCCCTGTGCGCTGGCCTCGCCCTGAGCGGCCCGTCCTGGTTCGAGGATGCGCAGGCAATGCTGTCGGCAAGCCGAGTCCCGGCCGACAGGGCCGCGCCGACGCCGCGGGAGGGTGAACCGGAGATGGCCGTGCCGCTTCCCGTCCTGTCCCTTCCCGTCCTGTCGGTGGCCGGAACGGTCGAACCGGGCCGCACGGTGGCGGTGGTGGCGCCCTTCGCCGGATCGGTGAAGGAAAAGCGGTTCGAGTATGGCCAGTTGGTCGAAGCCGGTCAGGTCCTGCTGGTCATCGACGGCTTCGATATGGATATGCGCGCGCGCGACGCGGAGGCTGCCCGTCTCAAGACCGCGCAGCATCTGGACGAGGTCAGGAACTGGGCGACCGGCGCGGAGATGGCGCGTGCGCAGCGTCAGGTGGCCGCCGCGCGGCGGGAGGCCGAGCAGGCGCAACGCCGTGTGCAGGATGCCAAGCCCCTGATTGCCCAGGGCATCATTCCGCGGCAGGAGTATGAGGATCTGCTCAGGCAGGCGGACGCACAGGCGCTCAACCGTCAGGCGGCGGAAGAGGAACTGGCCACCACCGCGAAAAGGGGCGGGCGCGACGCCGTCCGCATGGCTGAACTGGAGCATGCGGGCGCCCTGGCGAAGGTCGAGGATCTGCGCCGGCAAGTGGAGCGTGCGGTGGTGAGGGCTCCGGCCTCCGGCATGGTCATGAAGGCGCCGACCGCCTCTTCGGCCAATACGCCCGGTGTCGCAGCGGTCGAGGTCGGGGCCGGGCTGTCCCAAAACCAAAGCCTGTTCCTGATTGCCGAGATGGACAGCCTGGCGGTCACGGCGCAGGTCGACGAGATGGACATCAACAGCCTGCGCGTCGGTCAGCCGGTCGACGTCACCGGCGAAGCCTTTCCGGACAGTCGGATGTCCGGACGGGTCGCCTGGGTCGCGCAGCAGGCGACGGCCGGTGACGGGGGGGCGTCGACCGGCTCATCCTTCGCCGTTCGCGTGGCGCTGCCGCCCCTGTCCGACACGCAGAAACAACGCATCCGTGTCGGCATGTCCGCGACTTTGACGATCGGAACGACTGCAGGGCCGCGCCTTGCCGAGTGAACCGTTCCGGCCTCGCCGGACGGGTTCCGCCAGATCGCCCTATCCGCCCTATCCGACGATGCCGGCATCGTGAAGGCGGCCGATCTCCGCGGACGGCAGCCCCAGCAGGTCGGCCAGCACCGCGTCGGTGTCCTGCCCCAAACCGGGGGCCGGGCGATGGTCGGTGCGCTCGCCCATGCCGGGAAAGCCGAGCGGCGATCCGGGAACCAGCAGCGACCCGACGCCGGGCTGGTCGATCTCGCGGAAAAGCGGGTTGGCGGTGGAGCAGCGCGCATCCTCGGCGACGAGCTGGCCGAAATCGCGGTAGGGCCCCCACAGCACGCCCGAGCCGGCGAACTCGACTTCCACCTGCGACAGCGTGCGCGCGGCGAACCAGGGGGCGAGCACGGCAGAGATCGCATCGCGGGCCTGGAAGCGTCCGCCTTCGTCGTCCATGTCCACGCCCATCAGCGGGCCGATCATCGCCAGCCTGTCGGCCAGCCCGGTCGCCTTGCCGAGCGCCTTCCACTGGCGGTTGGAAATGGCGACCACCATCGCGCGCCGCCCATCGGCGGTGGGAAAGTCGCGGCCATAGGCGCCGTAGAGGTCGTTGCCCATCGGCTGGCGCACGGCACCGTTCACCCGCACGTCGGCGAGGTAGCCGAGATTGCCGACGGTCGCCAGCATCACGTCGGCCAACGCGACCGTCACCTCCTGCCCCCGGCCGGTGCGGCGCCGCTGCCGGTCCGCCGCCAGCAACCCGGTGGCGAGATAGAGGCCGGCCGCCACGTCCCAGGCCGGCAGAACATGGTTCACCGGCTCCCCTCCCCTGCCGGTCGCCATCGGGAATCCGCCGGCGCAATTGACGGTGTAATCCACCGCAGCCGATCCGTCCGGATTGCCGGTCAGCCGCAGCATGATCAGGTCGTCGCGCTTGGCGGAAAGCGCCTCGTAGCCCATCCAGCCGCTGGCCGGCAGGTTGGTCAGCAGAAAGCCGGCATCCTCGCCCGACGCGGTGATGATGGCCTGGGCGATCTCCCGCCCCTCCGGCTTGTCGAGCGCCAGGGTGACCGACCGCTTCGCCTTGTTCAGCGCCGTCCAATAGAGGCTGGTGCCATTGGGCGCCAGCGGCCATCGGCGGTAGTCGATGTTGCCGCCGATGGGGTCGATGCGGATCACCTCCGCACCCAGCTGGGCCAGGGTCATGCCGCCCAGCGGAGCCGCGACGAAGGCCGAGACTTCGACGATGCGCAGATCGGAAAGGAGCAAGGACATGGGGGACGGATTCCGCTCGGGGGTGGATGCAGAGAGGGCGGCGGGAGCCGGTCAGGCCGGGGCGCGGACGCAACCCCGGCCTTGTCCGACCCGTCCTCAGACGCAGCGGCCGCCGTCGACCTCCAGCACCACGCCGGTGATGAAGGCCGCCTCGTCGGAGGCGAGATACAGCGCGGCGTTGGCGACGTCGGCGGGCTGGCCCAGGCGGCCGAGCGGAACGATGCCCAGCATGCGCGCCCGCTTCTCCGGGGTATCGCCGCCCATGAAGGTGGCGAGCAGCGGCGTTTCGGTGGCGACCGGCGCCAGCGCACAGACGCGGATGTTGTCGGGCGCCAGTTCCAGCGCCAGCGACTGGGTGATGTTGTGCACCGCGCCCTTGGTGGCGTTGTACCAGACCAGGCCCGGACGCGGACGCAACCCGGCGGTGGAGCCGAGATTGAGGATCACGCCGGACTTCTGCGCCCGCATCGTCGCGACCACCGCCTTGGAATAGAGGTAGATCGACTTGACGTTCAGGGCGAAGACGCGGTCGAACTCCTCTTCGGTCACGCTCTCGAACGGGCCGTTGGCGTGGGTGGAGCCGGCGTTGTTCACCAGGATGTCGAGGCGCCCGAATTTCTCGACCGTCGCGGCGATGGTCATCTCGACATCGGCGGTCCTGGTCACGTTGGCTTCGATGCCGATGGCGGCCTCGCCCAGCCGCTCCGCCACCGCGACGGCGGCGTCGCCGTTGATGTCGACGACCGCCACGCGGGCGCCCTCGCGCACGAAGGTTTCGGCCATCGCAAGGCCCAGGCCCTGCGCCGCCCCGGTGATCAGGGCAACCTTGCCGTCCAGGCGCTTCGTCATTCTCGGTTCCTTCCCCAGGGAATTATGTGGTGATGGGGGGAGGCTATCCGCGCCGAACCGGCCGTGCTATGGACCATCCGTCATAACTGCTATCAGCAGACAAAGCATAACAGGGGAGAAAACGGCTCCAGGCGCCTTCAAGAGACTCCATCAAAGCGCGCTGTCTTCTCCGGCACTGCCGGGAGCGACGACCTTGCCCTTGAGCACGCCGTTGGCGACGCATTTGACGACTTCGACATGGATCAGCCGCAGCAGGGCACGGGTCGCCTTCGACACCGGCTGATGCAGCGGCGTCGCGGTGACCAGCATGGCGTGCATGTCCTTCGACGCGATCTCGCGCGCGATCAGCCGGCCCTGGCGCACCTCGCGGTGGACTGCGCCGAAGGGAAGGATGGTCGATCCCATTCCCTCTTCCACCAACTGCTTGATGGCGGTGACGAAGTCGATCTCCATATCGACCTGAAGATCGATGTCGGCCCGGCGCACCGCCGCATCCACCACGCGGCGCAGGCCGTTTTCCAAACCGGGCAGCACGAAACGCAGGTCGGCCAGCATCTCGACCCCGACCGGCCCATCGTCGCCGGCCACCGCGTCCTTGGCCGATTGGACCAGCTGCAGACTTTCCACCAGCAGGGGAGACGACAGCATGCTGCGTCCGCGCCGCGCGTCGTAGAGGACGGCGAGGTCCAGCCGCCCGCCTTCCACCCATTCCAGCAGCGTGCCGCTGAACACCTCGTGGATGCGCAGGGTCGCGTCGGGATAGTTCTCGTGGAAGCGGCGGGCCAGCGGAGCGCCGAGCGTGGCGCAGATCGACGGCGGCAGCCCCAGCGTGACGGTCCCGGTCAGCCGTTCCGACTGGTCCTGGATCTCCTCCTTGATCTCGCTGAGCGCGCCCAGCAGGTGGCGCACCACGTCGTAGAGCTTGCGCCCCTGCTGGGTCAGCGAGACGCCGCGGCCGTGACGGTAGAACAGGCTGGTGCGCAGCTCGTGCTCCAGCTTCTGGACCTGCCGGCTCAGCGCCGGCTGCGTGATGCCCAGCTTGACCGAGGCCTTGGAGAAGCTGCCAAGGTCAGCCACCTGAACGAAATAGCGCAGTTCCAGAAGTTCCATCGCGGGCGGCCTTGTCCTTTCAGTCCTCCCCGTCCGATAGCGAATACGCCGGTATGATACAAGCGTGGTCGCGACAGGTCAGTTCCGCCCGGCCGGCACCCCTCAATTGCGGCGCGACAGCAGACCGCGGGCGACGACCTGGGCCTGGATTTCCGCCGCTCCTTCGAAGATGTTCAGGATACGCGCGTCGCACAGCACCCGGCTGACCGGATATTCGACGGCGTAGCCGTTGCCGCCATGGATCTGCACCGAGTTGTCGGCGTTCGACCAGGCGACGCGCGCGGCCAGCAGCTTCGCCATGCCGGCTTCGATGTCGCAGCGGCGGTCGCTGTCCTTCTCCCGCGCGGCGAAATAGGTCAACTGGCGGGCGATCATCGTTTCCACCGCCATCCAGGCCAGCTTGCCGGCAACGCGCGGGAAGGCGGCGAGCGGACGGCCAAACTGGACGCGTTCCTGTGCATAGCGCAGGCCGAGCTCCATGGCGTTCTGCGCCACGCCGACGGCGCGGGCGGCGGTCTGCACGCGGGCGGATTCGAAGGTCGCCATCAACTGCTTGAAGCCCTGGCCCTCGACACCGCCCAGCAGGTTTTCGCGGGGGACGACGAAGCCGTCGAAGCCGATTTCGTATTCCTTCATGCCGCGATAGCCCAGCACCGGGATCTCGCCGCCGCTCATCCCCTCGGCCGGGAAGGGGTCCGCCTCGGTGCCGCGCGGCTTCTCGGCCAGCAGCACCGACAGGCCGCGATAGCCGGGGGCGTCCGGATCGGTGCGCACCAGCAGCGTCATCGAATCCGACCGGCTGCCATGGGTGATCCAGGTCTTCGCCCCGGTGACGCGATAGAGGTCGCCGTCCGGCACCGCGCGGGTGCGCAGGCTGCCCAGGTCGGAACCGGTGTTGGGCTCGGTGAACACGGCGGTCGGCAGGATCTCGCCCGACGCGATGCGTGGCAGCCAGCGCGCCCGCTGTTCGGCGGTGCCGCCCATGCGGATCAGTTCGGCCGCGATCTCCGCGCGGGTGCCGAGGGAGCCGACGCCGATGTAACCGCGCGACAGTTCCTCGGTGACCACGCACATGGCGAGCTTGCCCATGCCCAGCCCGCCGTCCTCCTCCGGCACGGTCAGGCCGAACACCCCCATGTCCGCCATCCGCTCGATGACGGGGAGCGGGATCAGCTCGTCCTTCAGATGCCAGTCGTGGGCATGCGGCTCCACCGCGTCGGCGACGAAACGGCGGAACTGGTCGCGGACCATGTCCAGCGCCTCGTCCTCCAGGGCGGCGTCGCCGAAGCCGCCGCCATGCAGCGCATCAGTCAGCAGCTCGGCGATGCGCAGCCGCAGGCCGGAGGCGTTGCCGGCGGCGATCAGCCGGCGCACCGCCTCGGTGCGGAAGGCGTCCCGCTCCGCCTCGCCCAGTCCGAAATCGGCCGGACGGACGATTTCGCCCTGGCTCATCGCCAGACCGCCATCGAGCTGGGCCAGATACTCGCCGAACGCCGCCTGGAGCATGGCCGCTTCCAGTTCGCCCAGCCGGCCGGCATGGTTCAGCCGTTCCGCCCAGCCCCGCATCTGGCGCAATGCCGCGGCATAGGTCGCTACCCAGGCGAAGCCATGCGCCGCCACCTGATGGCGGTCGAGCAGGGTGGCGTCCACGCGCCCATCCGGCGCCACCAGCGCCGCGACGCCGCGCTCCGCCGCCTCGGCCAGCTGCGCCACCACGTCGAGCGCCGTGGCCGTGGCCTGCAACAGATCGGGGAGCAGAAGCGGAGAGGCTTCGGACGGGCTGACGGTGCTCAGGCTGGAAGACATCGGCGCGTTTCCCCAGTGTCCGTTATACGGTGTTCGGTGTTTGCTGTCGGGTCCGACCGTCGCTGAGGACGGACGGCTCGTCACTCCGCCGCCGCTTTCCCTTGGGACGGCAAGGCGGTTGCGAGCCCGGCGAAGGCCTGCTCGACCAGCCGGCGCTGGTCGGCGTCATGGTCGCCGTGGAAGCTGCCGGCGGGAGAGGCCGCTTCGGCGCGGGCCACGCAGGCGATGCGTGGCTCGACGCAGCCGGCCGCTTCCCGCAAAGCCTCCAGCCGGCGGTCGAGGTAGGCCCAGGCGCCCAGATTTTCCGGCTCCTCCTGCACCCACACGCAGGACGCATCCGGCCAACGGCGGAACAGGGCCGACAATTCGGCCGCGGGCAGAGGATACAGCATCTCCAGCCGCACCACCGCCACATCCCCGGCGTCCAGGGCGGCCCGCTCCCGCTCAAGCTCGTAAGCCAGCTTGCCGCTGCACAGTAGGATGCGACCGACGCGCTCGCCGGCGGTGACGACGACCGGCTGGAATCCGGTGCCGGGCGCGACATCGGCCAGCGCCGACACCGCCGCCGGCAGGCGCAGCAGGGTCTTCGGGCTCAGCACCACCAGCGGCTTGCGGTCGCGCCGCAGCATCTGCCGGCGCAGCAGGTGGAAATAGTTCGCCGGGGTGGACGGATGCGCGATGCGGATGTTGTCGCGCGCCGCCATCTGGAGGAAGCGCTCCGGCCGGGCGGAGGAATGCTCCGGCCCCTGCCCTTCCAGACCGTGCGGCAGCAGGAGGACGAGGCCGGAGGGCTGTCGCCACTTGTCTTCCGCGCTGACGATGAACTGGTCGATCAGGATTTGGGCGCCGTTGGCGAAATCGCCGAACTGCGCCTCCCAGATCACCAGCGCGTCGGGCCGTTCCAGGCTGTAGCCGTATTCGAAGCCGAGCACGGCATATTCCGACAGCGGGCTGTTGACCACGTCGAAGCGGGCCTGGGCGACGCCCAGATGGTTCAGGCTGACATGGCGCTTCCCGGTGACGGCATCGGTCAGGGCGAAATGCCGGTGGGAGAAGGCGCCGCGCACCACGTCCTGGCCGGTCAGCCGTACCGGCACCCCGTCGGCCAGCAACGTGGCGAAGGCCAGCGCCTCGCCGGTCGCCCAGTCCAGCGGCTCCTCGGCGCGGCGGCGGATGACGCGCTCCACCTTGCGGTCGACGGTCAGGCCATCCGGAATGGCGGCCAGCGCCGCCAGCAGAGCCCGCAGCCGGTCGGGGCCGATGCCGGTGTCCGGTTCGGCCGCTGTTGAACCGCCGGCAGCAGATCCACCGGACGCGAACGGCGCCCAGCGTCCGCCGGGGAAGCCGTCGTGGTTCGGCCGGTGATCGGCGGCGGCGGCCAACGCCTCCTGGAAGCGGGCCTTGTGACCGGCGGCAAGAGCGTCGACATCGCCCTCCCCGACCGCTCCTTCGGCGGCGAGACGCCCGGCGTAGAGCGCGCGGACGGGCGGGTGGGCGTCGATCGCCGCGTAATCCAGCGGCTGGGTGAAGCGCGGCTCGTCGATCTCGTTGTGACCGTTGCGGCGGTAGCCGACGAGGTCGATCACCGCATCGCGCCCGTGCGTCTGCCGGAAGGCGACCGCGAGGTCGGCAGCCCGCAGCGCCGCGTCCGGATCGTTGGCGTTGACGTGCAGGATGGGGCTGTCCACCGCCTTCCACAGCCCGGTGCAATGGAGGGAGGTCCGCGCCTCGTCGCGTTCGGTGGTGAAGCCGATCTGGTTGTTGACGATGACATGGATGGTGCCGGCGACGGTGAAGCCGGCGACGCCGGACAGTTGCAGCGCCTCGGTCACGCTGCCCTGGCCGATCACGCTGGCGTCGGTGTGCAGCAGCACGCACAGCACCCGGCGCGCCTCGCCGCCCTGCTCGCGGAGCAATCCTGACGCGCCCGCGCACGGCCCAGAATGACCGGATTGATCGCCTCCAGATGCGACGGGTTGGGGGACAGGGTCAGCGCCATCGTCCCTTCGCCGAAGGACAGGCTGCTTTCCACCCCCATGTGATAGGGGACATCGGCGGGGACCGGCGGGTCGGCCTGGAAGGGATGCATGCCCTTGATGCCGGCGAACAGCTCGACCAGAGGCTTGCCCAGCACGTTGGCCATCAGGCTGAGCCGGCCGCGATGCATGGTCCCCACCTGCACCTCGGTGACGCCCGCCGCCGCCGCCGCCGCGAGGATGCGGTCCAGCAGCGGAATCAGCGTCTCCATCCCCTCGGCGCCGAACCGCTTCTTCGTCGGGTAGCGGGTGCCGAGCAGCCTTTCGAACTCCTCCGCCGCGCTCAGCAGCGACAGCGCCCGGCGACGGGCCTCGGCCGGCGGAGCGGCAGCCGCTCCCTCATAGGCGTCGCGCAGCCAGGACCGCAGGGCCGGATCGTCGATATGGGCGGTTTCCAGCGTCAGCGTGCCCTGATAGAGCCGGCGCAGCCGCGTGGTCTCCGCATCCCCGGACGCCGGTCTGGCGGAAGGTGCGGCGCGGCCCAGCGGATCGAGGGCGGCGGCGGCATGGCCGCGCTGGCGGATGTCCTCGTGCCGGAGCGACAGCGGCCCGGACGCTGGCCCACCTGATGCCGACAAGGCCGGAGCGACCGCGCCCAATTCGTCCAGGATTTGGAAGACGGCGCGCCAGCTCACGTCCACCGACGCAGGATCGTCGCGGAAGCGCTCCTGCAACGCTTCGAGATAGGCGGCCCCGGCGGCGTTGAGCGGAGAGGACGGCCTAGACATGGCGCTTACCGTTCATGCGGTTGAACATCCGTCGTTTGAGGCATTGGGAACAGTTCCCCACAGACTACCGATCAGCCTCGCATCGCGGAGCGCATGGCGTGCCTGTAACAGATATTCATTGCGGGCATAGCAAACCGTCAGCATTCATCCCGGTTTCGCGGGGGGGCTGCGGGGCCCGGTGGAAACGGTTCGTGTGGCTGATGGCTTGCCCAGCTTATGGCTGGTATGCCCACGAAACGCATTCCTCTGTGCGGACGGTTGCTCCACTGTCAGGGTCACCAAACCGACCCGTCCGTTCCCGGACAGTCACCATCGTCCCCGGAACCAGCCGCCGCCAATTCCCCGGACACCGCGAGCAAGGAGATGTCGCGCCCACCGCCAGACACCGCAAACTATGATTTCCATCAGATCTTTGGCAGTTCGATGGATGTCTTGACGGTAAAAGCGGTCGTGGACGATCAACCGTCATCGTGCCGTCACACAACAAGAACTTCGGGAGGAACAACAGCATGAAGCGCCGTCAATTCTTCAAGGGTGCCGCCGTCGCCGCCGGTGCCTCCACGCTTGCGGCTCCGGCCATCGCGCAGTCGGAGCCGACGATCCGCTGGCGCTGCGTGTCCAGCTTCCCGAAGAACATCGACGTGCTCTATGGCAGCGCCGAGGTGATGGCGAAGAACGTCGCCGAGGCCACCGACGGCAAGTTCCAGATCCAGGTCTTCGCCGCCGGCGAGGTGGTCCCGGCGCTCCAGGCGCTGGATGCCGCCAGCAACGACACGGTCGAGATGTGCCACACCGCGTCCTACTATTATGTCGGCAAGGATCCGGCCTTCGCCTTCGGCTGCTGCCTGCCCTTCGGGTTGAACACCCGCCAGCAGAACGCCTGGTTCTATCACGGCGAAGGCGGCAAGCTGCTGGAGGAGTTCTACGCCGGCTACAATCTCAAGGCGCTCGCCGGCGGCAACACCGGCGCGCAGATGGGCGGCTGGTTCCGCAACGAGATCAAGAGCGTCGAGGACCTGAAGGGGCTGAAGTTCCGCATCTCCGGCCTGGGCGGCCAGATCCTGGCCAAGCTCGGCGTGGTGGCCCAGCAGGTCGGCGGCGGCGACATCTATCCGGCGCTGGAACGCGGCACCATCGACGCCGCCGAGTTCAACGGCCCCTACGACGACGAGAAGCTCGGGCTCTACAAGATCGCGCCCAACTATTACTATCCGGGCTGGTGGGACGGCACCTCGCTCCAGCACTTCTTCATCAACACCAAGCGCTGGAACGACCTGCCGAAGCACTATCAGGCGGCGCTGACGGCGGCGGCGGCGCTGGCGAACATCGACAGTGTGGCGCGCTACGACGTGCTGAACCCGGCCGCGCTGAAGCGCGTGGTCGCCAATGGCGCAAAGCTGCGCGCCTTCCCGCAGGACGTGCTGCAAGCCAGCCACAAGGCGGCGATGGAGCTTTACGACGAGCTGTCGGACAAGAATCCGGCCTTCAAGAAGTTCTACGAGAGCTATCGCCGCTTCCAGAATGATTCCAATCTTTGGTTGCAGGCTTCGGAATATGCCTATGACAGTGCGACCCTCCGCCTGACGCGGCGCTGATCGGCCGCCGCCCTTTCACGATTTCCCAGCCAAGGGGCCGGGTGCCGGCACCGCCGCACCCGGCCCGTGGCATCGTCGCGATGGTCGCGATCGGCCTTCCGGGAGAAGCTGCCCTCCATGACGAGCCCATCCCCCTCCCCCCTGATGACGGCCCTGGTCGGGGTCTGCCGGCTGGTCGACGCGGTCACCGCGCGGCTGGGCAAGGCGATCTCCTGGCTGATCCTGCTGGCGATCCTGGTTTCGGCGGTCAACGCCGTGATCCGCAAGCTGTTCGACGTCAGCTCCAACTCGTGGCTGGAACTGCAATGGGTGCTGTTCGCCGCGGTGTTCCTGCTCTGCTCGCCCTGGACGTTGCGGGAGGACGAGCACATCCGCATCGACATCGTCAACGCGATGCTGACGAAGCGCGCGCGCGACGGCATCGACCTGTTCGGCCATATCGCCTTCCTGCTGCCCTTCAGCTTCGTGATGATGATCACCTCCTGGCCCTTCGCGCTTGCCTCCTACGCCATCGAGGAACAGTCGATGAATGCCGGCGGCCTGCCGCAATGGCCGGCGAAGCTGCTGATTCCGCTGGGCTTCACCGTGCTGTTCGTCCAGGGCCTGTCGGAACTGGTCAAGCGCGCCGCGATCATGGCCGGCCATCTGGAGGATGGGACCCAGCGGGCCGGAGGCCATCAGGCGGCCGCCGAGGCCGAGGCCGAGCGGCTGCTCGCCGCCGAGCGCGAGCGGGCCACCCCTTCCGACACCATTCCCAGCCGGTAGACGCGCGATGAGCACGACCTCCCCCTCCCTGTCGCCGCGCACCGTCCGGCTGTCCGTCATCTCCCTGCTGCTGCTGGCCGCCGTCGCCGTAGCGCTCTACGTGCTTCCGGTGCCGGGCGCCGGCGCGCTCGCCGAACAGGACGGCTGGCGCGGCTGGTTCGGCCACAACATGGCGCCGATCATGTTCGGCGTGCTGGTGGTCATGCTGCTGCTGGGCTATCCGGTCGCCTTCGCGCTGGCCGCCAACGGCCTTCTGTTCGGCCTGATCGGCATCGAGCTGGGCCTGTTCCGGCCCGACCTGTTCCAGGCGCTGCCGGAACGCGTCTACGGCACGATGAACAACGACGTGCTGCTGGCCGTGCCCTTCTTCACCTTCATGGGGCTGGTGCTGGAACGCTCCGGCATGGCCGAGGATCTGCTCGACACCATCGGGCAGCTGTTCGGTTCGATCCGCGGCGGGCTTGCCTATGCGGTCATCTTCGTCGGCGCGCTGCTGGCGGCGACGACCGGCGTGGTCGCCGCCTCGGTGATCTCCATGGGCCTGATCTCGCTGCCGATCATGCTGCGCTACGGCTACGACCGCCGTCTGGCGTCGGGCATCATCGCCGCGTCCGGCACTCTGGCCCAGATCATCCCGCCGTCGCTGGTGCTGATCGTCATGGCCGACCAGCTCGGCCGCTCCGTCGGCGACATGTACGAGGCCGCCTTCATCCCCGGCCTGCTGCTGGCCGGCCTGTACGCCCTCTACGTCTTCGTCGTCTCGCTGATCTGGCCCAAGGCCGCCCCCGGCCTGCCGCCGGAAGCCATCGCCTACCGCGAGCCCAACGGCGCGCGCGGCGTCTGGCAGCTCGGCGTGCTGGCGCTGTTCTCGGGCGCCGTCGCTTACTGGGTGATGGGGCGAACCGGGGTGAAGTCCGGCGCCGACTATGTCGTGCTGCTGCTGTCGGTGGCGGTGACGGTGGCCTTCCTGGCCGCCACCTTCAACCGGACCTTCGGCGCGCAGCGTCTGGCGCTGCAAGCCGCGGTGACGGCGGTGCTGACGGCGGGAGCGTCTTGGCTGACGCTGAACGGCTCGACCACGCTGGCGCTGCTGGGCGATTCAATCGCGGCCGGTGCGCTCTACGCCCTGGCCGTGGCGCTGGTGGAGCGGGCCAGCGGACGGCGTCTTATCTCCCGGATGGCGGAGCAGGCGACCTTCGTGATGGTGCCGCCGCTGGCGCTGATCTTCCTGGTGCTCGGCACCATCTTCATCGGGCTCGCCACCCCGACCGAGGGCGGCGCCATGGGCGCGGTCGGCGCGCTGGCGCTGGCGGCGATGAAGAAGCGGCTGAGCTTCGACATGGTGCGGCAGGCGACCTACTCGACGGCCAAGCTGGCGGCCTTCGTGCTGTTCATCCTGATCGGGGCGCGGGTGTTCTCGCTGACCTTCTACGGCGTCAACGGCCATGTCTGGGTCGAGGAGCTGATGGTCTCCCTGCCGGGCGGCCAGATGGGCTTCCTGATCGCCGTCAGCGTGATGGTGTTCCTGCTGGCCTTCTTCCTCGATTTCTTCGAGCTGGCCTTCATCGTCATCCCGCTGCTGGCTCCGGCGGCCGACCGGCTGGGCATCGATCTGGTGTGGTTCGGCATCATCCTGGCGGTGAACATGCAGACCAGCTTCATGCACCCGCCCTTCGGCTTCTCCTTGTTCTTCCTGCGCTCGGTGGCGCCGAAACTGCCCTACATCGACCGCGTGACGAAGAAGGAAACGGCGCCTGTCCTGACCAGCCAGATCTATTGGGGAGCCGTGCCCTTCGTCGTCATCCAGCTGGTGATGGTGGCGCTGGTGATCGCCTTCCCGCAGATGGTCATGCATTACAAGTCGGCCGCGGTCAAACTGGACGACAAGCAGATCGAGGAGCAGTTCCAGGGGCTGGGCAGCGGCATGGACAACGAGCTGCCGCCGCTGGAATTCAAGTGAGACAGGAAGGGAAGACGACATGCGCATCGCCGTCGTAGGGGCCGGCGCCGTGGGCGGCGCGCTGGCGGGGTACCTGGCCGCGACCGGCCGGCACGACGTGTCGCTGTTGGCGCGCGGTGCCCATCTGGCGGCGATCCGCGAGCGCGGCCTGACCGTCCAGACGCCGACGGGCACGCTGGCCTGCCGGCCGCAGGCCAGCGACGATGCCGGTGACCTCGGCCACCAGGACATGGTGATCGTCACGGTCAAGGGGCACGGCCTGCCGGCGCTGGCCTCGTCCTTCCCGGCGCTCTGCGGTCCGGAGACACTGGTGGTGGCGGCGCAGAACGGCATTCCCTGGTGGTATCTGCATGGTGCCGGCAACGGCGTGACGGCGGAGCCGCTGGAGGTGGTCGATCCCGGCGGCGCCCTGTGGGCGGCCATCGGTCCGGAGCGGATCGCCGCCTGCGTGATCGAGGTGCTGCCCGCCCGCATCGTCGAGCCGGGCGTCGTCGCCCACAGCGCCATGCCGGTGCTGGCCTTCGGGGGCCCCCGGCCCGGCGACCACGCCGAAAAGCTGGCGGCGCTGGCCGAGTCCTTCAACGCCGCCGGCGCCACCGCCCGGCTGCCCGCCGACATCCGCATACCGCTGTGGAGCAAGCTGATGCTCAACATGGCCGTCGGCCCGACCAGCGTGCTGACCGGCGCCACCATGGGCGCCATGGAGCAGGCCCCCGGCATGACCGCCGTCCAGGGCCGGCTGATGCGCGAATGCCTGGCCGTGGCCCGCGCCTGGGGTGTCGAGCTGCCCGACGACATCGACGAGCGGCTCGGCCGCGGCAGCGGCGTCCCCGGCCACAAGCCGTCGATGCTGCAGGATTTCGAAGCCGGGCGCAGCATGGAGATCGACCCCATCGTGACCGCCGTCCTCGAACTGGCCCGCCGCCGCGGCGTGCCGGTGCCGACCATCGAAACGCTGTGGGCGCTGACCGCCCTGAAGGAGCGGGTGGCCCGCGCCGGCTGAGTCCGCCCGCCGCCCCCCTCGACCGAACGGATTTCCGGAGAAGACCCGACATGCCTTCCGACATCAGTCAAAACACCAACTTCATCGCCGGAAGCTGGCGGCCGGGCCGCGACCGGCTCGACATCTTCAACCCGTCGGACCTGGACGAGCTGGCCGGCTCCTACACGTTGGCGACCGCCGACGACGTGGCCGAAGCCGTGGCCGCCGCCCGCAGCGCCCAGCCGCACTGGCGCGCCGCGACGGTGGAGCAGCGCTCCCTGGTGCTCGATGCCATCTCCCGCGCGCTGTTCGACGGCAAGGACGAGCTGGCGCGGATCGCCGCCACCGAGGGCGGCAAGACCATCCTCGACGCGCTGGGCGAGATCGTCCGCGCCGCCCATCTCGCCCGCTTCTTCTCCGCCGAGGCGTTGCGGGCGCCGGGCGAGACGCTGGGCTCGGTGCGTCCGGGGGTCGAGGTGGACGTGACGCGCGAGCCGGTCGGCGTCATCGGTCTGGTGACGCCCTGGAACTTCCCGGTCGCCACGCCGATGTGGAAGATCGCCCCGGCGCTCGCCTTCGGCAACGCGGTGATCTGGAAGCCGTCGGAAAAGACCCCCGGCATCTCCATCGCCGTCACCCGCATCATCGCGTCGGCGCTGGAGGCGCACGGCATGCCGGCCGGCCTGTTCAATCTGGTGATCGGCGCCGGTCCGAACGTCGGCGCCGCGGTGGTCGATGCGGTGGACGCGGTGTCCTTCACCGGGTCCGTCAACACCGGACGGCGCATCGCCGTGCGCTGCGCCGAGCGCATGATCCGTGTCCAGCTCGAACTGGGCGGCCAGAACCCGCTGGTGGTGCTGGGCGACGCCGACCCGGAGCGTGCCGCCGAGATCGGCGTCAACAGCGCCTATTTCCACGCCGGACAGCGCTGCACCGCCACCGGCCGCTTCATCGTCGAGGACAGCATCCACGACGCCTTCGTCGCCGCGATGGTCGAGCGGATGGCGGCCCTGCGCGTCGGCCATGCCCTTCTGCCGGAGACCCAGATCGGCCCGGTGATCGACGAGTTCCAGCTGACCAAGAACCTGCACTACATCGATACCGGCCTGAACGAGGGCGCCCGGCTGGCGTCCGGCGGCACGCGGCTGGAGCGGCCGACGCGCGGGCATTTCCTGGCGCCGACGCTGTTCACCGAAACCGGCAACGCCATGACCATCAACCGGGAGGAGGTGTTCGGCCCGGTCGCCAGCGTCATCCGCGTCAGGGATTACGAGGAGGCCCTAGCCGTCGCCAACGACACCGATTACGGCCTGTCGTCGGGGATCATCACCAACTCGATGAAGCATGCCCGCCATTTCCAGGCCAACATCCAGGCCGGCATGACCATGCTGAACCTGCCGACGGCGGGCGTCGACTACCATGTCCCCTTCGGCGGGCGGAAGATGTCGAGCTACGGCCCGCGCGAGCAGGGACGTTCGGCCATCGAATTCTACACCATCATCAAGACGGCCTACCGCGCGCTGTGACGCAGGCCCGAAGCCCAGGGAGAGCTCCCTTGCCGAACGACATCCCGACCACCGGGCAAACCACCCTGCGACCGGACTTCGCGACGGCCGTGCTCGCCCCCATCCGCGCCATCGTCGGCGACCGCGGCCTGATCACCGACGCCGAAACCATGAAGCCCTTCATGGAATCCTGGCGCGACGGCTGGGTCGGCCGGTCGCCCGCCGTCGTGCTTCCCGACAGCACCGAGGCTCTCGCCGCCGTGGTCCGCATCTGCGCCGAAACCCGCACGCCGATCGTGCCGCAGGGCGGCAACACCGGCCTGACCGGGGCCAGCCAGCCGCATGCCGACGGATCGGAGATCGTCATCTCCACCAACCGGCTGAACCGCATCCGCGAAATCGACATCGACAACGACACGATGACGGTGGAGGCCGGCTGCATCCTCGCCAACATCCAGAGCGCGGCGCGCGACGTCGGCCGGCTGTTCCCGATGAGCCTCGCCGCCGAAGGGTCGTGCCAGATCGGCGGCAACATCGCGACCAATGCCGGCGGCGTGCAGGTCGTGCGCTACGGCAACATGCGCAACCTCGTGGCCGGGCTGGAGGTGGTGCTGCCCGACGGCCGGATCTGGGACGGGCTGCGCGGCCTCCGCAAGGACAATGCCGGCTACGACCTGAAACAGATCTTCATCGGCTCGGAAGGCACGCTGGGCATCGTCACCGCCGCGGTGCTGAAGCTGTCGCCGCTGCCGCGCGCCACCGCCACCGCCCTGGTCGCCGTGTCGGCCCCCAGCGACGCCGTCGATCTGCTGACCCGCGCCAAGGGCGTGGCGGGCGACCGCATCGTCACCTTCGAGCTGATCCAACGCGCCTGCATCGACGTGGCCCGCAAACATGTGCCGGACGTGCCCGATCCCCTGCGCGACCGCTATCCCTGGTACGTGCTGGTGGAGCTGGCCGACCAGGATTCCGGCAACCGGCTGGCCGAGATGCTGGAAGGCATCCTGGAGGCGGGGATGGAGGCCGGCGAGGTGCTGGACGGCGTGGTCGCCGCATCGAAGGCCCAGGCCGATTCGCTGTGGCGCATCCGCGAAGGCATCCCGGAAGGGCAGAAGCGCGAGGGCGTGTCCTTCAAGCACGACGTTTCCGTGCCGATCTCCCGCGTCGCGCGCTTCCTCGACCGCACAGACGCGGCGCTGGAGCGGGCCTGTCCGGGCATCCGCCCCTTCTCCTTCGGGCATCTCGGCGACGGCAACATCCATTACAACCCGATCCAGGCGGAAGACGGCGACCCGGCCGAATGGCGGGCGAAGCTGGCAACGGTCAACGCCATCGTCCACGACATCGTCGTCGATCTCGGCGGGTCGATCTCGGCCGAGCATGGCATCGGCCGCCTGCGCATCGACGAGATGCCGCGCTACAAGTCGCCGGTGGAACTGGAGATGATGGCGACGCTGAAGCGTGCCTTCGATCCGCACAACCTCATGAATCCGGGCAAGATCCTGCATTCATC
The DNA here is from genome assembly GCF_042938965.1 of Azospirillum sp. A23. Classification (NCBI taxonomy): domain Bacteria; kingdom Pseudomonadati; phylum Pseudomonadota; class Alphaproteobacteria; order Rhodospirillales; family Azospirillaceae; genus Azospirillum; species Azospirillum sp. A23. Next base: position 148,558 of record NZ_CP170669.1, on the reverse strand, counting down.
CGGAGTGACGCCGTGACGTTCGACACTCTGAAGGACTGGATCGGCCGGGTGGAGATGCGGACGGACACCGCCATCGCCGCGCCGCTGGCCGGGCTGGCGGCGACGCTGGACCACGACACCCCGCCCTGGCCGGCGGGGGAGCTGCCGCCGCTCGGCCACTGGCTGCATTTCCTCCCCAACGCGCCGCAGCGGGACATCGGCGAGGACGGCCACCCGCACAAGGGCGGTTTCCTGCCGCCGGTCCCGCTGCCCCGCAGGATGTGGGCCGGCAGCGACATGCGCTTCCTGGCGCCGATCCCCATCGGTGCGGAGATGCGGCGCACCTCCACCATCGAATCGGTGGAGCACAAGGCCGGCCGGTCGGGCGAAATGGTGTTCGTCAGCGTGAGGCATGAGATCGCGACCGACGCCGGCGTCGCCATCCGCGAAAAGCAGGACATCGTCTACCGCGAGGCCGCCAGGCCGGGCGAGGCGCCGCCCCCGGCATCCGCCGATCCCCTCCCCGCGGCCGACTGGACCGGCAGCGTCACCCCCGATCCGGTGCTGCTGTTCCGCTATTCCGCCCTGACCTTCAACGGCCACCGCATCCATTACGACCGCCCCTACTGCCGCGAGGTGGAAGGCTATCCGGGGCTGGTGGTGCATGGACCGCTGACGGCGACCCTGCTGATGGATCTGGTGTTGCGCAATCTTGGCGGCGATGCCAATGGCCGGCGGGTCGCCGGTTTCCGCTTCCGCGCCCGCCGGCCGCTGTTCGACACCGCACCCTTCACGCTGAACGCGGTGGCACGGGGGGATGGCGAGATCGACGGATGGGCGGTCGGCCCTGACGGTCAGGTCGCCATGACGGCCGAATTCGCGGTCACGCCGGGAGCAGACAGGCCATGAGCGGACACACCGTGAATGAACCGGTTCGGGAGGGAGGATTTTCCAGCGGGCGGCCCCGGCGCAGCTGGCTGTTCACCCCGGCGACGCGCCCCGACCGCTTCGACCGTGCCGCCCGGTCCGGTGCCGATGTTCTGATCGTCGATCTGGAGGACGCCGTGCCACCTGCCGACAAGGCGGCGGCGCGCGATGCGGCGTTGACAGCCCTGGCGGCGGCACCCGCCGCGCCGATCCTGCGGGCGCTGCGCATCAACGCGCCGGTGACGCCCGAGGGGCTGGAGGATCTGCTGGCCCTGATGCGCCTCCCGCAAGGCGGCGGGCCGGATTTCGTCATCGTGCCGAAGGTCGACAGTCCCGAGACGATCCGCTGGATCGACACACTTCTGAGCGGCGCGGGCAGGCCCCTGCCGCTGGTGGCGCTGATCGAGTCCGCCCCCGGCATCGCGGCGGTGGAGGACATCGCCCGCGCATCGCCCCGGCTGGCCGCCCTGTTCTTCGGTGCCGCCGACCTGTCCGCCGATCTGGGCTGCGCCACCGCGTGGGAGCCGCTTCTGTCGGCGCGGTCCCGGCTGATCAATGCCGCAGCGCTTGCGGGCATCGAAGCGGTGGATTCCCCCTTCTTCGATCTGACGGACAGCGCCGGGTTGCAACGGGAAGCAGCATCCGCCCTGTCGTTGGGATTCGGCGCCAAGGCGGCGATCCATCCCGGCCAGCTATCCACCATCACCGCGACATTCACCCCGACCGAAGCCGAGATCCTCCAAGCCCGCCGTATCCTGGCTGAAAGTGCAAAGGGCGTCGCGGTGGTCGATGGCCGCATGATCGACGAAGCGATGGCGCGCAAGGCCCGCCGCATCCTGTCCCGCGCCACATGTGCCAACCAGCCGCAAGAGGATCGCCTCCCATGAAAATCCTCGTCCCCGTTAAGCGAGTGGTCGACTACAACGTGAAGATCCGCGTCAAGGCGGATGGCAGCGGCGTCGAGACCGCCAACGTGAAGATGAGCATGAACCCCTTCGACGAGATCGCCGTCGAAGAAGCCGTGCGGTGCAAGGAAGCCGGCAAGGCGACCGAGATCGTGGTGGTGTCCGTCGGCCCGACCCAGGCCCAGGAGACGCTGCGCACGGCGCTGGCCATGGGCGCCGACCGCGCCATCCTGGTGCAGACCGACGTGACGACCGAACCGCTGGCCGTCGCCAAGGTCCTCAAGGCGCTGGTCGGGAAGGAGGACCCCGGCCTCGTCATCCTCGGCAAGCAGGCCATCGACGACGACTGCAACCAGACCGGCCAGATGCTGGCGGCGCTGCTCGGCTGGGGCCAGGGCACCTTCGCCTCGAAGATCGCCACCGGTGACGGCACGGTCGCCGTGACCCGCGAGATCGACGGCGGGCTGGAGACGGTGAATCTCAAGCTGCCGGCGGTGGTGACCGCCGATTTGCGCCTGAACGAGCCGCGCTATGCCTCGCTACCGAACATCATGAAGGCGAAGAAGAAGCCGCTGGAGACCGTCACGCCGGACAGCCTTGGCGTCGACGTCACGCCGCGTCTGAAGACGGTGAAGGTCGCCGAGCCGCCGAAGCGTCAGGCCGGCATCAAGGTACCGGACGTCGCCACCCTGGTCGACAAGCTGAAGACCGAGGCGCGGGTAATCTGAGCGTCGGCCCCGTGCCAGCACTCTCCGCACCCCGCCCGACAGAGGAGCCGCCCCATGCCCATCCTGATCCTTGCCGACCACGACAACGCCAGCCTGAAGCCCGCCACCGCCCATGCGGTGACCGCGGCCACCAAACTCGGGGGCGACATTCATGTTCTGGTCGCCGGCCGCAACGCCACCCCGGCCGCGGAGCAGTCCGCCAAGCTGGCCGGCGTCGCCAAGGTGCTGCTCGCCGACGATGCCGCCTATGAACACGCTCTGGCCGAGCCGGTCGCGGCCCTGCTGGTGTCGCTCGCCGCCGGCTACAGCCACGTCCTCGCCGCCGCCACCTCGGCCGGCAAGAACGTGCTGCCGCGTGCCGCGGCATTGCTGGATGTCGCGATGATCTCCGACATCACCGCCGTGGTTGCCGCCGACAGCTTCGAGCGGCCGATCTATGCCGGCAACGCCATCGCCACCGTGCAGTCGGCCGACCCGGTGAAGGTGATCACCGTCCGCACCACCGCCTTTGCGGCGGCCGCCACCACCGGCAGCGCCACGGTCGAGAGCATCGCCGCCGTCGCCGATCCCGCCCTGTCGGGCTTCGTCTCGGCCGAACTGTCGAAGTCGGAGCGTCCGGAGCTGACCTCGGCCCGGATCGTCATCTCCGGCGGGCGCGGCATGCAGTCGGGCGACAACTTCCACCTGCTGGAGGGGATCGCCGACAAGCTGGGTGCCGCGGTGGGCGCCAGCCGCGCCGCCGTCGATGCCGGCTTCGTACCGAACGACCATCAGGTCGGGCAGACCGGCAAGATCGTGGCGCCGGACCTCTATGTCGCCGTCGGCATCTCGGGCGCCATCCAGCATCTGGCCGGCATGAAGGACAGCAAGGTGATCGTCGCCATCAACAAGGACGAGGAGGCGCCGATCTTCCAGGTCGCCGATTACGGCCTCGTCGCCGACCTGTTCAAGGCCCTGCCGGAGTTGCAGCAGGCGCTGTGACGGGGTCCGTCGCGAAGTTTGACGGCAGGCGCGAGATGATGGTTACGGGCATCACTGCCGAGCCGCCCCTTTCGCGGCAGTTTCTCAGCACGCTCGGCCATGTCCAAAGGCAGCGAGCGGTGACGCGGGCTCCTATCCGGCCGGGTGGACCGATGTCGATGATCGGGATGCGATCTTGCAGACCATCGACCGACCATTCAGCCGGCGGAGGGCGTCAGCGTCGAACTCTTCATCCGTCATCGCCGTGCCTTTTCTCGACGTCTGAATTCCCGCAAATCGGAGTGTCCGCCTTACCGCCGGGACTGTCGAAAAAAGCCATCCCTCCCCTGCCGCCCGTCTCGCAAAGGATCGCAATCCGGGACGCTGTGCGAAGGAGGCAGCATGCCCTCCGGCTGCTAGATCTCCTCTTCCAACCCTCCGTCGCTTCTCGATGCGTCATAGGCGCGCTGCGCTCTTTCCATCGCGGGACCGTTGGCGAGCGACCAGTTGTAAAGGGCGGCGAAGGGTTCGCGCAGCGAGCAGCCAAGATCGGTAATCGTGTACTCCACGCCAATCGGCTGCGTCGGCAGGACTTTGCGACTGACGAGGCCGTTGCGCTCCAGACGCTTCAATGCCTCGGACAAAGCCTTGTGGGTGATGCCGTCGAGGCGGCGCTTGAGGTCGTTGAACCGCGCCGGCTGCGTGCAGAGGACGCTCAGGATCAGCACCGTCCACTTGTTGGCGATGTGTTCGAGGATGGGCCGCGTCGCGGTGACATCGAGCGGCAGTTCGAGCACGTCTCTGGCCATGGGTATACACCTCACTATCTGAGCACTATCAGGTATCTGAGCACCATCAGGTGCCTTCTTGTAATTAGATATAGGAATGATAGCTGTTCGTCATCACCAGCGATGTGAGGACGTATGAGCGGGCTTTCAGGAAAAATCGCCGTCGTGGTCGGTGGCCATGGCGGCATCGGTGGCGCCATCGCAGAGCGGTTCGCGGCGGAAGGCGCCACGGTCTACGCCACCAGCCGTCGCGCCGAAGAGGGGGAGGTCGAACTTGGGACCGGCAGGCTGCGCGCGCACCGCATCGATGCTTCCGATCTGACGGCGCTCGCCGCCTTCTTCGAGGCGGTGGGCAGCGAGGCCGGGCGGGTGGACGTGCTCGCCGTCAACGCCGGCATCTCCGAGTTCGCGACCCTCGACGGCATCGGCGAGGATCATTTCGACCGGACCTTCGGCCTCAACGTGCGCACGCTGCTGTTTGCCGCCAAGGCTGCAACGGCGATCATGCCGGATGGCGGCTCTATCGTGCTGGTGGGCTCGATCGCCGGCGCGATCGGCACCAAAGGCTATGGCGTCTACGGGGCGACCAAGGCCGCCGTACGCTCGTTCGCGCGGACCTGGGCCAACGAGCTGGCGCCCCGCAACATCCGCGTCAACGTCGTGGCACCGGGACCAACCGATACCGCCATGATGGCGGCGGCGTCCGACGAGGTGCGCGAGACGCTGACGACGCTGATCCCGCTCGGCCGTATGGGTCGTGCCGAGGAGGTGGCCTCGGCCGCGCTGTTCCTCGCCAGCGACCAAAGCAGCTTCATCACCGGGGCCGAGCTGCCGGTCGACGGCGGCATGGCGCAGGTCTGACCGGTGCGCCGCCTGCCGGACGACAGGGCGCAGCCCTCGCACGCGCCCGGCGTCCTCGGCAGGACTGGACTCACCGCCCGGTAGGGACTGACCGCTCATGGATCGAGGCGCTGTTCGTCGGGCGCCTCGATCCGCGCCGGACTGTAGGCGACGGTCTCCGAAAAGGCAGATGATCACGCAACGGCCGTTGGCGCCTTTACGAAACCGGCCGAGCGGCGCGGCTATTTGATCATGGACCGCGCCTTAATCCAGGTCTCGGATCTACGGGGCCGAAGCTCGATGGTGCCGCGTCTCGGGGCCGCTTGGTTCGGTGTGGCGAACGGCACTTCCAAGTCCTAGACCAGTTCCGCGAGCGCGGCTGCGTCGAAGCCCTTCAGGGCACGGCCGTTGCCGGTCCGGACCTTCTCCACCCATGCCGGATCGGCGATCAGGGCGCGACCGACGGCGATCAGGTCGAACTCATCGCGTTCCATCCGCTCCAAGAGTTTGTCGAGTTTGGCCGTGGACGAACCCTCGCCGCCGAACGCGCCCATGAAGTCTCCCGCAAGGCCGACCGAGCCGACGCTGATCGTAGCCGCGCCGGTCAGCTTCTTGGCCCAGCCGGCGAAATTCAGGCCCTGTTCGCCATCGATGTCCGGGAACTCGGGCTCCCAGAATCGGCGCTGCGAGCAGTGCAGCACGTCGACGCCGGCCTCTACCAGAGGGGTCAGCCAGTCGGCCATGAGAGCCGGCGTCTCCGCGAGCCGCACGGTGAAATCCTGTACCTTCCACTGGCTGAGACGCAGGATGATCGGGAAGTCGGGGCCGACGCTCGCCCGGACCGCCGCGACGACCTCTGCGGCAAAGCGCGAACGTTCCCCAATCGTGGCACCGCCGTAGCGGTCGGTCCGACGGTTGGTGGCGGCCCAGAAGAACTGGTCGAACAGGTAGCCGTGCGCCCCGTGCAGTTCGATGGTGTCGAAGCCAAGACGCTTTGCGTCGCCGGCGGCGCGGGCAAAGGCGGCAATCGTCTCGGCAATATCGCCATCGCTCATGGCGACGCCGCGCTCGACGCCCGGTGCCTGCAATCCGGACGGGCTTTCGACGGGCGTGTCCGGCACCCACTCCGTCAGGAAGCTCTTGAGCGCTCCGGTGTGCCAAAGCTGTGGGCCCATCTTGGCGCCGCCATCGTGAACCGCATCGATCACGCCCTTCCAACCCGCCAGTGCCGCCTCTCCATGAAAGAACGGGACGCCCGGGTCGTTCCGCGACGCCGGCCGATCGATCACCGTGCCTTCGGAGAGGATGAGGCCCACCCCGCCGTCCGACCGACGGCGATAGTAAGCCGCATGCGCCGCACCGGGGATCCCATCCACTGCGAAGCTGCGGGTCATGGGTGCCATGACGATGCGGTTCGCCAGTTCCATGGCGCCAATACGGAACGGGCGAAACAGGACATCAGTAGCGGTCATCAGAGTACATGCCTCCTTTGGAAAGACCGCCAAGATATACAGGAGACAATAGGTTACAATAACGCACTTAGAGTCGCCTAGGTATATGAAAGTAAACCGCTCTGGCAGCGCTTAGACCGTCACCACGAGTATCGTGCTCGTGGTGATGAGATCTCCCTTTCACAACACCGTTTCGTCGGGCGGCTTCGATGATGACGGCGCACAGCATCGGATTTCCTCCGCTGATATACCCGCCCCCGGAGAGCCGAGACTCCAGCACCGCCTCAGTCGCGGCAAACCTCTCAGGCCTTCAACTCAGCAAGGCGTTGCAAGACGGCTTCCTCCCGGACGCTCTCTGCTCGGGCATCGGTCCAAGCGTCCCCACAGGCGCCGCATGTGGTGACCGGGACCTGCACATCGACAGTCGCCATCAGAACGTCCCCGGGTCCATAGGGGAAACGGACCGCCTGCGTTTCCACGCTGTGGACAAGGTTTGCGCTCCCGCACTCCGGACAGAGCTTGTCGAGGGGTTCCCCGAAGTCCGTGTTCAACATCACTTTCTGTTTTCCTTTAAGGGTGTCGAGCGCAGGCGGTCTCAGTAACGGACCCGCCGCCCCATTATCCCCCACCGGACGGCCCACTCCAAGCTCATGGAGGGACTGTCGGCTTTCGTCAGGCGGCCATACCCTCCTGTCGCCGGCTCTCTTAAATCGACAGGTCTGCGGGCTCGGTGGCCGGCAAAGCATGCAGTTCGGTCCCTGGCAGACGGCGGCGAACCGCTTCTGCCCCTGGCGCAAGGCGGGGGTCCAGGGTGGTCAATGGGAACCGTTCCCATCGAACAGACCGGCAGGAATAGACGTTCGACCGGGTCGGCGGTCATCGGCACGTCCGAGGCCGAGAAGGCCGTGCAATGGGAACCGTTCCCATTGCACGATCCTTCCATTACGCCTTGCGCTGCTCAAGCAGCGTGTCGATCAGCGACCGCATCCGCATCAGCCGCTGCCAATCCTCGTCGGTCAGCGGGCGCGGCTTTTCGACCATCGCGCTGATGGTTTCCTGAGCCCGGTTGAGCACGCGGAACACCCGCTGCGGCAGGGCGCTCAGCGCCATCTCCGGCGAGCTGTCGGCGGGGTTGTGGGGGGAGCGCTCACTCTCATCGCCGGCGCTCTTCCGCTGTGGCGGCTCGCCGTCCGGATTGGGATTTTCCAGCCCGTCACCGCTCTTCCATTGGGTCCACATGGCAAGGGCGGACGCCTCCGACGCCGCCCGGCTCAGGGTGAGGAGGAAACGGAGCGTCGGCTCATGCTCGGCATATTCCTTGCGGATCACCCCGGGCAGGGATTGCAGGCGGAGCAGCTTGGAGATCATGCTGCGGTCCTTGCCGACGATGCCGGCAAGCGCCTCGTCCGTGTAACCGTGACGCTCCTTCAGCCCCTGCAGCGCATCGGACTGCTCGAACGGAGACAGGTCGACGCGCTGCACATTCTCGACCAGCGCCACCTCGAGCGGATCGCCGGCGGTCAGGACCGCGGTGATGGTCGGCCAGCCGAGCGCCCGGGCGGCTCGCCAACGCCGCTCGCCCCACACCAGGAGATACTCGCCGTTGGCCTGCTGCTGCACACCGATCGGCTGCTTCAGGCCATGCCGGTCGAGCGAGGCGGCCAGAGACGCCAGATCCTCCTCCCGGAAGATCTTGCGCGGCTGGTCGGGATTGGTCACCACCAGCCCGATGTCGCAGGCGAAAGGCCGCTCGAAGGGCACGGCCTTGCCGGTCAGCGCATTGCTGTCGAGCCGCACCGGGCTGGCGCTGTTCTGATCGCTGCTCTTGGCGATAAGCCCCATGTTGGAGCGCGGAATGCCCTTAGCCATGCGTCATCACTCCATGACCGGCCGGCACGATGCGGCGGTCGCGTTCCGCGATCAGGGTCTGCACCACCAGATCGAAGGTTCCGATCCCCGGCGCCTTGGCGTTGAAGGCGACCAGCGCATCGCCGCCGGCTGAGGATTGCGGGTAGAGCGTGGTGTTGGGAATCGGCGGGAAGATGTGAACCTCCTGCCCGTAGGTGTCGTGCATGTCCTTCAGGGTGGCCTGATCCTGGGTCGTACGGCCGGAATAGAAGGTCGGGACGATGCCGAGCAGCGACAGGGTGGGATTGCCGCGTTCCCGCACGAAGTCGATCTGCCTGCGCAGTGTGCCCATGCCCATGAAGGCGAGCGGCTGCGTCTGGCACGGGATCAGGACCGTGTCGCTGGCCACCAGGGCGTTGGTCACCAGATGCCCCAGCGTGGGCGGGCAGTCGATGAGGATGAAATCGACGCTGCGGCGCAGTTCGACGAGGCGGCTGCGCAGCGTGTTGTGCGAGAACTGCTGGGCGGCAAGCTCGGTCTCGCTCTCAGCCAGCTTGAGGGAGGAGGGCAGCACCCGGAGGCGCGGGTTGCGCGTCTCGACCAGACACTCCTCCGCCTTCGCCGCCCCCTTGAGGACATAGTAGAGAGTCCTCTCGGCATCCTCGCAGGCGACGACGTCGACGCTGAGATGAATGCCGGCGTTGGCCTGGGGGTCGGAATCCACCAGCACGACGGAATAGCCTCGGTCGGCCAGCATGCGGCCGACATTGACGCAGCCCGTGGTCTTGCCGACGCCGCCTTTCTGGTTCGCGAGCGACACCACAAGCGCCGGGCCGGGCTTCTCGACCGGAAGCACCGGGTGCTTGCGGACGAAGGCGACGACGGCTTGCGGAATGCGCTCGCCGCCATTCTCCCAGCGCGAAATCCGCTGGCGGTCGTAGGAGCGGTCCAAGCCCTCGTTCAGAAAGGCCGCGAAGTCTTCCCTCGATTGCCCGCGAGCCTCGCGGTACGCCTTCAACTGTTCGCCGAGCATGCCCCCTCCCCAATCCGTCGAATCCAGCCGGGTCACCGATAGTGTGAGACACTCACACCTGTCAACGCCGTTCGGATGGGTCGGCCGTGCCCGCGTTAGCGTCTCGCCGCCACCCTGGCTTTTCGGCAACACCGGTGAGAGCCGCGTTCAAGGCCTGGGATCAGGGAAAACGGCGGATGCAAGGAGCCTCGGCCAGCCGCGAGAAACCCGGAACCGACGATCCGGGCAGGGCGGCGCCCGACAGTTTGCGGAGACACTCGGCCAGTTGGCGCTCCTTCGCGCAGGCCTCCTCGCACAGCGCCCGCATCTCGGCAATGCTTGGCCGCCATTTCCGTGTCCGGCGCCAGCTGCGCGCCGCCTGATCGATTGCCCAGCCCGGAAACTCCCCCAGATCCTCGACCCAGTCCATCGCAACCAGCTGCTCCACCTCGGGCGTCAGCCCCTTCGCTGGGTAATGCGACAGCAGCGCCAGGATACGGCCGAGCAGCCGCTCGGGCTCCGCCGGAGCCAGGACCGACCCTTCGAGATCGGCCAGCGCCCATTGCGCCATGGCGGCCTGCCGGGCGGTGACGTTCGCGGGCGGCGACCAGATCTCTGAGAGGCCGTCGAAGCCATTGTCACCGAAGCGCGGGCGGTGTTCGAGCCGGCCGGCGGCCAGGGTCTCGCGCAGCTGTTCCGGCAAGGCGGCAACGAGCAGCCGGCGGCGGTCGGCCGGCGGCATCGCGGGGTCGAACGGTAGCGGCGAGCGCTCCGGCACCGGCATGACGGCGGCGGCTGACTTCGCGACTGGCATGGCGGTTCTCCTCACAGCCAGGAACGGGATTCGGGCTTCGCATCCTTGAGCCGCGCCGCGACGGTCATCCAGGCATTGACGCGCTGTTCGGCAGCGCTTTCGCGTGGCCGGGCGGGCGGCGAAGCGGACGGCGCAAGGGAGACACCGGCCGCGGCACTCCTGACCGCGGGTGCCTTGCCGGCGACCGCATCCTGGATCAGCCAGGCGCGCCATGCCGCGGAGATGTCGCGGTAACGGTAGCCATGCGCCTGGCAGCGCAGGACGAAGCCCTCGACATGCCGACCGAGATCGACCGTGCCGAAACCGCTGCGGGCCCAGGCGAGGTCGTCGGCGTTCGGCATCCAATCCGCAGGCACATCGGACTTCTGCCCGCGCCCGCCCGTGGCGAGCGAGTCCGGAATCTGTTCGGAATGGAGGTGTTCCTGACTCGCCGGCGGACAGGGGGCGTTCACCACCGAGTCATCACTGTTCTCCGCATGAACATCCCCGGCGGCGGCAGGGCGCGGCGCCTCCTTCGCAGTCATGTTCCCATCCTGCTCGACGCGCAGCCGGTACAGGCAGGACAGCCGGGAGCCGTCGCGGCCGCGGCGGTGCTCGATGCGGACCAGACCGATGTCGTCCAGCCGTTGCAGGATTCGGTTGATTGTCGGGCGTGACCGCTTGAGTTTGGCGGCGAGCGTCGATTGCGACGGCCAGCAGACGCCGTGCTCGTCTGCAAAGGTGGCGAGCGCCGCCAGGATGGCGAACCCGTCGGCGTCGAGATCGGGGTGGTCGAGCCACCAGGCGGGGATCCTGCCCCAGCGGCTGGTGCTGTCGGTCGGCGAGCTGCGCATCGGGTGCTCCTGCGAGGTCTGGCAATCGGCATGGGCCGACGGATCTGCGGGCAGGATTCTCCGAGGGATGGGCATCGGCCAAATTGTACCCGGCGCCCACCGTTAGGTGTCGGGTGCAGATGCGTAGGTGCCGGATGCAGCCCGGTAGGGTGCAGGTGCCGATGGATAGGCATCGGGTGCAGAAGCACTGCGAATCGGAGCGCTCCATCTGCACCCGGTTCCTATCGGCTGTCGGCGCTGGACTTTGCACCCTTCTGCCGCGGCCGACGGGGCCGGAGGATAGTCCGCTTTCTGCACCCGGTGCCTACCGTTACGCCAGGGGGGAAGGCTGCCGGGCGATCCCGGAAGCGCCGGAGGCTCTGCTGCACCCGGCACCTATCGACCGCTTGCGGTTTTCGCCTGCCTGCGCGGCAGGGGAAGGGGCCTGCCGGCGTGAGCACCGGCGCGATGGGTAGGCATCGGGTGCAGTTCGCTGCGGGGGCTGGAGATCCTGGCGCCTCAGGGGGCGCCCCAGGGGCCGTCACCGGAAGCCGGCCGGGCAATTCCAGCCCGATTCGGACGGGTTGCCGGTAGGTGCCGGGTGCAGAAAGGAGTGTCCGGCTGCCTGTCCCAGCGTTTCCTGCACCCAGGACCTACCGGTCTGCACCCGGCACCTATCGCTTCTGCACCCGCAACCTGCCTATCTGCACCCGGCACCTACCGACGTGGAGAAGGGCATGCCAAATCCGTCGTTGCGCATCGGACGTCCGACCCCATAGCGTGTGTCGTTGGAGACGTGGCTGGAGACCCCAAGATGTCGAGCAACACACCGGGCGGAAAGGGCGACTTGAAGCAGATGGCGTTGCCGCTCCAGTTCGCGCTGTTCGAGATCGATGAACCCGACGACGCCAAACGCACGACCCATTTCGTCGGCCTCTACGATGTCGCGCCCAAATGGGTCTTCTTCGCCTCCGATGTCGCACGCTCCAACGGCCGCAAGCGCTCCGCCGGCGCGGTCGACGCTGCGGAGCCCGATCCGGCCAAGCCGCGCTTCCTGCGCCAGGTGAAGCGCGAGTTCGTCTTCAACGACAAGAGCTATTCGCTCAAGATCCTGCCGGCCCGCATCGAGCGCCGGGTGAAGGAGGGCGCCACCGAGGTCGTCGAGGAAATCGACATGTTCCCCGGCGAGAAGGAGCAGGTCGTCGAGGAGGTCATCCGCCGGCTTGCGGCCGAGAAGGCCCGGCTGTCGACCGGGGACAAGGACTCCATCGTCTTCAAATTCACCCTCTACGAGGTGATGCAGGAGCTTCGGCGGGTCAAGCACACGCTGAGCCTGCCGGAACTCAAGGAAGCGCTTCTCGTCCTGCGCCGCTCGACCATCGTCATCGCGGAGAAGGGCGGGAAGAACGCCCTGCTCGATTCCAGCGTCTTCCCGCAATTGTGGATGCGCAACCAGGACGTCAACGCCGGCGGCTCGCCGGACGAGAACGGCCGGGCCGACGTCGAAACCGCCGTGCAGTTCAACTGGATGGTGGAAAACACCATCCGCAGCGTCGAGCAGCAGCGCATCTCCTATGAATGGCTGATGCGCATCGCCAATCCGTTCTCACGCTGGCTGTTCAAGCGCGTCGCCTTCACGCTCCTGCAACGCCATCACCAGGACCGGTCCAGCATCGAGATCACCGCGCGGGAGATCATGCGCGACAGCGGCATGACGGAATGGGCGCGCTGGTCGAACATGCTCCGCTGGATTTCCGACATCGTCGATGTGCTGCAGAAGGTCGGCGCGCTGGCGGAGGTCGAACGCGAGGTCATCAAGGTCGGCAAGCGGCACGACGACATCATTTTCCGCCTGCGTCCGTCCGACCTGTTCCTGCATCAGATCGCCGAGGCGCATCGGGTGTCCGCCTGGAACCGGCGGGAAATCGCCCGCGCGGCCCAATCCGAACAGGCTCCGGGCAGCTTCGTCCGGGTCGATTCCAGGGAACTGGCCGACACCCGGCGGCGCCGGAAGGCCGAGCTGGTGTCGATCGGCGAGGACTGAGCGAACCCGCCGGGACGCCGGTTTCACTCGCTCTGTGGCGCCACCACCCGCATCACGAACCCGGTCGGCTTCGCCGTCGGGCCGAAGGGGCCGGGGACCTTGTTGGCGACCGCCGGCAGGCTCTTCAGATAAGCGGCGATGGCGTAGGCGTCGGCATCAGTCAGGACGGAGAAGGCCATCCACGGCATCACCGGCGCCAGCATGCGCCCGTCCGGCCGCTTGCCGGTCCGCAGCGTGGTGACGATCTGATCCTCGCTCCAGTCGCCGAGCCCGGTCACCTTGTCCGGCGTCAGGTTCGGGCCGTGGAACACGCCCAGGCCCGGGATCTCGAAGCCGACCTCCGACCCGCTCAGCGCGTGGGCGAAGTCGGGCTTGCCGAGGAAATTGCCCGGCGTGTGGCAGTCGTTGCACCCGCCGAGGGCGACGAGGTATTTGCCGCGCTCCGCCTGCTCGTCAGCGAGGGCCTGACCGGCGTGGGAGGCGATAACGGCGGCGGACAGCAGGAGGGTGGCGCACAGGGTCTTGCGGAACATCGTCGGCAACTCCGGATGATCAGGCGGCGAGCGCGCCATGGACGAGGGACTGAACCGCCGCGACCACCGCGTCGGCCTGGGGAACGAAGGCCTGCTCCAGCGGGAAGCTGGCCGGGGCCGGGGCGTCGGGGCCGGTCAGCCGCAGCACCGGCGCCCGCAGGCTGGCGAAGGCCTTCTCGGCGACCAGCGCCGCGACCTCCGCCCCGACGCCGCACAGGCGGCTCGCCTCGTGGACGACCACCAGCCGGCCGGTCTTGGCAACCGACCGCAGGATGGCGTCCTCGTCCAGCGGCTTCAGGCTGCGCAGGTCGAGGACATCGGCGGAAATGCCGGACTCGGCCAGCCGGTCGGCGGCATCCAGGCAGATGCCTACGGTCTTGGCGTAGGAGACCAGCGTCACGTCGTCGCCTGTCCGCCGCAGCGCGGCCTGCCCCAGCGGGATCGCATCGATGCCGTCCGGCACCTCGCCGGCGCTGTAGCCGAGCGCGATGTCGGCGAAGACCAGCACCGGGTTGTCGTCGCGGATCGCCGCTTTCAGCAGCCCTTTGAAGTCGGCGGGGGTCGAGGGCATCACCATTTTCAGGCCGGGGCTGTGGACGAACCAGGATTCGATGTTGTGGTTGTGCTGGGCGCCGACGCCCCAGCCGGCGCCGGTCATCGCCAGCACCACCATCGGGAACTTGAACTGCCCGCCGGAGACGTAGCGCAGCTTGCCGGCGCTGTTGACGATCTCGTCCATCGCGTAGCACAGGAAGGGGGCGAACAGCAGGTCGATCACCGGGCGCAGGCCGGTGGCGGCGGCCCCGGCGGCGGTGCCGGCGATGATGCCCTCGGCCAGCGGGGTGTTGCGGACGCGGGCCGGGCCGAATTCGCCCAGCAGGTCGCGGCGCTTGGTGGCGACGCCCTCGCCGAAGATCAGCACGGAGGGGTCGCGGCGCATCTCCTCGGCCAGCGCGGCGGAGATCGCATCGTTCACGGTCATCTGGGTCATGATGTCGGTCTCCCGGGTCAGGCGTAGACGTCGCGGGTCAGTTCTTCGGGCGCAGGGTAGGGGCTTGCCTCGGCGAAGGCGGCGGCCGCCTCCATCCGCGCCCTGACCGACTCCTCCATCCGGGCGGCGGCAGAGGCGTCCAGCAGCCCGTCGCGCTCCAGCCGGCCGCGCAGCAGGATGACGGGGTCGCGCTCGCGCCAGCGGGCCAGCTCGCCGGGGTCGACATAGGACTGGTCGTCCGGCTCGAAATGACCGCGCAGCCGGTAGGTCATGGCCTCCAGCAGGAAGGGCTTGCCGGTGCGGCGGATGGTGGCGACGGCGGCGGCGGCGGCCTCGAACACCGCCAGCGGGTCGTTGCCGTCGACCACGGCGCTGTCGATGCCGTAGGCGGCGGCATGGCCGGCGACGCCGTCGGCCGTCATCGTCTCTTTGCGGTGGACGAAGGCCTGCCACTGGTTGTTCTCGCAGACATAGAGGATCGGCAGGGTCCACACCGCGGCGAGGTTCAGCGATTCGTGGAAGCGGCCCTCGCAGGCCGCCCCGTCGCCGAAGAAGCAGACGACGATGCCGGGGCCACCCTGCATCGAGCGCGACAGCCCCACGCCGGTCGCCAGCGCCAGCTCGCCGCCGACGATGGTGGAGGTCAGGACGACGCCCAGCTCCTTGGCGGAGATGTGCAGCGACCCGCTCTTGCCGCCGCAATAGCCGCCACTCTTGCCCTGCACCTCGGCCAGCATCCGTCCGGGGTCGGCGCCGCGGGCCAGCAGATGGCCGGCGCTGCGGTGGTTGGTGAGGATCAGGTCGTCGGGGGTCAGCGCCGCGACGACGCCGACGGCCGACGCCTCCTGCCCGATGGCGGTGCAGGTTCCGGCGGCGCGGCCGCGGCCATGCAGGTCGACCAGGGTTTCTTCGTAGGCCCGGATCAGCATCATGCGCTCCAGCATCATGCGCTCCAGGGCCTCCACGGGAGGGAGGGCGGTCATGTCGGTCGGCTCCGTGACGTTGTGTGCGGAACGGACCCTACGCAGGCAATCGCCGTTGACTTGCTAACTGTTGCCTAACGGAATGCTAAAATATTCGTAACTGTTTCTGGCCCGATAACTGTCGGGATCGAAAGTAAAGCCGGACGGCGTTCAGGCCGTGTCCTGCAGGAGGAGCGGCTTCGTCACCACCAGGCGGAAGCGTCCGCGCCCGGTCTTTTCGATGCGCAGCACGCCGCAGCGCTCCTCCAGCCGGCGTTGCAGCAGGATCAGCCGCGCTTCCAGATTTTCGGCGAAGTCGGGCAGCGGGATGTCGGGTGCCAGCCGCAGCTCGCGGTTGGTGAAGTCGGTGCGGCCGAGCGTGGTGTGGTCGCGCACCAGCTTCCACAGGATGGCGCCGGCCACGCCCTTGATCAGATAATCGTGGTCGACGAACACGCTGTCGTCGGCGGCGTAGTGGCGGACCACCACCGGGGCGCCGCCGGCCTCCGGGCAGGTGGCGGGAACGGGCGCCACCTCCTCCGCCGGGGGCAGGGCCTGCATCAGCGCGCCGAGCTGGGCCGCCAGCGTCGCCAGCGCATCCTCGTCGTCGTAGGTGAAGCGCATCTCCTGCCGGCTTTCGACGAACAGCACGCCGGCCAGCCGCCGCCCGGCCAGGATCGGCACCGCCAGCTGGCTGTGCGGCCGGTCCAGCCCGGGAAAGGGAATCTCGCGGGCCGGGCCGCCGGTCAGCCCGGCGTCCTCCGCCCTGTCGCGGGCGGTCAGGCTGTAGGCGACATCGCTGGTCATGTGGGTGATGCGGATCGGCACCCGTTCCCGCGCGGCCACGCCGATCACCCCCTCGCCGGGCGCCACCTCCGACCCGACGCCGGAGGAGTCGTAGCCGAGCGCCGCGACGGTGAAGAGCCGGCCGGTCGCCTCGTCCGGCATCAGGATCAGCGCATGGTCGACCCCGAACAGCCGCCGCAGCACGCACAGGCTGTGGTCGAGCAGCTCCGTCAGGTCGGCGCAGCCGCGCAAGGCCTCGCAGGCCCGCCGGGTCGCCGACAGGAGGCTGCGCTGGGCGACCGGGGCGGGAAGGGGCGCGCCGCCGGGCACCGCCTCGATTGCCGTCACCCGGTAGAGGTCGGCGCCGAGCAGCCGGAACACGTCCTGCATTCCGACGTGGGAGGCGATGCCGGCCAGCTTGGCCTTCATGCTCTCGAACAGCGGCCCGGTGGTCTCGGTGCGCAGGTAACAAAGCTCCATCCGGTACTGCGCAGCGGTCGGCGGGTCGATCACCTGCAGGACGGCAATCGGGTTGGCCAGGATGTTCGCGCGCGTCTTGTTGAAGAATTGGTAGGACAGCGCGACGTGGTCGGGATCGACGTAATGGACCTGCGACAGCAGCGAGACGTTGGGCGTTCCGTCCGGCGCGCAGGTGGCGATCGTCGCCGGCACGGCCCCCTCCAGGCAGGCGCGGATCGCATCGAGCGTCAGGGAGGCGCTGATGGCGGCACTCATGGCGGCACCGCGGTGCCGGCCTTCGGGCCCGGTGTCTGGTCGTAGAGCCGCGACGGGCAGAAGCGGACCACTGCCAGTGTGGCCGGGTCATGGGCCATCAGGGCACGGGTGAAGGCATCGCCGTAGCCGATCAGCGCCAGTTCGGCGGCGAAGGCGTCGACGTGGCGGGCGGCCAGCGCCGTCGCCTCTGCATCCGCTGCGGTGACGGTGGCATCATCGCCGATCAGTTGGATGGAGAGATGCGTGCTCGGCTCGGTCGCCGCCAGGGCGAAGCGTCCGGTCTCGGCAACCGCCGCCAGCAGGGCGGCGTTCGCCGTCCGGTCGAGGCAGACGCCGATCCAAGCCGCGTCGGCCGGCACCTGCACCGCCAGCGCCCGGCCGACCCGCGGTCGGTTCGCCCGATCGCTCGACGATACGACCAGGCTGACGCCACGCTCCAGGAAGGTCAGGATCGCCTCGCTCAGACCTGCCCGTGCCGGCCTTCCGCCCTCCGGCCCCAATCTTTCCGGCCACCCGGCCCGCTGCCCGCCCCGTTGCCCGCCGTTCGCCACGAAAGCCTCTCCGGTCGTCCAGCCCCAGACTACCAAGAGGCGGGCAGGGGCCGCAAACACGCACACGATTGCCGGCCGTGACCGGAAGGGGAAGGGAAGGCGCCGTCGGCCGCGTCGGCGGGACGCTGCCGAAGAAGGGCGCGTGCATGACCAAGAGCGAGGAGTCGGCCATTGGCGCAAAATGATCCGCTGCCCGTCACAATCGGCTCGGTTCCAATGAAGAATCTAATATAGACGCCATATCATCTTTCGCTGCCATTAAGTTGCGATGAAACCGGGGTTGGGGATATCCCGAATTTCAATTACGCAGACCAACAAGATATAAAATTTCAACATGTGCCTTGCGGTGACGTGGCGACTGCGATGGCGCGGCGAATGCGGTGAAGACGAATGGCTGATCTCAGTGGAAGCGTTGTTGTGGACTGCGTCGGCCCGATGACGCTCATCGAAGTCGAGGACGTTCGCGACCGGCTTCGGGATTCGCTGAGTTCGGCTGGCCGGGTCGATGTCGATTGCAGCAAGGTTGGAGAGACATCGATCTGCTTCATTCAACTTCTGCTGGCGGCGCGCATCAGCGCAGCCGGGCGGGGCGTCGGCCTGCATCTCAAGCAGCCGATCTCCGCATCGATGCGCGATGCGCTCGAACGGGGCGGCTTCATCGGTCTGTCCGGACCGACGCGCAAGGCGGATGAATTCTGGATTGGAGTGCCCTGATATCATGGCGAAGACCATACTAGCCGTCGACGATTCCGCCAGCATGCGCCAGATGGTCAAGTTGACCCTGTCCTCCGCCGGTTATCAGGTGGTGGAGGCCGCGGATGGGCGTGACGCTCTGGTCAAGGCGAAGTCTGGCAGCTTCAATCTGGTGCTGACCGATCTGAACATGCCGAATATGGATGGCCTGACGCTGATCCGCGAATTGCGGACGCTGCCGGCCTATCGCGGCATCCCGATGGTCTTCCTGACCACCGAATCCGACGCCGGCAAGAAGGCCGAAGCCAAGGCGGCCGGCGCCACCGCCTGGATCGTCAAGCCGTTCCAGCAGGACCAGCTGCTGAGCGTCGTGCGAAAGATCGTCGGCACATGACTGGCGGCGACCCGGGCCAGGTCTTCCGCGAAGAGGCGGCGGAGCTTCTGGCCGATCTGGAATCCGCACTGCTCCATCTGGAACAGAACCCCACCGACCGCGAGCCGCTCGACACCGCGTTCCGTGCCCTGCACACGATCAAGGGCTCCGGCTCTATGTTCGGGTTCGAGGCTGCGGCGAGCTTCACCCATCATCTGGAAAGCGCCTTCGACCGGATGCGCAAGGGCGAACTGGCCGCCACGACGGCGATGATCGGCATCGCCCTTGCCGCCAAGGACCATATCCGCATCCTGATCGAGGACCCCGCCAGTGCCGACCCTGCCGTAGCCGAGGGCATCCTGGCCCGGCTGGCGGACCTGAGCGGCAGTGCCGCGATGTCCGTTCCCCTTGACCGGGAGCGCGACGACGAGGAAAGCCGGGCGACCTGGCGTGTCCGTTTCCGGCTCGCTCCCGACGCGCTGGAGCGTGGAACCAACCCGCTGCTACTGCTCGATGAACTGCGCGGGCTGGGTGAGGCGGAGATCGTCGCCCTGACCGACGACGTTCCGCCGCTGGGCGAGCTGGAACCGACCCGCTGCCACATCGGCTGGGAGCTGATCCTCACCACCGCACATCCGCGCTCGACCATCGAAGACGTGTTCATCTTCGTCATCGACGAGACCGAACTGACCATCGAACCGGTGTCGGCGCTGCCGGAGCTTGGGGGCGAGCAGGAACCGGTGCCGGTGGCGATGACAGTGCCGGTGCCGGTGCCGGCGATGGCGGCCGGGCCTGTCCCGCCGAAGGAGCCGGCCCTGCCGAAGGCGGACGGGGCGCCCGAGAAGGGCAGGGCTCAGCCGGCGGCCAACTCGATCCGCGTGCCGGCGGAGCGGCTCGACGATCTGATGGATCAGGTCGGCGAGCTGGTGATTGCGCACGCCCGCCTGAAGCAGCTGATCTCCGACAGCGTCGATCTCCAGATCAAGTCGGTGACCGAGGAGATCGAACGGCTGTCCAACGGCCTGCGCGACATCACCATGGGCATCCGCATGGTGCCGGTGGAATCGCTGTTCGGCCGCTTCCGCCGGCTGGTCCGCGACCTCTCGCAGGAACTGGGCAAGGACGTGGCGCTGACGATGTCCGGCGAGGAGACCGAGCTGGACAAGACGATGATCGAGCGGCTGAACGACCCGCTCGTCCACATCATCCGCAACAGCCTGGATCACGGTCTGGAACCGGCGGCGGAGCGCGTGGCGGCGGGCAAGGCGCCGCAGGGCCGCATCCATCTGTCGGCCCGCCATGCCGGAACCCGCGTGCTGATGACCATCCGCGACGACGGGCGCGGGCTGGACCGCGACCGCATCCGCGCCAAGGCCGAGGAGCAGGAGCTGATCCCGCCCGGCGCCAAGCTGTCGGACGCCGAGCTGTTCCAGTTGATCTTCCATCCCGGCTTCTCGACGGCGCGGACCTTGACCAGCGTATCGGGCCGCGGCATCGGCATGGACGTGGTCAAACGCACGATCGATGGGCTGCGCGGCACCATCGAGGTGTCCAGTCTGCCGGGCGGCGGCACCGAGATCACGCTGGGCCTGCCGCTGACGCTGGCGATCATCGACGGGCTGCTGGTCCGGGTCGGGCAGGGGCGCTACGTCATCCCGCTGTTCGCGGTGGAGGAATGCGTCGAGCTGCCGGCCGATGTCGAACGCCGCCATGCCAACCGCAGCTTCCTGAACATCCGTGGTGCGCTGGTGCCGTTCCTGCGTCTGCGCGACAGCTTCGCCGTGCGTCATCCCCCCGATCCCTACCAGAAGATCGTCATCATCTCCTCCGGCGACAAGCGCATCGGTCTGGTGGTCGATCAGGTCCTGGGCGACCACCAGACCGTCATCAAGTCGATGTCCAAGCTGCATGCCGACGTCGCCAACTTCTCCGGCGCCACCATCCTCGGCGATGGCTCGGTGGCGCTGATCCTCGACATCGGGCAGATCGTGGCCGCCGGCCAGACGCAGGAGCTGCGGCGCGAAGCCTGCTGAGCAGACCTCAAAGCGCACCGATTCCACCGACAGACGTCACAGGGAGGCCGGCATGGCCGTCACCGGGACAGAGACCTTCGAAGCGCTGACCCTGGGGTTGGGCGGCGAGATCTTCGCCATCGACGCCAATGCGGTCCACGAGATCCTGGACATCGTTCCCCAGACCGAGGTTCCGGGCGCGCCACCGCTGGTCGGCCACCTGATCAACGTGCGGGGCAAGGTGGTGCCGCTGGCCGACCTGCGCATCCGCTTCGGCATGGAGCGCACGCCGCCGACCATCGACACCCGCATCGTCGTCGTCGAAATCCTGCTGGACGACGAGCCGACGGTGGTCGGGCTGCTGGCCGACAAGGTCCATGAGGTGACCAGCATCGCCGGCGCCTCGATCGAGGACACGCCCGACATCGGCATGCGCTGGAATCCCGATCTGATCAAGGGGATCGGCAAGCGCGGCGACGACTTCATCGTCATCCCCGACATCGTCCGGATCTTCACGACCCACTGACTCGACCGAAACCCGGTCAACGGAAACCAGACGAACCGGCACCGCCCCATCGACCGGGAGCGGTTCATGCCCGGGGAGCAAGGAGCGACCATGCGCATCTCCATCAAAGCGAAAATCGTCGCGGCATTCGGCACGGTCATCCTGCTGTCCGCCGCCACCGCCGGCATCGCCCTGAACGGGCTGTCGGACCTGAACCAGAAGATCGAGGAACTCGTCAGCGTATCGTCTCAGCGGATCAACATCGCCCGCCAGATGCCGGCCACGGTCTACCTGATCCAGCGGGAGGAGAAGAACTTCCTGCTGTCGAGCAGCGACGAGGACATGGACCGCTTCGACAAGGGAATCCTGGCCCGCCGTGAGGAGTTCAAGGGCATTCTGGAGCAGTACCGGCGCGTCGCCGATCCGGAGGCCGTGCGCAAGCTGGCCCAGATCGAAACCCTGATGACGGAGTTCAACACAGCTCAGGACAAGGTTCGCTCCATCGGTCGTGTCCATTCCAACTCAAAGGGTGCCGATCTGTTGATCGGTCCCGGCAACGACTCGGTCGTCTCGGCGCAGGAAAGCTTGCGGCCTTTGCTCGACCGTGTGGAAACCGGATCTCAGGCGACTGCCGAACAGACGGCCATCGCCCACATGATCCGGCACATGACGACGGACTGGGCCAATGCGCGTATCATCATCAGGAACTCGCTGCTCGTGTCCGACGATGCGGGCACGGCCGCCATGCTGAAACCGCTGCCCGACCTGTTGAAAAGCCTTTCCCAGCAGCAGGACAACATCCGCAGCCGCCTGACGGCCGATGAAGACATCCGCGCCTTCAACACCTTCATCGAACGTTTTCGGGGTTATGAACGCATCACCAACGAAGTTCTCGCCCTGTCTTTGAAGAACACCGAGAACAAGGCCCTGGCGCTCTCCGTCGGTGAGGTGCGCACCGTCGCCACCAAGCTGGTACAGGCCGCCAACGAGTTGGTCGCCGATGCCGAGAAGGGCATGGCGACGGACAGGCAGGCGGCGGAGGCCACCTACTCCCAGATCCGCGCGGTCACCATCGGCGCCGTCGCGCTCGCCTTGCTGATCGCCATCGCCGCCGGCGCCTACATCGCCATTTCCATCGCCCGCGGCCTCGGCAAGGCGGTCGGTCTGGCCGATGCCGTCGCCATCGGCGATCTCGGCCAGAAGGTGGAGGTGTCGACCGACGACGAGATCAAGGATCTGATCACGGCGCTCAACAGCATGACCGCCAACCTGCGGGCGACCGCCGAGGTCGCCGACGAGATTTCCCGCGGCAACCTGACCGTCCAGGCCCGCCCGCAATCCGACAAGGACACGCTGGGTCTGGCGCTGGAAACCATGCTGGAGAAGCTGCGCGGTGTGGTGACCGACGCGCTGTCCGCCTCCGACAATGTGGCCGCGGGCAGCCAGGAGCTGTCGGCCAGCTCGGAGCAGCTGTCGCAGGGCTCGACCGAGCAGGCGTCCGCCGCCGAGCAGGCCTCGGCCTCGATGGAGGAGATGGCCGCCAACATCAAGCAGAACGCCGAGAACGCCACCCAGACGGAGAAGATCGCCCGCCAGTCGTCCAAGGACGCCCAGGCGTCGGGCGAGGCGGTCAACAAGGCGGTGCAGGCGATGCAGACCATCGCCGAGAAGATCAGCATCGTGCAGGAGATCGCCCGCCAGACCGACCTGTTGGCGCTGAACGCCGCGGTGGAGGCGGCGCGGGCCGGCGAGCATGGCCGCGGCTTCGCCGTGGTCGCCTCGGAGGTGCGCAAGCTGGCCGAGCGCAGCCAGGGCGCGGCAGCGGAGATCAGTTCCCTGTCGGCGGAATCGACCAAGATCGCCCAGGAGGCCGGGCAGATGCTGGGCCGGCTGGTGCCCGACATCCGCAAGACCGCCGAACTGGTCGAGGAGATCAGCGCCGCCTGCCGCGAGCAGGACATCGGCGCCGAGCAGATCAACCAGGCGATCCAGCAGCTCGACAAGGTGACGCAGCAGAACTCCAGCGCGTCGGAACAGATGGCCGCGACCTCGGAGGAGCTGTCGTCGATGGCGACGCAGCTTCAGGACACCATCTCCTACTTCACGGTGGAGGAGAAGGCCGCCGTCCGCTCCGCCGCCCGCAGCCCGGTCTCCGTGGCCGCTCAGGCCCGGCCGGCGCAGGCTCAGCCCACGGCTCCGGCCGCCCGCCGTCCGGTGACGGCGGTCACCCTGACGCACAAGCCGGCGGCGAAGCTGAACGGCAAGGACCGCGGCGTGAAGATCGCGCTGGAGGGCGGCAGCGGCCCCGACGCGCTCGATGCCCGCTACACCGCGTTCTGATCGCTGGGCCGTTTCCCATGCAAGGGGATGGTGCCCAGCAGCGCCATCCCGCCGTTCCGTCCCCCGAACCGGAAGCCGCAGATGACCAGCGCGACCGCGCCCCGCGAACCGGCGCAATATGTGACGATCGGCATCGATCGCGAAGTGTTCGCCATAGAGGTCGCCATCGTGCGCGAGATCCTCGATCTCCAGCCGATCACCCGCCTGCCGCACGCGCCGTCCTTCCTGGTCGGCATGATCGACGTGCGGGGGCAGGGGGTGCCCACCGTCGATCTGCGGGTCAAGCTGGGCCTGCCGGCGGCACACCCCACCGCCAACACCCGGATCGTCGTACTCGACGTGCCGCAGCGGGGGCAGTCGATCACCGTCGGCGTCATCGCCGACCGGGTGTTCGAGGTCACCTCGCTTGACGAGCGCGGGCTGGAGACGCCGCCCCAGGTCGGCGGGCGCTGGCGTTCGGACTGCATCCAGGCCATCGGCCGCTCCAACGGCAATTTCGTCATCGTCTTCGACATCGCCCGGCTGTTCGCCGAGGACGACGTGGCTCTGCTGGACATGGCCGATGGTATGGCGGGGCTGATGGCGGACGGGGTGTCATGATCGATCCCGACGATCCGCAGCCAGACGAAGGACCGCGGCGTCCGTCCTCCGACATCCTGTCGGAGCGCGACTTCGCCCGGCTCGCCGTCATCATCGAACGCCATGCCGGCATCCGGATGCCGCCCAGCAAGCGGACCATGGTGGAAGGCCGGCTGCGCCGCCGGCTGCGGGCGCTCGGCCTGCCGGACATGAGCGCCTATTGCCGCCATGTGCTGGACGAAGGCGGGCTGGACGGCGAGATGGTCGACCTGATCGATGCCGTCACCACCAACAAGACCGACTTCTTCCGCGAGATCGAGCATTTCCGCTATTTGATGGGCACCGCCATTCCGGCCCTGTCCCGTCTCCCCCACCGGCCCGGCCAGGACCGCCCGCTCAAGATCTGGAGCGCTGCCTGTTCGACCGGGGCGGAGCCCTACACGGTGGCGATGCTGCTGCTCGACCGTGCCAGCACCGGAACGCCGATCCGCCATGAGATCGTCGGCACCGATATCTGCACGGAGGCGCTGGCCGCCGCGAAGACCGGCGTCTACCCGCTCGACATGGCAAAGATGGTGCCCACCCCTTTCGCGTCACGCTATCTGATGCGATCGCGCGACGACGACAATCCCACGGTCCGGCTGGTGCCGCCGGTCCGTCAGTCGGTCCGCTTCGGCCATCTCAACGTGATGGATCCGGTCTATCCGATGCCGACGGACATGGATGTCGTCTTCTTCCGCAACATCCTGATCTATTTCGACAAGAAGACGCAGCAGAGGGTGCTGGAGAAGCTGTGCGGCCATCTCCGGCCCGGCGGCTACCTGTTCGTCGGCCACAGCGAGACCATCGCCAACATGGACCTGCCCGTGAAACAGGTGGGTTCCGCCATTTTCGTCCGGAGCTGAACGATGGGCCAGAAGATCCGCGTGCTGATCGTCGACGATTCCGCGACCGTCCGCCAGACCCTGGCCGGCATCCTGTCGTCCGATCCGCAGATCGAGGTGATGGGGACGGCCGCCGATCCCTATGCCGCTGTCCGCCGCATCGCGGAGGAGGCGCCGGACGTCATCACGCTCGACGTCGAGATGCCGCGCATGGACGGCATCACCTTCCTGCGCAAGCTGATGAGCCAGCACCCGATTCCGGTGGTGATGTGCTCCTCGCTGGTCGAGGACGGCAGCGAGACGCTGATGCAGGCGCTGGAGGCCGGAGCCGTCGATGTCATCCTGAAGCCGCGGATCGACACCCGCCAGAGCCTGCTCGACGCCCAGGTCCGCATCTGCGACACGGTGAAGGCGGCGGCCCGCGCCCGCCCGCGCCCTTCCGCCCGCACAGTTTCCACCGCCGCCACTTCCCTCGCCACACCCTTGGGCCGCACCCGCGTCCCGGAACCGAAGCTGAGCGCCGACGTGATGATGCCGGCCCCCAGCGGCGGGGCGATGGCGCGCACCACCGAGCGCGTCATCTGCATCGGCGCGTCCACCGGCGGCACCGAGGCCCTGCGCGAGGTGCTGGAGGCGCTGCCCGCCGACAGTCCCGGCATCGTCATCGTCCAGCATATGCCGGAGAGCTTCACCGCCGCCTTCGCCCGCCGGCTCGACAGCCTGTGCGAGATGACGGTGCGCGAGGCGCGCGACGGCGACACGGTGCTGCGCGGGCAGGTGCTGATCGCGCCGGGCAACCGCCATATGCTGCTGCAACGCAGCGGCGCCCGGTATCTGGTGGCGGTGAAGGAGGGGCCGCTGGTGTCGCGGCACCGGCCGTCGGTCGATGTGCTGTTCCGGTCGGCCGCCCATTGCGCCGGCGGCAATGCCGTCGGCGTCATCATGACGGGAATGGGGGACGACGGCGCCACCGGGATGCGCGAGATGCAGCAGGCCGGCGCCTTCACCGTCGCCCAGGACGAGGAGAGCTGCGTCGTCTTCGGCATGCCGAAGGAGGCGATCGCGCGGGGCGGGGTGGACAAGGTGGTGGGACTTTCGTCGATCCCGCGCGAGATCCTGCGCCATGACCGCTCGTGACGTCATCCGTTTCCCCTGACGCATCCGTTTGGAAAAGGCTTCCGGCATGTACAGCACCGTTGACGCAGCGGCCATCGGCGGTCCGGGCGGCGCCTTCCCGGCGGCTCCCCAGCCCACCAGCTCGGATCAGTCCGGCCCGGACACGGGATTGATCCGCTCGCTGAGCGCCGAACTGCGCGCCGCATCGGCGCCCATCGAGACGACCTTCCTGACGGTCGGCGAAACGCTGTCGCAAACGCTGGAGCGGATGACGGCAATCGGCGGCCGCTTCAGCGCCTTGTCCATGCTGATCGACAGCGAGGATGGCGCCGAGGCTTGCAGGCGGCTGGGCACCGTCCGCAGCGTGACCGACGGTCTGGCGGGCAATCTCCGGCAAACGCTGACCGATCTGACCGATCTCGATGGGACGGGGGCCGATATGGCCGCCCTGCTCGCCACCCTGGCGAAGATCATCGGCGAGATCACCGCCCTGGCGATCAACGCGAAGGTCCAGTCGGTCCAGATCCGCACCGGCAGCGACGATTTCAGTGTGTTCAACCGGGAAATCGACCGGCTCCACCGTCTGGCCGAGGCGGCGACGACGCAGGCGATCGGGCGTCTCGCCGATCTGCGCACGACCATGTCCGCGGCAAAGGACGGCGCCGGTGCGTTTGAGCGCGACAACCGCACCCGGCTGGACGATGTCGGCAGCCGTCTGCAGGCAAGCCTGGACCGCTTGACGGCATACCGCCACACCGCGCAGGCTGCTTCACAGCGCTTCGCCGGCCGTGTCGAGGAGATCGGCCGGCGCATCGCCCGCTGCATCAGCGATCTTCAGGTCGGCGACTTCACCTGCCAGCGGCTGGCCCACATCGGCGTGGCCATGGATGTGCTGGCCCTGCTGGCGGACCCACCCCCGGCCTCGGCCCTGGCACGGGATCTGCGATGGCTCGCCGAGCTGGAGCTGGGACACAGGCAGGATCTGTCGGCGGCGATCTGCACCCTCGAAATCCGCCAGTGCGTCGAGGCGTGCGCCGATTTCAGCAGTCAGGTGGCGTCGCTGAAGGACAATCTGGAAGCGCTTGCCCGTGATGCGGACAGCATCGCGCAGGAAGCCCGTGAGCTGTTCGGGGCGGGCGGTGACATCCCGGCCGCCGGCAGGCCCGCAGGGCGGTCCGTCCTGCACGATGTCGCGGGCGATGTCGACCGGGCGCTGGAGCTGCTGCATCACTATCGCCGCTCCGACGACATCATCCGCAGGCAGGTGGGCGAAGTCTCGGGCGGGTTCGTCGCCATGGGACGGGACGTTCTCGCCATCCGCTCAATCGACACCGACATGCGGCTGATGGGGCTGAACACGACGCTGAAATGCGCGCGGCTTGGCGATGCGGGGCGGGCGTTGGGCGTGGTTGCGCAGGAACTGCGCGCGTGCAGCCGCCGGACCGAGGACATGTCGAAGGCGATCACCGAGGCGATCCATGCGGCCACCGACCGGGCGAACGGTCTGGACCGGCGGTCGGGCACCAACCATCGGGTGGCGATGGAACTGGTGGATGCCATGACCGGCTCCATGGACTGCCTGAAGCGGCTGCACGCCGATCAGATGCGTTCCCTGTCGACCATGACCGGCGATTGCGCGGAGGCCTCCAAGGTGCTGACCGGCACGGTCGGCCGATTGGGCATGGAGCTTCGGCTCGGAGGATTCACCCAGCGCTTCGTCGACCGGATGCAGCCCTATGCCGGACGGGGGGACATCCATGCCCCGGGAATTTCCGACGACCTGAACCGGCTCTTCGCGTCGCTCTACACCGCGGAACGGGAGAGAAACATCCATTCCGACCTTTTCGGCGGCCTGCAAGGCGGCCGGGAGCAAATCGGCCAGCGGCAAACCGGCCAGGAGCAGGGCGGCGAGATCGACGAGTTCTTTCTTTGAGAAACTGCCCTTAGTTGCCGCACACCGGCCTGTCGGAACGCCCGGCGGCATCGTGGAACTGCAAGTCTGCTTTCCACCGCGTCAGGTTCGGGCGGCGAGCACCGCCTCGTCGTGCATCAGGTGCAGAATCTCCCTTTTGAACTGCATGAATTCCGTGGAGGTCAGGGCATCGAGGTTGCGGGGACGTGGAATATCGATGGACATGGATCGTTTGATGCGCCCCGGCCGCGCGGTCATCACATGCACGGTATCGCCAAGGATGATCGCCTCGTCGATATCGTGGGTGATGAACAGGACCGTCTTGCGCCGCGCCTGCCAGACTTCGAGAAGCAATTCCTGCATCAGCTGCCGGGTTTGGCTGTCGAGCGCCCCGAACGGCTCGTCCATCAGCAGGATGCGCGGATCGTTGGCGAGCGCCCGCGCCAGGGCCACGCGCTGGCGCATGCCGCCCGACAGCTCCTTTGGAAAGGACCGCTCGAACCCGGAAAGCCCGACCGCGCGGATCAGGTCGTCGGCGATGTCTTCGCACTCCGCCTTCGGCAGCCCCTTCAGCTTCGGGCCGAACATCACATTCTCGCGCACGCTCAGCCAGGGGAAGAGGGTGTAGCTCTGGAACACCATGCCGCGGTCGGCCGACGGGCCGGCAATCGGCTGGCCGTCCAGCGTCATGTTGCCGGAAGTCGGCGTCTCCAGTCCGGCGACGAGACGGAGCAGGGTGGACTTGCCGCATCCGGACGGACCGACGATCACCGCGAAGGTGTCGTGGGCGACCCGCAGCGAAACATCGTCGAGGGCCGTCACCTCCGGCTTGCCCTTGGGCTGGAAGCGGACGGTGATGTGATCGAGCGCGAGCAGGCTCATGGGATGCTCCTTACAGATCGGCGGACCAGGACAGCAGGCGCTGGCGCAGCAGTTTGAAAAGGAAATCGGTGATCAGCCCGAGGACGCCGATGGTGAAGACGCCCAGCAGGATCACGTCGGTGAACAGGCCGCGCATGGCGTTGAGGATCATGTAGCCCAGCCCGCTGTCGGCGGCGACCAGCTCCGCCACCACCAGATAGGTCCAGGCCCAGCCCATGGTGACGCGCAGATTGTCCAGCACGCCGGGCATGCAGGCCGGGAACAGGATGCGCTGCACCACCTGCCGGCGGCTGGCGCCCAGCGTGTAGGCACAGTCGATCAGATCCTTCGACACGCGGGCCGACACGTCGGAAATCAGGATCAACTGCTGGAAGAAGGTGCCGAGGAAGATCACCATGATCTTCTGTTCGATGCCGATGCCGATCCACAGGATCAGCAGCGGGATCAGCGCCGACACCGGGATGTAGCGCATGAAGCCGGTGATCGGTTCTATCGCCGCCTGCACGGCCCGGAAGCTGCCCATCAGGATGCCGAGCGGCACCGCCGGGATGGAGGCCAGCAGGAAGCCCGACAGGATGACGGTCAGGCTCGACCCGATGTGGCGGAACAGCGACAGGTCGCCGATCCGCTTGATCCCGGCCGCCAGCACCCTGTCGGGCGCGGCCAGGAAGTCGGGAGGTGTGAAGCCTCCATAGGTGAGCAGGCACCAGAAACCGATCAGGACGGCGACAGAGCCTGTGCCGAGCGCCAGGGTGGCGCTGCGCGGGATATCGACTTTCGGTGCGAACAGGGAACGGGTCGACATGGTGCCTGCTCCGTGGGTTACTTGACGATGCCAGCGGCGATCATGGCGGCCGGATCGGTGTCGAGCTTGAACAGGCCGGCCGCCTCGCCCAGCGTCCTGGCGTTGGCGATGGTGGCGGCAATGCCATCGGGTTTGGCCGGATCCATGAAGGCGGCATTCATGGCGGAATCGTAGAAGGCGATGCCGGCGCGGGTTTCGGCAAAGACCGCCGGATCCTCCAGCCAGCCGCCCACGCCCTTCGCCATGATGGCGTCGGCTTCTGCGGCATGGGCCTTCTGCCAGTCGACCGCCTTGCTCCAGGCGCGGTAGAGCGCGACCATCTCCGGCCGGCGCGCCTCCAGCTTGGCCTTGGTCGTCACCATCACGTCGGTGATCAGGCCGGGCTTGGCCGAGCTGTCGACCAGCAGCGCGCCATGCGACGTGGCCTTGCCGCGGCTGAGCCAGGGCTCCCAGGTCACGGCGGCGTCGACCTTGCCGGCGACGAAGGCGGCACCGGCGTCGCCGGCCGTCATGTTCAGCGCCTCGACGTCCTTGACGCTCAGCCCGGCGTCCTTCAGCAGCACGCTGAGAAAGAACTGCGAGACCGAGCCTTCGGTGAAGGCGACCTTCCTGCCCTTCAGCCCGGCGATGTCCTTGATCGCCTTGTTGGCGACGATGCCGTCGCCGCCGCGGCTGTCGTCGACGGCGAACAGGTAGGTGAGCGGACGGTCGGCCGAGGTGAAGCCGAGCACCGCGTCGACCGTCGTCACCGCCACGTCGATGCGGCCGGCGGTCAGCGCCGGCATGCGGGTCTTGACGTCCTCCATCAGCACCAGCCTGACGTCGAGCCCCTCGTCCTTGAAGAACCCCTTCTCCTTGGCGATGTAGAGCGGGCCGTAGCCGACCCAGGTCGAATGGGCGACGGTCAGCTCGGCCGCCGTTGCGCTGGAGGCGAGGCCGACGACGACGGCGGGGGCGGCAAGACCGCCGAACGCCGCGAGAAGGGCGAGCGCCGGGCCGCGAAGTCGCGAAAGGAACTGCTTCATGCTTCGGTCTCTCTTTCTGAAGGGCATTGCTGCGGGTCAGGTCCGGCGGCGGAGCGTGAGGGGGGAGGCGGCGAGCACGCAGAGCAGCTCGTACATCATCGAGATGCCGACCCAGGCGGTGCCGCCCGACGGATCGAAGGGCGGCGAGACCTCCACCAGATCGGCGCCGATCAGGTTGAGGCCGGACAGCAGGCGCACCATGCGCTGCGCCTCGCGCGTGGTCAGGCCGCCGATCTCCGGCGTGCCGGTGCCGGGCGCGAAGGCCGGGTCGATGCAGTCGATGTCGAAGCTGGCATAGGTGGGACCGTCGCCGACGATGGCGCGTGCCTCCTCCATCACGGCGGCGATGCCGCGATCCTCGACCTCTTCGATGCGGATGATCCGCACCCCCCGTTCCAGACCCCAGACGACGTCGGCGCCATCATACATCGTCCCGCGGATGCCGATCTGCACGACGCGGCGGGGATCGAGATAGCCGTCCTCGATGGCGCGGCGGAACGGCGTGCCGTGGGTGTATTTGAAGCCGCCGAAGTAATTGTCGAACAGGTCGGTGTGCGCGTCGAAATGGATCATCCCGAGCGGTCCGTCCGCCGCCAGCGCCTTCAGGATGGGGTAGGAGACCAGATGGTCGCCGCCGGCGCTGAGCGGTGCGATCCCGCGGCTCTTGAGCGTGCCGAAGAAGCCGGCGATGCGGTCGAGCGCGTCGGCGACATCGGCCGGATTGACCGGTGAATCGCCGAGATCGGCGACGTTGCGCAGGCTGAACGGGTTCATGCCGGTGACGGGATGGACCGGCCGGATCATGGTCGAGAGGTCGCGCAGCTGGCGGGGACCATGGCGGGTGCCGGGACGGTTGGTGGTGCCGCCATCCCAGGGCACGCCGACGATGGCGATGTCCACCTCCGCGGTGGCGGGATCGTTGAGCCCAAGATAGGGCAGCCGCATGAAGCTGGGCAGCCCGGCATAACGCGGCAGGTCGAACGCCGACACCGGCTGGAAGGAAGTCGGCGTGGCGCCCGGCAGGGGCTTTTCGCCGTCGGATTTCAAGGGCATCGCGGTCTCCGCAGGGGATCGGTGACCGCAACGTTGCCATAGGATGAAACGTCCAATAATATCAGATTTCAAATCTAAACGTCCGACGATGCCAACCTATCATGCAGCCCACTCTGCCGCCGCTCAGCGACGTGGATCTGCGTCAGCTCCGCATTTTCCGAACTGTCGTGGAGAGCAGGGGGTTCACCCAGGCACAGGGTGAACTCGGCATTTCACGCTCCACCATCAGCGCGCAGATGGCGGCGCTCGAAACGCGGCTTGGGCTTACGCTTTGCCGGCGCGGCCGTTCAGGATTCGCGCTGACCGAACATGGGCAGAAGATCTATACGGAGACCATCAAGTTCTTCGCGGCCATGGACAATTTCCGCACCGAAGTCGGGGCCATGCGCGGCAGCCTGGTCGGGGAACTGCGGATCGGGATTGTCGACGCGGTCGTCGAGAACCCGAATTGCGCGTTCGACCGGGCGATTGCCATATTCAACGAACGGGTGCCGAACGTTCATCTGACCTTGACGGTCATCTCGCCCAACCAGATCGAAACCGAACTGCTCAGCCGGCAGATGGAGATCGCCATCGTCCCCAACCAGCCGATGAACGGTGCGGTCCAATTGCAGCAGCTGTTCCATGAAGAACAGAATCTGTTCTGCGGCGCGCGTCATCCGCTGTTCGAGACGGACACGGGGCGGCTGTCGCTGGAGCTGATCGCAGAGCAGGCTTATGCGCGCCGCGGCTATGCCGTGGCGACCGCTTACAACACGCTTTTCAAACATGCGCCCAGTGCGACGGCCTACAACATGGAAGGTCAGGCGCATCTGATTCTGAGTGGCCGGTTCGTCAGCTTTCTGCCGCGGCATTTCGCGCAGCGCTATGTCGAACGCGGCGAAATGCGGGCATTGCGGCCCGATTTGCTGAGCTTCAAAATCCCGCTTTGCCTCGCCCATCTTCCGCAAAGCGTGCTGTCGCGGGTGGCGAGGGCCTTTCGCGAATGCCTGTTGGAGGTCCACGCCCGCAAACCGCGGTAGGTCGGGCGCGTGCCCCGCATTCAGCGGGGCACCGGCAACCCGGCGGCAACTCGGGATTGGGAAATTGCTGTCCTTCAGCCGAAGACGCGCGACAACGCGCCGTCGATGGCCGCGACGATGCGGTCGATGTCATCGGCGGTGGCGATCAACGCCGGGCTGAGGCACAGCGTGTTGTTCAGGCCGGGAAGCGAGCGGTTTGTCGCGCCGATGATGACGCCGTTCGCCATGCAGTCGGCGACCACCGCCTGCACCAGCCTTTCCTCCGCCGGTTCCTTCGTCGTCCGGTCCTGCACCAGCTCGACGCCACAGAACAGCCCCTTGCCGCGCACGTCGCCGACGGCGCGGTGGCGCTCCGACAGCTCCCACAGGCCGGACATCAGCCGTTCGCCCATCGCCTGGGTGTTGGCGAGGAGATGTTCGTCCTCGATGATCCGCATGTTCTCCAGCGCCGCCGCCGGCCCGGCGATGCAGCCGCCGAAGGTCGAGATGTCGCGGAAGAAGGACATCGGGTCGGCGGGGTCGTCCTTGAACAGCTCGAAGATCCGCTCGATCGTCACGGTGCAGGAGATGGCGGCATAGCCGGACGCCACGCCCTTCGCCATGGTGACGAAATCCGGCTGCACGCCGTAATGCTGGTAGCCGAACCATGTGCCGGTGCGCCCGAGACCGCACACCACCTCGTCGATGTGCAGAAGCACCTCGTGACGGCGGCAGATGTCCTGCACCTTCTCCCAATAGCCCTTGGGCGGAGTGATGACGCCGCCGCCGGCGGTGATCGGCTCCAGGCACAGCGCGCCGACCGTGTCGGGTCCCTCGCGCAGGATCACCGCCTCGATGGCGTCGGCGGCCAGCTCGCCGTAGTTCTCCACCGCGCCGTACTGGCTGCGGTATTCCAGGCAATGCGGCACCTCGACGAAGCCCTCGGGGAAGGGGCCGAACTGGGCGCGGCGCTGTGCCTGCCCCGCCGCCGCCAGCGTGCCGAGCGTGGTGCCGTGATAGTCGCGTTCGCGGTAGAGGATCTTGGATTTGCGGCCGCCATGGTGCCGGTGCGCGATCTGGCGCACCATCTTGAACACCTTCTCGTTCGCTTCCGAACCGGAGTTCGAATAATAGACCCGGCTCATCCCCGGCATCTTGCCGATCAGCTTTTCGGCGAAGCGGGCGCCGGCAATCGACCCGGCCGAATTGGCGAAATAGTTCAGCTTGACCAGCTGGTCGCGCACCGCGTCGGCGATGCTGGCCCGGCCATAGCCGACATTGACCGTCCACACGCCGCCCGACACGGCGTCGAGATACTCGCGCCCGGCGGCGTCCCACACCCGCATCCCCTTGCCTTCGACGAAGATGCGCGGGTCGGTCGTCTCGAAGCCCTTGTGCTGGGTCAGATGGTGCCAGACATGGGCGCGGTCGGCTTCGATCACGTGCCGGATGTCGTTGACGCGTGACGCGTCGTTCCGAAGGACGTCATCCATCGGTCATCTCCTAGGGGTCGGATGCGGTGCCGGTTACGGCGGGATCAGGAAAGCGTTTCGCGGTGGAGCTTGAACGGTGCCCAGGACTGGCTCACCGGCATGATCTCCACGCTGTTGATGTTGACGCGCGGAGGCAGCGAGACTACCCAGCGCACCGTCTCGGCGATATCCTCGGGCTGGAGCGGGTTGGCCCCGCCATAGAGCGCGTCATAGGCCGCCTTGTCGCCGCCGGTGCGCACCAGGGTGAATTCGCTTTCCGACAGGCCTGGCTCGATGGAGGTCACGCGCACGCCCTGCGCCGACAGGTCGCTGCGCAGGCCGAGCGAGAACTGCTTCACGAAGGCCTTGGTGCCGCCATAGACGTTACCGCCGGGATAAGGCCAGTTGGAGGCGATGGAGGCGAGGTTGACGATCAGCCCGCGCCGGGCGATCAGCCGGTCGAGCAGCAGCCGGGTGATCGTCACCAGCCCGGTGACGTTGGTGTCGATCATCGTGCGCCACTGCTCCAGGTCGCAGTCCTGCGCCGCCCAGGTGCCGAGCGCCAGCCCGGCATTGTTGACCAGGACCGAGATGTCGGCGAAGGCGTCGGGCAGGGTGGCCAGCGCGGTGCTGGTCGCCTCCTCGTCGCGGATGTCGAAGCACAGCGGATGGACGACATCCGGCCCGCCCAGCGCCTCGACCAGGGCGTCCAGCCGGTCCCGGCGCCGGCCGGTGGCGACGATCCGCCAGCCCTCCGCCACCAGCCGCCGGGCGATGGCGTCGCCGAAGCCGGAGGTGGCGCCGGTGACGATTGCTGTCTTCGGGGCGGTATTCGACATCCTGTGATTCTTCCTCATGACGGAGTGGTGAAGTTCAGGCCCAGGGTGACAGCGGTCTGGATCAGGCCGGCCACCGCCACGGCGAACAGGCCCCCGGAGGCCAGCCGCCGCCAGCCGTCGAGGCTGAGGCGGGCGGACAGCAACCGGCCGGCGGCGAATCCGGCAAGCGTGGGACCGATGAAGGTCGCCAGCAGACCGACCACGCCGGGGTCGATGGCCCCGACCATGGCGCGCCCGGCAAGGCTGAGCGCATCGACCGCGCCGAAGAACACCGCCAGCGTTCCCTTGATGGTCCGCCGGTCCCGCCCCCCGGCCAGCAGCCATGCCGCGATCAGCGGTCCGCCGACGGCGAAGGCCGCCAGCAGCACGCCGACGACGAAGGCGATGCCGGCCCCGACCGTCCGGTGCCGCAGCCAGTGCGGCGGCTCCCGCACCAGGGCGACGCAGGCCGCCGCGAAGACCGTCACCGCGACCAGCAGCCGCGAGGTGCCATCGTCGAGGCTGGCGGCGATCAGGCTGCCGCACAGCGCGCCGGCGAACCCCATCGCCAGCATCAGCCGCGCCACCGCCCAATCCACCGCCCCCTGTTCGCGGTCCAGCAGCAGGAAACAGGTCAACAGCAGATCGCTGACCAGGATGAAGGGGATGCCGGCGGCGGGCGAGGGCAGGAACAGCAGCCCCAGCGCCGCGATCAGGGCGTATCCGAACCCCGTCACCCCGCGAAACGCGGCGGCGAGGAAGGTCACGCCCCCGAAGAGGAGCATGGACATCGGTTTCGCAACCTTCCCTCAGTGACTCAAACCTTGCCCTTCCAGGGCACCAGACGGCGTTCCAGCCAGCGCATGCCGAACTCGAACAGGGTGGCGAAGGCGCCGATGACGAAGATCCCCATCAGCACGATGTCGGTGCGCAGGAAGTTGGAGGCGTTCAGCACCATCTGTCCGATCCCGGTGGAGGCGGCGACCATCTCCGCGGCGACCAGCGTCGTCCAGCCCACCCCCATGCCGATCCGCAGGCCGACCAGGATGTCGGGCAATGCTGCCGGCAGCACCACATGCACCACCACCTGCCAGCGGCTGGCGCCCAGCGCGCGGGCGGCGTTGACCTGATCGGCCGCCGCCGCCGACACGCCGGCCCGGGCGGCCAACGCCACCGGGGCGAAGCAGGCGAAGAAGATCAGCAGGATCTTCGAGGTCTCGCCGATGCCGAACCAGATGATGACCAGCGGCAGATAGGCCAGCGGCGGCAGCGGCCGGTAGAATTCGATGAAGGGGTCGAGTGCGGCGCGCAGGGTCGTACTCAACCCGGTCGCCAGCCCCACCGGGATGCCGATCAATGCCGCCAGCACAAAGGCGCTGACCACACGCACCAGGCTCATGGCGATGTGTTCGGTCAGCGGCGCGCCGTCGATCCGTCCGTCCACCGCATCGAGGAAGGCCTGGAAGACCGTCCCGATCTTCGGCAGGAACAGCGGCTTGACGACGCCCTGGCCGGTCAGCGCCGCCCACAGTGCCAGCGCTGCCAGGATGGCCGCCATGCTGATCAGCACCGGCTGCGACCGGAATCCCTGCATCCGGCGGCGCAGCCGGTTCAACGGGACCATCCCGGCCGGGATGCCGGTCAGCCCGGCCCCTGGGCTTTTGGCGGATCGGACCTGCTCCGTGGCGGTGGGTTTCATGCGGCCTCTCCTGTGGCGGCGTCGCTGCGGTGGTCGCTGCGCTCGTGAATGAAGCCCAGCACCCGCTCGCGCATCGCGATGAAATCGGGGGAGGATTTGACCGACCGGGCATCCTGCCCGGCCAGGAAACGCCGGCTGAACTCCAGCGGGATCGTTTCGGCGATCCGGCCGGGGCGCGGGGTCATGATGATCAGCTTGGTCGCCAGGAAGATCGCCTCCTCCACCTCGTGGGTGATGAAGAAGGCCATCTTCCGCGTCTCCGCCCACACCCGCAGGATCAGCTCCTGGATCTGTTCGCGGGTGAAGGCGTCGAGCGCGCCCAGCGGCTCGTCCATCAGCAGCATGCGCGGGTCGGCGGCCAGCGCACGGGCGATGCCGACGCGCTGCTGCATGCCGCCCGACAGCTCGTAGATCCGCTTGTCGGCGAAGGACGCCAGCCCGACCAGCTCCAGCATGCTGCGGGCGCGCCGGCCGCGTTCCGCCTTGCCCATGCCCTGCATCTTCAGGCCGAAGGCGACATTGTCGGCCACGCTCAGCCAGGGCATCAGGGCGTGGCGCTGGAACACCACGCCGCGGTCGGCCCCCGGCCCGGTGACCGGCTTGCCGTCGAGCAGGATTTCCCCGTCCGTCGGCGGCAGGAAGCCGGCGATGCAGGACAGCAGGGTCGTCTTGCCGCAGCCTGACGCACCGAGCGCCACCACGAATTCCCCCGGCTCGATGGTCAGATCGACCCAGGACAAGGCGACGGTGGCGCTTTCCCCGCCGCCATACTGGACGCTGACATTGCGGACTTCGAGCATGCTGAGCCTCCTGAGGCGGGGGAATGGAACTGCGGACCGGACCGTTACTTGGCCGCCGCCTTGACCACGTCGGCGGTCACGAAGGGGCCGTAGTCGGGGGCCAGTTCGGTGACGCGGCCCTGGCTCTTCAGGAACTCGGCGGTCGATTTCAGCGCCTCGGCGGCGCCGCCGCCCAGCCACTCCTTGGACGCCTGCTCCTCCAGGGTCGGGAAGCGGTAGGCGGCGAGCCCGTCCGGCACGTCGGCCGGGGCGGCGCCCGTCCATTTGGCGATGGCGGCGGCCTGCGGCGAGGTCGCGGTCCAGCCGTCCCCGGTCTTCGCGTAATCGGCGTCGGCGGCGGCCAGCAGCTTGACGAAGGTCGTCATGAAGTCGGGGTTGGCGGCCATGAAGGCCTTGGTGGCGACGATGCCGTCGAAGGTCGCCTTGCCCTTCTTCGCGAAATCGCCGGCGCTGGCGATGACGGTGCCGTTCTTCTTCGCGGCGGTCAGGACCGGCGCCCAGATGAAGGTGGCGTCGATGTCGCCGCGTTCCCACGCCGCCGCGATTTCCGGCGGACGCATGTTCAGCAGCTTGACGTCCTTGCCCGACAGCCCGGCCTCCTGCAACGCGTACATCAGCTGGTAGTGGGAGGTCGACACGAAGGGCACGGCCACCGTCTTGCCCTTCAGGTCGGCGATGGACTTGATGCCGCTGCCGTTGCGGGCGACCAGCTGTTCGGCGTTGGCGATGTCGTCCAGGATCCAGAACAGCGTGATGGGAAGACCCTGGGAAGCCGCCGCGGCGATGGGGGAGGAACCGGCTTCGCCGATGTCGACATTGCCCGACGCCATGGCACGGATCACGTCGCCGCCGCCGCCGAACTTCACCCATTTCACGGCATAGCCGGTCTTCTTCTCCAGATCGCCGCTTTCCATCAGGACGCGGATGGGCGTCATCATGTCCTGATAGGCGAAGGTGACGGTCTTCTCCGCGGCCACGGCCGGGGCGGAGGCCCCGAACAGCGCGCCGATTGCGACGAAAGCGGTGGCGAGCAGGGTCTTGCTGAAGGTCATGGCGGGGTCTCCGTCGAGGCCGGTCAATCCGATGCGACCATTGGGCCGATGCGACCAATAGGCCGATGCGGCCATTAGGACCCAGCCGCCGCCCCCGCCGAAAGGTCCAGATCCTCCCGCTTTGCGGCAGTGACTGGTCCGGCGCCCGATCCGCTGCCCCATCCCGCGCCATGTGGCGCCCCTTTGGGCAGACGCCCGTCCGGTGATCATCCCAGCCGCCGCAATCGACGCCTTTCCGCCCGCCACCGGCCGGCACCCTTCTTGCTTTTCCGCATACCGGGGCAGGCAGCCCGGCGTGATGGCCGGCGCGATGGTTTCGGGGAAAGAAGGACGGTTGCACCATGCAGATCGACACCGCCTGGCGGCTTCTTTTCGGCGGGATGGAGCGCGACCCGCAGGGGTTGAGCGCGCGTGTCCGCGGCATCGTCGCGGACGCCATCGAGACCGGCCTGCTGGCACCCGACATGCGGGTTCCCTCCAGCCGCAGCCTTGCCGAGGCGCTGGGCATCTCGCGCAACACCGTAAACGCCGCCTATCAGCATCTGATCGACGACGGTCTGCTGGTCGCGCGGGAGCGCAGCGGCTTTTTCGTTGCCCCGTCGGACGACCGGCGTGCGTCGGAGCGGACGGAGGCCGGCGTCGCGGCGGACAAGGCCGGCGGCTGGGCGGCGCGCTTCGCCATCCGGCCATCGCGTCTTCCGCAGATCACCAAGCCGCGCAACTGGACGGACTATCCCTATCCTTTCCTGTTCGGACAGTTCGATCCCAGCCTGTTCCCGACCAACCCGTGGCGGGAGAGCGTGAAGGCGGCGTCGAGCGTGCAGGAGATCACCCGCTGGGCCCGCGACATGATCGACGACGACGACCCCGACCTGCTGGACCAGCTGCGCCACAAGGTGCTGCCCCGCCGCGGCATCTTCGCCGGTCCGGGCGAGATCATCGTCACCATCGGTTCCCAGCATGCGCTGTCGATGCTGGTCCAGCTGCTGGTCGGTCGCGACACGCCGGTCGGGATCGAGAATCCGGGCTATCCCGACGTGCGCCACATGGTCGGCATGGCGACGGCGGACATAAGGCCGCTGACCTGCGACGGCTTCGGCGTCCTGCCCGATGCGGTGTTCGCGAGCCGCCGGGTCGCCTTCGTGACGGTGGGGCACCAGTGTCCGACCACCGCCGTGATGCCGATGGGGCGGCGGCGCGCCCTGCTGGACGCCGCCGCCCGCCACGACGTCGTCCTGATCGAGGACGATTACGAATCCGACCTGTCGGTGGAGGGGGATGCCGATCTGCCCTGCCTGAAGAGCCTCGACCGGGCGGACCGGGTGATCTACACCGGCAGCTTCTCCAAGATCCTGGCACCCGGCCTGCGCATCGGCTACGTCGTGGCGCCGAAGCCGGTGATCGACGAGTTGCGCGTCCTGCGGCGGCTGATGCTGCGCCACCCGCCGACCAACAACCAGCGCAGCCTCGCCACCTTCATCCAGCTCGGCCATTACCGCCAGCATCTGCGCCGGACCGCCGCCGTGCTGGAGGAGCGGGCCGAGCTGATCGCCGGGCTGCTGCCGACGCTTCTGCCCGGCTGCCGGTCCCGCCGCGACTTCGGCGCGAAGAGTTTCTGGATCGAAGGTCCGCCCGACCTGGACAGCCGCGATCTGGTTCGCAGGGCGCGCGATCAGGGCGTCCTGATCGAAGCCGGCGATATCTTCTTTTTGAACCCGGCCGAGGGCCGCCGGTATTTCCGGCTGGGCTTCACCTCCATTGCCGCCCACCGGATCGAACCGGGGTTACGCCGCCTTGGGGCTTTGCTGGCGGCATGAACTCGCGTGAACTCACGTGAGTTCGAGGGCACCGATTGTCGTCCCTGTGGCGATGGCACCCTGTCACGCTTCTCCGCCGACACCGGAGCGTCACGGCGCGCTTCCCATCCGCTCAGCGCAGTCCCAGGCCGCGCGCGATGATGCCGCGTAGGATCTCGCGCGTGCCGCCGCGCAGGGAGAAGGCCGGCGCGTTCATCACCGTATGGGCCAGCACGGCCGAGAATTCGCGCGTGGAGTCGAGGTCGGGCTCGGTCTCGACCAGCTGGCGGGCGATCTCCGGGATCTCCTGCTCGAACAGGGCGCCGAGATCCTTGACCAGCGATGCCTGCAAGGTCGGGTTCTCGCCCTTGTCGAGCATGCCGGCGACCGAGCGCGACAGCCGGCGCAGCACGACCAGATGGCCGACCAGCCGGCCGACCGCGATTGCGGCATGCGCCGAGGGCGACGGCCCCAGCGCCCGCACCAGTTCGGTCAGCAGGGCCATGGAGGACAGGAACCGCTCCGGTCCGCTGCGCTCGAAGGCCAGCTCGCCCATCACCTGGGTCCAGCCGTCGCCGCGCTGGCCGATCAGCGCGTCCCCGGGCAGCAGCACGTCCTCGAACACCACCTCGTTGAAATGGTGCGCGCCCGACAGGTCGAGGACGGGGCGGATGGTGATGCCGGGCGTGGAAAGATCGACCAGAAGCTGGCTCGTGCCGCCCTGGCGGTCCTCGGCGGCGCCGTCGGTGCGGCAGAACAGGATCATGTATTGGGCGCGGTGGGCGTAGGTCGTCCACAGCTTGGTGCCGTTGACGCGCCAGCCTCCGTCCACCG
Source organism: Azospirillum sp. A23 (assembly GCF_042938965.1). Classification (NCBI taxonomy): domain Bacteria; kingdom Pseudomonadati; phylum Pseudomonadota; class Alphaproteobacteria; order Rhodospirillales; family Azospirillaceae; genus Azospirillum; species Azospirillum sp. A23. The sequence goes on along the minus strand of NZ_CP170669.1, from coordinate 107,241 downwards.
GTACGGCGCGGGTGCGGACGGCGGCGAGGTCGGAACCGGAATCGGGCTCGCTCATGCCGATGCAGAAGGTGCAGTCACCCGATGCGATGCGCGGCAGGATGGCCTGGCGCTGCGCTTCCGTGCCGCTCTTCAGCAGCAGCGGGCCGCTCTGGCGGTCGGCGATCCAATGGGCGGCGACGGGCGCGCCGGCCGCCAGCATCTCCTCCAGCACGACATAGCGTTCCAGGGCGCTGCGCTCGTGCCCGCCATAGCGCTTGGGCCAGGTCATGGCGATCCAGCCGCGGGCGCCCATCTTCCGGCTGAACGCGCGGTCGAAACCGTTCCAGGAGTCGGCGCGCAGGCGGGGCGGCCGGTCGGCCAGCTCTGTCTTCAGGAAATCGCGGACCTCCGCCCGCAACGCCTCGGTGGCGTCGCCGGCGGGCGGGGGCGGGAAGGCGATGCGGGGCATTGGTGTCTCTCTCCGGAGCGGGCGGCGCGGAATCAGGCGGCGGTGACGAGCGGCCAAAGACCGTCTGCGCCGGCCGCCGCGGCCTCCTGGCCGAGCTGCCGGGCCCAGAAGGCGTCGTTGCCGTACTCGTCGCGCCAGGACCACAGCCGGCGGGTCAGGGTGTGGAGGACATGTTCGTGGGTGAAGCCGATGGCGCCATGCATCTGGTGGGCGATCGAACAGGCGATTCCCGCCGCCTCGCCGCACCGCATCTTCGCGGCGGCCACCGGCAGGATGCGCGATCCGCCCGCCGACAGGTCGGCGAAGGCCTCCGCGGCGCCGTCGGCGGCGGCTCCGGCGGCGGCAGCCTGCCCGGCGAGCACCGCCAGATTCTGCTGGACCGCCTGGAACTTGGCGAGGGGCCGGCCGAACTGCACGCGCTCGCCGACATACCGAACCGTCAGGTCCAGCACCCGCTCCACGGCCCCGGCCATGGCGAGGCTGCGCAGGGTGGCGCCCAAGCCGTGCAGGACGGCCCCGTCCAGCCCATCCGGCGCCGGAGCGACACGGTCGTCGGCCAGCGCGAGGCCGAAGCGCAGGCCGTCGCGCGGCTCGCCGGCGATGTTGCGGCCGGCCTCGGCAATCTCCCAGTCCCCGGCGTCGAGGCGGACGACATGCGTGCGGCCATCATGCTCGGCCAGCAGGGCGACGGCCGCCGCGTCGCGTCCCCAGGGAACCCGGTCCGCGGTCCCGGACAATTGCCAGCCGCCCTTGTCGCGGATCAGCGACGGCGTGGCGCGTCCGGCCTTGGGCGGAGCGACGGGCGGAGCGACGGTCAGCGGCCCGGCCGGCACCTCCAGCCCGGCACCGGCCAGCATCCAGGCGGCCAGCATGCTGTCGGCCAGCGGCAGCGGGGCGGCGGCGGAGCCGGCGATGCGGACCAGCCCGAGCGCCTCGACGATATCGAGGCCGAAGCCGCCGGCTTCCTCGGGGACCAGGGCCAGCGGCAGGCCCATCTCCTCGACGGCGGCCCAGAGATCGGCGGGCCAATGCCCCTCCTCGGCCAGCCGCAGGATGTCGGGCGTCACGCGGCCGGCGAACAGGCGCCGGGCGGTGTCGGCCAAAATGTCGTCGGCAAAAATGTCGTCGGTCATCGGCCGTCAGTCCTGCTGGTGGGTCTTGATGAGGTCGCGGGCGATCACGAGCTTCTGCACCTCCGATGCGCCCTCGTAGATGCGCATCGGCCGGACCTCGCGGTAGAGCTTCTCCACCACGCTGCCGCGCATGACGCCGGCGCCGCCGAAAAGCTGGACGGCGGCGTCCACCACGCTGGCGGCGGCCTCGCTGCCGGTCAGCTTGGCCATGGAGACATCGCGCGTGCAGCGTCCGCCGGTCGTGTCCTTGGCCCAGGCGGCGCGGTAGACGCAGAGCGCCGCCTGCTCCAGCGTGGTCGCCATCTCCGCCAGTTTGGTCTGCACCCCGTCCATCTCGGCCATCGCCTTGCCGAACAGCCGGCGCCCGGTGACGCGGGCGAGGCTCTCGTCGAGCGCCCGGCGCCCGGCGCCGATCCCGGCCGCCCCGACCGAGGCGCGGAAGATGTCGAAGGTCGCCATCGCCACCTTGAAGCCCTGTCCGGGGGCGCCGACCAGACGGTCGGGGCCGACATGCACGGCGTCGAGACGCAGCGGGGCGGCGGGGTGGGGGGCCATGAAGTCGATCGGCGGGCCGGCGCTCAGTCCTGCGGCGTCGGCGTCGACCAGGAAGGCGGTCAGGCCGCGCGACCCGGGCGCTTCGCCGGTCCGGGCGATCACGACGTAATGGTCGGCGAAGCCGGCGTTGGAGATGAAGGTCTTCTCGCCGGTGATGCGCCAGCCGTCGCCGTCGCGTTCGGCCGCCGTGGCGATGTTGGCGACGTCGGAACCGGTCTCCGGCTCGGTCAGCGCCAGCGCCGCGATGGCCTCGCCTGTCCGGGCGGCGGGCAGGTACCGGCGGCACAGCTCGGCCGAGCCGGTTTGCCACAGGGCGGCGGTGCCGATGCCCTGCATGACGAAGACCGAGTCCGCGAGATCGCCGAAGCGGTAGGCCAGCACCTCGCGCGCCAGGCAGACGCTGCGCAGGTCGATGCCGGCGCTTCCCCCTTCGGCGCCGGGCGGGACGACGATGTCGAGCAGACCCTGGGCTCCCATGGCGCGGGCGAGGACGCGGCTGACGGCGCCGAGGTCGGGGCTGTCCTCGTCGATTTCCGGAAGCTCCATCTCCAGCAGCATGCCCGCGAAGCTGCGGTGCCGGTCCTCGAAGAAGGGGGTGTCCCAAAGCGGCCAGGGTTTCATGCGGCACTCCTGCACGGCGGCGGGACTCAGCCCAGCCGTTCGATGATGGTGGCGGTGCCGAGCCCGCCGGCGCAGCACATGGTCTGGAGGCCGAAGCGGGCGTCGCGCCGTTCCAGCTCGTGCAGAAGCGTGGTCATCAGCCGCGCGCCCGACGCGCCCAGCGGGTGGCCGAGCGCGATGGCGCCGCCATTGACGTTCAACCTTGCGGGATCGGCATCGAACTCGCGCTGCCAGACCATCGGCACCGGGGCGAAGGCTTCGTTCACCTCGAACAGGTCGATGTCGCCAAGCGTCAGTCCGCTGCGGTCCAGCACCCGGCGGGTCGCCGGGATCGGGCCGGTCAGCATCAGGGTCGGATCGGCGCCCAGGGTCGTCACCGCGCGGAAGCGGGCGCGCGCCTTCAGCCCATGCGCCTTGGCGACCTCCGCCGCCATCAGCAGCAGGGCCGAGGCGCCGTCGGCGATCTGCGAGGAGTTGCCGGCGGTGATCCGGCCATTCTCGCGGAAGCTGGTCTTCAGGGTGGACAGCTTCTCGCGGCTGGTGTCGCGGCGGATCGTCTCGTCCCTGGTCAGGGTGACGCCGCCTTCCGGCAGGTCGCGCTCCCGCCACCCCTCGACCGGCACCGGCACGATCTCGCGGTCGAACCAGCCGGCATCGGCCGCCGCCGCGGCCTTGCGGTGGCTGGCGATGGCATAGTCGTCGATCTCGTCGCGGGTCAGGCCCCAGGCATCGGTGATGCGCTCCGCCGCCTCGCCCTGGGAGATCTGCGGATGGGCCTCCAGCAGTTTCCAGCCGAAGGGCTTGCCGTGGACGTCGCGGTTGCCGCCCATCGGCACCCGGCTCATGCTTTCGACGCCGCCGGCCGCCACCACGTCGTACTCGCCGGACGCGATGGAGCCCAGTGCGGCATGGACCGCCGCCTCCGCCGAACCGCATTTGCGATCCACCGTCATGCCGGGAATGGACGCCGGCCAGCCGGCGCTCAGCAGGGCGGTGCGCGCCGGGTTGGTGGACTGCTCGCCGACCTGGGTGACGCAGCCGAACACGACGTCGTCCACCAGTTCCGGCGAAATGCCGGCGCGGCGGACGAGTTCCTGGAGAACGACCGCCCCCAGATGGTCTGCCCGCACCGGGGCCAGCGCGCCGCGGAAGCGGCCGATGGGGGTGCGGACGGCCTCGACGATGACGACATCCCGCGGGTTCAGGGGCCGTGGGTTCAAGGCCCGTGCATTCAAGGAAGGCATGGTCAGTTGCTCCCCAACAAGCCGGAACCGGGCACCTTCGTGCCGTTCTCGTACCTGTAGACGCCGTGGCCGGCCTTGCGGCCGGTGCGGCCCGACTTGACCATCTTGGCGATCAGCGGGCAGGGCCGGAACTTCTCGCCAAGCGACTGGTGGAGGTATTGCAGCACCGCCAGCCGGGTGTCCCAGCCGGTCATGTCGCCCAGTTCCAGCGGTCCCATCGGATGGCCGAGGCCGAGCCGCAGCGCGGTGTCGATGTCCTCGGCGCTGGCGACGCCGGATTCCAGCATGTACATCGCCTCGTTGCCGAGCATCGCCGACATGCGGCTGGTGGTGAAGCCGGGCGCCTCGTTGACGACGATGGAGGTTTTTCCAAGAGCGTCCGACCAGGCCTTCAGCCGTTCGACCACGCTGTCGTCAGTGGCAAGCCCGCGGATGATCTCCACCAGCTTCATCTTGTGGACGGGGTTGAAGAAATGCATGCCCGCGACGCGCGCCGGCCGGGCCGACGCCGCGGCGATCTCGGTGATGCTGAGCGCCGAGGTGTTGGTGGCGATGACGGCGTCCGCCGCCACCACCGCGTCGATGGTGCGGATGATGTCGATCTTGACGGCCAGCTGCTCGGACGCGGTCTCCACCACCAGATCGGATCCGGCGGCGGCGGCGGCGAGGTCGCTGGCCGGGGTGATCAGCGACAGCGTCCGCTCCGCCGTCTCCTCCGTCAGCTTGCCGAGACCGACCGCGTCGGAGACGATCTTGCGGATGTTGCCGAGCGCGTCGTCCAGCGCCGCGCCCTTCACGTCGAACAGCACGGTGGGATAGCCGCGCACGGCGAAAGCGTGGGCGATGCCGCGCCCCATGATGCCGGCGCCGACCACCGTGACCTTGGCGCCGTCGGGAATGCTTGCGTTCATCGGTTGGTTCACCTTGTCTGGGCGCCCCGTCTTCACGGGGCGGCGTCTCAGCGCCCCGTGAAGACGGGGCGGCGCTTTTCGCGGAAGGCGGCCGCCGCTTCCATCCGGTCCTCGGTGGTCAGCAGCAGCGTGAAAAGGGTCTTTTCCAGGGCGATCCCGGCGTCCAGGTCGAGGTCGGCGCCGTTCATCACCGCTTCCTTGACGTAGGCGGCGGCCGTAGGCGACTTGGCGGCGATGGCGTCGGCCAGGGCAAGCGCCTGCTCGTCCAGCGCCTGACGCGCCGGTGCCAGACGCGAGACGACGCCGAGCCGCAGCGCCTCCTCCGCGCCGAAGCGCTCGCCGGTCAGCATCAGGTCGAGGGCACGGCCGGTGCCGATCAGGCGCGGCAGCCGCTGGGTTCCCCCGGCGCCGGGGATGAGGCCGAGATTGACCTCGGGCAGGCCGAAGACGGCGTCGGCCGAGGCGATGCGGATGTCGCAGGCCAGCGCGATCTCGAAGCCGCCGCCCAGGCAGAAGCCATGGATGGCGGCGATCGCCGGCTTGGTCAGCGACGCCACCGCGTCGATGTAGGCGATTCCGGGGTCGACCCGGCGCGCGGAAACCGCGGAGTCGACCTGCCGGAATTCCTTGATGTCGGCGCCGACGCAGAAGCCGCGTTCCCCCGCCGCCCGGATCAGGACGGTGCGGATGGCGGGATCGGCTTCGAGATCGCGGCAGGCGCGGGTGAGGCCGCGGCGCACCGCCATGTTTATGGCGTTCAGTGCATCCGGGCGGTTGAGCGTGACGATGCCGACGCCGTTGCGCCGTTCGACAAGGACGGCGTCGTCGCCGTGGGTGTCTTGGTCGGTGGGCATGGGGATTTCCCGGAAAACCGTGAGGGCCGGCGGGGAACCGCGCGCCGCCGCGGACTGCGGCCAGGAGGGGCGGCCAGGAAGGCGCTGCGTGTCGCGGACTGTCCGTGCCGCCACCGTTACGCTATGCCGGGCGAAAGCAGGGCGCAAGCGGTTTTTCTCCATAGAGAATTCTTTTCTGAAGATATAAATTAATTCCGCCGATGCCGGCCGCGTTCCATAAGTCGGATGCGGCGGTCAAAACGAGGGGGGAGCGGAACGTGCAGGCAAAGCCAGGCGGGACGGAGACAGCGGCGGACGCCGATGCCGGCGATGCACCGAAGGCGCCGCGCCCGCGCGGCCGTCCGCTCAAGGACGCGGGCAGGCAGGCGGCCAGGCAGGCGGCCAGGGCGCAATCCGGGCCTCCCGCCATGCTTGCGGGCGGTGGGGCGGAGCCGCAGGACGGTGCCGATGCGGAGACGGCCGCGGAGACTGTTGCGGACGCCGCCGGCAAGCCGGTCGGCGCGGTTCTGAACTGCATCCGGATCCTGAAGCTGCTGAGCCATGCCGCAGCCCCGGTCAGCCTGACCCACATCGTGCAGGAGCTGGGGATGAACACCAGCACCGGCTTCAACATCCTGCGCACGCTGGTCCAGGAGGATTACGTCCGCTTCGACCCGCAGACCAAGGTCTACGCCATCGGGCTCGGCGTGATGGATCTGGTGCGCGGGGCGGCGACCGTCGCCAGCGACATCAACCTCGTGCGTCCGCTGATGGAGCGCATCGCCCACGACCATGGCGTGACGGTGACGCTGTGGCGGCGGATTTCGGCCGACCGCATGATGCTGGTGCTGGAGGCGCTCGGCACCGGCAACATGCGCATCAAGATGGATGTCGGGCAGCGGCTGCCGCTGACGATCGGTGCCGCCGGCCGCGCCATGGTGCCACATGCCGGACTGACGGAGGCGGAGTTGCTCCGGCAGTTCGCCGCGTTGCGCTGGGACCGGCCGCTGTCCTTCGAGGCGTTCATGGCCGAGGTGGAGGAGACGGCGCGGCGCGGCTGGGCGCTCGACAACGGAAACTACGCGCTCGGCACCGCATCGGTCGCCGTGCCGATCCTCAATCCGCAGGGGGGGCCGCTGATGGCCTGCACCGCCACCATGTTCCTCAGCCAGTTCGACGAGGCACGGGCGGAGCGCATCGCCGGGGCGCTCGGCGAGGTCGCCCGCGCGCTGGCCCCGGCGCTGCCGCACCTTTAGAATCCTGCGGCCGGTCAGCAGGCCAGGGCGGTGACCGGCTCGGCCGCATCCGTGTCCCCGGCAACGGTGCGGGTGGCGAGGCGCACCGCCGCATAGGCGTCGTGGACGGCATCGCCGATGCGGCCGACCTCCCGGCTGTCGCCGATCACATGGGTCGGCACTCCGGCGGTTCTCAGCGCCGCGGCCAGCCCGGTCTCTGGCATCCGGCCCAGCGCCAGCAGGACCTGCGCGGCCGGGCGGCGGTGGTCGGCGCCGTCGCGGTCGCGCAGCACGACCTCTCCGCCGCCGACCGCGGCGAGTTCCATGCCGGTCTCGATGCGGATGCGCGGGTTGCCCTCCAGCCTCGCGATCAGCTGGCGGCGATAGACATATTGCGCGCGGCGCGCCAGCCGCCGTTCCGGCGAGCGGCTGACCAGAAGGACGTCCCGGCCGGACTCCGCGACATACTCCGCGCATTCGCACCCCGTCTCGCCGCTGCCGACGATGACCACCGGCTTCTCTGCCGCCCGGCCGGCGGCGAGCGGCTCCTGCCCCGTCAGCAGGTCATGGGCGTAGCCGACCGGGACCGACCCGCTGCCGGACACGGCGAGCGGGCGGTTGGACGCCCCGGTGGCGACGATGGCGAGCGCCGGCCGCAGGGCGAGGATGTCGTCCGGTCCGGCTTCGCAGCCGAGCCGCACCTCCACCCCGGAGGCGTCCAGCCGCCGGACCAGATAATCGCGGTACCAGAAGAACTTGTCCTTGCCCGGCGGCGTCGCCGAGGCGACCAGCCCGAGACCGAGCCTGTCCGCCTTCTCGAACAGGGTGACGCGGAAGCCGGCATCCTCTAGAAGCAGGGCCGCCGCCATCCCGCCCGGTCCGCCGCCGACGACGGCGGCGGTGCGGCCGGCGCCGCTGCGCAGGATCGCCGGCTCGGTCTCGCGTCCGGTGCGCGGATTCTCGGCGCAGCCCAGCCGCTTGTGGGCGAGAAGCTGGTCGACGCACCAGTTGCAGGAGGTGCAGGGCCGGATGTCGGCCACCGCGCCGCGCCTTGCCTTCTCCGGCCATTGCGGGTCGGCCAGCAGGGCGCGGCCGAGCGCCACGAAATCCGCCGACCCGTCGGCGACGGCGCGTTCCGCCACGTCGGGCTGCCGGATGACGCCGACGGTCAGCACCGGAACGCTGGCGACCTCCCGCAGCCGGCGGGCCAGCGGGATGCGCCATCCCTGGGGGGACGAGACCGGATCGACGTTGCAGTCCATCCGTTCCGCCGTTCCGGTCGACACGTGCAGCGCATCGGCCCCGGCGGCGACAAGCTCCGGCGCCATCCGCACCGCCTCGTCCAGGGTGGTGCCGCCCTCCACGAACTCCTCGGCGGACAGGCGGAAGATCACCGGCGCCTCATCGGCCGCCGTCCGGACGGCCGAGACCACCGCCAGCGGGAAGCGCAGCCGGTTCTCCAGCGTTCCGCCATACGCATCCGTCCGCCGGTTGCTGGCGCCCGACAGGAAGCCGCCGATCAGATAGCCGTGGGCGCCGTGGATCTCGACGGCATCGTAGCCGGCGGCCACTGCGCGTGCGGCGGCACGGCCGAATTTTCCGATCAGATCCTCGATCTCCGGCACGGCGATCTCGCGCGGCTCCTCGCGATAGACGCGGCAGGCAATGGCCGAGGCGGCGACCGGAGCCTGTCCCCCGGTGAAGCGGCGCAGGGTCTGGCGCCCGGCATGGAACAGCTGGAGGCAGGAGCGCGCGCCCGCGGCGGCGATGGCGGCGGTCAGCCGCCGGTGGCCGGCGATGAGGCTGTCGTCGTCGATGCCGAGCTGCGGCGACCCGCCCAGCCCGAGCGGACGGTCGACGCAGGCATACTCGACGATCACCATTCCCACCCCGCCGGCGGCGCGGGCGGTGTAGTAGGCGAGCATCTCGTCCGACACCGAGCCGTCCGGCGCCGCCATGTTGGATTCCATCGGCGCCATCACCAGCCGGTTCGGCAGCACGAGTCCGCGCAGGCGGCCGGGAGAAAAGAGAGTGGGGAATGCGGGGTCCATCGTGGCGTCCAATCATGTCCATGGCGTTCAGTCGCGGTGCCGGGCCGTGGCGTGGAGCCGTGGCGCCGGGGGCTGTGGGCCGGAAAGGGAGCGGGGCGGCAAAAGATCGAAGCCCGGACAAATACAATCACACACGACTTTTTTTGTCGTCAACGGTCTTCTGCGAAGTGTGCTAGCATCCCCACGGTTGTGAACGGACGACCTGCCGGGCCCGTCCGGGCAAGGCCGGCTGGCGCCGGGGACGTCCGGGCAGAAGGGAGACGGTGGGGCATGGTGCGGGTGATCCAGGACGAGACGGTGGAGACCGGCGAGGAAGAGGGGCGCAAGGCCAAGCGCAAGCCCCAGCAGGAGCGGAGCAATGCGACGCGCCGCAAGCTGGTGCGGGCAACCATCGATCTGCTGCGCGAGCGCGGCTATGCCAGCGTCACAACGCCGGACATCGCCGACCGGGCCGGGGTGTCGCGCGGCGCGCTGCAGTATCACTTCGCCGGCAAGGAGGAGATCTACTTCGCGGCCATCCAGGAAATCACCGCCTGGATGGACAAGGAGATGAATCTGGCGGAGTTCGTGGGGCTCCCCATCGCCGAGCGGGTGGAGCGGGTGGTCAACCAGCATTGGGAGGTCTTCGGCAGCGACGACTATGTCGCAGCTCTCGAAATCCGCCTTTACGAACGCTTCAACGACTGGCTGCACCAGAGCATCCGCACCCAGCTGGGCAAGGTGACAGAGGCGCGCGACCTCGAATGGGTGCGGCTGTTCGCCGACTCTCCCGCCGACACGGCGACCGTGGTTCGGCTGCGCCGCATGGTGCTGGACACGCTGCGGGGCTTTGCCCTGCGCAAGATCCAGGAGGGGCCGGCCGTGGATTTCGCACCGCAACTCACCCTTCTGAAGAGATTTCTGGTGAGCGTGCTCCAGCCGCTTCCGCGCACCGTTCAATGCGAGCGCATATAAAAATCATTGGTGAATGATTTCTGTTGCAAGGCCGACCCGCCTTGCCTATGGTTTGTCTCGCGGACAGTTTGCCGCATGGCCGATGTTTGAAATGTGCCAGCGCTTCGTCCGGCGCTCTCCGCCGTGATGTCCCGGCAGCTCTCCAAAAAATTTCGGGCCAAAGCCTTATCTGGCACCGATGCGTCACCGGCCCCGGAAGGCAGACCGGTTTCGGTCCGCACCCCGGCTCTTTGACTTAAGCCTCATCATCATGGGGAGAACCCCGTCGTGACCGACATCATCCTGGAAGCGCGTGGTCTGACGAAGGAGTTCAAGGGCTTCGTCGCGGTTCGCGATGTGAACCTTCAGGTTCGCCGCGGCACCATCCACGCGCTGATCGGCCCGAACGGCGCCGGCAAGAGCACGGTGTTCAACCTGCTGACCAAGTTCCTCACCCCCACCCGCGGCCAGATCCTCTACAAGGGCCGCGACATCACCCGCACCAAGCCGGCCGACATCGCATGCAAGGGGCTGGTCCGCTCCTTCCAGATCTCGGCCGTCTTCCCGCATCTCAGCGTGCTGGAGAATGTCCGCGTCGCGCTGCAACGGCCGCTCGGCACCAGCTTCCATTTCTGGAAGTCCGAATCGTCGCTCCACGACCTGCACGACCGGGCGCTGGAACTGATCGAGGCGGTCAACCTCACCCCCTGGGCCGGCCACACCGCCGCCGAGCTGCCCTATGGCCGCAAGCGCGCGCTGGAGATCGCCACCACCCTGGCGCTCGACCCGGAGGTGATGCTGCTCGACGAGCCGCTGGCCGGCATGGGCCATGAGGACATCGAGGGCACCGCCGCCCTGATCAAGCGCGTCGCCGCCGACCGCACCGTGCTGATGGTGGAGCACAATCTGTCGGTCGTCGCCCACCTGTCGGACACCATCACCGTTCTGCGCCGCGGCGAGATCTTGGCGGAGGGACCCTACGAGGTCGTCTCGAAGAACCCGCAGGTGATGGAAGCATATATGGGCACGGGGGGGACCGGACATGCCTGACGGGATGAACACCAAGACCGCGATGCTGGAGATCGCCGACCTGCACGGCTTCTATGGCGAGAGCCACGTGCTGCACGGCGTCAGCCTGGAGGTGAGGCAGGGCGAGGTGGTGACGCTGCTGGGCCGCAACGGCGCTGGCAAGACCTCGACCATGCGCGCCATCATGGGCATCATGGGCAAGCGCACCGGCTCGATCCGCTTCCAGGGCACCGAGCTGATCGGCATGGCCCAGCACAAAATCCCGCGGCTCGGCATCGGCTATGTGCCGGAGGAGCGCGGCATCTTCTCTTCGCTCAGCGTGGACGAGAACCTGACGCTGCCGCCGGTGGTCAAGGAAGGCGGGATGACCGTCCCGCAGATCCACGAGCTGTTCCCCAACCTGAAGGGCCGCGGCTCGACGCAGGGCACGCGCCTGTCGGGCGGCGAGCAGCAGATGCTGGCCATCGCCCGCATCCTGCGCACCGGCGCCACCCTGATCCTGCTGGACGAGCCGACCGAAGGGCTGGCTCCCGTCATCATCGAGCAGATCGGCGTCGCGGTGCGGGCGCTCAAGGCACGCGGCTTCACCATCGTGCTGGTGGAGCAGAACTTCCGCTTCGCCGCCACCATCGCCGACCGTCATTACGTGATGGAGGAAGGCCATGTGGTGGACATGATCCCCAACGACCAACTCCACGCCAACATGGACAAGCTGCACACCTATCTCGGCGTGTGAGCGGGAGAGGACCGTCCGATGTCGCACCTGTTCGGCATTCCGCCGCAGGCCCTGTTCGGCCAGCTTCTGCTCGGCCTGATCAATGGCTCCTTCTATGCGCTGCTCAGCCTGGGGCTGGCGGTGATCTTCGGGATGCTCAATGTCGTCAATATGGCGCACGGCGCCTTGTACATGGTCGGCGCCTTCGTGGCGTGGCTGCTGCTGACCTATCTGGGCGTCGGCTATTGGGGGGCGCTGGTGCTGGCGCCGCTGGCGGTCGGGGCGGTCGGGCTGGTGCTGGAGCGCACCATGCTGCGCCGGCTCTACAAGGTCGACCATCTCTATGGGCTGCTGCTGACCTTCGGGCTGGCGCTGATCTTCGAGGGCGCCTTCCGCCACCAGTATGGCGTGTCGGGGCAGCCCTACCCGATCCCCGAGCTGCTGAAGGGCGGCACCAACCTGGGCTTCATGTATCTGCCGACCTACCGCGGCTGGGTGGTGGCGGCGTCGCTGCTGGTGTGCCTGGGCACCTGGTTCGCCATCGAGCGGACCAAGCTGGGCGCCTATCTGCGGGCGGCGACGGAGAACCCGACGCTGGTGCAGGCCTTCGGCATCAACGTGCCGGTGATGGTGTCGCTGACCTACGGTTTCGGCGTGGCGCTGGCCGGTCTGGCCGGGGTGCTGGCGGCGCCGATCTATCAGGTGTCGCCGCTGATGGGGTCGAACCTGATCATCGTGGTGTTCGCGGTGGTGGTGATCGGCGGCATGGGGTCGATCCTCGGCGCCATCCTCACCGGGCTCGGGCTGGGGCTGCTGGAGGGGCTGGCCAAGGTCTTCTACCCGGAGGCCTCCAACATCGTCGTGTTCGTGATCATGGCCGTGGTGCTGATGGTGAAGCCGGCCGGACTGTTCGGACGGGAGAGATAAGCCATGACCATGCAAACCCATGCGCTGCGACGGACGGGGGTGGAGGCGGCATCGCGCCGGGCGTTGCTGATCGCCGGCGGCCTGCTGCTGGCCCTGGCGGCACCCTTCCTGCTGTATCCCGTCTTCCTGATGAAGGTGCTGTGCTTCGCGCTGTTCGCCTGCGCCTTCAACCTGTTGATCGGTTTCGCCGGGCTGATGAGCTTCGGTCATGCCGCCTTCTTCGGCTCGGCGGCCTATGTCACCGCGCATGCCGCCAAGGTCTGGGCGTTGCCGCCGGAACTGGCGATGTTGGCGGGCGTGATCGTCGCGGCCGGTCTGGGTCTGGTCTTCGGCCTGATCGCGATCCGCCGCCAGGGCATCTATTTCGCCATGATCACGCTGGCGCTGAGCCAGATGGTGTTCTTCCTGGCGTTGCAGCTGCCCTTCACCCATGGCGAGGACGGCATCCAGGGCGTGCCGCGCGGCACCCTGTTCGGGCTGTTCGACCTCAACCAGCCATTGACCATGTACTACACCGTGCTGGCAATCTTCGTCGCCGGCTTCGCCCTGATCTGGCGCACGGTGCATTCGCCCTTCGGGCAGGTGCTGAAGGCGATCCGCGAGAACGAGCCGCGCGCGGTGTCGCTCGGCTACCGCACCGACCGCTACAAGCTGGTGGCCTTCGTGCTGTCGGCATCTCTGGCAGGGCTTGCCGGTGGCACCAAGGCTTTGGTGTTCCAGCTCGCCAGCCTGACCGACGTGACGTGGCAGATGTCGGGCGAGGTGGTGCTGATGACGCTCTTGGGCGGCATGGGCACTTTGTTCGGGCCGGTGGTCGGCGCCGGGCTGGTGGTGACCTTGGAAAGCTACCTCGCCGCGACCAGCCTGCCGGTGCCGGTCGTCATCGGCTGCATCTTCGTCGTCTGCGTCCTGCTCTTCCGCCGCGGCATCGTCGGCGAGCTGCTGCACCGTCTGCCGAAGTGACGCCGGGCCATTTCCAACCCTCTTAAACGGGATATCCATCATGACGGAATGGGCGGTCGTCACCGGCGGCAACCGGAACATCGGCGCGGGTATCGCCCGCCGGCTGACCGAGGACGGCTTTCAGGTGATCGTGGCGTCGCGCACCCCGCCAGAGCATGATTTCCATGCCGGCCATGTGCCGCTGGACCTTGCCGACCCGGACGCCTCGGCGGCGGCGCTGGCCGAAGCGGTCGGCGACCGGCCGGTGACGCGCTTCGTCCACAACGCGGCCATCGCCCCGCTGGCGCCGGGAGCCGAACTGTCGGTCGCCGAGCTTGCGCGTGTCTATGCCGTCAATGTCGGGGCGTTCGTCGCGCTGACGCAGGTGCTGCTGCCATCGATGCGCCGCCAGGGGGTCGGGCGCATCGTCGCCATCGGCAGCCGCGCCGCGCTGGGCAAGGAGGGGCGTAGCGCCTATGCCGCCAGCAAGGCGGCGCTGTCCGGTCTGGTCCGCACCTGGGCGCTGGAGCTGGGAAGCGACGGCATCACCGTCAATGTGGTGGCGCCCGGACCGGTGCGGACGTCGCTGTTCGATGCCGCCAATCCGCCCGGCCATCCGATGACTGAGAAGCTGATGCATGGCGTGCCGGTCGGCTTCATCGGCACGCCGGACGACATCGCCCATGCGGTGTCCTTCTTCACCAGCGACGCCGCGCGCTTCGTGACGGGACAGGTGCTGTTCGTCTGCGGCGGCACCTCCATCGCCTTCAAGGAGCCTGACGGCCGCCCGCCGGTGGTTCACCGGCACGCCGCGACCTTCCCGGGGACGGGACGGTGATCGGTTTCACGGCCGATCCGCCGGCCGGCCGGATGGCGGCCGTCGAGATCGAACAGCCCGGTGGGCCGGAGGTGCTGCGCCCGGTGGAGCGGCCGATCCCCATGCCGGCCGATGGCGAGGTCCTGATCCGGGTGGTCGCCGCCGGACTGAACCGGGGCGACCTGCTGCAGAGGCAGGGGCTCTATCCGCCGCCGCCCGGCGCCTCCGACCTGCCGGGTCTGGAGGTGTCGGGACTGGTGGCGGCCTGCGGCGGCGGGGTGGAGGGCTTTGCGCCGGGCGACCGCGTCTGCGCGCTGGTGGCCGGCGGCGGCTATGCCGGGTACTGCGCCGCCCCGGCGGCGCAATGCCTTCCGGTTCCCGACGGGCTGGACCTGGCGACGGCTGCGGCGCTGCCCGAGGCGCTCTGCACCGTCTGGACCAATCTGGTCGAGCGGGGAGCCCTGCGCTCCGGCGACGGCGTGCTGATCCATGGCGGGGCGAGCGGGATCGGCACCATCGCCATCCAGGCCGCCCGCCTGCTGGGCGCCGCGTCGGTGTTCGCCACCGCCGGCAGCCCCGGCAAGCTCGCCCTGTGCAGCGAACTCGGCGCCGACCGCGCCGTCGACCACCGCAACGAGGATTTCGTCCGCGTCGTCAAGGACGCCACCGGCGGACGCGGGGTGGACGTGATCCTCGACATGGTCGGCGGCGACTATCTGGACCGCAACATCGAGGCGCTGGCCGTCGGCGGACGCCTCGTCCACATCTCCTTCATCGCCGGGTCGCGCATCTGCGCGGATTTGCGTCCGGTGATGACCAAGCGGCTGACCATCACCGGCTCGACCCTGCGCGGACGCAGTGCCGCCGACAAGGCGGCCATCGTCGCCGGGGTCAGGGCCGCGCTGTGGCCGCATGTCGCCGGCGGCGGCCTGCGTGCCGTGCTCGACCGCGGCTTCGCACTGTCGGCCGCCGCCGACGCCCACCGCTACATGCATGAGGGCCGCCACCGGGGCAAGATCCTGCTCCACACCGGCTGGCACCCGTCCGGAAACGATCCAGGGGAGGAAACAGGGACATGACCAAGCGAGCGTTGTTCGCCAAGGCTGCCACCGCCGCCGCCGTTACCGCCGCCGTTACCGCCACTGTCACCGCGACTGTCTGCGGCCTGCTGGCGGTTGGGACCGGAAGCGCGGAGGCGGCCGAGGATGCGGTCGTCATCGGCCTGCTCGACGATCTGTCGGGTCCGACCGCCGACCTGTCGGGCAAGGGCAAGGTGGTCGCCGCCCAGATGGCCATCGACGATTTCGGCGGCAGCGTGCTCGGCAAGCCGGTCAGGCTGCTCGCCTCCGACCACCAGAACAAGCCGGAGATCGCCAGCACCCAGGCGCGCGAATGGTACGACCGCGGCGGGGTGGACATGATCACCGGGATGTCCAATTCGGCCGTCGCGCTGGCGGTTCGCGCCATCGCCCGCGAGCGCGGCAAGGTGGACGTCATCGCCGGCGGCACGGCGGATTCGCTGGTCGGCGCCGACTGTTCGCCGACCGGCATCCTGTGGACGGCGACCGCGCATGCCATCGCCGGCACCACGGCGTCCGTGGTGTCGGAGACCGAGAAATCCTGGTTCATGCTGACCGTCGACTATTCGGGCGGCAAGTCGCTGGAGGCGGCGGCGGTCGAGGTGCTGAAGGCCAAGGGGGCCACAGTTGCCGGCGTCGCCCGCCATCCCTTCAACACCGCCGATTTCTCGTCCTTCCTGCTCCAGGCGCAAAGCTCCGGCGCCAAGGTTCTGGCCTTGTCGAACACCGGCGCCGACACGCTGACCGCGCTGAAGCAGGCCAACGAGTTCGGCATCCGCGAAAGCGGCATGAAGATCGTCGGGCTCTATTTCGACACCACCCAGATCAAGGCGCTGGAGGATGCGGCGGTCAAGGGCCTGGTCTACACCTCCAGCTTCTACTGGAATCGCGACGCCCTGGCGACGGCCTGGGCCAAGCGCTTCATGGACCAGCGCGGCGTCCTGCCGTCGCAGAGCCAGGCGGCGACCTATTCCAGCGTGCTGCATTACCTGAAGGCGGTGAAGGCGGCGGGGACCACCGGCTCGGCGAAGGTCATCGCCGAGATGCAGAAGATCCCCGTCGAGGATCCGGTCACCGGCAAGGGTTGGATCCGCGCCGACGGCCGGGTCATGTACGACATGTATGTGATGAGGGCGAAGGCGCGCGACGCCATGACGGGTCCGCTCGACGTCGTCGATCTGGTGAAGACCGTGCCGGCGGAAGAGGCCTTCGGGCCGATCAGCCCGGACTGCCACGTGAAGAGCTGAGACGTGAAGAGTTGATGGTGGCATGACGAAGCCGGGCCTCCTTCCGGCTTTGGGGGAAGGAGGCCCGATCCTCGATCAGGACAATGGAGGATTGGACAATGGAGGATCGGCGGCCCCGGCGCCCATCCCCGAACTCCAGGTGGAGAGCGAGCCGGTGAAGCCGGACACCGACCGGCGGTGCAGGAAATGGCCGTGCCGCACCGGAGCCAGCGTGAAGGCGGGGTCTGTCCCGAGCTTCTGTGCGGCGTCGAGCGGCCAGTTCGGGTTGTAGAGCAGCTCGCGGGCGACGGCGACCAGATCGGCGCAGCCGTCGCGGAGGATGGCCTCGGCCTGGTCGGCATGGATGATCAGGCCGACCGCCATGGTCGGCAGTCCGGCCTCGCGGCGCACCCGCTCGGCGAAGCCGACCTGATAGCCGTAGGCCAGGGAAATTCGCGTCTCGATGGGCGAGGCACCGGAGATGCCGCCCGACGAGCAGTCGAAGGCATCCACCCCCAGCGGCTTCAGGATGCGGGCGAGCGCCACGCTGTCCTCGACCTCCCAGCCTCCGTCATCCTCGGTGGAGACGCGCAGGACCAGCGGCTTGTGGTCGGGCCAGGAGGAGCGAACCCGCTGCACCACCTCGACCGCGAAGCGGATCCGGTTTTCGAAGGAGCCGCCGTAGCCGTCCGTCCGCCGGTTGGAAGCGGGCGACAGGAATTCGTGGATCAGGTAGCCGTGCGCGGCGTGCAGTTCCATCACCTCGTAACCGGCGCGGTCGGCGCGTGCCGCAGCGGCGCCCCACGCCTCGACGCAGTCGTCGATGTCCCGGCGCGTCATCTCGCGCGGCATCGGATAACCCTCGTCCTGCGGGATGGCGCTGGGCGCCACCACGTCCCAATCGTCCCAATCGGCGATCTGCGGATCGCGCGGCAGGGCGCCGCGCCCGTCCCAGGGAAAGCGCTGACGCGCCTTGCGGCCGGCATGCATGAGCTGGATGCCGGGAACGGCGCCGCAGGATTTGACGAAGCCGACGATGCGCCGCAGCGGTTCGACGAAGCGGTCGTCCCACAGGCCGAGGTCGCCGACGGTGCCGCAGCCGCGCCGCTCCACCGTGGTCCCTTCCTGAAAGACCAGCCCGGCCCCGCCGGCGGCGAAGCGGCCGAGATTCATCAGGTGCCAGTCGGTGGGCAAGCCGTCGACCCCGCAATACTGCCACATCGGGGCGACCACGATCCGGTTCTTCAGCGTGACGCCGCGCATGGTGTACGGCGTGAACAGCGCGCTCTGGCCCAAGGCCTTCTCCTCCCGATTGTGGGTGTTTCGTCCGGCGACGGGGTGTGGGCGGTTCATGCCGTGGCGGCTTCGCCGGATGGGGTCATCCAGGCCGTCGCCATGTCGCGCAGGACGTTCTTCTTGACCTTGGCGCCGTTCGGCCCGTCGGTGACCGGCATCGCCGCTATCGCGAAAATGCGCGCCGGCACCTTGTAGACGGCGAGCTGAGCCCGGCAGGCGGTCAGCGCCGCCGCCTCGTCGAGCGCCGTGCCCAGCTCCATGACGACGAAGGCGATGGGGCGCACGCCGGCCGGGCAGCTGGCGGCGACGGTCTGGCAGACGGTGACGCCGGGCAGCGCCAGGATGACCTCCTCGATCTCGGTCGGGCTGACCAGATAGCCTGCGATGCGCAGCACGTCCTTGATGCGCGAGACGAAGATCATCCCGCCGTCGGCCAGCCGGTACCCGTAGTCGCCGGTCCGCAGATAGCCGTCCCCGGTGAAGACCGCGGCCGTCGCCTGCGGGTTGTCGAGATAGCCGATCATGGCGTTGGGGGTCCGCACCTCCACCTCGCCGATCTCGCCGTCGGGCAGCAGGGCGCCGCTGTCCGGGTCGCGCACCCGCAGGTCGGCGGTGGGGCAGACCGGCCGGCCGCCGCCCTGGGCGCGGCGCTCCAGCGCGGCGTCGGCGGGCTGGGCGGCGAACATGGCCAGCGTCTCCGTCATGCCGAAGAAGCCGCGCAGCAGCACGCCGTGCGCCTCCGCCTTGGGCGGCAGGATGGCGGTCAGGGCCGGCGTGAAGTTGGCATGGCCGAACATGCGCAGGTCCGGGAAGGGCTTGCCCTCCGGCACCACCGACAGGATCTTGTCGAGCATGTCGTCGGTGCCGAGCATGTGGGTGATGCCATGCTCCACCAGCAGGCGGGCGGCATCCTCCGGCACGAAGGCTTCCATCAGGACCAGCGGGCGCTGCGCCCGGATGGTGGTGATCGCCAGCGTGTAGCCGAAGGCGCCGCACATCGGGATGCCGAGCAGCAGGCTGGTTCCCGGCCCGGTCAGCCCGACCGCGGCCGCGGCGTCGCCGGCATGGCGGGTGCTGCGTTCCTGCGTGTGCTGAACCAGCTTGGGCGCGCTGGTGGTGCCGGAAGTGGCGAGGATCAGGCTGACATCCTCCGGCCGGCCGTCGGCGACCTCGGGCACGGGAGACGGCGATTCCGCGATCAGGTCGGCGAACCGGGTCTGGCGCACGCCGTCGAGCAGCGCCGCCTCGCCCTCGCCCAGCGTCACCACCAGATCGAGGGCCGCGCGCTCGGCGGGATCGACGGCGCGCAGAACGTCGGCGCAGGCGCCGTTGCGGTAGCCGGGGGCGAACACCACCGCCCGGCAGCGGGCGCGCGACAGCAGGAAGGCGACCTCATGGGCGCCCAGCCGCACATTCATCGGCACCACGGCGACACCGAGACGCGAACAGGCCAGCGCCGTGGTCAGCCATTCCGGGATGTTGGGCAGCCAGAGCGCCAGCCGGTCGCCGCGCCGCAGGCCGAGATCCTTCAGCCGCGTGGCGAGCTTGGCGGACTCGGCGCGCATCCGGCCGTAGGTGACGGGGCCTTGCTGTCCCACCACCATGGTCGCGTCGTCGGGCGCGCCGTCCAGCATTTCGAAAAGCCGGGACGGGGGGGCCGTGCCGCTCCGGGCTGTTCCGCTATTGGGGCCGCTGACGGGGACGCCGTTGTCGATCATGCCGCTTTCGTTCATCGGAAAGGCTCCAAACGGCGGGGCCGGCCGGCGGTGGGCGGTTGGGGGAAATTGAAACCGCGGGGCCGCGACGGACCGGGGGGCTGCCGGCACCGGCCGGGAGCGCCAGTGCGCCGGCCGGGGTTGTTGGTCGATTCAATACAATCACACACGAATTATTTTATCTGTCAATCCGCTTCTCGGCCCCTGGCCCGCCGATGGCTGGACGACAAACCTCGCAATCGAAGCGTGGAAAGCAGCGGCAGAGCCGCGCACGCATCGGAGCACCTCTAAAAATCAATCCTGAGTGATTTTTTATGTTCCATGTTCGTCTAGCTTATGATTGACTTGCCCAGCAAATAAACGGTGTGCGAAGCGCGGACCTCGCCGCGCCGGCTGCGACACCCGCCGGGATGGCGGCGGGAGGATCGGCGCCGCCGGTCCGCTTCCCGGCCGCTCATCCGACGTTCACGAGAGGACCGAATGACCGAGACCAAGAGCGGCACGCAGAGCGCGATCCTGCCGTCGGCGGATCCGAACTGGCTGGCCCTGCGGGAAGAGGCGATCCTGGAGCCGGATCTGCCGATCATCGACCCGCACCACCATCTGTGGGACTCTCCGCGGTCGCCGCGCTACCTCGCCGAGGAATTGCAGCGCGACGCGCAGGCGGGCCACAATGTCGTCGCCACCGTCTTCGCCGACTGCACCGAGGGGTACCGCACCGACGGGCCGGAGAACATGCGGCCGGTCGGCGAGACCGAATTCGTCACCGCCATCGCCGACCGGTGCGAGGCGGGCGTCTACCGGCCGGCCGGCCTGTGCGCCGGCATCATCAGCTATGCCGACCTGCGCGAGGGCGAGGGTGTGCGCGCCGTTCTGGAGGCTCACATCGCCGCCGGCAAGGGGCGCTTCAAGGGCATCCGCCAATCGACCTCCTGGGACCCCAATCCGGAAATCCGCACCACCATGCGCACCCCGCCGGAAGGGCTGCTGCGCGACGGGCAGCTCCGCCGCGGCTTCGCCTGTCTGGCGCCGCTGGGCCTGACCTTCGATGCCTGGGTCTACCATCACCAGCTTTCCGATGTCGCCGATCTGGCGGCGGCCTTCCCGGACACGTCGATCATTCTCGACCATGTCGGCGGCCCGGTCGGCATCGGTCCCTATGCCGGCCGGCGCGACGAGGTCTTCGCGCAGTGGAAGGCCGGCATCCTGGAGGTGGCGCGCCGTCCCAACGTGACCGTGAAGCTGGGCGGGCTGGCGATGCGGCTGGGCGGTTTCGGCTTCCACGAACGGCCGGTGCCGCCGTCCTCCGAGGATCTGGCCGCGGCATGGCGTCCCTACATCGAGACCTGCATCGAGGCGTTCGGTCCCGACCGCGCGATGTTCGAAAGCAACTTCCCGGTGGACCAGCTGTCGTGCAGCTACGCGGTCCTCTGGAACGGCTTCAAGCGGCTTGCCGCCGGCGCGTCGGCCGACGAGAAGGCGGCGCTGTTCAGCCGCACCGCGGCCAGGGTCTACAGCATCGAGCAGGTTCTGCGCTGAGCCGGGCTCTGCGCTGAGCCGCGCCGGCCGGCCGGCGGGCAAGGGCCGGCAGACAGAATCCAAAAGCGAAAAATCCGAAATCCGGGGAGGAAAACCATGTTGTTCGCCAAGTCGCTTCGTGGTGCCGTGTCCTGTCTGGCCATCGCCGCCGCCCTGTCGGCGGTGACGGCCGCCGCGCCCACCGCCGCCGGGGCCGAGACGCCGGTCAAGGAGGTGAAGATCGGCGTGCTCACCGACATGAGCAGCATCTATTCCGATCTGGTCGGACCCGGCTCGGTGCTGGCGGCGCAGATGGCGATCGACGACTTCACCGCGGCGGAGAAGCCCGGCTTCAGGATCTCGCTGGTGTCCGCCGACCACACCAGCAAGGCCGACGTCGCCTCCAGCATCGCCCGCAAGTGGATCGACGAGCAGGGCGTCAACGTGCTGACCGACGTGGCCGGCGCCTCGGTCACGCTGGCGGTGTCGAACATCGGCGCCGAGAAGAACACGCTGGTGCTCGCCACCGCCTCCGGCCAGAACAGCCTGTCCGGCGAGGACTGCAAGCCGACCACCCTGCATTGGAGCTACAACACCCGCGCGGTCGCCGCGACGACGGCGAAGGCGGTCACCATGGACGGCGCCAAGACCTGGTATTTCGTCACCGCCGATTATGCCGGCGGCCGTTCGCTGGAGGAGGATGCGACCAAGGGCGTTCTGGCGGCCGGCGGCACGGTGCTGGGTTCGGTCAAGCATCCCTTCAACAACAACGACTTCTCTTCGCAGATCCTGATGGGGCAAAGCTCGGGCGCCAAGGCGATCGGCTTCGGCAACTCCGGTCCCGACACCATCAACGCGGTGAAGCAGGCCAACGAGTACGGCCTGAACGGCAGCGTCGCCCTGACGCCGCTCCTGCCGATGATCACCGACATCGACGCCATGGGTTTGCCGATGGCCAAGGGGATGTACGTCACCGAGTCCTTCTATTGGGATCTGAACGACCGGACGCGGGCATGGTCGAAGCGCTTCTTCGACAAGCGCGGCAAGATGCCGACCATGGTGCAGGCCGGCCTCTATTCGGCGGTGAACCATTACCTCAAGGCCGTCAAGGCGGCGAACAGCACCGACACCGCTCCGGTCCTGAAGACGATGAAGGAGACGACGATCAGCGACGCGGTGACCAAGCCCTCGCATCTGCGCGCCGACAACATCGTGCTGCGCGACATGTACCTGTTCAAGGTCAAGGTGCCGTCGGAGAGCAAGCAGCCCTGGGACTATTACTCCCTGCTGAAGACCATCCCCGGCGAGGAGGCTTTCGCGCCGCTGTCGGAGAGCAAGTGCCCGCTGGTGAAGAAGTGAGCGCATGACGGCTCTCGCCCCCTCCCTCAACCTTCTCCCAACGGGGAGGGGGCCTTTTACGGCATTTCGCCGGGCCGGTTTCGGCTTTCACGCCATCATTGCCCGTGAGGGGACCGTTCGATGCCATCCCTGCACACCGGCGGCACGGCGGGGCGCCTGATCGCCGACGCCGTCGCCCGCTTCGCCGACCGCCCGGCGCTGGCCGACCGCCGGACGCGCTGGACCTATGCCGAGCTTGGCGGCTGGATCGGCCGCTTCGTCACCTGTTTCCGCTCCCTCGGTCTCGGCAAGGGCGACGGCGTCGCCATCCTGACCGGCAACCGGGTGGAGCCCTGGGCCGCCATCTGCGCCGCCAACATCCTCGGCATCCGCTACACGCCGCTGCATCCGCTGGCCGGCGAGGACGACCACGCCTTCATCCTGGCCGACTGCGAGGCGCGCGCCCTGATCGTCGATGCCGAACGGTTCGGGCCGCGCGCGCTGGCGCTGCGCGCGCGGGTGCCGGCGCTGGACCATCTGCTGTCCCTGGGTCCGTTGGGCGGACCGGGCGGCGGCATTCGGGATCTTCTGGAGGAACTGCCGCAGCTGGAGCCGGCGCCGCTCGACCCGCAGGTGGAGGCGGAGGACATCTCGCTGCTCTGCTACACCGGCGGCACGACCGGCCGGTCCAAGGGCATCATGCTGCCGCACCGGACCATCGCCGCCATGGCCTCGACCATCGCCGCCGAATGGGAATGGCCGGCCGAGCTGCGCTATGCCGCGGTCACGCCGATCAGCCATGCCGGCGGCATCATGCTGTACCCGATCATGCTGATGGGCGGCTCGGCCCGGCTGCTGCCCGGTTTCGACGGCGCGGAGTTCTGCCGCACGGTGGAGGAGGAGCGCATCACCGCCGCCTTCCTGGTGCCGACCATCGTCAATACGCTGGTGGAGGACCCGGCCCTGCTGGCCCGGCACGACCTGTCGTCGCTAGGTCTGATCGTCTACGGGGCGGCCCCGATGGCTCCGGACCTGCTGCGCCGGGCCATCGACGCCTTCGGTCCCATCTTCCTCCAGCTCTACGGCCAGTCGGAGGCGCCGCAATGCGTCACCACGCTGCGCCGGATCGACCATGACCTGCGCAAGCCGGAGCGGCTCGGCTCCTGCGGGCGGCCGACCGCGCTGTGCGACGTGAAGCTGTTCGACGCGGACATGCGCGAGGTCGCGGTCGGCGAGCCGGGCGAACTCTGTGTGCGCGGACCGCTGGTGATGGCCGGCTACTGGCGCCAGCCGGAACTGACGGAGCAGGCCTTCCACGGTGGCTGGCTGCACACCGGCGACGTCGCCCGGCGCGATGCCGAGGGCTTCCTCCACATCGTGGACCGCACCAAGGACATGATCATCTCCGGCGGCTTCAACATCTATCCGCGCGAGGTCGAGGATGCGCTGATGGCGCATCCGGCGGTGTCGCTGGCCGGGGTGATCGGCATCCCGGACAGCAAATGGGGCGAAGCGGTGAAGGGATTCGTCACCCTGCGCCCCGGCGCCGCGGTGGAACCGGCGGACCTCCAGGCGCATGTGAAGGCAGTGCGCGGCGCGCCCTGGTCGCCGAAATCCATCGACATCGTCGCCGACATGCCGCTGACCGGACTCGGCAAGGTGGACCGCAAGGCGTTGCGCGAACCCTACTGGCGCGGCAGAACGCGCGGGGTGAACTGAAGCGGAAGGGAGCGGACCATGCTGGACCATGCGGCGATCATGGCACTGAGGACGCAGGATCCGGCGTCCTGGACCGAGCGCGACGTGATGCTTTACGCGCTGGGCGTCGGGGCGGGCGCCAATTCAGTGGTCAGTTCGGCGGCCAGTTCGTTGGACGAAAAGGAATTGCCCTTCGTCTACGAACGCGGCCTGAAGGTGCTGCCGACCTTCCCCATCGTCCCGACCTTCGCCGGCGGACCGCTGTTCCAGATCGGGCTCGACACCCGCTACCTCCTGCACGGCGAGCAGTCCGTCACCCTGCACGGACCGTTTCCGCCGAGCGGCAGGGGCATCGTCGAGGGCCGCATGATCGGCGCCTGGGACAAGGGGGCAGGGAAGGGCGCGGTCTTCGCCCAGGAGAAGATCCTGCGCCTCGATGGCGATCCCGAGCCGCTGGCGACCGTCGTCACCACCGCCTTCGGCCGGGCGGAAGGCGGCTTCGGCGGGCCGGCCGACGGACAGCCGGCGCCGCATCCGGTGCCCGGCCGCGCACCCGACCTGTCGCTGGACATGCCGACCACGCCATCGCAGGCGCTGCTCTACCGGCATTCCGGCGACCTCAACCCGCTGCACGCCGACCCGGAAGCGGCGCGTGCCGCCGGATTTCCACGCCCGATCCTGCACGGGCTCTGCACCTATGCGATCACCGCCCGCGCCGTGCTGGCGGCCTGCTGCGATTTCCAGCCGGAGCGCATGCTGCACCATCAGGCGCGCTTCTCGGCCCCGGTCTTTCCGGGGGAGACGATCACCGTCGATCTGTGGGTGGACGGTGACGCCGTGTCCTTCCAGGCGCGGGTCAAGGCACGCGAGATCGTGGTGGTCAAAAACGGCCTGAGCCGGCTGCGCGGGGGGACCATCCGATGAAGGCGTTGCAGTGCCTGTCCTATGGCGATCCGCCCGAATTGCGCATCGCCGAGACCGCCGGACCGGAGCCCGGCCCCGGCGAGGCGCTGATCGCGGTCGAGGCGGTCGGCATCGGCGGCTTCGACGCGGTCCTGCTGGGCGGACGCTACCAGGAGCGCCCGGAACCGCCCTTCGTTCCGGGCCGCGAACTGGCCGGGCGGGTGCTGGCGGTGGGGGAGGGCGGCGATCCGGCGCTGGTCGGCCTCCGGGTCGCCGCCATCGCCTTCAAGGGTGCGCTGGCCGAACGCGCGGTGGCCCGCTGCGACCATTGCATGGCGACGCCGCCGGATATGGACGCCGCCACCGCCGCCTCGGTCCTCAGCGCCTATGCGACCAGCCTCTATGCGCTGGAGACCTGCGGGCGGATGCGCGCCGGCGAGACGGTGCTGGTGCTCGGCGGCGCCGGGACGGTGGGAGCGGCTGCCATCGACATCGCGCGCGGGCTCGGCGGCCGGGTGGTCGCGGCGGCCTCCTCGGCGGAGAAGCTGGCCTTCTGCCGGATGCGTGGGGCCGATCTGGCGGTCGATTACGGCGCCCCGGACTGGCGCCGCACGATGACGGAAAAGCTGGGCGGCGGGGTCGATCTGGTGCTGGACCCGGTGGGCGGCGCCCTGTCAGAACCGGCCTTCCGCAGCCTCGCCCCCGGCGGGCGCCATCTGGTCGTCGGCTTCGCCGCCGGCGAGATCCCGCGCATTCCGCTCAACCTGCCGCTCCTGAAGCGGGCGAGCGTCGTCGGGGTGGATTGGGGCGGCTTCATGCAGCAGGAGCCGGCGGCCAACCGGGCGCTGCTGGCGCGCCTGCGCACGCTGTTCGGGTCCGGCGTTCTCCGGCCGGAACGGCCCATCGTTCATCCGCTGTCCGCGCTGGTCGCGCTGCTGGACGATTTCCGGAACCGGCGCAGCGTCGGCAAGCCGGTGATCCGGCTCGATTTCGACGCCGCACGCTGACCGGGACGCCGCACGCCCGGAAAGACGGCGTGCGTCGCCGCTGTGGTGTGGCGAATGAGCAGAAACCTTGTGGAGCGCGATGCGATGGAGAATGGGAAGCCGACGGGGCCGCTGGTAGGCCTGCGCGTCATCGAGATCGCTGGTATCGGGCCCGGCCCGTTCTGCGCCATGATGCTGTCCGACATGGGGGCGGAGGTGATCCGCATCGACCGCGCCTCGGCGCCCGACCAGGGCATCGATATTCCGGTCCCCAGCAACGTCACCAACCGCGGCCGGCGCTCGGTCGTGCTCGATCTCAAAAGTCCGGAAGGGGTGGCGGCGCTGAAGCGGCTGGCGGTCCGGGCCGACGCCCTGATCGAAGGCTTCCGCCCCGGCGTGATGGAGCGGCTCGGCCTGGGCCCCGACGACCTGCTGGCCGTCAACCCGCGGCTGGTCTATGGCCGGATCACCGGCTGGGGTCAGGAGGGGCCGCTGGCGAAGGCCGCCGGGCACGACCTGAACTACATCGCGCTCAGCGGCATGCTGCACGCCATCGGTCCGGCCGACCGGCCGCTGCCGCCGCTGAACCTGATCGGCGATTATGGCGGCGGGGCCATGTACCTGGCGTTCGGCATCGTCTGCGCCCTGCTCGAACGCGACCGGTCGGGGCGGGGGCAGGTGGTCGATGCGGCGATGGTCGACGGGGCGGCTTCGCTGGGCGCCGCGCTCTATGGGCTGCTGGATGCCGGACTGTGGCGGGACCGCCGGGCGGGGAACCTGCTCGACGGCGGCGTTCCCTGGTACGACAGCTACGAGACCAGCGACGGCAGGCATGTCGCCATCGGCTCGCTGGAGCCGCGCTTCTACGAGAGACTGCTGGAGCTTCTCGGGCTGACCGACGCGGCCTTGCGCGACCGCAGCGAAGCCAATTGGCCCTGTCTGCGCAAGGCGTTCGCCGAGGCGTTCCGGACGCGGACGCGCGACGAGTGGTGCGCTCTGCTGGAGGGGACCGACGTCTGCTTCGCCCCCGTCCTGTCGATGGCGGAGGCGCCGCACCACCCGCACATGGCTGCGCGTGGAAGTTTCGTCCAAATGGACGGCGTGGTTCAGCCGGCGCCGGCCCCGCGCTTCAGCCGCAGCAGGCCGGCGGTCCAGGGGCCGCCGCCGGAGCCGGGAGAGCACACGCGGAGCGTCCTGGAGGATTGGGGGTTTTCGGCCGAGGACATCTCCCGCCTGGATCGGGTCAGTGCGCTTCCAGATCGGCCAGTCCGGACTCCGGGAACAGGACATCGATGAAGCCGAACTTGGACATGTCCACGATCCGCTGGGGATAGAGGAAGCCGTCGAGATGGTCGAACTCGTGCTGGAAAACCCGGGCGTGGAAGCCTGTCGCTTCGCGGACGAGCGTTGTGCCGTCTTCCAGGGTGCCGCCATAGCGGATATGCGTGCACCGCGGAACCATCCCGCGCAGTCCCGGAACCGACAGGCAGCCCTCCCAGGACTCCTCCACCTCGTCGGTAAGTTTTTCGAACCAGGGATTGATCAGCGTGGTGACGGGGACGGGGGGCACGTCCGGGTAGCGCGGATTGAAGTCGAAGCCGAAGACGATCACCCGCAGGTCGACGCCGATCTGCGGTGCAGCCAGCCCGGCGCCGTTGGTGGCGTGCATGGTTTCGAACATCTCGGCGATCAGCGACTTCACCGCCGGGTCGTGGATATCCTCGACCGGCCTCGCCACCCGCTGCAAGCGGGGATCACCCATCTTCAGGATTTCACGCATGATGTGTCCGTCACTCCGCTCGATGCCCGCTCCATGAGTCATCGGGATCGGCCGCGGTGCAAGTGCGATCTGCGATGTCCGGAGCCGTTCAGCAGCCGTGGCTTCGGTCGTAGCCATTGATGGCCGGTGCGCGCCATCCCTCCGGCAATCGCGACGGTTTGTAGATCTCGACGAGGAGCGGATGGCAACTGGCCGCGTCCGAGGAATGTTCCGACGAGCAATCGCCGCCGGGGCAGGCGGACATGCAGCCGAGCAGGTCGACTTCGGCGAAAAACTCGAGGTAATCGCCCGGCCTCACGGGGCTTGCCTTCATGAAATACTGCCCGGTGTCCCGGGTGAAGCCCGTACACATGAAAACATTCAGCACATCGTGGATGTGGGGTTCGGCCTCGGGCAGGGTCATGCCGGTGGCTTTCGCCAGGGCGCGGGTGAGATTCGAATGGCAGCAGTGGTGGTAGTGGTCCCCGGCGCTGAGCAGGTTGTGCGTGTAAGGGTCGCAGCGGGTGCCGATGACGTCATGCACCGATCCGCCGAATTCGTCGAAACCGTACCAGTCGAGCGTGTCGTGCGTGATGGTGGCGATGGGGCGGAGGTAGGGGAAGTTGGAAAACAGCTGATCGCCAAGCCCTACATGGGTGCCGTTCAGCGCGCGGGTCTTGCCGGTGTAGAGCCGCTCCGTCAAATCGTTGGCGTTGAAGAGGTTGAGGTCGCCAACCTGTGCGCCCTCGGTCGAGACGATGCGGAAGAAGTGACCGGCGGGCACGGTCCAGGTGGCCGCATCGCGCGGCGGGACCACCACCGTCCCGACCAGCTCCATCCCGTCCCGCACCGCGCGGTATGCCGCCAGATCGGCACGTGGCAGGCTCTGCGTCGGATAGCAGATGACCGGCCCGACCGCCTTGCGTGCAGCGGCATCTGCGGGGGGCGCGGTGATGGGGGTGGGCTTCATTGGCTTTTCCGTTCGGTTCATCAGGATTGCCGCTGGCATCACCGCCGGAATCGCCGCCGTGATCATCATTGAGATCGATAACGGCCATGCGGTAATATGCTCAACGAGTGAGTATAGATTGTTGAGTATCACAAAAATTATTGTTCAACAATCTTGACTCGATCCGGCAGTGCCGGGATCTTGGGAGGTGCCGATGACGATCAGGACGACGATGGAAGCCGACGAGGCTTCCCTTGCCGGCGCGGTGGCGATCCGCATCCGTGAAATGCTGATCGCCGGTGAGTTCGAGCCCGGCCAGAAGCTTTCGGAACACCGGGTGGCGGCGGATTTCGCGGTGTCCCGGAACACGCTGCGCGAAGCGTTCCGCTTTCTGACCAGCCAGCGGCTGCTCTCCTACATTCCCAACCGCGGCGTCTTCGTCGTGGTGCCGGACGAGGCCGCGATCATCGACATCTACCGTGTCCGCGCGGTGATCCAGCGTGGCGCCGTCGAAGCGGCGAGCCGGGGCCATCCGGCGTTCGCCCGCATGCGGGTCCTGGTCGAAGAGGGCAGGGAGCTTGGCGCCAAACGGGACTGGCAAAAGGTCGGGACGAACAACATGGAGTTCCACCGCGCCATGGTCGGCCTGTGCGACAGCCCCCGGCTCAGCGCCAGCTTCGACCTCGTGCTCGCCGAACTCCGGCTTGCCTTCGGGCAGCTCAAGGACATGGCCCATCTTCACGAGCCCTACATCGACCTCAACCACACCCTCCTCCGTGCGCTGGAGACGGGCGAACGGCTGGCATCGATGACGACGCTCGACGCGTATCTGCGGCAATCGGAGCGTGGCGTGCTTGGGGCGTTGCAGCATCGAAGGGCGGCCGAGCCGGCCGAATGACCGCCGGCGCTTCCGCGTCGGCAGCAGGATCACGGAAACGATCACTCCTCTTCCGTCGCGACGGTGAAGTTCCGGTCCCTCCGCCTCAGCTCGTCCAGCAGGCCGTCGATGATGCGCAGCGCCTCTGCCGTGGCGGCATTCACGTCGGTTCCGGCGGGATGGATGAGGAACAGCGTGCGCATCAGCGCCGGGTCGCAGATCGGCCGGATCACCAGGGTGCCGGCCTGGATGTCTTCCGCGACGGCGCTGTGCGGCAGGATCGCGCAGGCCAGTCCGCGCCGGACCATGTCCTTGATCGCCTGCATCGATTCGAGCGAGAAGGCGATGTTCGGCACCAGCCCGCGCGCCGTCATCGCGTCGGTGACCAGACGCCTGACCAGATCGCCCTCGTTGGGCATCGCCAGTTCGGCGTCGGCGATGGCCGCCAGTGACAGCGGGCCGGTCCCGTCGAACCGCGAACCGGGATGGGTGATCAGGCACAGCGCCTCGTTCAGCCGCGGTTCCCGGTGCAGCATGCGGCTGCGCGGCACCGTGTAGGCCAGCGCCAGATCCAGCTTGCCCGATGAGACATGGCCGATGAGGGCATGGCTCAGCTCTTCGAACAGCTTCAGTTCCACCCCCGGCAGGGCGCCGTGCAGCCGCTCCATCAGCCTGCCGGCCAGCAGCCCGGACAGGCTGGGGGTCAGTCCCACGGCCAGCGTTCTCGGGACCTGCCCGGCGACCTCGCGCAGCGAGCGCTTCAAATCCTGCAGGCGCCGCACCATCAGCCGCGCCTCTTCCAGAAAGAGGAGGCCGGCCGGGGTGGGGTAGGTTCCGGTGACGGTGCGGACCAGCAGCGGCACGCCGAACTCCCGCTCCAGCGCCTTGATCTGCACCCCCAGCGCCGGCTGCGCGATGTTCAGCGCCAGCGCCGCCTTGCTGATGCTGCCCAGTTCGCAGACGAGGATGAAGCTCTCCAACTGGCGGCTGCGCATCGGTCGGGATCCATCGTTGCGGCCCAGTGGGGCGGCCCCATGTGGCGGCCCAGCGTGGCGGCCGTGCGGCACGCCACCGGCAGGGACGGAAGCCTCGCATCGGCGGCGGGGGAGGGCAAACAATTTTTGTATGGGGGTGGTCCAAAGCTGTCCTAGACAGGGCCGGCGGGCTGCATTTGTATGCTTACAAAACAAACAGAATTCAGGCGGCAACGCCGAACGCCCGACACCGGGAGGGAGATGCAGCCCATGCGTGGCCTATCGTCAGAAAGAGCACCGATCCCCCAGGATCCTTCCAAGAATCCCTCCCAGGGGCCGGCAGGCGCGTCCCATCCGGCGCAGCCCATTCCCTTCGGCCGCGCCCAGGGTCCGAACGGTGCCCAGAGTTCCAACGGCCTCGCGGCCGACGCCCACGCGGTGATGACCGGCGTCACCCGCATCTTCGGATCGGCGGTCCATGCGCTGGGTCCGGTCGATCTTGACCTGCGCCGGGGAGAGTTCTTCTCCATCGTCGGGCCGTCCGGCTGCGGAAAATCCACCCTGCTCGACGTGCTGGCCGGGCTGAGCAGCCCAACCGACGGCACCATCGCCTTCGAAGGCAAGCGCGTGCGCGGCACGGTTCCCGACGGGGTCGGCGTGGTCTTCCAGGAGGATGCGTCGTTCCCCTGGCTGTCCGTGCGCGACAACATCGCCTTCGGCCTGCGCCGCGCCGGCTTCCGCGGTGCGGAGGCGGAAGAGCGCGTTCGCCATGCCATCGATTTCATGGGGCTGAACGATTTCGCCGACGCCTATCCCAACCAGCTGTCCGGCGGCATGCGCCAGCGCGTCTGCATCGCCCGGACGCTGGTGATGCGCCCGCGCCTGGTGCTGCTCGACGAGCCGTTCGGCGCGCTCGACCAGCAGACCCGCCTGCTGATGGGCGACGAGCTGCTGCGGCTGTGGCGGGCCAGCGGGGCGACCGTCCTGCTGATCACCCATGCGCTGGACGAGGCGGCGATGCTGTCCGACCGCATCGGCGTGATGTCGTCGCGCCCCGGCCGCTTCATCGAGATCGTCGAAACCGGCTGGCCGCGCGACCGCACCAGCGCCATCGCCGCCGAACCCGCCTTCGGCGAGGTCACCACCCGCCTGTGGAACACGCTGCGCGAGGAGTCGCTGAAGGCGATGGCCAGCCAGCGGAGGGTCGCGGGATGACGCGGGCAGGCATCCAGCGCCTGCTGATCACCGCCGCGGCCGTCCTGGCGCTGGAGGCGTCCTGCCGGCTGGGCTATGTCGGGCGCGGCACCATGATCCCACCGTCGGAGATGTTTGCCGAGCTGGTCCGTCTGATGGGAACCGACGGCTTCTGGTCGCAGATCGGCTTCACCCTGCGCAACATCCTGGCCGCCGCCGTCGCCGCGATGGTGGCGGGCTTCGCCGGCGGCGTCGCGCTCCACGCCCTGCCGCGGGTCCGCCGGGCGGTCGAGCCGTTGATCGCCAGCTATTACGCCCTGCCGTTCTTCGTGCTGTATCCGCTGTTCATCGTGCTGCTCGGCATGAACGCGCTGCCGATCATCGCCATGGGCTTCCTCTATGCGGTGATGGCGATGGTGACGGCGACGCTGTCCGGGCTGGACCGCATCCCGCCGGTGCTGCGCAAGGTCGGCCGCACCTACCGCCTCGACCGTGTGCAGGACGCGCTGCTGATCCAGCTTCCGGCCGCCGGGCCGCACATCTTCACCGGGGTGAAGCTGGCGCTGAGCTATTCGGTGACCGGCGTCATCGGGGCGGAGTTCATCCTGGCCGGCAGCGGGCTCGGCTACTCCATCGCCTTCGCGTACAACAATCTCCAGGACCGGACGATGTACGCGCTGCTGCTGTTCGTCGTGGTCTTCGTCTCCAGCCTGACCGTGCTGCTGCACTGGGCGGAACAGCGGGTGCGCCACCGTTCCGGTGCCGGCCGCGTCGGCGGCGCCCGCGACACCGCCGGGGCGGGGGAGAAGCTGGCCGCCGCCGCCGTCATCGCCCTGCTGATCCTGGGCGGCTGGCAGCTGTTCCACGGGCTCGCCGGGGACGAGGCGCTGGCTTCGCCCGCCGTCACCCTGAACCGGATGACCGTGCTGTTCGGCAACCCGTCCTTCTGGGAAAATGTGGCGGAGACCGCCAAGGCGCTGGGGCTGTCGCTGCTGATCTCCTGCATCGGCGGCGGGCTGGCGGGTGTGCTGATCGGTGCCAACCGGTCGCTGTCGGACGTGCTGGAACCGCTGTTCGTCACCCTCTACGCCATTCCCAAGGTCACGCTCTATCCGGTGATCCTGCTGCTGTTCGGGCTGGGCATGCCGGCAAAGGTCGCCTTCGGCACGCTGCACGGCTTCATCCCGATGATGCTGGTCACCATGGGCGCCATCCGCGCCATGAACCCGGTGCTGCGGCGCTCGGCCCGCGCCATGCGGCTGACGCGGATGCAGACGCTGACCGCGGTCCTGGTGCCGGCGACGGTGCCGGAGATCGTGACCGGCCTGCGCATCAGCTTCTCCATCACCTTGCTGGGCGTGATGGTCGGCGAGATGTTCGCGTCCAAGCGCGGGCTGGGCTTCATGATCATGAACGGCATCAGCGTCAACGACACCGCGACGATGATGAGCGTCACCGTGCTGATCGGCCTGTTCGCCCTGGCGGTCAACAGCGCGCTGCTCGCGCTCGACAACCGGATGCACCGGGTCGCCTGAGCGGCGCCCGCATTCGAACGCCCTCTCCGCCAGCCCCTTTCTTCCCGGCCGCCGGCCCGCCCGGCGGAAAGGACCTTGCCATGCCCATCGAAACCGCGTCGCTGATCGACGTCCATGCCCATGTCCGCCTCGAGGCGACCAACGGCGCCGCCGGCATCCACGGGCCGGAGCATGGCGTTGACGAGAACGGCCAGCCCTGGTACCGCGTCGGCAATTACCGGCTGAGCGGCGTCCGCCACCTGAACAGCCCCTTCACCGACCCGGAGCTGCGGCTGCGCCGCATGGACCAGTCCGGCATCGATTTCCAGGTGCTGTCGGCCAGTCCGCTGAACTATTTCCACCACATCGACGTGCCCTCCGCCGTCTCCTTCTGCCGCCGGCACAACGACGCGCTGGCCGAGCTGATCGCGCGCTATCCGGACCGGCTGGGCGGGCTGGCCGCCCTGCCGATGCAGGATCCGCGCGCGGCGACGGAGGAACTGGAGCGCTCCGTCGGCGAGCTGGGACTGTGGGGGGCGGCGACCGGCACCGAATTCGCGGGCGAGCCGCTGCACAGCCCGGAGTTCGACAGGCTCTATGAGGCATTCGTGCGGCTGGACGTGCCGCTGTTCCTGCATCCGGCCCCGGCCGGCATCGACGGGCCGCCCGGCGACCCGGCGCTGAAGCGTTTCGACCTCGACGTCATCATCGGCTTCGCCGCGCAGGAGACCATCGCCGTCGCCACCCTGATCTTCGGCGGCGTGCTCGAGCGCCATCCCCGGCTGGACGTCTGGATCAGCCATGGCGGCGGTGCCGCCGCCTTCACCGCCGGGCGGCTGGCGCAGGCCGGCATGAAGCGCCCGTGGGCCAGCCAGTCGATGAAGAAGGACGGCGCCTTCGAGGAAATGCTGTCGCGCCTGTGGTTCGACACGCACCTGAACGACGACCGGGCGCTGGCGCTGCTGACGCAGGTGGTGGGGCCGGACCGGCTGGTCTTCGGCACCAATTTCGCCGGCTGGGACCAGCCGGAGGACGGGCATCACGGCGCCGTGTCGCCGGCGCTGGCCGGCAACGCCCGCCGCCTGCTGAGAAAAGACAAAACCTACAACGGAGGGACGCCATGACCATCACCCGTTTCCTGACCCGCGCGCTGGCGGCGGTGCCGCTGATCGGCGGCCTGCTGGCCTCGGCGCCGCAGGCCCATGCGCTGGAGATCATGGCGTCCCACTATGGCGCCCTGCTGAACACCGCCCCCATCGCGGTGGCGCTGGAGCGCGGCGACTACAAGAAGAACGGCGTCGACGTCACCGACGTGATGAGTTCGGTCGGCGGCGGCACCGGCATCCGCAACATGGTGGGCGGCGGGCTCGGCTACGGCATCGTCAGCACCTCCACCGCGCTGGCCGGCATCAGGCAGGGCATGGACATCCGCATCGTCCACACCGCGATCCGCCGGGTGGACGACCTGCTGTGGGTGACGCGGCCGGACAGCGGCGTGTCTTCGGTCAAGGATCTGGTCGGCCGCAAGGTCGGCATCACCGCGCCGAAATCGTCGAGCGAGCTGATGGTCGTCATGGCCTTCGAGGCGGCCGGCTATCCCGGCAAGGCCGACATGGTGGCGCTGGGATCGGTCGGCTCGGGCCTGTCGGCGCTGGAGCAGGGCGGGGTGGACGCGGCGCTGATCCTGGAGCCGCTCTACAGCGCCCGCAAGGACCGCTACAAGGTCGCCTTCTCGCTGGAGAACCTGCCGTCGATGACGCCGACCGTCGGCGTCGCCACCGGCGACTTCATGCGCAAGAGCCCGGACCAGCTGCGCGGGCTGCTCGCCGCCTGGCGCTCCGCGGTGAACTTCATCTACGAGAATCCGGAAGAGGCCGCGAAGATGGTCGCCAAGCGCTATGGCGACACGCTGCCGGTCGATGTCGCCACCGCCTCGATGAAGCGCATGGCGGCGATCAAGTACTGGAGCCAGGGCGATTTCGACATGGACGCCCTGAACATCTGGGTCAAGGGCATGGAGCGCATGGGCGAATGGTCCGGCCCGGTCGACTGGTCGAAGGTGCTGGACAGCTCCTTCCTCGCCGCAGATCTGCGCAAGTGACGGAGAACCCGGAAATGGACCCGGCCATGACGCAGCAGACCTCGACCGCGGACGGCGCGC
The DNA here is from genome assembly GCF_042938965.1 of Azospirillum sp. A23. NCBI lineage: Bacteria > Pseudomonadati > Pseudomonadota > Alphaproteobacteria > Rhodospirillales > Azospirillaceae > Azospirillum > Azospirillum sp. A23. Next base: position 71,660 of record NZ_CP170669.1, on the reverse strand, counting down.
TGGCCGTCGTCATCGGCGGCGGCAACGGCATCGGCGAGGAGACCGCCCGGCTGATGGCGGCGCGCGGCTGGCGGCTGGCGGTCGCCGACCTCGACCCGGATGCCGCGGAGCGGGTGGCCGGCGATCTCGGCGGCGCCGCGCTGGCGCTCGACATCGCCGACGCCGGCGCGGTGGAGCGGGCGGCTGCCGTCATCGAGGCGGCGCATGGTCCGGTCGGCGCGCTGGTGGTCGCCGCCGCCGTCTTCCAGCCGGTGCTGCCGCCGGCCGAGCTGCCGCTGGAGGTGTGGGAGCGCACGGTCCACGTCAACCTGACCGGCACCTATTACGCCAACCGCGCCTTTGGCACCCGCATGGCGCGGCAGGGGCGGGGCAGCATCGTCAACATCGCGTCGATCGCTGCCATCGGTTCGGTGCCGGTCCATGCCTATGCGTCGAGCAAGGCGGGGGTGGTCAGCCTGACGCTGAACCTCGCCGGGGAATGGGGGCGCGCCGGGGTCCGGGTCAACTGCGTCTCGCCCGGCTCGACGCTGGTGCCGCGGGTGGTCGAACGGATCCGGTCGGGCCGCTACGCCGCCGATCCGGCCGAATTCACGGCGCTCGGCCGGATCGTGCAGCCGCGCGAGGTGGCGGAGAGCATCGAGTTCCTGGCCTCCGACCGGGCGTCGGCGATCACCGGCGTCAATCTGGTGGTGGATGCCGGATGGCACGTCGCCGGCAGCTGGGCGCAGTATGGCGGCGTCCGTCCGGCTCCCTCCCCCCTCCAGGCGGCGGGAGGCGCCGCGTGAACCCGCTGTCGCTCTCCTATTACACGGTCCCGGAGCTGTCGCCGACCGACATGGTGACGGTGGCGGCGGACCAGGGCTGCGCCCATGTCGGCCTGCGCCTGCTGGGCGGCCAGCCCGACGGCGATCCGATGCCGCTGCTGGCCGACCCCGTCCTGCGGCGCGAGATGAAGCGGCGCATGGCTGACCGCGGCGTCACGGCGCTCGACGCCAACACCGCCCGCGTCCTGCCCCACACCGACCTCGACGCCTTCCGCCCCTTCCTGGAGGCGGCGGCCGAGCTGGGCGCCCGCCATGTTCTGGCGACCGGCGACGACCCCGACGAGGGGCGGCTGGCGGCAAGGCTGGGGCGGCTGTGCGACGATGCCGCCGGCTTCGGCCTGACCGTGCAGTTCGAGTTCGTGCCCTGGATGAGCGTGCCGAGCGCCGCCGCCGCCGCCCGGCTGATCGGCCGGGTGGGGCGCCCGAACATCGGCCTCGCGCTCGACGCGCTGCATTACGACCGCTCCGGCGGCACGCCGGCCGAGGTGGCGGCGATCCCGCCCGGCCTGTTCGCCTACATGCATCTCTGCGACGCCCCGCGCGATTATGGGACCGACCGCGACGCCCTGCTGCACACCGCGGTGAAGGAGCGGCTGTTTCCCGGCGACGGCGGCATCGACCTGACCGGGCTGCTGCGCGCGCTTCCGCCCGGCCTGCCGCTCGCCCTCGAAATCCCCACCGCCGCCCTGGCGCGGAAGATGGACGCGCCGGCCCGCGTGGCGCGCGCCGTCGCCGCCACCCGCCGCCTGCTGGCGACGCTCTGACCACCGCCCACCCAGGAGGAACCATCATGGCCGCCAGCCCAGAGACCGGCACCGCCATCCGCGCCTGCGCCCAGGCGGCGATCCGGGCGATCGAGACGCACGGACACGACACCCCCCGCCTGACGGAGGCGCTGCGCGAACCGCTGGCCGCGCTCGCCGCCCGGCCCGACCTGTGCACGGCCGGCGTGCCGCGCATCGGCAACCACGTCGCCAATTCCCAGTACCTCTACTATGACGGCGACCTGTCGATCCTGCTGTTCGAGCTGCCCGACGGCCAGCCCATCGCCGTCCACGACCATGGCAACTGGGAGAGCATGGCGATCTACCGGGGGCGGGTGAAGCACACCGTCTATGAGCGGCGCGACGACGGCTCGGTTCCCGGCAAGGCCGACCTGACCATGGTCGAGGACCGCGTGCTGGAGCCGGGCGACAGCGTGGTGATCGCCCCGCCCGCCGACATTCACGGCTTCATGGCGCTGGAGCAGGGAAGCTGGGGCATCACCGTGGTCAGCGGTACCTACAAGCCCGAGCGCAGCTATTTCCAGCCCGAGGCCGGAACCGTCGTCAGCAGGCGCCCGCGCGGCTGACGGGCCGCCGCATCCGGAACAAGGAAGACCACTGCGATGGGTGCAGAGCACGCTGCGACGGGGATCCCGTCAACCTTCAAAACCCGTTTTTCCGGGAGGATCGCATGACCAAGACCGCTCTGGTGACCGGAGCCGGCGGCGGGCTGGGCGCGGCCATCGCGCGCCGTCTGGCCGGCGAGGGATACCGCGTGGCGTTGCTAGACCTCGATCCCGCCGGGCTGGAGGTCGAGGCCGCGCGCATTCCCGGCGCCCTGGCCTTCACCGCCGATGTGACCGACGAGGCGCAGATCGACGCGGTGGTCGCCGCGATGACTGAGGCGTTCGGCGACGGCCCCGACCTGCTGGTCAACAATGCCGGCATCGTCCGCTTCGGCGACCTGCTGGAGCACAGCGTCGCCGATTTCCGCCGCGTGGTGGACGTCAACCTGACCGGCACCTTCATCGTCACCCGTGCCGTCGCGCGGCGGATGGCGGACCGCGGGTCGGGGGCCATCGTCAACATCACCTCGCTGAACGCCGTCGCCCCCAGCCCCGACGCCGGGGCCTATCCGGCGACCAAGGCGGCGGTCGCGCTGCTGACCGAACATCTGGCGCTGGCGCTGGCGCCGCGCGGCGTACGGGTCAACGCCGTCGCCCCCGGCTTCATCGACGCCGGCATGTCGGCGCCGATCTATGCGGATGCGGAGGTGCGCGCGGTGCGCGGCGCCGCCGTCCCCGCCCGGTCGCTCGGCACCGCCGACGATGTCGCCGACGCGGTGCTGTTCCTGGCCTCGGACCGGGCGCGCTACATCCACGGACAGCATCTCATGGTCGACGGCGGCGTGTCCTTCAGCCTGAAGATGCACCTGCCCCGCCGTGCGCCGGCGGTGAAGTCCCCGGCGGACGACCGATGAGCGGGGCGGTCCGCAACCTGATCCTGACCGGCGGCATCGGCCACCCCTTCGCCGACGCCGCTCCGGCTCTGGAGAGGATTCTGGCCGGTGCGGGGATCGTCTCGACCGTCACCGACGACATCGAAGGCGGGCTGGCGGCGTTGGAACAGGGCGGCTTCGACCTGCTCACCGTCTATGCGCTGCGCTGGCGGATGCTGGGCAGCGAGAAATACGCCCCCCACCGTGAGCGCTGGGCCTTCTCGCTGTCGCCCGACGGGCGGCGGAGGCTGTGGAACTTCGTCACCGGCGGGGGCGGGCTGCTGGGCCTGCACACCGCGCTGATCTGCTTCGACGACTGGCCGGACTGGAAGGATCTGCTGGGCGGCGCCTGGGTGTGGGGCCGCTCCGCCCACCCGCCGCGCGGTCCGGTCACTCTGGTCCCCACCGACCTTCCCCATCCCCTGACCGCCGGCCTGCCGCCCTTCACCGTCACCGACGAGGCATACGGCGACTTCGATCTGGCCGGCGATGTCCGGCCGCTGGCGCTTGTGGCGCCGGAAGGGGGACACGCCTGGCCCGCCCTGTGGACGCGCGACGCCGGGCCGGGGCGGGTGGTGGCCGACACGCTGGGCCATGACCGCGCGTCCCTGGAACACCCGGTCCACCGCCAAATACTGACGCGCGCCGCCCTCTGGGCCTGCCGCCGACCGCTTTGAAAACCAACCGACCTGCACGAGGAACCGTCCCGATGACCAGCCTCCATGCGCCAGCCGCCTCTTCCGCCGCTGCTTCCGCCGCCTCGGCCGCGACCATTCCCCTGTTCACGCCGCTCGACGGCATCATCGGGGCGGAAACCGACAGGCTCGACCTGTCCCGGCCGCTCGACGACGCGACGGTCGATGCGGTGCGGACGGCCTTCCGCGACCATCATCTGCTGGTGATCCGCAACCAGTCGCTGGACAAGGAGCGCATGTACCGCTTCGCCGAACTGTTCGGCCCAATCGAGGGCCACATGATCCGGCTGGCCGACGGGTCGAAGTGGGATGCGGTCCACACCATCACCAATCTGGACGCCGCCGGCAACCCGGTGGCCAAGCCCTTCATCAGCTCCAACTATTTCTGGCACACCGACAAGTCCTTCCTGCGCGAGCCGTCGCTGCTGACGATGCTGCAGGCGGTGGAACTGCCGCCGAACGGCGGCGACACCCAGTTCGCCGACATGACCGCCGCCTACGACGCGCTGCCGGAGGCCACGCGCCGGCGGATCGACGGGCTGAAGTCGGTGCAGAGTTTGGAGTTCATGCGCCGCTACACCGGCAGCGCCCCGCCGACCGAGGACGACATCGCCGCCGCTCCGCCCATCGCCCATCCACTGGTCCGCACCCATCCCGAGACCGGGCGCAAGAGCCTCTACATCGGCATGTACAGCTCCCACATCGAAGGCATGCCGGAGGAGGAGGGGCGCACCCTGCTGGAGGAACTGCTGGAGCATGCGACGCAGGACCGCTTCGTCCACATCCACCGCTGGCGGCACGGCGACCTCGTCTTCTGGGACAACCGCTGCCTGCTGCACCGCGCCACCGCCAATTACGAGATGGGCAAGCACCGCCGCGTGCTGATGCGCGTCGTGGTGAAAGGCTCCGTACCGGAATGACGGGTGCGGCATGCCCGGCAGCGGAAACCGGGCATGCCCCGCCTCACGGGATGGTGGCGCCGGGAGCCGTCGTTCGCCCGAGCGCAAGCGCTTCCTCGATCTGGCGGTTCTCCATCGCCGGGGCGATGGCCCGCATGTCCTGCCCGGTCATGCCGAGCCTCGTTCCGATTTGCCGCCACTCGGCGGAAATCGCATTGGCCATGCCGATGGCGATCTTGCGGGCCTCGTCCTCGCTCGTCTGGAAATACGGAGCGGCCTCGATCAGGCGGGCCACGCTGAGTTCATTGCCGTGGATCTCGGAGATGGCGGTTTTCAGGGTGCCCTCCTCCGGAACCGGGTTCACGTCGAACGCCGGAGAGAGGGTCCACTTGCCTCCGGGCGCGGCGAGGAAACCGTGATTCCGCAGATGGTCGTCGGTGTTCCGGATCAGGATGCTGAACATCACCCGCCGGAAGAGTTCGCGCATGTCGGTCTGTGGGGTCGCGCAGTGCGTAAGCATCCGCTGGGCCAGATCCACGTAGTTGCCCGGCTGGGCACCGCGCAGCCCCATGAAGGTCTGTGCCGAGATGAAGGGGACACGGGCGTGCGGCTGACCGGCTGCGCGGCCGGCAATGCGGTCGAAACGCCGGATGATCGCGACGGGGAAGCGCTGACCGGTCGGCAGCACGTCGGCCGTGGACGCCTTGATGCCGACGCGCTTGGCCAGGCGGAGCGCCAGAACCTCGGCACGGGCGACAGCATACTCATCGTCCATCTTCGCCAGCTTCACGATCCACAGAGCACCATGCTCATCGCGGGCGTTCACCTTCGGCCTCGCGCCGCCGAGCGATCCGATGGCGGTCTTGAGCAGACCGCCGTGAAGCATCTTCGCCCGGCTCTCCCGGTAGTGGATGGGGTCCGCCTCGAACGCACGGGACTCGGCCACGATCTGCTCGAGGTCGAAAAGGCGCGGAATGGAGATCTCGCCCGCCTCCCTGGGGGGTGCGAGCGGCTTCCCGGCAGTGCCCGGCTTGTCGAAGTAGCGAAGCGCTCCGGAGCGGAGTTCGTCGTCGGCCTCCAACAGGTAGTCGAGTTCCGAGTCCACGCGGCCGCCCAGCGCCATCCTGATGATGGCACGGCCCCACGAATCCGGGGAACCATCGGCAATCGGACCGGGAAGCGCGGAGGCGTTGCCCGTGCGCGCGTGGTAGAACGGAGCCACCTGGAGCGGCAGGTCGGGCGCGATGGCGAAGGCCCGCGGGTTGTCCAGCCACGAGGCGTGATAGGTGAATGCGGACGTTTCGCGGGTGCCCGTGCTCTCGTGGATGAACTCTCCCACGGGAACGGCATTCGTTCCGAGCCGGACGTCGATCCTTCGTGTCGTCATCTCACCAACCCTCCACCTCTTCGTTGGAGACGATGGGGCCGGTCGTGGCGTCATCGGGCTTCGACCCGTTTTTCTTCGCCCGAGGCTTCGAGACGCGGGTCGGCACGTCCTGGCGGAGCATCATCAAGGCAACGTCATCTTTCGTCTGGTCGAGGAGGTTCGTGAGCAGATCCAGCCGGCCGAGCGCGTTGAGCGCCATCGCGAGTGTGTTGAGCGAGACGCCGGCATCGCCCTTCTCCAGCCGATGCAGGGTCGCTCGGGACACGCCCATCGCCCGCGCGAAATCCTCGGCTGGAATGCGGCGCGACCGGCGTGCGAGAGAGATGTCCCGGCCGAGCTTCGCGATTGCCCGAGCCACCGCCGGATAGACCGGCGATCCTTTGGTCCTGTAGGTTCCGTCTGCGGTTTTCATCGTCTTACACCTGATGCGCAATCCAGAAATTAGGCCTCATGTGCGAGACGTTATGCAGATCGGAGCGAAGCCTCGGGCCGGGCCGGTTTGCGTCTCATAGATAGTACGTTAGATGCCGATTGTGTAGCGTCTGCGATACATTATCCGATATCAGGACGACGCCGTGATGCGGCGTGCCCGGCCTCACCCGTGCGCGGCTGCATGGTGCCCCTCACGTCTGCGATGCCCTGCGCCGGCTGCGCCGGCAGGCGATCTCGCGGCGCGTGACCGTCCATTCCTCCCTCGGGAAGCACCCCGGCAGGGCCTGGCTGAGCCTCGCCAGCAGCCTGGAGCGCCAGCGCGTCCGGCGACCTCGGATCGCCAGCTCAAGCATGGCGGGATCGAAGCCGGCCCATTCACCGGCAGGCTGGAGCAGGTTCGAAAAGCAGACGGGGTGGATTTCCTCGCGAAGGATGGCGTCCATCTCCTCCAGGCTGTAGGGCGAGGCCGAAAGAACCTGCACCCGCCATGCGCGGGACAGCGCAACGTCCGTGTCCAGATACATCGTCGACAACGCTTCCCAGACCGGGCGGCGCTCTTCCAGCTGTGAGTCCGAAAAGCGGATGGCGCTGCTGTTCATGGGGATGACGGCTGGTGACGACCGGGAGTTCCGGCAGCCTAACCCATCCGTCCATCCTGTCGAGGCTGTTCGCCATGCGGCCAGACCTGCGGCCAGACCTGCCGGGAGGTCCAGAATGGTCCAACTTCGTGCCGATGCGACAAGACCATGCCGGCCGCCGTCGCCGATACTAACCCCTTCACCCGAAGAAACCGCAGGAAGCGACAGCCATGTCCGCACCGGCCGTACCCGGCACCTCCCCACTGCCCATCCTGCTGCTGCTGCTGTCGGTGACGACGGGGCTCGTCGATGCCGTCAGCGTGCTCGGCCTGGGCAAGGTCTTCACCGCCAACATGACCGGCAACATCGTCTTTCTCGGCTTCGCCGTCGTCGGTACGCCGGGCTTCCGGGTTCTGCCGGCGGTGGCGGCGCTGCTGTCCTTCCTGACCGGCGCCCTGATCGCCGGCCGGCTCGGCAGGACATTCGCCGGCCGGCCGATGCGGCATTGGCTGCTGACCGCCGCCCTGTTCGAAACGGCCCTGTTCTGGATCGCCGCTGCCGTCGCCGCGGGCTTCGATGTCGGGACGCAGGCTCCGGCGGCCGCCCTCTATGCGATCATCGTCCTGACCGGTTTCGCCATGGGATTCCGCAACGCCACGGTCCGGCAGATGAAGGTTCCCGATCTGACGACGACGGTCCTCACCCTGACCCTGACCGGATTGGCCGCCGATTCCGCCCTTGCCGGCGGGGCGAACACCAATGCGCGACGCCGGATGGCCAGCGTGGCGGCGATCTTCCTCGGTGCCGCGCTCGGCGCCGTCATGGTCATGCAGAGCGGGCTGGTGTTGCCCCTGGTTGTCGTCGGCGCGCTGGTGCTGGCAGGCACCGCGTTCTGCGCGCTTCACCCGGCCTCGACCGCACCGGTTGCGGCCTGATGCCGGTGCGGCGATACCGGGAACAATCCGTCAGAGGTCGGTGAAGCCGTCTTCCTCACGGTCGCCGGCTCCTGACTGCACGAACTGGGCGAGCAGCCAGGAGGCGGCCGGGCCGGGCGGCGTGTCGCGCCGCCAGACGCCGGAGAAGCGATAGGTGCCGCCCGGATGGTCGGGCATGGCGAGCCGCACCAGGGTGCCGGCGACCAGATCGGGCTCGACCATCGGCAGCGGCATGTTGCCCCAGCCGATTCCTTCGCGCAGCAGCGCGTGCTTGGCGCCCAGGTCGGCGAGCCGCCATGTGCGCGGACTCATCACCGAGAAATCCTGTCCCTCGGTGGCACGCGACCGGTCGGTGAGGACCAGCTGCACATGGTCGCGTCCGGCGCCGGGGGCGATCTGCGCCATGCGGCCCAGCGGATGGTCGGGGGCGGCGACCGGCACCATCGGCACCGATCCGGCGGTCGTCCGGTCCAGCCCGTCCATGCCGGCCGCCACCGGGCCGGAAATGCCGAGCACCGCCCGGCGGTCGAGCACCAGGGCGGCGACCGCGCCCAGAGTTTCGACATGCAGGCGCAGCGAAACCGTCGGATGGCTGCGCGCGAAGTCCCGCAGCACCCGGCCCAGACGGTCGGCCGGCAGCATCACGTCGACGGCGAGATCGACCTCCGCTTCCAGCCCCTCGTGCAGGCCCCGCACCTTCGCGCGCAAGCCGTCCATCGCCTGTGCAATCGTCCGGGCTTCGACGAGCAGCGCCCGCCCGGCGGCGGTCAGCGCCGGCTTGCGCGACCCTTCGCGGTCGAACAGGGCCAGGCCGAGCTGGGCTTCGAGGTTGGCGATGCCGTAGCTGACGACGGAGACCGCCCGGTTCAGCCGCCGTCCCGCCCCGGCGAAGCTGCCGGCATCCACCACGGCGAGGAAGATGCTGAGTTGGTCGAAGCTGGGGGTGCCGACGCTGCTCATCGTTCAACTTTCTTGAACATCTTGCGGCGTTTTATAGGGGTAAACCTGAAAGGAGACCAGCGCTATTGTCCTCTCAAGCGAAACACGGCGGCCGATGCGGCAAGGACCCATCGGTCGCACAATCAGGAGACGGACCATGATCGAACTGCGTCCCTTCGAGAGCCTGGGCGGCGAGAACCACGGCTGGCTGGATGCCAAGCACCACTTCTCCTTCGCCAACTACCATGACCGCAAGCGGATGAACTGGGGCAACCTGCGCGTCTGGAACGACGACACCATCGCCCCCCGCACCGGTTTCCCGACGCATCCGCACCGCGACATGGAGATCGTCACCTATGTCCGTGAGGGCGCCATCACCCACCAGGACAATCTGGGCAACAAGGGCCGTACCGAGGCGGGCGACGTCCAGGTGATGTCCGCCGGCACCGGCATCGCGCATTCCGAATACAATCTGGAGGATGTCACCACCCGCATCTTCCAGATCTGGATCATGCCGACGCGCAGCGGCGAGAAGCCGGGCTGGGGCAGCAAGCCCTTCCCCAAGGGCGACCGCAGCGGCCATTTCGTCACCCTGGCGTCGGGCTACTCCGATGACGGCGACGCCCTGCCGATCCGCACCGACGCCCGCGTGCTGGGGGCGACGCTGAAGGCCGGCGAGACGGCGACCTACCCGCTCGGCAAGGACCGCCGCGCGTATCTGGTCCCGGCCAGCGGTGCCGTCGAGATCGACGGGGTGCGGGTGAATGCCCGCGACGGTGCGGCCATCGCCGATCTGGACACCCTGACGGTGACGGCGCTGGAGGACAGCGAAATCGTCATGGTGGATGCGGCCTGACGAGACCGATTTCGTACCGGGGCGATTTCGTGCCGGGGCTTTGCCGCCCCGGTACGGCGTCCTCCGCAAAGACAGGAGTTCGGAGCATGAAGGCCGGCCGGCTGGAAGCGTTCACCGATGGCGTGGTGGCGATCGCCATCACCATCATGGTGCTGGAGTTGAAGGTGCCGGAGGATGGCAGCCTCGCCGCCCTGGCGGAGCGTGTCCCCATCCTGCTGGCCTATGTGCTGTCCTTCATCAATGTCGGGCTCTACTGGAACAACCATCACCATCTGTTGCAAGCCACCACGCGCATCGACGGGCGGGTGCTGTGGGCCAACCTGTTCCTGCTGTTCTGGCTGTCGCTGGTCCCCTTCGTCATCCGCTGGCTCGATGCCAGCGACTTCTCGCCGGTGGCGACGGCATCCTACGGCGTCGTGCTCGGCATGGCGGCCGTCGGCTACAGCCTGACCGAACGCGCGATCATCGCCTGCGGCGGGCGCGAGTCGGTGGTGGCACGGGCGGTCGGGACCGACCTGAAGGGCAAGATCAGCCTGGGGCTGTATGCCCTGGCCATCCCGCTGGCCTTCGTTTTGCAGTGGCTGTCCGTCGCCCTCTACATCCTGGTGATCCTGCTGTGGCTGGTGCCGGACCGGCGGATCGAACGCATCGTGGAGGAGTGACGGAAAATCGGCGCCGACACCGGCAGACACCGATGGGCTGCGGACCGGTGCTGGCTGGCTCCCCCGACCCTGTGCTACAGCATGCCGAAACTGATGGGGACGCCGGCATGCCAACACAGACGGACTGGACGATTCGGCACGCGGTGACGCGGGTTCACGGGTGCGACCTCGCCGTGATCTGGCGGGGGCCGGAGATGTGGGCGTGGGTCGTCACCGTCGCCGGCGAGCAGGTCCGCTCCGGAACCGCGCGCACCATGGCCGGTGCCCAGGATGCCGCGTTGCGTGCCGCGAAAGCCCATGCGGACGACGGCGGCCGCGTCCAGCTCCCGCTGTTCTGACGGCGTCGATCCTGCGCGCGGACGGTCCGGCCGCCCCCCTTCACAAGCCTGCCTTCACAGGGCCGTGGCCTTGGAGCGCCGCTTGCGGACCGGCTTCCCGGACTCCGCATCGTCGTCGGCCAGCGTGGCGTCGGTGTTGCCGTCGCGGCGGTAATGCTCATAGGACTTGTCGATATGCTGCTTCATCAGCTTTTCGGCTTCGTCGGGCTTGCCGCTTTCGATGGCCGCGATGATCGCATCATGCTCGTTGGCCGCGGCATGCATGCGGCCGTCCTTGTAGGTGGCGTGCTGGTGCGAGAAGCGGAGCACGTCCGGTCCCATCAGGGCGATCAGTGAGCGGAGCAGGTTGTTGTTGGTCGCTTCGGCAACCTTGAGATGGAACAGGAGATCCTCTTCCAGCGTGTAGGCGTTGGCCTCGGCCTGCTCGCGCATGCGCTGCTGTGCCTTGCGGATTTCGGCGATCTGGGCGCCATGGGCGCGTTCGGTCGCCAGCCGGGCGGACAATGCCTCCAGCGCGCCGCGCACCTCGATCAGCATCTCCGGGCTGGTGTCGCCGGCGTTCAGGATGTTGCTGATCAGGCCGATCAGCACATGCTCGCTGAGATTTTCCACCACCGTCCCGCTCTGCGGCGATGTGCGGACGATCCCGAAGAACTCCAGGCGGCGCAATGCCTCCCGGACCGTGCCGCGGCTGACGTCGAAACGCTCCGCCAGCACCCGTTCGGCCGGCAGTTTCTGGCCGGCCTTGATGATCCGGCGGGCGATCAGGTCGCTGATCTGCTCGATGATGATGTCGGGCGGACGCCGGATCTTGATCTTCTGAAAGTGGCGGGAGACGTCGAAATCAGGATCATCCATGCCGCTCTCCGATCACCGAACTGGTTCGCTGGTTTACGATCACTCCAGTTGTTTAGGCATCCTTGACGGCCGAGTCAATCGCAGGCCCCCGCCGGGCGTCTCCACCCGGCGGGAGGGAAGATCGGAGGATCAGTAGACGGCCATGATGCCGCCATCGACGAAGATCAGCTGTCCATTGACGAAATCGGATGCCGGCGAGGCGAGGAACACCGCGGTGCCGACCAGATCCGCCGGGTTGCCCCAGCGGCGTGCGGGCGTGCGCTTCTTCACCCAGCCGTCGAACTCCTCGTTCTCGATCAGCGGCTTGTTCATCTCGGTGACGATGTAGCCCGGACCGATGGCGTTGATCTGGACGTTGAACTCCGCCCATTCCGCGGTCATCGATTTGGTGAGCAGGCGGATGCCGCCCTTGGCGGCGGCATAGGGCGCCACGGTGACGCGGGCCTGCTCGCTGGTCAGCGAGCCGATGTTGATGATCTTGCCCGCCCGTCGCGCGACCATGCGGCGGCCGGCCTCGCGCCCGACGAGGAAGGCGCTGGTCAGATTGGTGTCGATGACCTTGCGGAAGTCCGCCACCGGGAAATCGACCAGCGGGCTGCGGATCTGGATGCCGGCGTTGTTGACCAGGATATCGACGGAAATGCCCTGCTCGTCGAATTGGGCGAAAGCCTTCGCCACGGCGTCCTCGTCCGTCACGTCGAAGGCGGATTCATGGACGGTATAGCCCTTGTCGCGCGCCCTGGCGGCGGCATCGGCAAGGGAATTGGGGTTGATGTCGCTGAGGATGATCGCGGCACCGGCCTCGGCCAGCCCTTCGGCGATGGCGTTGCCCAGCCCGCGGGCCGATCCGGTGACAAGGGCGGTCTTCCCGCTCAGATCGAACATGGTGGTCATGATGGTTGAGTCTTCCGGTTAGAGGCTTGTGCGGCGAACGCGCAGATCGGGACGCTCGAAGACGGCCGGCAGCAGTTCGGTGCCGAGCCCCGGCCCTTCCATCGGCAGGACATGGCCGTCGACGATGCGGGGGACCTCGGTGACGAGTTCCGCATACCAGCCGGTGTAGAAGGCCCGCACCGACTCCTGGATCAGCGTGTTCGGGTTCGACAGCGAGGAGTGGACCGCGGCGACATAGGCGACCGGGCCGGTGCAGTCGTGCGGGGCGTAGGGGCGATGGTAGGTGTCGGCGAGCGAGGCGATCTTGCGGCCCTCGGTGAGGCCGCCGGTCCACACCAGATCGGTCATCACCACGCCGATGGCGCCGGATTCCAGCATGTCCTTGTAGGGGAAGCGCGATCCCAGCGTTTCCGAGGCGCAGATCGGCACGCTGGTCGAGGCGGCCAGCTCGGTCAGCGCATTGACCGAGTTCATGCGGATCGGATCCTCGTACCAGGTGGGATCGTAGTCCTCCAGGACGCGGGCGATCTTCTTGACGGTCGGCAGGTTCCACAGGCAGTGGAACTCCACCATGATCTGCATGCGGTCGCCGACCGCCTTGCGGATCTTCTCGAACGGTTCGACCGCGCGCTTCATCTGCTCGGCGGTGATGAAACGGCCGTCGTTGGCGATGGCGGCCGGATCGAACGGCCAGATCTTCATGCCGGTGATGCCCTGTTCCAGCAGGCTTTCCGCCAGCCGGCCGGCATCGCTCATGAAGCCGTTCAGATCCTCGTACGGCCCCTCGCTGGAGCCCAGGTTCCAGGTGTCGACCGGCTTGATCTTGTTGGAGCGCACATAGCCGTAGCCGGCGCAGGTGTTGTAGACCGGCACCCGGTCGTGGCAGAGGCCGCCCAGCATCTGGTGCACCGGCTGGCCGCAGACCTTGCCGAGAATGTCCCACAATGCGAGGTCGATGGCCGATGCGGCGCGGTATTCGGCGCCGGTCGAGGACTGCGCCATCGGCAGATTCACCAGCTCGCGGGCATGGGCCTCGATGCGCAGCGGGTCCTTGCCGAGCAGGCGGGCGGCCAGCACGTCATGGATGTGCGCCTCGACCGAGCCGGCGCCGTAGAAGGTCTCGCCAAGGCCGACGATGCCGGCATCGGTGTGGACGCGGACCCAGACGACGTTGGAGAACTCGTCCGTCCTCAGTGTTTCCAGCTGCGTGATTTTCATGGAGCGCTCGCAAGGGAGGGGTGGGCTTGCGCCGTGCCGCGGCACGGCGCCGCCGGATCAGAAGACGATCTGAACCTTCATGTTGCTGTTGCGGTCATGCGCCGCGGCGAATGCGTCGGCCGCCGCCTCGAACGGGAACTGCGCCGTGGCCAGCGGCGACAGGTCGACGCCGCCGGTGGTCAGGGCGGACACCGCCCAGGCGAATTCCTCGTGGAAGCGGAACGAGGTCTTGAACGTCACTTCCTTCGCGAGCAGCCGGTTCAGCGGGATCGGGGTGAGGCCGGGCGCCAGCATGCCGACCTGGACGACGGCGCCGCCGGGGCGGGTGCTCAGCACGCAGGTCTCCACCGCCCTGGCGCTGCCCGACGCTTCGAAGCAGACGTCGAAGCAGCCGCGGTCGGCCTGCCAGCCGTTGGGGGTTTCGCTGTCGGCAAGGACGTTGACGGTTTCATCGGCGCCGATCCGGGCGGCGATTTCCAGCGGTTTGTCGGACAGGTCGGTGATGGTGATGTGTTCCGCCCCCGCCCGGCGCGCGGCGACGGCGATCAGGCAGCCGATCGGCCCGGCGCCGGTGATCAGCACGCGCCGCCCGAGCAGGCTGCCGGCCTGTGCCACCGCATGGAGGGCGACGGCGAAGGGCTCGGCGAAGACCAGATTGGTGTGCTTCGTGTCGGCCGGCACCGGGAAGCACTGAAAGTCACGCACCACCAGCGTTTCACGGAAGGCGCCCTGGACATGGGGGAAGCGCGAGGCGCTGCCGAAGAAGATCATGTTGGCGCAGAGATTTTCCCGGCCGGCCAGGCAGTGCGGGCAGGTCCGGCACGGCTTGCCGGGGTTGACGGCGACGCGGTCGCCGATTTTGGTCCGGGTGACGTCGGGGCCGACCTCGACGACATCGCCGCTGATCTCGTGGCCCAGGACCATCGGTTCCCGGACGTTGAAATCGCCGACGCGGCCTTCGAAGAAATAATGGAGATCCGAGCCGCAGATGCCGCCGGCGGCGATCCTGACGCGGACCTCTCCCGGCTTCAGGGCCGGTTCGTCGAGCGTTTCAAGGCGAAGGTCCTTTTGTCCATGCAGAACACAGCCGCGCATCTGGTCTCTCCTGAAAGGTAACGGCGCGCCGTCGCGCCTCTTGTCCGTGTGGGATGCGGTCCGATTGTCCGGCCCGCGGGCGCCTCGTGCTTTGCCAAGGTGCCCGGCAGCGGCGGTGGCGCGGATCCGGTAAAATGGACCAATGTGCAAATTGGTCTTCTGGTTCGATGATTATGCTGGTCGCACGCACTTGTCAACACGGCGTGTTCGGACTTGCGGCAGGCGTCGTTGGCATAGGGCAGCGGCGATTGCCGGCGTGCCGGGGGTGTCAGGAAAAATATGACGTTCCATCAACGGGATGGGCATGGGCGTCCAAGCGGAAAACCCCGTCGGGCCGTGGTGCTCGGTCCATGAAGGCCCGGGAAGTCAAGGCGTTGCCCTGCGACCGTCGGTCGCACGTTAACAAAACATTTTGTGCATCCAGCGTTATGCAGTTGACAGGCCCTCGCCCGGTGCACTATCCACTGGAATAGAAGACCAGTGTACCAATTGCCCAATTTTCGGGGGCCAGCTCGGCAGGTGCCTTCAGGATTCGGGGCGGCATGGGGTGCCTTGCGCCGCCGCCCGCGATAAGAAGCATGAAGCATCCGGCCGGAGCGTGAGCGGACCGGAGCAGGGCATCGGATCCGGTCGGGCAATCAATCCATTCCGCTGGCCGCAGCGCTCCGTCGCTGCGGAAGCCGGCGGGAACACCATCGAGGGGGAACCATGAGTGCTATGCCCAAGGGGAAATCGCAGGTCGGCGGGGGCGCCGCTCCGCCCATGTCCCCCCTCCGCGTGGTCATTGCCGACGCAAACTTCCTGCCCCACCGCGCCTTGATGGAGGCGCAGCTTCCCGCAGGTACCGTCGTGTCCTGGCATCCCGCCTTCGACGAGGCGGCAATCGCCGCCGACCTGCCGGGCGCCGACGTCTTCGTCGGTCCGCGCTTCACCGCTGCGATGGGGGCCGCCGCCGACAGCCTGCGGCTGGTCCATGTCGGCGGTGCCGGCTATGACGGCATCGATGGCAAGGCGCTGCCCGATGGCGTGCTGTGCGCCAACACGTTCTGCCACGAATCCTCGATTGCCGAATATGTGGCGGCGACCAGCGTCGTCATGCGCCGCCAGCTTTTGCAGCAGGACCGCGAACTGCGCCGGGGGCACTGGGATTCCTCCGTCTACGAATCGCAGCGCTCTCAATTGGGGTCGTTGGCCGGTGCCACCGTCGGCATCGTCGGGTACGGTCACATCGGATCGCATGTCTGGCGGCTGATGCGGGCGTTCGGCGCCTCCGGCGTCGCCGTCACCTCACGGCCCGCCAGGGCCGAAGGGGAGGGGTTGAACTGGGTCGCCGGCACCGACGGTCTCGACCGCCTGCTCGCGGAAAGCGATATCGTCGTGCTGTGCCTGCCGCTGTTGCCGGAGACGCGCCACCTCATCGGCAAGGCACAGCTTGCGGCGATGAAGCCCGATGCCCTGCTGGTCAATGTCAGCCGCGGCCCGCTGGTCGATCCCGAGGCGCTTTACGACGCATTGAAGGAACGCCGCATCGGCGGTGCCGTCATCGACGTGTGGTACCAGTACCCGACCGGCGGCGCCCATGCCCAGCCGGCGGCGCTGCCCTTCGACACGCTCGACAACATTCTGATGACGCCGCACATCTCCGGCGTCACCACCCAGACCTTCCAGGGCCGCGTGCGCGATGTCGCCGCGAACATCGCCCGGCTGGCGGCGGGAGAGCCGCTGCGCAATCCGGTCAGCCCCCGCTGAACGCCGGCTGACACCGTCGCGGGCTTGCCCGGCGGCAAGCCCGGACGCGCCTATCCGCTGGCGCCATACCGGCCGGTTTGTCCATCGCCGGCACCCTCACGATCGCGCCCCTCATCGCGCGGCTCCTCATCGCGCGGTTCAGGCCGCGCACGCCCATTGCTCCACCGCTGCGGTGGTTGATGAAGGAAGCAGGACATGTCTCAGATATCCAGCTCCATCGCGGAAACCGAACGGATCGCCCAGGCAGACGCTCCCGCCGACGTGCCTGCCGACGCCAGGAATGTGCGCCGCGCCGCGCTGGCGGGCCTCATCGGCACGATGCTCGAGAATTACGATTTCGTGATCTACGGCACCGCGTCGGCCCTGATCTTCAGCAAGCTGTTCTTCCCGACGATCTCCCCGGCGGCCGGCATCATCGCCGCCTTCGGCGCCTATGCGATCGGTTTCCTCGCACGGCCGCTCGGCGGCCTCTTCTTCTCGCATTACGGCGAGAAGTTCGGCCGCAAATGGGTGCTGGTCACCACCCTGTTCCTGATGGGCGGGGCGACCTTCGCCATCGGCTGCCTGCCGACCTATGAGACGGCGGGCGTCTGGGCGCCGCTGCTGCTGGTGCTCTGCCGCTTCTTCCAGGGCTTCGGCGCGGGCGCCGAGCAGTCGGGCGGCGCCACGCTGCTGACCGAAACGGCCCCGCTGGGCCAGCGCGGACGGCTGTCGTCGCTGATCATGGTGGGCGCCGCCTTCGGCACCGCATTGGGAGCCATCGCCTGGATCGGCGCACAGCAGCTTCCCAACGAAGCGCTGATGAGCTGGGGCTGGCGCGCGATCTTCTGGAGCAGCATCGTCGTCACCGTCGCCGCCTTCGTCATCCGGCTGAAGCTCGCCGAAAGCCCGGTGTTCCTCGAACTCAAGAAGAAGGTGGACGTCAAGAACCAGGCTCCGCTCCGCGTCGTCGCGAAGCATGGCAAGAAGAACGTCATCAAGGTCATCCTGATGAACTGGGGCGTGTCCACCCAGTCCTACACCTATCAGGTCTTCATGATCTCCTACCTGATCAATGTGGTGGGGGTCGACACGCACTTCGTTCCGCCGGTCCAGCTTGCCGCCGCCATCGCCGCGTCCTTCGCCGCCTTCCTGACGGGCAGCCTGTCCGACCGTTTCGGACGCCGGCGGATGACGCTGGTGCTGACCGGGATCCTCGTCGTCACGCCGTTCCTGGTCTTCCCCGGCCTCAACACCGGCTCGCCGGTCCTGATCACCGCCATCATCGTGTTCGGCTACATGGTCGCCGCCCAGGGCGTGACCGGCGTGCACATGAGCTTCTTCCCCGAGATCTTCGGCAGCCGCTACCGCTATGCCGGCGTGACCCTGGGGCGGGAGTTCTCGTCGATCATCGGCGGCGGCATCGCCCCGCTGCTGTGCGCCTCGCTGCTTGCCTGGTACGGCAATTCCTGGGTTCCGGTCGCGATCTACATGGCCGTCACCATGCTGGTGTCGTTCCTGGCCACCTACTCGCTGCCCGAAACCCTCGACCGTGACCTGAACACGCCGACGGATGCCGAATGGGGCGAAGCCCGGTCTTCCGCCGGCCGCGCCTGAACCCTGCGACAGCCGGTGCGGGGGCGCGATCCGGGGTTGCGCCCCCCGCACCCGTGAAAAACTGCCCATGAGAGAGAAGGGGCGACAGCCATGACCACCGAGCATCGTGACAAGCCCCTCCGCGTCGTCGGCGCCTATGCCGCCCAGCCGGATGAGGCTCATGAGCGCAGGGCGTTTCTGGAGGAGGTTCTCTCTCTTCCCGGTGTCGACGGCCTGGAGATTTCCTGGGGCGCGCCCGGCTGGGAGCAGGATGCCCCGCTTCTGGCCGATGCGCTTGGGTCCGATAGGCCCGGCAATCGGGGAGGGCATGTGCTGACCCTGATCGGGGCTGCGGCAACGATGGCCGCCAGGGCTCCGTCCGTCGGCTTGGCCTCCCCCGATCCCGGCGGGCGTGAGCGGGCGGTCCAACTGGTCGCGTCGGCCCGCGAGGCCGCCCTGGATTACCTGGCGCGCGGACAGCGCATCGTCGCCGTCGAGCTTCATTCGTTTCCGACGCTGGCGCAGGCCGATGCCGGGCTGGGTGGAGAGGCATTGGAGCGGTCGCTGTGCGAGATTCTGGCGTGGGACTGGGGTGGCATCGCCGTCGTCCTCGAACATTGCGATGCCCGCACCGCGACCTTGCCCTGGCAGAAGGGCCTGCTTCCCCTCGACATCGAGATCCAGGCCGTGGCCGCTGCTGCGGCAAGGTCGCCGACACCCACGGGAATGGCGGTGAACTGGGGCCGCTCGGCAATCGAGGAGCGGGACGCGACGGCGCCCGAACGGCATGTGCATCGCCTGCGCTCCGCCGGCTTGCTGCGCGGAGTGATGTTCTCCGGCGCGACGGATCGCGATGGCGCTTACGGCATGGCCTGGAGCGACGTGCATCCGCCGCTCCGCGAGCAGATGCCCGACTCTGTCATGGACCGGTCCAAGGTGGCGGCGACGCTCGAAGCCGCCGGCAGCGGCCTGCTCTATGACGGCGTCAAGGTCGCGGTGCGGCCGCCGCAAACCACGGTGAAGGATCGCATCGCCGCAATCCGCGGCACGCTCGCCGCCCTCGATGGCACGTCGCCCTTACCGCTCGACCCTCGGGCTCGTTGATCGCTATAGTCGGCCGGCGAACAGAGCCCAGGATCGTGAATGCAAGCCCGCCAGTTGGAAGTCTTCTGCATGCTGATGCGCTGTGGAACGGTGACCGGGGCGGCGGGGATGCTGAACATTTCCCAACCGGCCTTGAGCCAGATCCTGCTGCATGCCGAAGATCAGCTGGGGTTCAAGCTGTTCGACCGGGTGCGCGGGCGTCTGGTGCCGACCCAGGAGGCCAACGAGCTTTATCCGGAGGCCGAGCGGATCTTCTCGGAACTGGGGGCGTTGCGCCGGCGAACGGTCGACATGCGTCACGGCCGCACCGGTCTGGTCCGTCTCGCCGCCTCCGCTCCGCCCTCCATGTCCATCGTGCCCAAGGCGTTGACGGCATTCCGCGAGGCGCACCCCGACATCGTCGTGCGGTCCCTGGTCGCGCCGATCGCCAACATCCGCGACATGCTGCGCAGCGGCGACGTTCTGCTGGGGGTGGCGATGGACGACATGCCCCATCACGACATCGACGTCGAAACCGTTGGGCATGCCGAACTGGTCTGCCTGATGCCCGAGGGGCACCGGCTGGCCGGACGGGCCGAACTGGGCTTCGCCGATCTGGCGGAGGAGACGCTGATCTCCTACCGCGTCGACACGCTGCCCGGCCGGCTGCTGGCCGGAACGCTGGAGGCCGAGGGCGGTGTCTATGCCCCGGCGGTGGAAATCGACCTGTCGATCACCGCGCTGCCCTTCGTGCGCGAAGGGATCGGTGTGGCGGTGGTGGACGGGCTGCTGCCCTGGACCCAGTTTTCCGGTCTCGTCCAGCGGCCGTTCAGGCCGAGGATCCGCATGCCCATCGCCATCCTGACCAGCAAGGAGCGCCCGCTGTCCGGCAGCCACGCCCTGATGCGCGACTGCATTCGCAAGGCCGCCCGCGCCCTTGAGCCGAACGGCTCCTGAAGCGCTTGGCCGGGCGGCCCTGCTGCCGGTCAGAAATCGGCGACCTTGCCGGCGGAAAAGCCGGCGAAACGGTCGGGGTGATAGGGCTTGGGATCGACGATCGGCGCCTGATCGGTGATGAGGTCGGCGATCAGGTGTCCGGCGCCGGGGCCGATGCCGAAGCCATGGCCGCTGAAGCCGGCGGCCAGGATCAGGCCGGGCAGGCTGCCGACCTCGCCGATGGCCGGAACGCCGTCGGGCGTGCTGTCGATGTAGCCGGCCCAGGCGGCGGTGATCGGCGCGCCCTTCAGGCCGGGCAGCAGCGCCGTTGCCCGCTCGTGGGTGAGGCGGATGGTGCTGCGGTCCGGGCTGGGGTCCAGAACCCGCACCCGCTCCATCGGCGTCGGGCGGTCGAGCCGCCAGCGCCGCAGCGTCTCGTGGCCGGAGCGCATCCCCTCCGTCCCGCCGGGCATCAGGCTGCGCCAGCGCCGGGCGAACATCGGCATGAATTGCGGCGCGAAGCGGATTTGCTGGAGCGTCGGGTCGACGCGCCCGCGTCCGCTGATGGCCAGCGTGTGCCCGCCGTCGCCGCGCCGGGTGATCGACACGGCGGCGGTGTGCAGGGCGTCCGGCAGGCCGGACGGGCTGGGACCGACCGACAGGATCGACGAGCGGATCGAGGCCAGCGGGAACCGCACGCCCATCTGATGGCAGAAGGAGGACGCCCAGGCTCCACCCGCCAGAACCGCCAGCGTCGTGCGGATCGTTCCCTTCTCGGTCACGACGCCGCAGACCCGTCCGCCGGCGGTTTCCAGCCCGCGCGCGGCGCAGCCCTGATGCACCGTGCCGCCCAGCGTCATGATCGCCTTTGCCACCGCGGGTGCCGCGCGGGCCGGATCGGCGATGCCGTCCGACGGTGAGAAGACGCCGCCCTTCCAGGGCTTTCCGGTCGCCCGGCCGCGCTCGGCGGCTTCGGCGGCGGACAGCATGTGGGTGGTGACGCCGACCGTCCGGGCGAAATCGCGCCAGCGCGCCCAGCCCGCCAGTTCCCCGTCGTCGTTGCTGAGATAGAGCAGGCCGCAGCGGGAGAAACCGGTGTCCTCGCCGCTCTCCGCGGCGAAACGCTCCCACAAATCCAGGCTTTTGGTCGCCATCGGCAGTTCGCGCGCGTCGCGGTTCTGCTGCCGGCACCAGCCCCAGTTGCGGCTGGACTGCTCCGCCCCGACCTGTCCCTTTTCCACCAGCGCCACCGACAGCCCGCGCCGGGCCAGGAAATAGGCCGCCCAGACACCGACGATGCCGCCGCCGATCACGACGGCATCCGCCTGTTCGGGCAGGCTCGGGGAGGACGGGATGGTTTGCAATGGGGCGGGCATGGCGCGGGTCTCCGATTTCGGCGTGACACCATCTAGCCATGGCGCGCGAATCGGCGGGCGCTGCTTTGGGCGACTGAACGGCATTATCTTCTGTCGATGACGGATAGCCCGATGCTTTGTTCTGCCGAAAGAAAGCCACTCGGCCGTCGACAGGCGGGCTGCGCGTGTTAAGCTGCCCCGGCATGCCCGGCAGAATTATCTGCTGCCGTTATATCGGCTCTCCCGCCCTCGAACCGGATGGGTTCCCCATGAAGCTGGACCGCATCGACATCAAGATTCTGCATCAGCTCCAGAAGAACGGCCGGATCACCAACGTCGAGTTGGCCGAACTGGTGAATCTGTCGCCCAGCCCCTGCCTGATGCGGGTCAAGAAGCTCCAGGCGGAAGGCTACATCGAAGGCTACACGGCGCAGATCAATGTCAGCAAACTGGGCCAGACCCTGACCGTCTTCACCGAGGTGACGCTGAAGAACCACCGGCAGGTCGATTTCGCCCGCTTCCTGGCCGCCGTCAAGAAGATCGAACAGCTTCTGGAATGCCATCTGGTCTCCGGCGGCTACGACTACATGCTGAAGTTCGTCACCTCCGGCATCGGCGAATATCAGGAGATCATGGAAAAGCTGACCGACATGGACATCGGCATCGACAAATACTTCAGCTATGTCGTGCTGAAGTCGCCGATCGTGCGCGCCCACATGCCGCTGACGACGCTGTTTCAGTTGTGACTCTGCGCGGCACCGAACCGCGAGGCGCCGAGCCGCGCGGGAATTAGCACAGAGGGGGTTCCAGCCGGTTCCCGCCGCGGGCGGTGCCCGTCTCGATCCCGGCGATCTGCGCGATCCGCTCGGCAAGGAAATCGACCAGCAGCCGGACACGCGCGATGCCCGCACGTTCCGGCACGATCAGCATGCTGAGCGGCACGGGAGGCGGCGCGTAATCCGGCAGCACCCGCGTAAGCCGTCCGGCCGCGAGAAGGTCCTCGACAAGCCAAAGATGTGTGGGAGCGATGCCGCGGCCGGCCACGAGCGCCTCGCGCGCGGCGAGCCCATGATCCGTCTGCAGCCGTCCGCCGAAGGGCAGTGCGTGGCGCTCCCCCCGCCCTTCGAGAACGAGAAGGTCGCTCCCGGCGATGTTCGACATCCGGATGCCTTCGTGCGTGCCCAGATCCCGCGCCAGCTCCCGCGGATGCGTCGGCACCCCGCTGACCGCGAGATACTGGGGCGCCGCCACCAGCAGGCGCCTCGATTGGCCCAACGGCTTCAGCTTCAACGAGCTGTCGCTGAGCGGTCCGAGACGAAGCGCAATGTCGACGCCGTCGCGGACGAGATCGATTCGCTCGTCGCTGAGGCTGAGGTCGATTGCGATGTCCGGGTACAGATCCTGGAACGCGAAGATCAGACGGCTGACATGCAGGACACCGAGCGCGGCCGTACAGGAGATGCGGATCGTGCCGGCCGGCGCGCCGCGGGTGCTGCGCGCCTCCTCGCTCGCCAGATCCACCAGCCGCAGGATCTGCACGCACTGTGCGTGGAACCGGCTGCCCT
The DNA here is from genome assembly GCF_042938965.1 of Azospirillum sp. A23. NCBI lineage: Bacteria > Pseudomonadati > Pseudomonadota > Alphaproteobacteria > Rhodospirillales > Azospirillaceae > Azospirillum > Azospirillum sp. A23. The sequence goes on along the minus strand of NZ_CP170669.1, from coordinate 48,525 downwards.
CGTCCGTCACCGTCACCCGCCGCGTCGTCCGGCTCAGCAACGGCACGCCCACGGCCGTCTCCAGTTCCCGCAGATGGCGCGTCACCGTCGACTGGCCGACACCCAGTTCGCGGGCGACCGCCGACAGGCTTCCCCGTTCGGCCACGCGGACGAAGGTGCGCATACGCTCAAGCGTGACATCCAATTTATCCGCTTTCCGGCATAATCATATCCATTCCCACCATATACCGGATCGTTGCTCCCCATGATACCTGCTCAACGGTTGCATCACTCAGCCGGAGCCGGCCATGAAAATCCTCATTGTCTTCGCCCACCCCGAACCGCACTCGCTCAGTGCATCGCTGCGCGACGTCGCCATCCAGGACCTGGAAGCACAGGGCCATGAGGTGGGGCTGTCCAACCTGTACGACATGGGTTGGAAATCGGAGATCGACCGGGACGACTTCCCGACGCTTCCGGCCGGGGACCGGCTGAAGGTGCCCGGCTCGTCGCGCAGCGCCTTCGATGCCGCGGCGCTGACCGCGGATGTCAGGACCGAGATCGACAAGCTGCGTTGGGCGGACACGCTGATCCTTCAGTTTCCGCTCTGGTGGTTCTCGATGCCGGCGATCCTCAAGGGCTGGGTCGACCGGGTCTATGCCAACGGCTTCGCCTATGGCGTCGGCGAGCACAGCGATCGGCGCTGGGGCGACCGCTATGGCGAAGGAGCCTTGGCCGGCAAGCGCGCCATGCTGATCGTAACCGCAGGCGGTTGGGAGGACCATTATTCGCCGCGTGGGATCAACGGGCCGATGGACGACCTGCTTTTCCCGATCAACCACGGCATCCTCCACTATCCGGGCTACGAGGTGCTTCCGCCGTTCGTGGTCTATCGTGCCGACCGCCTGGACGAGGCCGGCTTCGAGTTGGTCGCGGAGCGGCTGCGCGGGCGGCTGCGGACGCTCGCGACGACACCGCCACTCCCCTTCCGGCGTCAGAACGGCGGCGATTATCTGATCCCGTCCATGCAGCTCCGGCCGGGCCTCGAGGCTCCGGGCGCTGCCGGTTTCGCGCTCCACCTTACGCACGGCGATCCGGGCAAGATCGATTGAGGTAAGGGCGCAAGGCTGCCACGGGCGGCGCAGGAATCGCGATACCCCGAATTTCTCGGGCCTACCTCCACGAGGGTGTGGTTTGTCCGGCACGCCCGCAACTACGCTGGAGACGCACCGATGCACGGTTCAGAACCCGAAATGAAACGGAGATGAGCCTTGGAGCAGCTGCGAAGATCCTGAATTGCCGGTGCCCACCTGCGGCCGATTTGCCCCGGATCCCTAGCCTGTTCCATGTCCATCCGGCCGATGGCGCCGTGCTGCAATCGACGCCCCAAGAACACGGGCCCAGAACCCGTGCGACGACCAAAAGAGCGATACACTGGGAGGAATCATGAAAACCGGTCTGAACACCGCGCTTTTTCTGGCGGTTGCATGCCTGACGATGCCCGCCGGAGCCCAGGACTACCCGCAGCCGCCCGGCAACCTCGAGAAGTTGCAGCAATTCAAGACCACCGGCGACGTGACCGAAATCCCGGTCGTTCCGCAATCCGGTCCGAAGGCGGCGGCGATCACCAAGACCCTGTCGCGGATCAAGCTGCCGCAGGGCTTCAAGATCGCGCTCTATGCCATCGTGCCCGACGCCCGTCACATGGCCGTCGGGCCGCAGGGCGTGGCTGTCTTCGTCGGAACGCGCAAGACCAAGGTCTACGCGGTCACCGATCGGGACAAGGACCGCGTCGCCGACGAAGTGAAGGTCTTCGCGCCGACGATCAATTTCTCGGTGCCGAACGGGGTCTGCTTCTCGAAGGACGGATTCCTGTTCGTCGTGGAGCAGAACCGGGTGCTCACCTTTCCCGCCGCCGAGTTCTTCTATGAGGGCGCCGACGTCGCCGCCTTCCAGGTGGCCAAGGGCGGCGAACTCATTCCGAAGGAGGAGGAAAGCTACAACCACACCGCCCGCGTGTGCCGGGTGGGCCCGGACGACAAGCTCTACATCGCGCTCGGGCAGCCCTTCAACGTGCCGGCATCCGACAAGCTCGACCTCTACAGGAAATGGGGCATCGGCGGCATCGTCCGCATGGACCGCGACGGGAAAAACCGCGAAGTCTATGCCTGGGGGGTGCGCAATTCCGTCGGCATGGACTTCAACCCCAAGGACAAGGCGCTCTGGTTCACGGACAACCAGGTGGACGGCATGGGCGACGATGTCCCGCCGGGCGAGTTGAACCGGGCGGAAAAGCCGGGCCTGAACTTCGGCTTCCCTTATTATGGGGGCGGCAAGATCCGTACCGTCGAATACAAGGATCAGCAGGCGCCGGCAGACGCGGTGTCGCCGCAGGTCGAATACGATGCGCATGCGGCCGATCTCGGCATGACCTTCTACAGCGGCACCCAGTTCCCGGCGAAGTACCGCGGCGGCATCTTCGCCGCCGAACACGGGTCGTGGAACCGCACCAAGCCCATCGGGGCGCGGATCATGTTCACCTCCCTCAAGCCGGACGGCACCGCGGACAAGACCGAGGTCTTCGCCGAAGGCTGGCTCACCTCGGACGGCGAATATCTGGGGCGGCCGGTCGACGTGGCGGTGATGGCCGACGGCTCGCTGCTGGTGTCTGACGATTTCGCAGGAGCCGTCTACCGGATCTCCTATGGGCAATGAGGGGCGGGGCGGACAGCAGGCCGATTGCCCCAAACCGGATCGGGCCGGATCGGGGCGGCCGGGAGGATGAGGATGCGATACCGGTGGAGCGTGCCGATCCTGCTGGGACTGGCCGTCTATGCGGCCGGCGCCCATGCCGGAGATCCAGGGGCGGGAAGAAAGAAGGCCATCCAGTGCCAGACCTGCCACGGGCTGGACGGGCTCTCCAGGATTCCGGAAGCGCCCAATCTGGCCGGGCAACCGGAAATCTACCTCCGGAAAGCGCTCACCGATTACAAGACGGGGGCCCGCAGGAACGAGATGATGTCGGTGGTCGCCCCGTCGCTGAGCGAGGCGGACATCGACGATCTCGCCTCCTATTTCAGTTCCATCCGGATCGAGGTCACGCCGCCGTAGCGCCGCAGGACCGGTGCGGGAGCTGACGGAGCCCTCTCGAGATCAGGGGGACCGGTCGATGACCCCGCTCAGGTGAATGGCGAGTTCAACCGAGAAGCGGCGATCCGGGCTTTCGACATCGATGCCGAACAGCTCTTCGATGCGTGTCAGCCGATAGCGCAGGGTGGTGACGTGCACGCCGAGCTGGTCGGAGCAGGCCTTGGTGCGGCACCCCGTCTTCAGATAGGCGGAAAGCGTCTCCAGATAGGGCGTCCCATGCTGACGGTCGTATTCGATGAGGGCGCCGATGCTGTCGGCGACGTAACCGCGCACCTCGTGGGTGTTGGCGGCGGCCAGCAGCATGGGCAGCGGGCCGAACTGCCGGGCATCGAGGACGCCGGGGCGGCCGAACTCCTCGGCGATCCGGATCATCCGCCAGGACCGGTCCCACGCCTCCGCATAGTCCGGCGGGGCCATGCAGCGGCTCGTCAGCACGACGAACGGCTCGGCATGCAGGATGTCGGCGACGGACCGTGCGATCTGCGCCATCAGCCGCTTGACCGGTCCATGGCTCCGCTCGTCGACGGCGGGAATGAGGCAGACCAGACCGGCCGGAACGGTGACGAGCGTGCCGGCGATCCCGTGCAGCGACAGGAGCCGCTGGATCGGGAGCTGGAGATCGGCCGCCGCGCTCACTGCCCGCGGACTGCGGCCGGGCAGCCCGACCAGGATCATCTGGGTCGGCAGATCGAGGTTGAGGCCGAGCCGCAGCGCGCGCTGTCCGATGTCCAGCGGATCCCGCCATCGCCGCTCCACCAGTTCCAGGAACAGCTCGGTCAATGTCCGGTTCTCGTAGCGGAAGCGGATGACGTTGCGCAGCATCTGGATGCCGAGGGCGTGCTTGATGCCGTCGAGCAGGAGCTGATCGGCCTGGCCGTAAGGCTGCGGTCCCGGAAAGATCATCAGCACGCCGACCACCTCGCCGTCGGCGGTCAGTGGGTCGATGCGCGGCGCCGTGCGGATGCGTTTGCCGTTGACCTCCCAGAACAGGGTCGCCCCGGTGGCGGCGGGCCCGGTGGCGGCGGGATGGTCGATGGCATCGCGCGCCGCCTTCATGATCGAGGGGCCGAGGTCGGTCGCGACCGCCGCCTGCCAGTCGGCGTCGCCGATGTCGCTGCCGCAGGGCGCCCGGTCGGCGGTGACGAGGTTGGCGGTGAAGTCGACGATGACGATGGAGTAGGGCAGCAGATCGCGGATGCGGGGCAGAAGGGTGGCCATCGCCCCGTCCTCCAGCGCTTGGCGCAGCAGCGAGGTGTTCACCTCCAGCGCCCGTTGCAGGCGTTCGGCGGCCAGCGTCTCGGCGCGCAGCCGGTGCTGGCGCTCCACCGCGATCTCGCCGAGCTGGACGATCATGCCGATGAAGGCCAGATCCTCCTCGCTCACCTCGATGATGTCGCGGGACACGACGCTCAGCACCAGCGGCCGGCCGCTGTCGTCGGTGCAGTTCATCGGCATGACCAGCACGCTGTGGTAGTCGCGCTCGAAGGCCTCCCGGCGATAGCCGGGGAACTCCTCCGATACCCGGGCGTCGGGGATGAAGATCGGCTCGTTCCGCCGCAGGGCGACCAGGGACGGGCTGGTCGCCAGCTCCCAGCGGTCGGGCAGCGGGCGCTGGATCAGCGTCGGGTCGTGGCGGACGACGACCAGGGCGTAGCCATGCTCGACATCGACCGCCATGATCGACCCCATCGACCAGTTGGCATGGCGGCAGGCGGCCAGGACCAGGCGCTGAAGCACCGTCGCCAGATCCCCGCCCGAATTGATCAGGCTCGCCACCACGCGCAGCGACTGGATGCGCGACGTCTCGACCACTGTTCCTCCGGCGAAGGGATGGGCCCAGGCCCGGTTTCGACCGACTCTAACCCGATGACGGCACTCGGAAAAAGCGGAACGTCAGCGCCCTTCCGGCGGCCCGGCATCCGGTGGCCCGATGTCAGAGGACTCAACAGTCGTCCGGGGGCCGGAGAGTGCCGCTCCGGTCAGGCTGTCCGGCGGCAGCGGGCGGAAGGCCGGCGGGCCGGGCGCCCGATCCCGCTCCCGCACGGCGCGGCGGATCAGGACGAAGGCGGCCAGCGCGGTGCAGCCGGCGGCGGCGTAGACGAACAATCCCGACGGGCCGAGCCTGTCCATCAGCAGGGCGCCAGGCACCGGACCGACCATCGCCCCGGCGGCCCAGACCACCAGCAGGCCGCTGACCGTGGGGACGATGCGGCCCGGCGGCACCACGTCGCAGGCGTGGGCGACGCACAGGGCGTAGATGCACAGGACCTGGCTGCCCCACAGCGCGAACCCCGCCCACACCAGCCAGGCCGGGCTGCCGGCCGGCAGCAGCGCCAGCCCGGCGGACAGGACGGCGCCGGTCACGGCCACGGCGGCGATCACGACGCGGCGGTCCCGCCGGTCCGACAGCGCGCCGAGCGGCCATTGGGCGAGAAGGCTGCCGCCCTGGAGGGCGACGAGCAGGGCGGCGGCGGCCGGTTCCGACAGGCCGATGCGCAAGCCATACAGCGGGGCGAACGCGATCATCGTGCCGGTCACCACACCGACCGCGAAGCAACCGACCAGGGCCGACGGCGCCAGCCTGAACAGCCCGCTGAGGTCGAGCGAGACGGCGGTCGGCAGGGCCGGGCGGACCGGCCGGGTGACGGCGACCGGCAGGACCGACAGCAGGATCAGCAGGATCAGCAGCCGGAAGGGCTGGTCGCCGCCGGGGTCGAGCAGGAGGGGGCCGGCCATCAGCGCCAGCTTGGTGGTGACCATGTAGACCGCCAGGATCCGCCCGCGGTTGCCGTCCTGCGCTCCGGCGCCGATCCACCCCTCGATCACCGTGAACAGCCCGGCGAAGCCGACGCCGGTCAGCGCGCGCAGCAGGACCCAGCCGACGCTGCCGCCGGCCAGCGGCAGGGCGAGCGCGAGGATCGCCATCAGCGCCGCCAGCCCGGCATAGGCGCGGACGAAGCCGAGCCGGCGGACGACCCTCGGCGCCGCCAGACAGCCGGCGGCGAAGCCGACGCCGTAGGCGGACGCCACCATGCCGATGTCGGCCGCCGACAGGCCCTGCGCCTGCATGCGCAGCGGCAGCAGGGCCTGGAGCAGACCGTTGCCGGCCTGCATCAGGACGGCGGCGGCCATCACCGGCAGCAGCGGCGGCATCATCAATAGCCGCGCCCCCGCTCGACCCGGTTGGCCAGCGGCCGCCCGTCGCGGAAGGCCGCCAGGGTCGCCGCCACCTGTTCCACCGCCTGCGCCGGGTGGGTGGCGGCGGCGCTGTGGGGGGAGACGCGGATGCGCGGATGCCGCCAGAAGGGATGGCCGGCCGGCAGCGGTTCCTCGCTGAACACGTCCAGGCTGGCGCCGCCCAGCCGGCCGCAATCGAGGGCGTCGAGCAGGTCCGCCTCGACCAGATGGTCGCCGCGCCCGGCATTGACCAGCACGGCCCCGGCCGGCAGGCGGGCGAACAGGCGCCGGTTCAGGATGCCGCGGGTGTCGGCGGTCAGCGGCAACAGGCAGACCAGCTGGTCGCACCGTGGCAGCATCGCCTCCAGCCCGTCGGGGCCGGCGAAGCACTCCACGCCGTCCAGCCGCTTTGGCGACCGGCTCCAGCCGAGGACGCGGTATCCCAGAGCCTCCAGCACGACGGCGGCGGCACGTCCCAGCTCCCCCAGCCCGAGCAGCCCGATCGTGACCTCGCGGGCCGGCCGGTAGGGCAGCCACCGCCAGACCCCCGCCGCCTGCGCGGCGTCGAACTCGTCGGAATGGCGATGCCAGCGCAGCACTTGCAGGGCGACGAAGCCGGCCATGTCGTCGCTCAGGCTGTCCGCCACCATGCGGACGAGCGGCACGTCGGGAAGCGACGGGTCGGCCAGCAGCGTCTCGACCCCGGCGCCGAGCGACATCACCAGCCGCAGGTTGGCCAGTCCGGCGAAGATGCCGGGCGGCGGTTGCCACACCAGCGCCATGTCGATGTCGTCCGGGTCGCCGATTTCCGGCCAGACCCGCAGCGTCACGTCGGGAAGGCGGCGGTGCAGGGCCTCCCGCCACAGGTCGGCATTGTCGATGCCTGAACAGAACAGCAGCGTCATCGGGCTGCGTTGCAGCGGCATGTCGGTAAAGCCTCGATCCGTTCGAAAAGCCGGGCGTGGGCGGGAGCGGGCGCGCTGGAGCCTCAACGGGCGCCGGCCTTTTCCGCTTCCATCTCCTCCATGTCGAGGAAGCGGTCGCCGATGCGCGGATGGGCGCGGCTGCCGTCCGATGCGCCGATGGCGACCAGCAGCTCGTCGGCGCCGGGGGAGTCGGGAACCTGGAAATTGGCGGTCAGGAAATGCGCCCGCTTGCCGGTCTCCGTCTTGTGGATCATCGGCAGAGCGAGCAGGGCGCCGGGGGCGTTGCGGGTGTTGGTGAAGCTGAGGAAGGTGGTTCCCTGCGCCGCTTCGCGGAACATGTTGCCGAAGCGCAGCGTGTGGATCAGGGCGGAGGCGTGCTCGATCTCGCCGTTGACGCCGACCGACGCGGCCTTGCCATAGGCCTCGATGCGCGCGGCCGGCATCAGGGCGACCAGACGCCGCGTCATCTCGGCCCCCAGCACCGGGGCCACCCGCAGGATCTCCGGCCGTAAATTCTCGACGAAACCCTGGCCGGCCCAGGGGTTGCGCAGCACGGCGGCGACGACGACCGATGTGATCGGCCGTTCGGCCGGCTTGCCGCCCTCGACGATGGTCTCCTCGATGAAGGTGGAGATCTTGCGCAGTCCGATGTCCATCATGTCCTGTCCGATTCTCTGATGTCCGGTCCCGGAGCCGGCCGGACCGGGGGCCGGCGGCTTCGGGGGGTGGAAACTGGGGAGCGTTGGATGTCGGGTCAGCTCGCCGCCCTGGCGCTGGCGACCCACTGCTCGAAGGTCGGCTTGTTGGCGGCGAGCCACTCCTGGGCGAGCGCGCGGATATGGCTTTCGCTGGCGCCCTTCTCGCTGATGCTGCGTTCCCACCCGGCCCAGGTCTGCAGCGGGAAGCCGATGGTCTCGACGAGCGCCTTCACCGCCGGGTTGGCGGCGATGAAGTCCCGGTTGGCGACGGTGTTCCAGTTCCAGGAGGCCATGGCCATCCGGCAGGGGTCGGCGCCGCCGGCGCAGCCCGACACGCCGCTGACCAGGGCCGTGCCCTTGTTGGGCACCGACGGGGGCAGGGCGTCGAACGGGGTGGGCAGCCAGACCACGTCCTTGCCGGGGACCAGCGTGTTGGTGACCCAGGACGGGCTCCAGGCATAGAAGAAGGCGGGCTCGCCGCGGCGGACGCGGGCGACCGCCTCCACCATCAGCGGCTCGTACTTGCCGCGCACCGAGGTCACCGTGTCCTTCAGGCCGAACTTGTCGAGCTGGAAGTCGACCACGTCGCCGCAGCTCCAGCCGGGATCGCAGTTGACCAGATCCGCCTTGCCGCCCTTGCCGAACAGCGCGGCGATCTTCGGGTCCTTCATCTGCTCCAGCGAGGTGATGTGGTGGGCGTCGGCCGTCTTCTTGTCGATCAGGTAGCCGTTGACCCCGCCCTCCCTGATCAGGCCGCCGCCGACGATGGTCGCCTGCTGCTCCACCTTGCGGAAGGCGGGCTCGCGCTGCGGGAAGTTGATGTCGGTGGCGATGTCGAGGTCGCCCTGCGCCGCCGCCTGGAAGAACAGGGTGGTGCTCAGCGTGCTGAGCTTGACCGAATAGCCGAGTTCCTTGAAGGCGGCGGTGACGATCTGGGCGGTGACGTAGTTGGCGCCGAGGCTGTCCGACTGGGCGTAGCGGATGGTCTTGCCCTTGCCGGGCTGGTCGGCGGCCAGCGACGGCTGGACGCAGGCCGCGGCGAGGAAGGCGGTGACGGAGAGGGACTTGGCGACCGACTTTGTGAAGAAGGGCATGGCGGTTTCCTCGAACGGGGTCGGGACGGGATTCGGGTGGAGCGGGGCTTGCGGTTTGGGGCCAGGGAGCGGACCGGGGGGGATCACTGGTCCGGACTGGAGATCGCCGGCTTGGAGGTGGCCGGACGGCTGGAGCGGACGAGGGCGCGCAGGCTGCGGAGAAGCGGGCGTCCGCCGGGGCCGCCGGGCTGGGCCATCTTCTGGGTGATGCGGTCGAGCATCATCGCCAGCAGGACGATGGCGATGCCGCCCACCGCGGCGCGGCCGACGTCGAGCCGCCCGAGGCCCTGGAGCACCACCAGCCCGAGACCTTCCGCCCCGATCATGGCGACGACGACCGACATCACCATCGCGGTCAGCACCGTCTGGTTCAGGCCGCCGAGGATGGTCGGCACGGCCAGCGGAAGCTGGACCTCCCACAGCAGCTGCCGCCTGGTGGCGCCGAAGGCGAGGCCGGCCTCGACCATCTCGGTCTCGACCATGCGGATGCCGAGGTTGGTGAAGCGGATCAGCGGCGGGGCCGCCGCCGTCACCACCGCCACTTCGCCCGGCACCGTGCCGACGCCGAACAGCATCACCACCGGCACCAGATACACGAAGGTCGGCGTGGTCTGCATGATGTCGAGGATCGGGCGGACGACGCCCCACATCCGGTCGCTGCGGGCGCAGCCGATGCCGATGGGGATGCCGACGGCCGCGCAGATGACGATGGCGGTGGTGATCAGCGACAGGGTGGTCATCGCCTCCGACCAGACGCCCAGCGCGGCGATGGCGACCAGGGCGACGGCGCTGAAGCAGGCGACCCCCAGGCCGGCCAGCCGCCAGGCCAGCAGCACCGCCACCGCCACGATGGCGAGGAAGGGGATTTCCTGGAGCAGGAAGATGTTGAGGTTCAGGACATACTCGACCGGCCATTTGATGGCGAGGAAGAGCGGGCGAAGGTTCAGCGCGATCCACGCGACGCCGTCCTGGATCCAGGCGTCGACCGGGAAGACGTTGAGGTCGTTTGCGTCAAGCATGCAGGCCTCCCGCTGGGTGAGGAGGGGCGGCGGCGATGCCCGCCAGGATGCGGTCGGCGGCGAGCGTGCCGGTCAGCCGGCCGTCCTCGTCGACCACCGCCATCGGCCGTCCGGCCCGGTGGGCGCGGGCGGCGTCGAGAAGGCTGTCGCACTCGCGCACCGTGACGAAGTCCTTGCGCAGGGCGCCCAAGCCGCCAGTCGCGAGGCCGCCGGTCCCGAGCCCGGCGGTGTCGCGCAGGCCCCGAAGCGTGTCGGCGTCGAGCGCGCCGACGACATGGCCGCCGTCGTCGAGCACGAGCCCGCCGCCGTCGCCCGTCTCGGCGAGACACAGGCCGGCGGCCAGCGGGACGGGCTGCACCGGGGTCATCGCCCAGCGGGCGTCGAACAGGCGCGAGCGGTCGACCTCGCGGGTGAAGGCGGCGACGTAGTCGCTGCCCGGCTCCAGCACGATGGACTGCGGCGTGCCTTCGCGGACCAGCTCGCCGTCGGCCATGATGGCGATCCGCGTGCCGAGCTTCAGCGCCTCCTGGAAATCGTGGGTGATGAACAGGATGGTCTTCTTCAGCGTGCGCTGGAGGCGCAGCAGTTCGTCCTGCATCTCGGTGCGGATCAGCGGGTCGAGCGCGCTGAACGCCTCGTCCATGATCAGCACGTCGGCATCGGTGGCGAGCGCGCGGGCGAGCCCGACCCGCTGGCGCATGCCGCCGCTCAGCTCGTGGGGGTAGTGGTTGCCCCAGCGCGCCAGCCCGACGATCGACAGAACCTCCTCCGCCCGGCGCCGCCGGGCCTGGGGGGAGACCCCCTGGAGCTTCAGGCCGAACTCGGTGTTCTCGGCGACGGTGCGGTTGGGCAGCAGGGCGAAATGCTGGAACACCATGGAGATGCGCTTGCGACGGATGTCGCGCAGCTCCGCCTCGCCGGCGGCGACGATGTCGCGGCCGTCCAGCAGGATGCGGCCGGCGCTCGGTTCGTTCAACCGGTTGATGCAGCGCGCCAGGGTGGATTTGCCCGATCCCGACAGCCCCATCACCATATAGATGGCACCGCTCGGAACCGACAATGAAACGTCGTTCAACCCTACAACCATTCCGGTTTTTGCCAGAACTTCAGCTTTTTTTGCACCTGCGGCCAACATCCGCAGGGCTGGATCGGGAGATTTGGAGAAAACTTTATAGAGATTCTCTACCCTCAGTCGTTCTGTCACAACCGTCTCCCATCGTTGTGTTCGGTGGGCTTTCCCTGTCTTTAAGATTTTTACTTGTGCCCATTAGGAAGACTTGCGCGTCTTCCTGTCTTCCTGCGAAACATAGGAAAAGCAGCCCTATCGTTCCTGCGAAACGGAGCATGACGCTGCCAGTTCGTCATTTCAGGGGCGAGAAGGCGGTCGGCAGCAGGATGCGGTTTTCCGCCGTCTCGATCAGCGCCGCCAGCTTCGGGATGAAGGCCTGCCAGCGCGGATCATCGGAAAGCTGCTGACGGCGGGCGGTGCGGTCCTCGAAATCGGCATAGCCCCACATGTGGACGACATGGTTGAGCGGGCCGATCTCGCTGACGAAGTAGCCGATCAGATTGCCGAGGATCGGCTGCTGGATCGCCAGCCCCTCGCTCTGCACCAGCGCCAGATACTCGCGCAGTTTGCCCGAACGGATGCGGTAGATGCGTTCCTCGACGATCATGGCGTGCCTCCCGTGCCGTCCCCGGCGATCTCCTGGCGGATTTTGCGGGCGATGCGGAAGCACTCGACGCCGGTGGGAATGCCGCAATAGACCGCGATCTGGATCAGCGCCGCCTGCAACTCGGCATCGGAGAGGCCGTTGCGGATGGCGCCGCGCAGGTGCAGCTCGAACTCGTGCATGCGGCCCAGCGCCGCGATCATGCCGAGGTTGAGCAGGCTGCGCTGGCGGCGGTCGAGCGCGTCGTCGGCCCAGCACTGCCCCCAGCAATATTCGTTGACCATCTGCTGGAAGGGCCGGGAGAAATCGTCGGCCGCCGCCATCGCGCGGTCGACATAGGCGTCGCCGAGCACGTCGCGCCGGACGCGTTCGCCCGCCCGTTGCAGGGGTTCATCCATGGCTTGCGCCCTCCTTCGGCTGCTCGGCGGACGTCAGGAAGCGTCCCATCAGCCCCGCCACCGCGTCCGGCGCCTCGATCAGGATCGAATGGCGCAGGCCGGGGAGGATGTGCAGAGCCGAACCGGGGATGCTGTCGTGCATGGTGCGCGCCATGCGCGGGTTGGAGCCGATGTCCTCCTCCCCGGTCGCGATCAGGGTCGGGCAGCGGATCTGGTCGAGGAAACCGCCGAAATCGGTTTCCGCCAGGACGCGGTAGGCGGCGGCGTAGCAGTCGGGGTCGTTCCCGGCGTTGCGTTCGCGCAGGCCCCGGATCAGTTCCGGGTTCCGTTCCTGGAAGTCCTCGGTCAGCCAGCGCGACAGCGAGGCGTCGTAGTGCGAGCCCGGCTGTCCGGCCTGCAGGGCCGCCAGACGGTCGAGCACCCGCCGGCGCTCCTCCGGATTGCGGCCGGCGACGGTGGACAGCAGAACCAGCCGCTTGACGCGCTCCGGATGGGTCAGGGTCAGGCGCTGGGCGATCAACCCGCCCAGCGAGAATCCCGCCAGGTTGAAGCGGCCGAAGCCGGCATGGTCGGCCAGCGCCAGCGTCTCGCCGACGAAATCGTCGATCTCGTAGCGGCCCTTGATCCGGGTGGAGCCGCCATGGCCGCGCAGGTCGAAGGTCAGGATGGTGAAGCGGTCGGCGAGCCGCTCGACCACACCGCTCCAGGCCTCCAGATACGAGCCGACGCCGTGGATGCAGACCAGAGGCTCCGGCCCCCGGCCGTCGAGCCGGTAGTTCAGCGTCACCGGCCCGACCGTGAAGTGACGGGAGTCGGCCATGGTCAGCGCCCCGCCGCAGCCAGGAGCGGCGCCGCCGCGGCAAGGTGGCGCTCTTCCTCGAACCGGCGGTCGCGTTCGCGCGCGGCGAAGACCGGCAGCACCTCGCGGGTGAACAGGTCGAGCGTCTTGCGCTGGAGTTCGACCGGCAGGTTGAAGGACAGGCCGAGCGAGAACTGGTCGACGCCGGCCGCCTCGTAGTCCAGCAGCTTTTCGATCACCTCGTCCGGCGTGCCGAACATCAGGTTCTTCAGGACGTTCTCCGGCTTATAGTTGTCGCGGCCGGCGACGCTTTCGTAGGACACCGCGGTCGGGAAGCCGTTGGTCACCGTCCCGATGTTCTGGAACAGGTTCTCGAAACTGCGGCCATAGTCGATGCTGTGCCGCACCGCCAGTTCGGCCTCCTCCGGCCGTTCGTAGCAGCAGGTGCGGCGCTGCATCATGAAGCGCGGGCGCGGCACCTCCGGATGGTCGGCCACCGCCTTGCGGAACTTCTCGCCCAGCACGGCGATCTCGGCCGCCGGGGCGGCCAGCGGCGTCGACAGGATGCTGGCGCCGATGCCGACGGCCCAGTCGAAGGTGCCGGGATCGCGGGCCGCCACCCAGATGCGCGGGTGCGGCGCCTGCAACGGCTTGGGCACCGAGGTCGCCAGCGGGAACTTCCAGTAATGGCCGTCATGGGCGTAATCGCCGGCCCACAGCTTCTGCACCGCCGGCACCAGCTCCTTCATGTAGGCGACGCCCTCCTGCTGGGGCATGCCGCCGGCCATGCGGTCGAACTCGTACTGGTAGGCGCCGCGGGCGATGCCGAACTCCAGCCGGCCGCCGGTCAGATGGTCGCACAGCGCCGCTTCGCCGGCCAGCCGGATCGGGCTCCAGTAGGGGGCGACGATGGTGGCGGTGCCGAGCCGGATGCGCTCGGTGTGCTGGCCGAGCCAGGTCAGGATGGTGAAGGGGTTGGGGGAGATCGTGCACTCGATGGTGTGGTGCTCGGCGGTCCACAGGGTCTCGAAACCGCCCTGGTCGGCCATCTTCACCAGCTCCAGCATGGTGCCGGTCACGTCGCTCATCGGCGTGTCGGGTGAAAAGCGCTCCATGGAAAGCGCGACGGCGAACTTCATGTCCTTGTCCTTTTCTCGGGGGGAGGAGAAGCCCGGTCGGGGCGGATCAGCGCAGCCGGATGACGAAGGGGTCCTGCATGGCGCCGGAGTAATCGATGACGACGTTCTTCGACCGCGAGAACTCGCGCATCACGTCGAAGCCGCCGCGCCGGCCGTAGCCGCTCTGCTTGAAGCCGCCGTTCGACGACATGTAGGCGGCGGCGCGGTAGGTGTTGATCCAGACGGTGCCGGCGTCGATCCGGGTGGCGAAGCGCATGGCGCGGTCGATGTCGCTGGTCCAGATGCCCGACGCGAGGCCATAGCGGGTGTCGTTCGCCATGGCGATCATCTCGTCCTCCGAGGCGAAGGGCACCACGCCGACGACCGGGCCGAAGATCTCGTCCTGCATGAAGCCCATGTCGTTGCGCGCGTCGGCCAGCACCGTCGGCTCGAAGTACCAGCCCTTCTCCAGCCCCGCCGCCTGGGGCCGCCGTCCGCCGGCGGCCAGCCGGGCGCCGTCTCGCTGGCCCGAGGCGACATAGTCCTCGACCTTGGCGAGCTGCGCCGACAGGGCGAGCGGGCCGATGTCGGTGGTCTCCTCCATCGGGTGGTTGACGGTGATGCGCCCGGTGCGGGCGACCAGCGCCTCGACGAAGCGGTCGTAGATGGCGGCCTCGACGAAGCAGCGCGACCCGGCGACGCAGGTCTGCCCGGCTGCGGCGAAGACCCCGGCGACCACGCCGTTCACCGCCCGCTCGATGTCCACGTCGCCGAACACCACGTGGGGCGACTTGCCGCCCAGCTCCATCTGACAGGGCACGAGGTTGGCGGCGGCGGTGGCGGCGATGCGGCTGCCGGTCTGGGTGCTGCCGGTGAAGACGATCTTGGCGATGCCGGGGTGGCGGGTCAGTGCCTCGCCGGCGGTGGCGCCGCCGCCGGTCACCACATTGACGACGCCGTCCGGGAAACCGGCCTCGGTGACCAGCTCGGCCAGCGCCAGGGTGGAGGCGGTGGCGTGTTCCGACGGCTTGATCACCACCGTGTTGCCGATGGCGAGGCAGGGCGCCAGCGTGCCGGTCAGCAGCATCAGCGGCGAGTTCCACGGCGTGATCATGCCGACGACGCCCAGCGGTTCGCGCAGGTTGAAGTTCAGCATGTCCAGCTTGTTCACCGGGATGGTGTCGCCTTGCAGCTTGTCGGCCATTCCGGCGAAATAGACGTAGCTGTCGGGGATTGCGCGCATCTGGGCGCGCATCTCCTTGATCAGCTTGCCATTGTCGCGGGTCTCCATCAGCGCCAGTTCCTCGGCGTTGGCGAGGATCAGCTCGGCCAGACGGCGCACCAGCTTGCCGCGGTCGCTCTGGGTCATCCGCCGCCAGGCCGGATCGATGAAGGCGGCCCGCGCCGCGGCGACGGCGGCATCGACGTCCTCAGCACCGGCGTCGGCCAGCTCGTACCAGGGCTCGGCGGTGGTGGGGTCGTAGCTCGGGATGTAGCGGCCGCTTTTCGGTTCGACGAACCGTCCGCCGATATAGAGGGCGCGGCGGGTGCCTTCGAGCGACCTGCAGGTGGTGTGCATCGCGGTCTCGTATTTTTGTGAAGGGGCGGCGAGGGATCAGCCGTTTTCGGCGAGGGCGCCGGGCCAGGGAGAGGGGCGGCCGTCGACCATCGCCAGCCGCCCGCCGTCGCTTGAGTCGATGTAGATGCCGAAGCGGTCCGCTTGCCGTTCCCGGACATAGCGGCGCAGCATCGCCCGGGTCTCGCGCGTCGCCATCGCCTCGAAGGGCAGGGCGTCGAGCGCGAAGACGCGGAGGCCGGGCGGCAGGACCGTGGTGGCCGCATCGGCCGCGAGGCGGGTGCGATAGACCAGACAGCCGGCGTCCTGCCCGGCGACGTCGAAGACCGAATAAAGGAAGCTGTCGTCCGGCCGCAGCGGCAGCGTGCTGCCGTCCGCCAGGGGCAGTGCCCGTTCGGCCTTGCGGCTGCGCCCGCCCGGCAGGCGCCAGCCGCCCGTTCCGTCGGATTGCAGCAGGATGCCGTCGTCCGCTTCGACGAGGTAGCCGACCTGCATGCCGTGCGGCATCTCCCCACCGGCGTTCGGGGCTTCGTGCACCGTCGCGTACCGGCCCTGGCAGAAGCCGAGCGGGGCTGTCCGGCCTGCCGTCACACCGGCGGTCCCGCCTGGGCTTCCGCCGGGGCCGAAGGCCTGCACGCGGCCGATGAGAACCAGATGGTCGCCGGCCATCACGCGGTCATGCACCGTACAATCGAACCAGGTGAGGCAATCGGTCAGGACCGGCGCGCCGGTGTGTTTCGGGCCGAAGCCGGTCGACTGGAATTTCTCGGGCGAACGGGAGGCGAAAAGGCCGGAGACGTCGGCCTGTCCCGCGTGCAGCAGATTCACGGCGAAGGATGGTGTGTTGCAGAATATCGGAAAGCTGAACGATCGGTTTCCGATACAGACAAGGACCAGCGGCGGATCGAGCGAAACGGATGTGAAGGAATTGGCCGTTATCCCACGGGGATTTCCGTCTTCGTCGAGCACGGTGACGACCGTAACTCCGGTCGGGAACATGCCGAAGGCGTTTCGAAGGTCTCTTTGATTGATGGGCGATGGGTCATTCGAAGAGAATGTCACGTCAGCCTCCCTTCCATTACGAAGACGAGGCTACCCTGGGCGGATACCGCCATCTTCCTCCTCTACAGAGGAATGTGCGACATTTTGTCCCATCGATTCCAAGGAATGGGCCCTGCCGAGGCGGTGACGATGGCTGGCGGACAGGGGTTATGGGCAGATGGAAATGCGGCTGGGGCGGGGCAGATTTCCTGCCCCGCCCCAGCTCAGGCCAACGTCCGACTTCAATCCACGCGCAGCCGCCGGCCCGATCAGTTGGATGCTGCGCAGAGCTTCTCGCGGGAGGTCTGCTTCGCAGCCTCGGCGGAGAAGCCGTAGGGCTCGATGATCTTGGCGAACTCGCCGGACGCCTTCATTTCGGCCAGCACCTTGTCGAAGGCATCGCGCAACGCGGTGTCCTGCTTGCGGAAGGCGGCGCCGTCGCAATAGACCGGGGCGCCCTTGACCGGGGCGACCACCTCGATGTTCGGGTCGTTGGCCTTGCCGACCAGATCGTGGATCGACAGGACCGGCAGCGAATAGACGTCGATGCGGCCGTCCTGCAGCATCTTCAGGCCGCTCTGCGGGTCGGGCACCACGATCACGCGGTCGCGCGGCACGCCGGCCTGCAACGCCAGCTTCTCCTCGGTGCCGCCGCCGGGAGCGCCGATTTTGGCGTTCGGATTCTTGGCGATGTCCTCGTAGGAGGTCAGCTTCAGCGGGTTGCCCTTCTTCAAAGCGAAGGATTCGGCGTCGCAGAGGATCGGCTCGGAATAGGCGACGGCCTTGCAGCGCTCCGGCTTCATGAACAGGCCGGCGGTGACGGCGTCGAAGCGGCGGGCCTGCAAGCCGGGAATCATCGCGCCGTATTCGGAGATCGAGGCGACGACGTCGTTGATCCCCAGCTTCTTCATCACCGCGCGCGCAACGTCTGGGGCGGCACCCGACACGGTGCCGTCCGGCTTGACGGCGGTGTAGGGCGGTTCGTTGGCGATGCCGATGCGGGCGAATCCCTGTTCGCGCAGCGTCTCCAGCGTTTCGGCGGCAAAGGCCGGCGCGGCGAGCGTGAGGAGTGCCGCGGCGATGCCGAAGCCTTTGGCGATCTTGAGGTGTTTCATGTCGGCCGTCCCTTTTTCGTGACTTGGTGAGTGCCCGGCCGGCGCTCCCGTCGGCGCGCCGGCCCCTGTTTGGTCGGTGTGGTTACCGTTCTTGCAACTTGCCCGCCTTCTGCCGAGGCGGGTTCCGACAGGCGGCGGCAGTGGTCAGCTCTCGACCGTTCCGACCACCGCGATGCAGTCGCCGGCCTTGACGAGGCCGGGGAAATGGCGGGCCGCCAGGATGCCGTCCAGCGCCGCCCGGTATTCGGCCGGCGCCAGCCCCGTGCGGCCGATGGGGTGGATGCGGGCGAGCAGATCGCCCGCCCGCACCGGCTGGCCCAGATCGACGCAGGCCTCTATCAGGCCGCTGTCCTCGGCGAAGCGGAAACAGTCGGCAGACGGCATGTCGAGCCAGCGGCTGGCTTGCACCGCCTGCCCATCCGCCGCTTGGCCGTCCGTCAGGATTCCGGCGTGGCGCAGGACGTTGCGGACGCCGCGCTTGGCGATGGCGATGGTCTCCGCCCGCCCGGTGCCGCCGCCGCCGAGTTCGGTGGTGACGAAGGTCTTGCCCAGCTCCTCCGCCGCCGTGTCGTACATGCCGACCGCGTCGATCTCCAGCATGCGCATGGAAAAGGGCGCGGCGAAGGCGGCCACGGCAGCGAAGCAGCGCGCCTCCTGGTCCTTGTCGGGCAGGATGTGGGCGGCGGCGAAGGGAACGAAGTCCAGCGTCCGGCCGCCGGAATGGATGTCCATCACCAGATCGGCCAGCGGCAGGAGTTCGCGGGCGAAGTAATCGGCGATCTTCTGCGTCACCGTGCCGTCGGGGCGGCCGGGAAAGCTGCGGTTCAGGTTGCCCTTGTCGATGGGGGAGGTTCGGGTTCCCGCCTGGAAGGCCGGATAATTCATCGCCGGAACGATGATGACCCGGCCGGCGACCCGGTCGGCGGTGAGGGTCTGGGCGAGGTCGAACAGGGCGACGGCGCCCTCGTACTCGTCGCCATGGTTGGCGCCGGTCAGCAGGGCGGTCGGCCCGCTGCCGTTGCGCACCACGGTGACCGGGATCATCACAGACCCCCAGGCCGAATCGTCGCGGCTGTAGGGCAGCCGCAGAAATCCGTGCTGCACGCCGTCGCGGTCGAAATCGACCGTCGGGGTTATGGGTGAGGGGGCAAGTGCGGCGGGCGCCATGGTCAGGACTTCACGAACAGCTTGCGCGGCACATTGGCCAGGCATTCGACGCCGGTGTCGGTGATGGCGATGCTCTCGGTGATCTCCAGCCCCATATCCTCCAGCCAAAGGCCGGTCATGAAGTGGAAGGTCATTCCGGGCTGGAGTTCGGTGCGGTCGCCGGGGCGCAGGCTCATGGTGCGCTCGCCCCAGTCCGGCGGATAGCTGAGGCCGATCGGGTAGCCGGTGCGGTTGTCCTTGGTAATGCCGTAGCGCTTCAGCACGGCGAAGAAGGCGTTGGCGATGTCCTCGCAGCTGTTGCCCGGCTTGGCGGCGGCGAGCCCGGCCTCCATTCCCTCCAGTGTCGCCTTCTCGGCATCGAGGAAGACTTGCGTCGGCGTGCCGAGGAAGACGGTGCGCGACAGCGGGCAGTGATAGCGTTTGTAGCAGCCGGCGATCTCGAAGAAGGTGCCCTCGCCCAGCTTCATCGGCCGGTCGTCCCAGGTCAGGTGCGGGGCCGAGGCGTCGGCCCCCGACGGCAGAAGCGGGACGATGGCCGGATAGTCGCCGCCGAAGCCGTCCGCCCCCCCGATGCCCCGAATGCCGGCGTCGTAGATCTCGGCCACGAGGTCGCATTTGCGCATGCCCGGCTCGACGCGCTCGACGATGCGGGCGTGCATCGCCTCGACGATGCGGGCGGCCTTGCGCATGTAGTCGAGTTCCTGCGGGCTCTTCACCGCGCGCTGCCAGTTGACCAGCGCCGTCGCGTTTTGGAAGCGGGCGTTGGGCAGGTGGGTGGTCAGCGATTGGTAGGCGGCGGCGGTGAACCAGTAATTGTCCATCTCGACGCCTATGGACAGCCCGCCCCAGCCGCGATCCGCCAGGATCGTCGACAGCAGATCCATCGGGTGGCGCTCGGTCGATTGCACGTAATGGTCGGGATAGCCGATGATGCTGTCATGGGCCAGATAGGCGGTGCGCCTGGCGCCGTTGGCGTCTTGTCCGCGTCCGTACCAGATCGGCTCGCCGTGCGGCGGCACGATCACGCATTGGTGGACGTAGAAGGACCAGCCGTCATAGCCGGTCAGCCAGGCCATGTTCGACGGATCGGTGACGATCAGCAGCTCGATGCCGGCCTTGTCCATGGCGGCACGGGTCTTGTCGAGCCGGGCGGCATATTCGGCCCGGCTGAAGTTCAGCGTCGGTTCCAGCATGTCGGGGTCTCTCTCGTAAGAGGAGGGATGTTCAGGCGTCGAAGACGGTGCCGGCACCGGCCGCCAGGGCCCGGCCGCGCGCCAGCGTGGCGATGGCGGTGTCCTGCACCCCGGTTCCGGTGAGGTCGCAGACGGTGATGGCATCGGTGGAGGGGCGGCCCGCGGCCTGCCCGGCGATGACGGCGCCCAGTTCGGGAAACTCCCGGTCGGCGGCGACCGTGCCGGCGGCAATCGCGTGATGCAGTTCGCCCAGCCGACGGGTCTGCGTCAGGCGGTCGGCGACATAGAGGTCGGCACGGGACAGGATGGCGGGATCGAGTTCGTTCTTGTGCTCGGCGTCCGACCCCATGGCGGTGACGTGCTGGCCGGGTTCGAGCCAGTCCGCCATCAGGATCGGCTGGTCGGCCGGCGTCGTGGTGACGACGATGTCGGCGCCGGCGACAGCCGCCCTGCTCTCCGTCGCGGCGCGCACGGGGAAGCCCAGCCGCTCCGACAGGCGGGCGGCGGTGGCGGCGGCGCGTTCGGGCTGGCGCGCCCAGAGGCGGGCCTCGCGGATCGGGCGGACCAGGGTCAGCGCCTCCAGCTGCAACGCCGCCTGCACCCCGGCGCCGAAGACGGCGGCGACGGCGCTGTCGGGACGCGACAGGTGTTTGGCGGCGACCGCCCCCGCCGCCGCGGTCCGCACGTCGGTCAGATAGCCGTTGTCGAGAAGCAGGGCCTCGACCAGACCGGTCCGGCTGCTCAGCAGCACCATCAGCCCATTCACGCTGGGCAGGCCCAGCGCCGGGTTGCCGAAGAAGCCGGGGCTGATCTTGATGGCGAAACCGTCGAGACCGGGGACATAGGCGGTCTTGACGTCGACCTCTCCCCCGCTACCGCCGGCAAATTCCGGGATGTCGAGCCGCAGGATCGGCGGCATCGCCACCGGGCGGGTTGCCAGCGCCAGGAAGGCGTCCTCGATGCAGGCGACGGCATCGCGGTCGAGCGGAACGATCCGCCGCAGCTCCGCCTCGGTCAGGATGGTCATGCGGGGCATGGATAAGCTCCGGTGATGATGCGGCGGTGCAGGTCCATGGCGATGTTGCGTCCGGACAGCAGCGCGATTGCCGGGCCGCGCGGCGTCACCTTGCCGGCGAGCAGTGCTGCGATGCCGACGGCGCCGGCGCCTTCGACGATCTCCTGCTCGGCGGAATAGGCGTGTTCGATGCCGGCGGCAATCTCCGCCTCGGTCAGCAGGACCACGTCGTCGAGCAGACTGGCGGCAAGGCGGTGGGTGTGGCGGTTGTCGAGCCCGATGCCGCCGCCGAGCGAATCCGCCAGCGTCTCCAGCTCCTCGACCTGGACCGGGCGTCCGGCCTTCAGGCTGGCATGCATCGCGGCGCCGCGTTCCATCGACACGCCGATCACCCGCAGGCCTGGCCGCAGCGCCTTGGCCGCCAGCGCCACGCCGCCGATCAGGCCGCCGCCCGACAGCGGCACCAGCAGCAGTTCGGCGTCGGGCACCGCCTCGATGATCTCCAGCCCCAGCGTGCCCTGTCCGGCGATGACGTCGGCATGGTCGAAGGGCGGGACGGTGGCGAAGCCCTCCTCGCGGACCAGCCGGTTGACCTCGACCTGTGCGTCGTCCTGGGAGCGGCCGACGATGCGGATCTCGGCCCCCAGCGCCCGGATGCCCTCGATTTTGTTGGCTGGGACCAGCGCCGACATGCAGACGACGCAGCGGACGCCCGCCTGTGCGGCGGCATGGGCGAGCGCCCGGCCATGATTGCCGGTGGAGGCCGCCGCGACCCCCGTCGCCAAGGCCTCGCGCGGCAAGGCCGACAGCGCGTTGGTGGCGCCGCGCAGCTTGAAGCTGCCGGTGGTCTGGCGGGTTTCCAGCTTCAGGAAGACCGGGGCGCCGCAGCGGGCGGTCAGGCTGGGTGAGGCGACGGTCGGCGTCGCCACGATCCGCCCGGCCAGCCGCGCGCGGGCGCGGAAGACGTCCTCCAGGCCGATGCCGTGCCCGCTCATGACCAAGCCTTCCCCGGCAGCGGCAGGGTCATCAGTCGTCCGCCTTCGGGACGAGGCCGGTCGTCGCCGCACAGGCGCAGCGCGGCCCAGGCGGTGGCCTGGTTGCTGGTGACGACGGGACGGCCGATGGCGTCCTCGATCTCGGCGGCGACGCCGGCCGAGCGCAGGGCGGTGCAGGAGATGAACAGCGCCTCGGCGTCCGGCGGCATCGCCTCGATGGCGGCGCGCACCAGACTGGCAGGCGCGATGCGCGCCATCTCGCGGTCGTCGTCCAGCCCGAAGCAGGTGAAGCGCGCGATGTCGAAGCCATGCACGCCGAAATAGGCGGCCATCGGCCGGCTGGTCTGTTCGGTGTAGGGGGTCAGCACGGCGATGCGCTGGGCACCGAACGCCGTCAGGCCGTGCCGGGCGGCGGCGGGTGGCGTGATGACGGGAGCGCCCGGCTTGGCCGAGGCGATGGCCTGCTCGATGGCGTCGTCGCCCATCACGACGCTGGCCGAGGTGCAGGAATAGCAGATGGCGTCGAGCGGCTCGTCAGGCAGGATCAGCGCCGCCCCTTCGGCGAGGCGCGGCTGCATGCGGCGCAGATTCTCCGGCGTCGTCGGGTTGGCGTAGGCGATGCGCGCGGTGTAGATGCCGATGCGGTCGCTGGCGACCATGCGGCGGAAGTCCGGTTCGGTCGTGTGGTCGGTCGCCAGCACGACCAGACCGACGCGCTTTTCGACCGGGCGGTGGTCGAAGGCCAGCGCAGTGGCCGAGCGCAGGATGGGGAGGGAGGACATGGCTCGAAAACTCCGGGATCGGCGTGTCAGCGCGTCGGCGGTCAGCGGGGTGGCCGGAACCGGCGTTCCAGCAGGTGCAGGGCGGGCACGGCGATCAGGCTGATGCACAGGAACAGGACGCCGACCATCGTCATCGGCTCCAGATAGCGGTAATTGCTGTTGGCGACGCCGCGGGCCTCGCTCATCAGTTCGATCACCGTGATGGCGGAGAGCAGCGGAGTTTCCTTGAACATCGCGACGAAATAATTCGCCAGCGCCGGGATCATCGGCGGGATCGCCTGCGGCAGGATGATGTGGCGCCAGGTCTGGTAGGGCGTGAGGTTGCAGGCCTTCGCCGCCTCCCACTGGCCGCGCGGCGTGTTGTCGATGCCGGCGCGGAAGACCTCCGACGTGTAGGTGGCGTAATGGAGGCCCAAGCCCACCACCCCGGCGGTCAGCGGCGACAGCAGCAGTCCCAGCTCCGGCAGCACGTAGAACAGGAAATACAGCTGCACCAGCAGCGGGGTGCCGCGGATGAACTCCACCACGAAGCCGGTGATGCGCGCCACCGGCCGGCTTTTCGAGCGGCGCAGCAGGGCGAAGCCCAGCCCGGCGGCGGCGGCCAGGATGGAGCCGAGCAGGGTGGCCAGCAGCGTGATGCGCAGGCCGTCCAGCAGCATCGGCATGATCTCGCGGACGAACTCCCAATCCCATTCCATGGCTGGTTTCCTTAAGTGCGCAGCCCGTCGAGGCCGCGGGTCATGCGGCGCTCCAGGGCTTTCATGCCGGCCGAGATCAGGCTGGCATAGGCGAAGTAGATGACCAGCACGGTCAGGAAGGGCAGCGTGGTGCTGCCGGTCTGCGAACGGACGACCTGCGCCTGGAAGGTGAGGTCGCTGAGCGAGATCAGCGAGACGACCGAGGTCGCCTTCAGCAGTTCGATGGCGTTGTTGCAGAAGGTCGGCACCATCACCACCGCCGCCTGCGGCAGCAGCACGTGACGCAGGCTCTGCCAGCGCGTCAGGTTCAGGGCGACGCAGGCCTCGTGCTGTTCGCGCCCGATGGACTGCACCGCCGCCCGCACCACCTCTGCGCCATAGGCGCCGACATTCAGCCCGAGCGCCAGCACGCCGGCTTGCAGCGGCGTCAGCGTCACCCCGATCAGCGGCAGGACGAAATAGGCCCAGAAAAGCTGGACGAAGATCGACGTGCCGCGAAAGAACTCGATATAGGCGACCGACAGGGCGCGCACCGTGGAATAGCGCGACAGCCGGCCCAGCCCGGCGAGGAAGGCGGCCGGCAGGGCCAGCGCGCAGCCGAGCACAGTCAGCTTCGCCGTCACCAGCGCGCCGTCCAGCATCAAGCCCAGATAGCCGGCCCAATCAGCCATGAAGCCGAGATCTCCTGCGTTCGGGGAAAAAGCGGAAACGGACGCAGTCGGATGCGCCGAGCCTTCAGATACGCTGAACCGTCAGATCCGCTGTCCGGCAGCGATGATCTTTTTCAGGAAGGCCTGGGTCCGCTCGTGCGTCGGATTGGTGAAGAGCACGTCGGGCGGCCCTTCCTCCACGATGCGGCCGCGGTCGAAGAACAGCACGCGGTCGGCGAAATCGTGGGCGAAGCTCATCTCGTGGGTGACCAGCAACATGGTCATGTCGGTGGTGGACCCCAGCATCCGCATGACGCTCAGCACCTCTTCCACCAGTTCGGGGTCGAGGGCGGAGGTCACTTCGTCGAACAGCATGATCCTCGGTTGCAGCGCCAGGGCGCGGGCGATGGCCACCCGCTGCTTCTGGCCGCCGGACAGCTGGGCCGGCATGGCGCGGGCCTTGTCGGCGAGGCCGACGAGGTCCAGCAGCTCCATCGCCCGGCGTTCGGCATCCGCCTTCCTCACGCCCTTGGTCAGCATCGGCGCCAGCGTGACGTTGTCCAGCACGCATTTGTGCGGGAACAGGTTGAACAGCTGGAACACCATGCCGATCCTGGTCCGCATCCGGTGCAGATGCGCCTCGTCGGCGGGGACCAGACTGCCGTTGCGCTCCATCTGGAACAGATGCTCGCCATCGATGCGGATGGTCCCGCTTTCAATGGTTTCCAGCGTCATCAGCGTCCGCAGGATCGTCGTCTTGCCGGAGCCGGACGGCCCGATCAGCGCCAGCTTCTCACCCGGCCGGACTGAAAAACACAGGTCCTGCAGCACGGTGTGCGAGCCGTAGCGCTTCGTGACCCGGTCGATGTCGATGATTGCGTCGGTCACACCGGTCTTCCCTTGCAATGGTTAGCGACCGTGGATGTGCGCAAACGATGCGGGACCGCTTAAATCATGTCAATCCGGAAAATCAAATCATGACAATTCCGGAGGAGGTAGGCTCGGAACGGTCACATGGCGAGCAGAACCGGCTCCGGGTCGCTGTTCAGCAGATTGACGATCACGCGCAGGCCGGTGTGCAGCTCCGCCTCGGTGGTGGAGCCGATGGAGACGCGCAGCGCGTCGGGGCGCGTTCCGGGACCGATGGCGAAGGCCGAGCCCGGCGCCAGCGCCACCCCCTGATGGCGGGCATGCGACACGAAGGTCGCCTCCGGCCGTCCTTCCCCCAGCGGCAGCCACAGATGCAGCCCCTCGGCATGGCTGCGATGGGGAATGCCCTTCAGGATCTCCGCCGCCAGCGCGTGGCGGCGGTGCAGGGCCTTGCGCTGCCACTCCACCATCTCCATCGCGAATCCGCTCTCGACCCAGCGGGTGGCGATCTCGGCGACGATGGGCGTCGCGATCCAGTTGGTCACCAGATGGCGGTTGGTGACGGCGGCGAGCAGCCGGTCCGGAACCACCAGATAGCCGGTGCGCAGGCCCGGCATCACCGTCTTAGTGAAGCTGGTGACGTAGAGGGTCCGTTCCGGCGCCAGGGCCGCCAGCGGCGGGCGCCGGTCGCTCAGCAAGGGTCCGAGCGGGTCGTTCTCCACGATGGAGAGATTGTGCCGTTGGGCCAGCCGCGCGATCTCCCTCCGCCGGTCCTCGCCCATGTGGGTCGCGGTGGCGTTGATCGGATTCGGCATGACGAACAGGGCCTTGGCCGTGCCGTCGCGGCAGGCGGCATCGAGGGCGTCGGGCCGGATCCCGTCCTCGTCGATGGCGGCGCCGCGCAGCTTGATGCCGAGATAGGAGGCGAGCGGCAGCAGGGTATGGTGCCCGACCTCCTCCGTCACCACGGTCGATCCGGGAGGGGCGGCGGCCATCAGGGCGATGGTCATGCCGGCGGTGGCGCCGTTGGTCAGGGTGACGTTCGCCGCCGTCGTCTCCACCCCGCACCGGCGCAGCCAGGACACCGCCGTCGCCCGGTGGCGGGCGAACAGGGTGTTGGGACGGAAGGACAGCACCACGGCCGGCGGCAGGCTGGCGGCAAGCTCCACCAGCGCCCCCCGCATCGCCTCCACATGCAGAGGCTCGCACACCGGCTTCAGGATCGACAGGTCGATCACCTCGTCGGTGCGTTGCGGGATGTAGGGCGGATCGACCTCGGTCTGGACGGCGCGGATGAAGGTGCCGCGCCCGGTCTCCCCGCTGATCAGACCGCGCCGGATCAGCTCCTCGTAGGCGCGGCTGACGGTCTGGACGGAAATGCCCAATTCGTCGGCGAGCTGCCGGTGGGTGGGCAGCTGGTCGCCGACCGCCAGTTGGCCTTGCACGATCGCCCGCTGCACCTGATCGGCCAGCGAGAGATAGACGGGCCTGCTCAAAGCCGATGCATCGGGGTGCCACTTTGTCATGCAACATTTCTGCTGGAAATCACCACATTTGACAATGGCGGAAAGCGCGGACATCGTCGGGTCGTCATTTTCCAGAGGCGTCCCGCCCCATGCCCGACCTGAAGCTCGATTCCATCGACCTGCGCATCCTTTCGGAAATCCAGCGGGACGGCCGCATCACCAAGCTGGCTCTGGCCGACAGGGTGGGGCTGTCGCCGACGCCGTGCTGGGTGCGGCTGCGCCGGCTGGAGGAGGCCGGCATCGTCGTCGGCTATCACGCGCGGCTGGCGCTGCGGCAGGTGACGCCCTTCGCGATGGCGCTGGTCGAGGTGACGCTGGGCAGCCACCGGCAGGTCGATTTCGACCGCTTCGAACGGGCGGTCAAGGCCGAGCCCGGCATCGTCTCCTGCTGGTCGGTCGGCGGCGGGGTCGATTATGTCCTGCGGGTGGTGGCGCGCGACGTGGATGCCTATCAGCGGATCATCGACCGGCTGCTGGACGGCGACGCCGGGATCGACCGCTATTTCACCTACATCGTCACACGGACGGTGAAGGACGATGCGGCGATGCCGCTGGAGGCGCTGATGGAGGAGCCGGGCGGGTCCGTCCCACCCTGATAGAGACTTTCTCTTTCTGCCCACCTTGGGAAAGAGACACTCTCCGCCACGCAGGCCCAGTTCGGACACAGTCTCCACCGCATCCCCGCTAGACTCCGGAATACCGGCGCTTCGGCGCTGCCCCCCTTATTCCGGAGGTGTCCATGACCGCGCAGCTGTCCCGCCTGGACCGTCACGACGCCGTCGGCCGCCTGAGCGACCGCCGGTTGCTGCGTGAACTCGCCTATGTCGGCGGACGCTGGACCGCGGCACCGGACGGCTCCACCTTCGCGGTGACCGACCCGGCCAGCGGGCGGACCCTCGCCCAGGTCGCGGCGCTGGACGCCGCCCAGGCGACCGCCGCCGTCACCGCCGCTTTCACTGCCTTCCCGGCCTGGAGCGCCCGGCTGCCCCAGGACCGCGCCGCCCGGCTGCGCGACTGGTTCGACCGCATCGCCGCGGCCAGGGAGGATCTGGCCCTGCTGATGACCTTGGAGCAGGGCAAGCCGCTCGCCGAAGCGCGGGGGGAGATCGACTACGCCGCCTCCTTCGTCGAATGGTACGCGGAGGAAGCCAAGCGGGTGGGCGTCGAGGGCATCGCAAGCCATCTGCCCGGCGCCGAAATGCTGCTGCGGCGGGAGGCGCTGGGCGTGGTCGGCATGGCGACGCCGTGGAACTTCCCGTCGGCCATGCTGACGCGCAAGGCGGCGGCGGCGCTGGCCGCCGGCTGCACCGTGGTGGCGCATGCGTCGTCCGAGACGCCGCTGTCGGCGCTGGCTTTGGCGGAACTGGCGGAGCGGGCGGGCATCCCCGCCGGCGTGTTCAACGTCCTGACCGGCGATCCGGAGCCGCTCGTCGGCGCGCTGTGCGACGACGCCCGCGTCCGTGCCATGAGCTTCACCGGTTCCACCGAAATCGGCAGCCGCATCGCCGCGCGCTGCGCCCCGACCATGAAGCGGCTGGTGATGGAGCTGGGCGGCCATGCGCCTCTGCTGGTCTTCGCCGACGCCGATCTGCAACGGGCTGTGGACATCGCCATCGACGCGAAGTTCGCCACCTCCGGCCAGGACTGCCTCGCCGCCAACCGTATCTATGTGCAGCGCCCGCTCTATGACAGCTTCTGCGCCGCCTTCACCGCCCGCAGTGCCGCGCTGCGCGTCGGGCCGGGGCTGGAACCGGAGGTGCAGATCGGCCCGCTGATGAACGGCCGGGCGGTCGACAAATGCGCCCGCCATGTCCGCGACGCGCTCGACCGCGGCGCCCGCTGCCTGACCGGCGGCGAGGTCCATCCCGCCGGCCCGCTGTTCTACCGTCCGACCGTGCTGGCCGACGTGGCGCCGGACTCGCTGATCCTGCGCGAGGAGACCTTCGGCCCGGTCGCCGCGATCCTGCCCTTCGATGACGAGGCGGAGGCGGTGGCCCGCGCCAACGACACCGACTACGGCCTCGTCGCCTATCTGGTGACCCGTGACTCCGGCCGGATCCTCCGCCTGTCGCGGGCGCTGCACTACGGCATGGTGGCGGTCAACCGGGTGAAGATCACCGGCGCGCCGGTTCCCTTCGGCGGGGTCAAGCAATCCGGCCTTGGCCGCGAAGGCTCGCGCCATGGGATGGAGGCCTTCACCGAGCTGAAATACGTCTGCCTCGACGCCGCCTGACCCCGCCGCCTGAAGCGAATTTCTTATCGGGAAAGAAACGCCATGACCGACCTGACCAACGAGCTGACCGCCTGGGACCGCGACCATTTCTTCCACCCGTCGACCCACATGGCGGCGCATGCCCGCGGCGACACGCCGACCCGCGTCGTCACCGGCGGCGACGGCGTCTACATCACCGACCGTGACGGCAAGCGCAGCCTGGACGCCTTCGCCGGCCTCTATTGCGTCAATGTCGGCTATGGCCGCCGCGAGATCGCCGACGCCATCGCCGAGCAGGCCGGCAAGCTCGCCTATTATCACGCCTATGTCGGGCATGGCAGCGAACCGTCGATCACGCTGGCCAAGATGATCGTCGACCGGGCGCCCGCCGGGATGTCGCGCGTCTATTTCGGCCTGTCGGGATCGGACGCGAACGAGACCAACATCAAGCTGGTCTGGTATTACAACAACATCCTCGGCCGGCCCGAGAAGAAGAAGATCATCTCGCGCTGGCGCGGCTATCACGGGTCGGGGGTGATGACCGGCAGCCTGACCGGGCTGGAGCTGTTCCACAAGGCCTTCGACCTGCCGCGCCCGCCGGTGCTGCACACCGAAGCCCCCTATTACTTCCGCCGGGCCGACCGCAGCATGAGCGAGGAGCAGTTCTCCCAGCACTGCGCCGACCGGCTGGAGGCGCTGATCCAGGCGGAGGGGCCGGAGACGATCGCCGCCTTCATCGGCGAACCGGTGCTGGGCACCGGCGGCATCGTTCCGCCGCCCGCCGGCTATTGGGAGAAGATCCAGGCCGTCCTGGACAAGCACGACATCCTGCTGATCGCCGACGAGGTGGTGACCGGGTTCGGCCGGCTCGGCAGCATGTTCGGCTCCGACCATTACGGCATCAAGCCCGACCTCATCACCATCGCCAAGGGCTTGACCTCCGCCTATGCGCCGCTGTCGGGGGTGATCGTCGGCGACCGGGTTTGGAAGGTGCTGGAGCAGGGCTCCGACCAGCTCGGCCCCATCGGCCATGGCTGGACCTATTCGGCCCATCCGCTCTGCGCCGCCGCCGGGGTGGCGAATCTGGAGCTGATCGACACGCTCGATCTGGTGACCAACGCGCGCGAGACCGGGGGCTATTTCCGCGCGGCGCTGACCGACGCGCTGGGCGGGCATCCGATGGTCGGCGAGGTGCGCGGCGAGGGCATGCTGGCGGCGGTGGAGTTCGTCGCCGACCGGGACGAGCGCCGCTTCTTCCCCGCCGAGGCGAAGGTCGGGCCGCGCCTGTCCGCAGCACTTCTGGAGCGGGGAGTCATCGCCCGCGCCATGCCCCAGGGCGACATCCTCGGCTTCGCCCCGCCGCTCTGCCTGACGCGGGAGGAGGCCGACATCGTGGTGGCGGCGACGGCCAGGGCGGTGAAGGCGGTCGCGGCCGAGCTCTGAACGCCGAACTCTGAACGGGGCTCCGTCAGTGCGCCGGTAACAGCCTAGCGGGGCTGATCGGCGTGGTGACGCGAGGCTGACTGCCCGGTGAACCGCTCGACGCAGGCCGAGAGGCTCGCCAGGGTGGTCTCGTGGTAGACCCAGGGACCGAGCCCCGCACGCACGACGGTGATTTCCCGGCGATCCCCATGGTCGGTGATTGTCGCCGTGAAGCCGTCGACCGCGACACTCTGCTGTGAACAGGTCATTTGGACGCCCTCCTCGACATCATGCCGCAGGGTGGACCGCCGCACTTAACGAGACATGAACATATGGCAGTATGTGACCGCCTACCCACAAATAGCCCAGTCTGTCGGCTCGCCGAATGATCGCTCAACCGGCGGGTCAGGCCGGCGGGTCAGGCCACCCGCATCCGGTCGGCGTCGATGTTGAGCGTGTCGAGCCAGGTCGGATCCAGCTTCGGAACCGACGAGAACAGCAGTTTCGAATAGGGGTGCTGCGGCTGCTGCCGGTTGGCGGGGATGATGGTCTCCACCGTCTGTCCGCGATACATCACGACGATCTCGTCGCAGATCGCCTCGATCACCGACAGGTCATGGCTGATGAAGACATAGGACAGGCCAAGCTCGCGTTGCAGTTCCTTCAGCAGGTCGATGACCGCCGCAGCAACGACGGTGTCGAGGGCCGAGGTGATCTCGTCGCACAGGATCAGCTTCGGCTCGGCGGCGAGCGCACGGGCGAAGTTCACCCGCTGCTTCTGGCCGCCCGACAATTCGGCCGGACGGCGGTGGCGCAGGGCGCGGGGCAGACGGACCATGTCCAGCAGCGCATCGACCCGCGTATCGCGGGCCTTGCCGCGCAGGCCGTGATAGAAGGTCAGCGGACGGCCGAGGATGTCCTCGATGGACTTGGCCGGATTGAGCGCGGTGTCGGCGTGCTGGAAGACGATCTGCAGGTCACGAAGCTGGTCGTGGCTGCGCTGGCGGGCGCTGTGCCACAGCTCCTTGCCATTGAACTGGATGTCGCCCTTGCAGGCCGGCAGGATCCCGGCGATGGCGCGTGCCAAGGTCGATTTCCCGCAGCCGGACTCCCCGATGATGCCGAGGTTGGTGCCCCGCTTCACCTGCAGGCTCACCCCCTTGACGGCGAGAACCAGCGGCTGCCCGTTCGACTGCGGCGGGCCGTAGCCGGCGCTCAGCGTGTTGATCTCCAGCAGCGGAGCGCCGCTGTCGGCGGCGGGCAGCGCCTCGCGCCCACCGGTGTCGGGGTGGAAGGCGTGCAGCAATTCCTGGGTGTAGGGGTGGGTCGGGCGCGTCAGGATGTCGTGGACGCTGCCGGTTTCCTGCACCGCGCCGTTGCGCAGCACCATGATGCGGTCGGCGATCTGGGCGACCACGGCCAGATCGTGGGAGACATAGACGCAGGCGATCCGGTGCTGGGCGGTTACCGCCTTGAAGGCGCGCAGGACCTCCACCTGGGTGGTGACGTCCAACGCCGTCGTCGGCTCGTCGAAGATCACCACCTTGGGATCGCCGATCAGCGCCATCGCCGCCGCCAGCCGTTGCAGCTGGCCGCCCGACACCTGATGCGGGTAACGGTCGCCGATGCTGTCGGGATTGGGCAGGGACAGGGCGCGGAACAGGGCGACCGCCCGGCGGCGGGCCTCGTCCGGCGGCATCAGGCGATGGATCCGCGTCACCTCAATGACCTGCTCCATGATGGTCGAGGCCGGGTTGAAGGCGGCGGCGGCACTCTGCGGCACATAGGCCACGGTGGTGCCGCGCAGGGCGGCCCGCTCCTTTTCCGGCAGCGTCACCATGTCATGGCCGTCGACCTTAACCGTTCCGCCGGAAATCCGGCAGCCCGGACGGGCGTAGCCGAGCAGCGTCATGGCGGCGGTGGTCTTGCCGGAGCCGCTTTCGCCGATGAAGGCGACGGTCTCGCCGGCGGCGATGTCCAGGTCGATGCCCTTCAGGATCTGGATCCAGCGGCCGGAATCGGTGGTGGCCTCGACCGTCAGGCCGCGGATTTCGACAAGGTTCGTCATCAGGAAGCACTCCGGTCCCGGATCTTCTGCGGAAGATTGTCGATCAGCAGATTGACGCTGATGGTCAGGGTGGCGATGGCCAGCGACGGCACGATCACCGCCGGTGCCGCGAAGGGCAGGCCGCCGATGTTCTCGCGCACCAGCGCCCCCCAGTCGGCATAGGGCGGCTGGACGCCCAGCCCCAGGAAGGACAGGCCCGACAGCAGCAGGACGATGAAGACGAAGCGCAGGCCGAGGTCGGCCAGCACCGGGCCGATGATGTTGGGCAGAATTTCCGATGCGATCAGATAGGGCAGCCTTTCGCCCCGGATGCGGGCGACCATGATGAAATCCATCGTGTCGATGTTGATCGCCAGCGCCCGGCTGAAGCGGTAGGCGCCGGGGACATAGATCACCGACAGGGTCAGGATCAGCACGGGGATGGAGGAGCCCACCGCCGCCACCACCATCAGGCCGAACAGCTTGCTGGGGATGGAGTTCATGGCGTCGAGGATGCGGCTGACCACCATGTCCACCGGCCCGCGCAGCACCGCCGAGGTCATGCCCAGCACCACGCCGGTGAAGCAGGCGATGGACACCGCGGCCAGCGAGATGCCGACGGTGTAGCGGGCGCCGTAGATGATGCGGGACAGCATGTCACGGCCGAGATAATCCGACCCCAGCCACAGGCCGGGCCGCATCGGGCCGAAATAATCGAGGTCGATCATCTCGCCCACCGAATGGGGCGTGATGTAGGGGGCGAACAGGGCGACCAGCGCCCAGAACAGGACGACGGAGAAGGCGGCGAGGCCGACCAGATTGATCCGGTAGCCCGACCACGCCGCCAGCGAGCCGGTGGAAGAATGTGTCTTCATCGGAGCCTCGGGTTCGACAGGATGGCGACGATGTCGGCGGTGGTGATCAGGATCAGATACCCGAAGCAGAAGATCATCGCGCAGGACTGGATCAGCGGCAGGTCGCGGGTGGACACCGCATCGACCATCAGCTTGGCGATCCCCGGATAGTTGAAGATCGTCTCGACGATGATCACGCCGCCCAGCAGATAGGAGAGCGACAGCGCCACCGCGTTGGAAATGGGCCCCAGCGCGTTGGGCAGGGCGTGGCGCAGGACCATGCGGGGGCGCGACGCCCCTTTCAGCAGCGCCATCTCGACATAGGGCGTGTTCAGCGTCTCGATCACGGCGGCCCTGGTCATGCGGATCATCTGCGCCGACACACCGAAGGTCAGGGTGATGACCGGCATGGCGTAAGCCCGCAGCAGACCGGAAAAGCTGTCGACGTTGTAGGTGAAGGACAGGGCCGGCAGCCATTTCAGGTAAACGGCGAACACCAGAACGGCCAGGGTCGCCAGCACGAATTCCGGCACCGAGATGACGCCGATGGTGGCGATGGTGACGATGCGGTCATAGAGCGTGCGCCGCCACATGGCGGCGGTGATGCCCAGCGTCAGCGCCAGCGGCACCGAAACCAGGGTGGTCAGCCCGGCCAGCTTCAGGGTGTTGGCGAGCCGGCCGGAGATCAGCGCGGCCACCGGCATATGGTTGGCGTAGGAGGTGCCGAGATCGCCCTGGAACAGGCCGCCGATCCAGTAGACGAAGCGCAGCAGGGCCGGCTCGTCGAGATGCATGGCCGTGCGCAGGCCGGCGACGGCTTCCGGCGTCGCCGCCTGCCCCAGCAGGATGGTCGCCGTATCGCCGGGCAGCAGGGTGGTGGCGAAGAACACGGCGAAGGACACGATCGTCAGCGTGACCAGTGCGATGAGCAGCCGACCAAGGATGAGGGACGGAACGCGTGATGTCATGCTTGGCCTCCGCAAGGCGAGGCGCCCCCGGAGGGGTTGCCCGAATGGGCCGCGACGGGCCGGAGCGGCCGGCCCTGCGGCCGTCCCGTTCCGCCCGCCCACTGTATCAGGCGGCCAGCCAGACATACTCGGCGAAAGCGTAGCCCATCATGCCGCCCAGCGGGCTGGGGGCGAGGCCCTTCAACTTGTCGTTGATGGCGTCCACGTTGGAGATGTAGGCGGGGATGATGGTGCCGGCCTCTTCGGCGATCATCACCTGCATCTCGTTGTAGATCTCCTTGCGCTTGGCCTGGTCGAGCATGCCGCGCGCTTCGATCATCATCTTGTCGAACTTCTCGGACTTGTACTTGCTCTCGTTCCACGGCGCTTCGGAGGCGTAGAGCAGGGAGAACAGGATGTCCGGCGTCGGGCGCGGGTTGATGTTGCCGAAATGGATCGGCGACTTCAGCCAGTAGTTGCTCCAATAGCCGTCGGACGGCACGCGCTGGACGTCGAGCTTCATGCCGATTTCGGCGGCGGAGGCCTGGATCACCATCGCCATGTCGATGGCCGACGATGCAGCATCCGACGTGATCACCGGGATCGACTGACCCAGGACGCCGGCCTTCTTGAAGAGCGCCTTCGCCTTTTCCGGGTCGTAGGCCTTCGGCTTCAGGGCGGCGTTGTGGTACGGGTTGACGGGCGAGACCGGCTGGTCGTTGCCCACCTCGCCGAAGCCGCGCAGGGCCGATTTGACGATCTGCTCGCGGTTGACGATGTACTTCATCCCATCGACGAAGTCCTTGCGGCTGCCCGGCTCCATATCCAGGCGGATGTTCAGGTCGGTGTAGTTGCCGGACGTCGTCTTCGACAGGGCGAAGCCCTTTTGTCCGTCCACCAGACGGGTGGAGCGCGGGTTGATCGACGCGGCGAGATGGATGTCGCCGGACAGCAGCGCGTTGACGCGGGCATTGTCGTCGCTGATCGCGAAGAACTCGAAGGAGTCGACGTTCGGTCCGCCCTTCCAGTAATTCTGGTTGCGCAGGCCGATGGAGCGCACGCCGGGCTCGAAGCTCTTGCAGGTGAAGGCGCCGGTGCCGTTGCCCTTCGAGAAGTCGGTGGTGCCGTCGGCCACGATCATGAAGTGGTGGGTGGCCAGGATGGTCGGCAGATCGGCGTTGGGGCTGGCCAGCGTGATCTCGACGGTGTTCTTGTCGACCGCCTTGAACTCCGTCATCTGCGCGGCGATCTTCGCGACCTTGGAACCGACGGCGGGATCGAGGTGGCGCTTCAGCGAATACACCACGTCGTCGGCGGTCAGCGACTTGCCGTCGTGGAAGGTGACGCCCTTGCGCAGCTTGACCGTCCAGGTCTTGGCATCGCCCGATTCCACGCTTTCGGCCAGCTCCATCTGCGGGATGCCGTTCTGGTCGAGGGTGGTCAGGCGGTTGTAGAAGGCGCAGCAGCGGACATAATCGGTGGACAGCGACGCCTTGGCCGGGTCCAGCGTGTCGGCGGTCGAGGACGACCAGCCGGCAGCCTTCAGCGCACCGCCCTTCACCGGCGTGGCGGCCAGCGCCATGCCGGCGCGGCCCAGAACGAGGTCGGCGGCAGCCAGCGACACCCCGCCGGCCAGCAGCATCTTCATCAGGTCGCGGCGCGTGGCCCCGCGCCGGATGGCGCTTTCGACCATGCTGTCGTCGGCCCCAGTCCAGTTTTTGGGAGTCCGGGTTTCAGGCGTCTTGGTCATGTCTGCCTCACTCTGTTCAGGATTGTTCGTTCATTTCTTTTTCAGCGCGCTCCGGTTTGGTCCGGTTACGCGGAAGCCGTCTTCGGCTCTGCGGCCGCTTGTTCGACGGCGTCTGCCAGTTCCGCCATCGAGCGGAAATGGAAATCCGGTTCGGTGAACTCGGCGGGCTCGATGGTGCCGCCATAGCCCTTCTGGGCGTGCCGCCGCTGGATCCAGCAGTTGGTCATGCCGAGGCGGCGGGAAACGCCGATGTCGTGATACTGGCTCTGGGCGACGTGCAGGATGTCGTCCTTGCTGCCGCCGTCGCGCTCGACGAACTCGAACACCTGCTGGAAGAAGGCGGGGTCGGGCTTTTCGACGCCGGTGTCGTCGGCGGTGAAGCCGGCGAAGAACGGATCGCCCAGCTCGCGGGAGAAATGGGTGAAGGCCCAGCGCCGTGCGTTGGTCATCGCGATCAGCTTGTAGCGCTTGGCCAGACGCGCCATGGCCTCCCGGCTGTCGGGGAAGCCGGCCCAGACCGCCGCGGAATCCCGCAGGCGTTCACCGTACTGCGTGCCGGCGGGCAGCCCCAGCTTGGGGGCGATCACCGAATAGACGCGCACCAGATCGTCGGGGAACAGGTCGGCATTGTCGGCATAGCGCGCCTCGCGGTAGAGGGTCAGCGCCGCCTCGCCGTCCACATCGGTGCCGGCCTCCGCTGCGATTGCGGCGAGGCAGGCCTTGATGCCGGATTCGAAGTCGATCAGGGTGCCGACGACGTCGAAGGTCAGATATTTGAAGCTCAGCAGACTCTTGGTCAACGCACCATCTCCTCATCAAGGACCGCAGGGGAACCGTTCCGGTCCGGCGGGGCGTTTCAGGTCCGGCGGCAACCTCCGCCGGGATGTCTTTGGAGCTGGTCTCTCTTGAACTGGCCTGGAGATTCGGTCTTCTTCCCCTCCAGTGTGGTCCAAGGGGTGGGTGTGGGTCTCCGAATCTTCGGTGCTGGACAGCAGAAAATGCTGGATACGGAGGTATTCGCGGTTTTTTCCGCGGACACCCCCTTTTTCGTCTAGCGCATCGCCCGGCGGACGTCGGGATCGTCCAGGGTCTGGTCCAGTGTTTGGGCCGTCCGCTCCAGGATCGCGTCGATGTCGTCGTCGGTGCAGCAGAGCGGCGGGGCATAGCCAAGCACGCCGTTGGCGAAGGCGCGGATCACCAGACCGTTGGACCAGGCCCGGTCGAAAATCCGGCGCGACGGTTCGGCGGCGGCGGGCAGGGGGGTCTTGCGCTCCTTGTCCACCACCAGTTCGATGGCGGCCAGCATGCCGCGCCCACGGACGTCGCCGACCAGCGGATGATCGCGCAGAGCGTGCAGCCCGGCCATCAGCCGCGCCCCGGCCCTGGCACCGTTGGCGAGCAGGCTGTCCTCGTACAGGCGCAAAGCCGCCAGCCCCACCGCGGCACTGACGGGGTGGGCGGAGTAGGTGTAGCCATGGCCGACCGCGCTGCTGCCGGCGGCGTCCGCGATGGTATCGTACACGGCGTCCGACAGGAAAACCGCGCCCATCGGCACATAGCCGGAGGTCAGGCCCTTCGCCGTGGTCATCATGTCGGGGACCACGCCGTCGTCGGTGCAGGCGAACAGCGGGCCGGTGCGACCGAAGCCGGTGATGACCTCGTCGGCGACGAACAGGATGCCCAGGCTGCGGCAGCGGTCGCACATCGCCTTCATCCAGCCGTCGGGCGGCACCAGAACGCCGCCCGACCCCTGGATCGGTTCGGCATAGAAGGCGGCGACCCGCTCCGGTCCGCCGATCTCGGCGATCTTCGCGTCGAGGGCGGCGAGCGAGGCGGCGATGATCGCATCGGCATCGTCGCCCACCGGGTTGCGGTAGGCGTAGTGTGACGGAATCTTGTGCTGCCAGTCGAATGGCACGCCGAAGCCGGCATGGAAGGCGGGCAGCGCGGTCAGCCCCGACCCGACGGTGGAGGAGCCGTGATAGCCCTGCTCGATGGAGATGAACTGGTCGCGCTGCGGCTGCCCCTTGGCCAGCCAGTAGTAACGGATGAAGCGGATGGTGCTGTCCACCGCATCCGACCCGCCGAGCGTGAAATAGACATGGTTCAGGTCGCCGGGCGCCCGTTCGGCGAGTGCCGCGGCCAGACGGATCGCCGGTTCGCTGCCAAGCCCGAAATAGCCGGTGGCGTAGGGCAGTTCCTGCATCTGGCGGGTGGCGGCGTCGATCAGGCTTTGCTGCCCGTAGCCGGCGTTGACGCACCACAGGCCGGCGAAGCCGTCGACCAGCTGGCGGCCGGCGGCGTCGGTGACCGTCGCCCCGGCGCCCGAGGCGATCACCCGCACCCCGGCCTTCTCATGGCCGCGATAGGAGGCGACGGGATGGACCAGATGGGCACGGTCGAGTTCGATCAGGGAATTGCTGAGCATGGTCCTCTCCGGATCAGCCGAGTGCCTGGCTGGCGAGCGCGAAAGTCGAAACGGGGGCGGGCGAAGCGGGAGCTGCCGCCGGTGCCGGGCGGCGCATGGCGATGCCGCCGCCGACAGGACGCAGACCGCAATCGGCCAGCCATGGGGCGAGGCCGGTGTCGGCGGTGGTGTCCACCCGCAGGAATTTTCCCGGATGCGCGGCGAGGATCGGGCCGATCAGGGCCTTGGCGCCGTCCGCGTCGGGGGCGACCACCGGGCCGACGACCTGCCCGCGGCCGAAATCGCGCAGAGCGGCGAAGCCGGCGGGGACGCCGTTCCGGCGCAGCAGCGTGAAGGACCCGACCCCGGCGATGCGCTCCAGCAGCAGGCGGCGGTCGGCGCCGAAGGCTTGGCCGTCCAGCGCGGCGATGGCCGCAAGATCCTCGGCGCCGGCCGGGGCGACGTCCTCCGCCGCCACCGCCACTGCCACCGGCGCAACCGCACCGGCTTCGCCCTGGTGCTGGAGGACGGTGCCGACCTCGCGGAAGCCCAGCTTTTCGTAGAGCGGCAGCCCCTCGCTGGTGGCGACGAGGCGCAGGGGGCGGCCGTCCGCCAGCGCCATCGCCTCGTCCATCAGGCGGCGGCCGAGGCCCTGCCCGCGCCAGCCCTCGTCGACGATGACCATGTTGACGGTGGCGGCATCCTCGCCATAGGGCGTCATCAGCACGGTGCCGACCAGCCGGCCCGATCCGGCATCCACGGCGACCAGCCCCCGGCTCAGCGACAGGAGCAGCGACCAGTCTTCCAGCCGGTGCGGCCATTGCGCCTGCCGCGACAGGGCGAGCGCATCGTCGAGATGCTTCGGCTCGAACGCCGCGCAGTCGATCGCTCTCTTGGGAACCGTATTCTTGTTCATGGGCAGTCCTTTCACCCTCTGCCTCCAAGAGTGTGCGCAGCGGCCCCGGACGTTTGTCTGAAGGCGACACCCGCCGCGACATCTTTCACCTTTGCTCTGGCAGCCTGCCGCATCTTATGCCGCGGCGATGGCGGCCGAACCGGCGGACGGGGCGTCCATCCCCCGTTCCGGGCGCCCTGGCGCCGTTTCCCTCCCAACCAAATGCCGAGGACCGAGACGGAAACGGAACTTTGTGCTTTCGCGCCCGGCAATTCGGTCAGGCCCGGCTTCGCGGCGACGTTAGGATCGTGGGGCAGGGCTGGTCACGCCCTAACCTAATTCGCCCCTCCCACGTCGTTCCATCTCAAGGAAGCAGCCATGAGCCAGTTCCGGCCGAAATACGTCACCTTCGATTGCCACGGCACGCTGATCAACTTTCAGATGGCCGAAGCGGCGCGCGACCTCTACGGGTCGATCCTCGACGAAGCGCGGATGACGGAGTTCATCAAAAACTTCGCCGCCTACCGTCTCGACGAGATCATGGGCGCCTGGAAGCCCTATGCCGAGGTCGTGCACAATTCGCTGGAGCGCAGCTGCAAGCGCAACAACGTCGTCTTCCGCGACGAGGATGCGCGCATGGTCTACGAGCGGGTTCCCACCTGGGGGCCGCACCCGGACGTGCCGGCCGGCCTGGCCAAGGTCGCCAAGGAAATCCCGCTGGTCATCCTGTCGAACGCGATGAACGACCAGATCCCGTCGAACGTGGCGAAGCTGGGCGCGCCCTTCCACGCCGTCTACACCGCCGAACAGGCGCAGGCCTACAAGCC
Source organism: Azospirillum sp. A23 (assembly GCF_042938965.1). Classification (NCBI taxonomy): domain Bacteria; kingdom Pseudomonadati; phylum Pseudomonadota; class Alphaproteobacteria; order Rhodospirillales; family Azospirillaceae; genus Azospirillum; species Azospirillum sp. A23. The sequence goes on along the minus strand of NZ_CP170669.1, from coordinate 8,505 downwards.
GCGCTTCCAGGCGTTCGAATACATGTTCGACATGCTCGGCTGCGGGCCGGAGGACATCCTGCACTGCTCCTCCTCCTTCCGCTACGACCTGATGTCGGCGCACGATCTGGGGATCCGCAACAAGGTGTGGGTCAACCGCGGCCACGAACCGGCCAATCCCTATTACGGCTATGTCGAGATTTCCGACATTTCCGGCCTGCCCGGCGTGGTCGGTCTGTAAGGGGCGGAACTTTCGAGGTTCGGGCTGCAACGACAAGGACCCAGGTCATGAAATTCGTCTCCTACTGGCACGACACCGCCCCGGCCTTCACGGGCGGAGCCGAAGGAACCGTCGAGGGCCATTACGACGTCGCCGTCGTCGGAGGAGGGTTCACCGGCCTGGGTGCCGCCCGCCAGCTCGCCAAGGCCGGGGCGCGGGTGATCGTGCTGGAGGCCGACCGCATCGGCGGCGGCGCTTCGGGGCGCAACGGCGGGCACCTCAACAACGGTCTGGCCCACAGCTTCATCGCCGCCAAGACCGCGCTGGGGACGGAGCGCGCCGTCGCGCTCTACCGGGCCTTCGACCAGTCCATCGACACGCTGGAGGCGCTGATCGCCGAAGAGGGGATCGATTGCAGCTTCCGCCGCGCCGGCAAGCTGAAGCTGGCCTCCAAGCCGGCGCATTTCGACGCCATCGCCCGCAACTTCGAGGTGGTACACCGCGAGGTCGATCCCGACACCGCCCTGCTGACCGCCGAAGAGCTGAAGGAAGAGGTCGGCTCGCCGTTCTTTGGTGCGATGCTGTCGCGCAAGAGCGCCATGATGCATATGGGCCGCTTCGTGGTCGGGCTGGCCGACGCCGCCAAGCGCCATGGCGCGGTTCTGGTCGAAAACGCGCCGGTCGGCGCCATCGCCCGCACGGGCGACCGCCACACGCTGACCACGCCGCGCGGCACGGTCACCGCCAGGGAGGTGCTGGTCGCCACCGGCGCCTACACCACGCCGAATTTCAGCCATTTCCGCCGCCGCATCATCTCGGTCGGCAGCTTCATCATCGCCACCCGTCCGCTCAGCGACGGCGAGATCGCATCGGTGGTGCCGGGCAACCGCACCTACGTCACATCGATGAACATCGGCAACTACTTCCGCCTGTCGCCCGACCGGCGGCTGATCTTCGGCGGCCGCGCCCGCTTCTCGGCAACGTCCGATCAGCAGTCCGACGCCAAGAGCGGGGCGATCCTGCGCGCGAGCCTCGCAAGGATTTTCCCGCAGATCGCCAGCATCGACATCGATTACTGTTGGGGCGGGCTGGTGGACATGACCAGCGACCGCTACCCGCGCGCCGGTTACCAGGACGGGCTGTGGTACGCCATGGGCTATTCCGGCCACGGGGCGCAGCTGTCGACCCATCTCGGCATGACCATGGCCGACGCGATCCTGGGGCGCGAGGACCGGAACCCGCTGAAGGATATGTCCTGGCCCGCCGTCCCCGGCCATTTCGGCAAGCCCTGGTTCCTGCCGCTGGTCGGGCTGTATTACAAGGCGCTCGACCGCATCCAGTGATCGGCGGGAGGCGGTGTTGTCGACTTCGCTGGCTGAAGACGAACTGAAAGTTTGAACAACCTGCTTTCGGTTCCGCTCAGGCGGCCAGCGCGAGACCGACCGCCTCGCGCCACGCAGTGAAGGCGCGAGCGCGGGCGGCGCGGTATTCGGAGGCGGAGAGGCGGTGACGGCGCAGTTGGAAGCGGTTATGGATTGGGCTGTGGGTAGAAAGAAACCGTTGGGCGGGTGTTGGCGAACTCCCGTCCGAAGCGCAGACCCCACTCCCGGATCGTCTCGTAGCTCACTTCGATGCCGCGCGCCGCCAGGATCAACTCGACCTCCCGCAGGCTCAGACTGAAGCAGTGGTACAGCCACACGGCCTCGCTGATGATCTCGGCCGGGAAGCGGAAGCCGCGGTAGGGGTTGCGGGTCGTGTTCATGTCCGCGACATGCCACGAGAGTCCCGCTCCCGCCAACCTGACAGCACCGTATCGCAGCCCATGGCCGACCGTATGATCGAACGACTGGCGGGCCTTTTAACGAAACGTGCGCTGCTGAAGGAGCTCATCAGCCTCGAACCGCGCTCCTGAAGGCTGCCGACAGGGCAGCGAGCGCGGCACGCGGTTGTCCATCTCTGACCCTGGTGTGCAGGATCACGGGCAGGCGCGGCAAGGCCGGAAGCCCCAGCCGCGGACCGACGTCGACGGCGCCGAACGGTACCATGCGCGGCGACAATGCCGCGATGCCGAGACCGGCCATCACGGCTGCCGCCACCGCGGTCACGCCGCCGCCGACAAAAATCTCCGTCCATGGCATGCCTGCCGTGTCGAGAAGCTCCCCCGCCAACGCCCGCACTCCACAGGGCTCGGCCATCGTGGCGATCGGCAACGGTTCGTCCGCCCGATGTTGCCAGCTTGGCGCCGCAAACCAGCCGAACTGCTCTTCGGTGAGGAGATCCCCGTCGGTTCTCCCGGCGTGCAAGCGGACGATCACCGTGTCGAGTTCCCGCCGGTCAAAGCTCTGAAGCAGGTCACCCGATGATCCAATCCGGATTTCGATCACCAACTGCGGATCCTGTGCGTTCATCCGGGCGATCAGCGCGGGGAGCTCCGGTCCTGCTACATGGTCACTGATGCCGATGGCGATGCGCTGGCGTCCCCGCGTCAGCGAGGCAAGCGCACGATCATGGGCCTCCAACAAGTCGCGGGCATGATCCAGGAAGGCGGCGCCGCGTGCCGACAGCTGAACATAACGCGGCGTCCGCTCGAAGAGGCGGCAGCCGAGCCGCTCTTCAAGGCGCTTCAGCTTCAAGCTAACCGCGGCCTGCGTCGTCCCGGTGGCCTCTGCCGCGCGCGTGAAGCTCTCCAGTTCGGCGATGCGTACGAAAGCCCGCACCGCATCAAGGTCGAGAGGCGCCCCAATCATTTCAAAACGTTATCTCAGATATTGAAACTCATAGCATATGAAAATGACTGCCCCATGGCTATTGTCAAGGCCGACATAACGGAAAGGACTTACAATGCCACTCGTTCACATCTCACTGCGCGCCGGAAAATCGGAAGCGTATCGGCAGGCAATCTTCGATGGTCTATACCGCGCAATGCACGAGACCTTCAACGTGCCCGAAGACGATCAGTTCATGGCCATCACTGAGCACGGCGCCACAAACTTCCGCTATGGCGCATCTTATCTTGGAGTCGATCGAAGCGACGACCTCGTTTACATCCAGATCACTGCGAACAACACTCGGACCGTGGAGCAGAAGAAGGCGCTATTCCAGCGGATTATGGAACTGCTCGGCGAGAACCCTGGCATACGGCCACAGGATGTCTTCGTGAACATCGTTGAAGTGGCAAAGGAAAATTGGTCGCTCGGGAACGGCGTCGCGCAATATGCTTGAAGCGGAGAGTCTGTTCCCACCGCAAGGCGGATAAAATCAAGTGCTTCGAAGACGGCCGCATCGTAAGCGTCGCCTGTGGGCTGCCTTGCGGGAGCAGTGGGCCGCGTGCTGAAAGCTGGACGTCGGCGGCATCGGATGGTGTGGCCGGCTTGGCATCGTGGCAAGGTGCTGTCAGATTGGCGGGAGCGGGACTCTCGTGGCATGTTCGCGGACATGAACACGACCCGCAACCCCTACCGCGGCTTCCGCTTCCCGGCCGAGATCATCAGCGAGGCCGTGTGGCTGTACCACTGCTTCAGTCTGAGCCTGCGGGAGGTCGAGTTGATCCTGGCGGCGCGCGGCATCGAAGTGAGCTACGAGACGATCCGGGAGTGGGGTCTGCGCTTCGGACGGGAGTTCGCCAACACCCACCCAACGGTTTCTTTCTACCCACAGCCCAATCCATAACCGCTTCCAACTGCGCCGTCACCGCCTCTCCGCCTCCGAATACCGCGCCGCCCGCGCTCGCGCCTTCACTGCGTGGCGCGAGGCGGTCGGTCTCGCGCTGGCCGCCTGAGCGGAACCGAAAGCAGGTTGTTCAAACTTTCAGTTCGTCTTCAGCCAGCGAAGTCGACAACACCCTTTGCACTTCATCGATCACTATGGGCAGTTGCTTGGCCGCGCCTTCCTTGGATAGCAGTTGCAATTGCCCATAAGGGTCGCTGTCGAGTGAAGAGCGCAGATCGTCTGCGTCGAGCGTAACGTAGACGGCGGAGTCGATGAGGTCGCGGACGAGGGTGGTCTTCCCGGCCTGGCGTGGACCGATGACGTTGACGACCCGGGACGAGGCGAGCGCCCGCTCGACCTTGGGTATGAGATGCCTCGGGATGGGTGCCATGATCCTGCTCGCGTTCCACTCTGCCCAACGTCAGGACAGCGGAAAAAGGCTATTAGATATCGTGGAAAAAGCCGGTTGCCCGACTGGAGAAAGCCGACTGGAGAAAAGGCGCCCGGCGTGCCGGGCGCCTTTGTGGGATCGTCACTGGCCTATGACGCCGCTCACCCCAGCCCGCCGATGTGGAAGGTCTTCATTTCCAGATATTCTTCAATGCCGACCTGCGCGCCTTCGCGGCCCAGGCCGGACTGCTTGACGCCGCCGAAGGGGGCGACTTCGGTGGAAATCGCGCCGGTGTTCAGCCCGATCATGCCGGCCTCCAGCGCCTCTCCCACCCGCCAGGACCGCGCGAGGTTCTGCGTGTAGAAATAGGCGGCCAGCCCGAAAGGCGTCGCGTTGGCGAGTGCGATGGCCTCCTCCTCCGTCTCGAAGCGGAACAGCGGCGCCACCGGGCCGAAGGTCTCCTCATGCGCCAGCAGCATGTCGGTGGTGGCGTCGGTCAGCACCACCGGGGCGACATACTGCGCACCCGCCGCCGCGACGGCGGCCGACGCGATGCTGGCCCCCTTGGACACCGCATCGGCGACGTGGCGCTCGATCTTGGCGACGGCGGCGGCGTTGATCATCGGGCCGATGGCGACCCCCGCTTCCAGCCCCGATCCCACCCGCATGGCATTGACGCGGGCGACCAGCCGGTCGCGGAACGCCTCATAGACGCCCGACTGCACCAGGATGCGGTTGGCGCAGACGCAGGTCTGCCCGCCGTTGCGGAACTTGGAGAGGATGACCCCCTCCACCGCCTGATCCAGATCGGCGTCGTCGAACACGATGAAGGGCGCGTTGCCGCCCAACTCCAGGCTCAGCCGCTTGATGCCGTCGGCGGCGCCGCGCATCAGCAGCGAGCCGACGCGGGTGGAGCCGGTGAAGGAGATCTTGCGGACGGTCTCGTTCGCCAGAAGCTCCTCGCCGATGGCTTCCGGCCGGCCGGTCAGGATGTTGACCACGCCGGCCGGGATGCCCGCCCGCTCGGCCAGCACGCCCAGCGCCAGCGCCGAATAGGGCGTGAAGTCCGACGGCTTGATGACCACGGTGCAGCCGGCGGCCAGCGCCGGGGCGACCTTGCGGGTGATCATCGCGTTGGGGAAATTCCACGGCGTGATGATGCCGCAGACCCCGACCGGCTCCTTCAGCACGACGATGCGGCGGTCGGGGGTGGGGGAGGGGATGGTGGTCCCGCCGATCCGGCGCGCCTCTTCGGCGAACCACTTGACGAAGGAGGCGCCATAGCGGATCTCGCCGCGCGCCTCGTCCAGCGGCTTGCCCTGCTCCAGCGTCAGGATGCGGGCCAGATCCTCCAGATTCTCGATCATCAGCGCGTGCCAGCGCTCCAGCAGAGCGGCACGGTCGGCATGGGTGCGCCGCCTCCAGGCGGGGTAGGCTTCGGCCGCGGCGGCGATGGCGTCGCGGGCATCCGTTCCGTCCATGTCGGGAACGCTGCCGAGGGTGCCGCCGGTCGCCGGATTCTGGACGCCGATGGTCCGGCCGGCAGCCCCGTCGCACCAGCGGCCGCCGATCAGCCCGCGTTCGCGGAACAGGGAGGAGTCCGTCAGGTGATGGATCATGGTCTTGTGTTTTCCGCTGCGTGTGGTTGGGGAGGGAGCCGGCGTTAGGAGAGGGCCGACAGCACGGCGGCGGTGATCGCGTCCGTCCTGTCCTTGCCGGGAACGGTGCCGATGCCGCGGCCCGTGGTGTCGCCCAGTGCGGCCATGACGCGGTCGGCGGCGGCCTTTTCCCCCAGATGCTCCAGCATCATGGCACCCGACCAGATGGCGGCGATGGGGTTGGCGATGCCGAGATGGGCGATGTCGGGGGCCGATCCGTGCACCGGCTCGAACATCGACGGCGCCTTGCGGTCGGGGTTCAGGTTGGCCGAGGCGGCGAAGCCCAGCCCGCCCTGGATCGCCGCCCCCAGATCGGTGAGGATGTCGCCGAACAGGTTGGAGGCGACGACCACGTCCAGGCTTTCCGGTGCCGTCACCATGCGCGCCGCCATGGCGTCGACGTGATAGCTGGTGACCTCGACGTCCGGATGTTCGGCGGCCAGCTGGCGGGTGATCTCGTCCCAGAACACCATCGAGTATTTCTGCGCGTTCGACTTGGTGACGGAGGCCAGCTTGCCGCGCCGGGCGCGGGCCTGGGCGAAGGCGAAGCGCAGGATCCGCTCCACCCCCATGCGGGTGAAGATTCCGGTCTCCACCGCCACCTCCTGCGGCGTTCCCTGATGGATGCGCCCGCCGGCGCCGGCATATTCGCCTTCGGTGTTCTCGCGGATGCACAGGATGTCGAAGCCGCCGCGGCGAAGCGGACCCTCCACCCCCGGCAGCAGCCGGTGCGGGCGGACATTGGCATACTGGTCGAACGCCTTGCGGATCGGCAGCAGCAGCCCGTGCAGCGACACCGCGTCCGGCACCTCCGCCGGCCAGCCGACGGCCCCCAGCAGGATGGCGTCGTACTTACGCAGCGTGTCGATGCCGTCGGCCGGCATCATCACGCCGGTTTCCTTGTAATGGGCGCAGGACCAGGGCAGTTCGGTGCCGGTCAGCGCGAAGCCCGACTGCGTCGCCACGGCCTGCAACACCTCCCAGGCCGCGTCGACCACGGGATGCCCGATGCCGTCGCCCTTGATGATCGCAATGTTGTGGGTCTTCATCGAACGTCCCCTGTCTTTTTGATTGGATTACAGGCCGATCAGCACGCTTTTGCTGCGGCGGTTGGCGAGATAGGCCTCGCGTCCCAGATCCTTGCCGATGCCGGAGCGCTTGTAGCCGCCGGTCGGCAGGATGTGGTCGCGGGAGCGGCCATAGCGGTTGACCCACACCGTTCCGGCCTGGAGCCGCCGGGTCAGGCGGATGGCGCGCGACAGGTCGCGGGTGTAGAGGCCGGCGGCGAGCCCGTAGGTGGGATGGTCGGCCAGGGCCATCGCCTCCTCCTCGCTGTCGAAGCTCTGCACGGTCAGCACCGGGCCGAAAATCTCCTCCACCACGGCGGGGGAGGTCTGATCGACCCCGGCCAGTAGGGTCGGCGCGTAGAAATACCCCTCGGCGTCCATCGGGCCGCCGCCGGTCAGGCACTCCACCGGCCCGGTCAGCGACGCCGACACGATGGCGTGGATGCGGGCGCGCTGCCGTTCGGAGATGATTGGGGAATAGCGCGTCTCCGCGTCCCAGGTCGGGCCGGGGCGGACGGCGCGCATATGGCCCAGGATCCGCTCGATCAACGGCTCGGCCACCGATGTTTCGACCAGCAGGCGGGACCCGGCGACGCAGGCCTGTCCGGCGTTGGACAGGACGCTGGTGGCGATGGCCGCCGCCGCCTTGTCGAGGTCGGCGTCGGCGAAGACGATCTGCGGGCTCTTCCCGCCCAGCTCCAGCGTCATCGGCTTGACTCCGCTGCGGGCGATGTCGGCCATGATCGCCGAGCCTGCCGCCGTGGATCCGGTGAAGCTGACCTTGGCGATGCCGGGATGGCGGGTGATGGCGGCGCCCGTGGTCGGGCCGTCGCCCTGGACGATGTTGATCAGCCCGGCGGGAACCCCCGCCTTCACCGCCAGCTGCGCCAGCAGGACGGTGGAGAAGGGCGTCATCTCCGACGGCTTCAGCACCACCGCGTTGCCGGCGGCCAGTGCGGGGCCGAGCTTCCACCCCGCCATCGACAGCGGGAAGTTCCAGGGCGTGATGGCGCCGACGACGCCATAGGGCTCGGTCATCACCATGCCGAGGCTGCCGTCGTCGGTGGGGACGAGGTCGCCGCCCTCCTTGTCGGCGAATTCGGCGAAGAAGCGGATCTGCTCGGCGGTGACCGCCACGTCGCCAGCCACCAGCTGGCCGACCGGGCGGGTGGAGGACAGCGCCTCCACCTTCGCCAGAGTTTCCGCCTCCTCCTCGATCAGGGCGGCCCAGCGCTGGAGCACGGCGGTGCGGTCCCGCGGGCGCAGGCCGCCCCAGTTGCTGGATTTCAGCGCCGCCTGCGCGGTCGCGACAGCCTGATCGACGAGGTCGGCCGAGGCGACCGGGCAGTCGGCATAAGCCCGGCCGTCCGATGGGCGGTGCATCGGCAGCCGGGGCAGCCCGTCCTCCGCCGGGATCAGGCGGTCACCGATGAAGTGACCGATCGGCAGCGGCAGGCGGTCCGGATCGAAGGACAGGCTCAT
>NZ_CP170665.1:0-308781 GCF_042938965.1 Azospirillum sp. A23 | reverse complement strand
GGCGGATGTCTCCCGAACCCTCATCAGGGCAAGCGGCTGGCGTGCGCCGCGCCGCCGGGCCATGGGAGCCCGTTCGGCGCGGCCTTGTTCTTGGCGAGCGTCGGGAAGCTACCGCGGGGATGTTACAGTTTGACGGTCAGCGGGCGCTGAGCATGCAGGTGCGGTCCGACGGCATCGGCAGCGCCACCGGCTTGCCGTCCGCCCCGGTGCCGCGCACCACGCGGCCGCCGGCTTTTCCGCCCGAGCTGGGCTGCGAGGCGGGCTGCTCTACGATCTCCGGGTCGGTCACTTGGCCGGCGACCGTCCATTGCCGGGTCTGCGGGTCCTGGCAGCGCAGCTCGTAGCGGCCCTTCATCGGCTCGGCTGCTGCCGGGGCTGCGACCAGGGGCGTGACGGTGCCGGTCAACAGGAGGGCGGCCAGGGTGGCGATTCGAGGGGGAAGATGGCGGGGCATGGCGGTGTCCTTCTTGGGAAGGCCGTCGGCAAAGGGGATCAGCGGCGGATATAGGCGGCGTAGCCGATGCTGTCCGGCTCGCCGATATAGCGGTCGAGCTGCCAGTCGGGGGAATTTTCCAGATAGGGGCGGACCAGCCGCTGCTTTTCCGTGTCCCAGTCATGGGCCAGCAGAAGCGTGCCGGGCCGGCAATGGGGCTCGAAGAAACGGAGCTGCCCGAACGTCTCCTCCCCGTCGCTGCCGCCGTCGAGGAACAGACTGTCCACCCCCTGCTCCGGGTCGATGTGGGGCAGGAACAGCGCCGGGTCGCCGCCCAGCAGGAACTTCACATGCGGGCTCAGCTCCGGCAGGTAGCGGGCGTAGTAGCCGGCGGCGAGCGCGTAGTTGTTCTGCTCCGCCTCCAGCGTCACCACCTGTCCCGCACCCAGCTGGCGGAAGGCCGAAGCCAGGAAATATGTGCTGCCGCCGCCCAGATAGGTCCCGATCTCGAAGCACTGGCGCGGCCGGCGCTTCAGGATCGCTTCGAACAGGGCCCTGCGGTCGGCGATGTACATCTGGCCCGGCAGGTCGCGGCAACCCTCGAAGAAGAACTGCTGGCGCTCGTCCCACTTGGGTTTGACCGCCACCATGTAGAGGGCGCGGCCCACATCCGTCAGCTCATGGTAATTGTGCCGGAAAACCTCCATGGAGGGCATGGACATGGGGGGTGTACTCCTGACGGTGGCCGTGCCGGACTGTAGGCGCCGGCTGGCGGGAGGGTCAACCGGGGGAGGACACCGCCCGGGCGATGTCGGCCTGCCAGACCATGCTGACCAGCGCGATCTGGGTCAGCAGGTGCATCTCGCCGCGGCTGATGGCCTCCAGCAGCTCCGTCCGCGTCAGGAACAGGATCTCGGTGTCCTCCAGATCGTCGGAAACCGGATCGGCGACCCGGCGGCAGCCGGTGGCGTGGAACATGTGCGACCAGGCCCCGCCCTGGTTGGCGTTGACGATGTAGGCGCCGAGGTCGGTCCAGCTTTCCGCCTCCATCCCCGTCTCCTCCATCAGTTCGCGTCTGGCGGCGGCCAGCGGATCCTCGCCGGGCGACAGATGCCCGCCGGGAAAGACCAGCCCGACCTTGCGCGGGCCGTGGCGGTACTGGCGGTAGGTGACGATCCGCCCGTCCGCCGTCTCGGCGAAGATGCAGGCAAAGGACGGCTGGTCGAACTGGTAGTAATCGTCGATCCGCCGCCCATCCGGCAACTCCACCGTCTCCACCCGCACCTTCAGGAACGGATCGGCGTCCAGCAGCTCGCGGCTGCCCAGCACGGTCCAGGGGCGATGCAGGCGGTAGGGGCGATGTCCGGGCATAGGCTGTCTTTTGCTTTCGCTGGTCGCGGCGGAAGGGCTTGCTGGCGATGAGCTAGCAGCAGCCATCCGTCCGGTCCAGTTCTCCTCATGGGGAGGGAGCCCACCCGTCCCGTTCCTGCAATTGGCGGATCATGCGGATGGAAAGCAACCCTGAAAAGAAATTCATAATATCAGTGTCGTCTGATGAGGTATAGGTTACGGCTTTCGGTACATCTTGCGTAGCCCCTTTCTTCGTTCGCGTGTGTCGAATGAAACAAGATGTGACCGATTTTTTCTAAACTTCGATTTTGATTGAGCCGTTTCTGCAAAAGGGCTTATCGGTTCCCGCACGAGTGCAACCATCTTCGATGCAGATTTTGTCCGGTTCCCTGCTCCAAGGCTCGATTCCACACCTGATCCACCAGATCTGGAAGACAGGCGACATCCCCTCCGGCTTCCAGGCGCTGCAACGCAGCTGGGTCGCGCGCAATCCCGGTTTCTCCTACCGGTTCTGGACCGACGGCGACATCGAGCGCTTCGTCGCAGAGGAGCATCCGGCGCTGCTGCCGGTCTTCCGGGGCTATGCCGATCCCATCGCGCGGATCGATCTGGCGCGCTACCTGATCCTGCGCCGCTTCGGCGGGGTCTATGCCGACCTCGATTTCGAATGCCTGCAGCCGATCGACGGGCTGTTGAAGGGGCGGAGCCTCGTCGTCGGGCTGGAGCCGGAGGAGCATGGCGGGCTGGCGAAGGCGGTGGAGCGCGGCCTGTCCCGCATCCTGTGCCCCTCCTTCCTCGCATCGGTGCCCGGCCATCCCTTCTGGGACCATCTGCTGGACCGGCTGGTCGAGGCGCGGCACTGCGCGGATGTGCTGGACGCCACCGGCCCCTTCCTGCTGACGCGCGCCCATGCGGAGTATGAGGGAACGGACGGCGCCGCGGTGACGGTGCTGCCGCCGGAGCTGCTCTATCCCGTGACCAAGGAAGACTGCTGGAGCGGCCGCCTGTTCGATCCCGTCTTCTGGGAGCGGGTGACGCGCCGGGCCTACGCGGTCCATTACTGGGAAGGCACCTGGTTCCGGGACGGTGCCGGGCGGGGTGCCGCCCTGCCGCGGCAGATCGCTGCGGTGGTGACCGACGGGCGGCCGGAAGAGGACCGTGTCCCGGTGGCGAAGGCGCAGGATCTGCCGCTGATCTCCTGCCTGATGGTCACCAGGGGGCAAATGGCGGAACGGGCGGGCTTGCTGGAATTCGCCATCGACGGCTTCGCGCGCCAGACCTACCCCAACCGCGAACTGGTCATCGTCTGCGACGGCCTGGCGCTGCCGCAGGACGACCCGCTGGAGCGGGCGATCCGTGCCGCGGGCTGCCCGAACGTCCGCCTGCTCCGGGTGGAGCCCGGCGACCAGCCCGGGGGGCGCACGCTGGGCGAGCTGCGCAACATCGCAGTCGACCATGCGGCCGGGCTCTATGTCTGCCAGTGGGACGACGACGACCTCTACGACCCCTGCCGGCTGGAGATGCAGCAGCGGGTGCTGGTGGCTGCCGGCGCCCAGGCCTGTCTGCTCGGCCGCTGGATGATCTGGTGGCCAGCCGAAGACCGGCTGGCGGTGTCCTGCGAACGGGACTGGGAAGGCTCGCTTCTGTGCGAAAGGGCGTCGATGCCCCGCTATCCGGCCCTTCGCCGCGGCGAGGACACCCCGGTGGTCGAGCAGCTGCGCCGCAGCGCCCGGGTCGTGCGGATGGACCTGCCGCGGCTCTACACCTACGTCGTCCATGGCGGCAACACCTTCACCACCCGGCATTTCGAGGAGCACTGGCAGGCCGCCACCGCCCGCTTCAGCGGCGAGCGCTGCCGCGCCGTGCTGGAGGAGATGGCCAAGCGCCTGCCGGTGGAGCCATACCGCCGCGTCGCCGCGCCCGTTCCAGCCACCGCCGCGGCGCGGCAGGAGACGGTGCTGGTGCTGACCCCGGTGAAGGATGCCGTTCCCCATCTGCCGCGTTATCTGGAACTGCTCGGCCGGCTCGACCACGATCCGTCCCGCCTGTCGCTGGGCTTCCTGGAGGGGGACAGCCGCGACGGCACGCATGGCTGGCTGGCCGACCGGCTGCCGGATCTGCGTCAGCGCTACGGCCGGGTGACGCTGTTGCGCCACGATTACGGATTCCACCCCGGGGGACCGCGCTGGGCGCCGGAAATCCAGCGGCGGCGGCGGGAGGTGCTGGCGCGCGCGCGCAACCGGCTGCTGTCCGGCGCGCTGGAGGACGAGGATTGGGTGCTGTGGCTCGACGCCGATCTGGTCGATTATCCGCCGGATCTGCTGACCCGGCTGCTTGCCGCCGGGCGCGACATCGTCGTCCCCCGCTGCGTCCTGCCCGACGGGCGGACCTTCGACCTCAACAGCTTCCGGCTGACAGGCGAGGAGGACCCGCGGCATCTGGTCGACGGCATCTTCCAGCCGCCGCGCGGCTCGGGCCGGCGCTATCTGGATTCCTTCGCCGGCGAGGACATCGTGCCGCTGGACGGGGTGGGCGGCACCGCCCTGCTGGTGCGGGCGGACCTTCACCGCGAGGGCTTGTGTTTCCCCCCCTACAGCCACCGCGGCTACATCGAGACGGAAGGGCTGGCGGTGATGGCCAAGGACATGGGGGCGACGGCCTGGGGCCTTCCCGGGCTGCGCGTCGTCCATGGCGCTTGGTGAGCGCGCCGCACCGCAAGCAACCAGGTCAGATCAGGAGCTTTGGTCATGGGGTTTCCTCCTCCCTCCGTACCGGACAAGCTCGAGCCCCAGCTGGCTGTGAGCGTTGTGGTGTGCAGCTATCGCCGCCCGCACCTGCTCGACCTGTGTCTGGACAGCCTTGTGCAACAGACGGCCGCCGTCGGCCGGCATGAGATTTTGATCATCGACAACAGCCCACAGCGGGAGGCCCATCCCATTGTCGAGCGCTGGCAGGCTGTCTTTGCCGCGCGTGGGGTGGCGGTGCGCTGTGTGCTGGAAGAGAGCACCGGGGTGGCCTTCGCCCGCAACCGAGGCCTTGCCGAGGCCTCCGCCCCGTTGATCGCCTTCATTGACGACGACGAGCGCGCCTTGCCAGGTTGGCTGGAGAGGCTGATCGCGCCTTTTGCCGTCTTTGGCGAGCGCGTTGACATCGTCGCCGGCGAAGTCGAACCGGATTTTGGCGGCGTTGCGCGCCCCGACTGGCTCGGCGATGACCTGCTGCACATCTTCTCCTGTCGATGGGGGTGGGACACGCAAGCGCGGTTCCTGAAACCACAGGAGTGGTTTGGCGAGGGCAATTGTGCCTTCCGCAAGCGCTTGTTGGACACGCAAGGCTTTCCGACCGATCTCGGCCGCACCGGCGGGAACTTGATGGCAAGCGAGGGAGCCGTGTTCGTGGCGCTGCGGGCTGGGGGCGCGGCCACCTATTTCGTACCGCAGGCCAAGGTTTCCCATCGGATCCACCAGGATCGTCTGGACAAGCGGTGGGTGCTGCGGCGCATGTTCTATCAAGGCATATCCAACTGCATCGCCCATCGCCGCTATGGCATGACGGAGCCGCATCAGGATTTCAACCTCAGCCTGGGAAAGCTGATGGCCCTCGACGTCGATGCCTTGGATGCCAAGGCTCTGCACGCGCTTTCCGGCCTTTATTACAAGCTTGGCTATACCACAGCATCGAACATGTACTGAGATGGCAGTCCTGCTGTCCGGCGCCACACAAATCTGGTTCACCAATAGTTCCAGAGTGTTCGGCATAGTCTGAGAGCGGCGGGACGGTCGGACCATCATGATTTCGCGGCGGTGACTGCCGGCTTAACTATTTGGTTGCGGAACGTTGTTGGGACGTGAGCTTTTGAGCTATCTGGAAATACGGCGGGTTTCTTCTACGTCGCCATCAACCGCGCCTCACGGTGGGTTCACTCGGTGGTCGAGGACAAAGAGACCGAGGCCTGCGCTACTACCTTTCTGAAGGAGGCAGTCGCCACCTTTCCCTTCACCATCATCCAGGTCCTGACCGATCGTGGCTGCTGCTTCACCGCTGACGCGTTCGAGGCGGCCTGTCGTGCGCTCCCAAGACCAACGGCATGGTCGAGCGCTTCAACGGCCGGATCGGTCGGGAGGTGCTGCTGATGTGTATCGGCACCCATCAGACCTTGGAGTGCCTGCTGAAAGGCTACGATCTCGCCTACAACGCTCGCCGCCAACGGGTCTTGGATGGCCGATTCCTCGACGAGGTTGCGAGCGAACGCCTGAAAGCAAGGCCGGAGCTGATCAATCCAATCTATCGACCTCCCGATCCCTGACCGAAACCAAAATCGCGGCGCAGCTGGAGGTGTTAAGCGCCAAGGAGGTGTCACAACCTGACACCGCAAGGCTGAGCCAACCTTCAGCGACGCCTTCGCCACCGTACGCCTCCAACTCTGGCGTGAAATGACTTTCTCAGCATCAGCTCCCATGCGGAGATCGCGAAAACCGCGGACCCTATCCTCAACCGCGTTATTCACGCCGTCTGCTTCCCAGCCCAAATGCGCAAAGTCCAGCGGACAGCCCGTTTCAAAAGTCTGCTGAAGGAAGCCGCTTTCGTTTTGGGTGAGCGAGGCGGCGTATCATGATCCTGATGGCGGCAACGGTACCCATGGCCTCGGCGACGTCGGTGCGTTCCTCGTAATCCTTGGACAAGCGTCGCCACCGTCCGAGCCACCCGAAGAATCGTTCGACCACCCAGCGGCGGGGAACGAGGATGAAGCCGCCGCCGTCGATGCGCCGGACGATGATCAGCGTCAGCGCGAGCAGAAAGCAGGCGAGGAGCACCGGCATTCGATTGTAGATGCTGTCGGCGAAGATGGCGGGCAGCCAGCAGTAGAGCCGCTTGATCCGCGTCAGCAGCGCTCCAGCGCTGTCGGTGTCCTGAATGTCAGCGGCGTGGACGAGGACGCCGACCAGGAAGCCCGAGGTGTCTACGGCGATGTGGCGCTTGCGGCCCTTGATCTTTTTGGTCGCGTCAAAGCCTCGGGCGCCCCTTTTCCCGTCGTTTTGATGCTCTGGGTGTCGAGGATGGCGGCCGAAGGAGTTGGATCGCGGCCTTCCTGCGCGCAGCATCACAACCAGATGGTGGCGCAGGGCATCCCACACGCCGGCTTCCAGGAAGGCGCGGAAGTCGCGGCAGACCGTGGGCCAGGGTGGGAAGGCCGGCGGGGGCGGCAGATGACGCCATTGGCAGCCGGTCCGCACCATATAGAACAGGGCGTCCAGCAACCGTCGCATGTCCGTGCTGCGGGGCCGTCCACCGGGCTTGGCTGATGGAATCAGGGGCTCGATCAAGCGGTACTGGTCATCGCTCAGGGCTTGGCCGGTGTCGTAATCCCCAACCAGCCGGCAGTCCTCGGGTGTCTACATCGGCGGCCCCTCACCCCATCAGCGACAACTTTCGAAACGGGCTGGGAGACGCCTTTCAACAGTTGACGCCCTCCAAGGCTCAACCATAAGATTAGGAGGTAAAAGCACGGAAGGTGCGATCCAAATACAATGCATGATGTGCCGGGGTAAAATTCGACATAGCATAGTCGCGCCCATTGCATGCAATTTCTTCCAAATTATATTCACCTACAACCGACATCATAGAATTTCCATTTTTATAAGGCAAGTAATGTTTGTTAACTTCTAATGTGTTGCGAATTCTCTGGTTTTCATCAGTGACCAAGACTGCTTGTGAAGCCAATGAATCGGCGACGCGTTCATGAATACCGTGAGAGATAACGGGATGGGTATTCACGATTATCCGTGATCGCCGCATCAGGTCTCGCATTGCCGGCGCACGCAGAACACCTGCCCACGTAACCCGCTCGGTAGCAGATCCAAGATCAGCCCGTTCTCCTAGAGCAATTATCTTTCGATAGCGCCCGGTATCGGCAAGCAAATTGCTCACCATGTCGATGCGGCGCTCAGTACGAACAATTTCGTCTATTTCAGACATCAACTTGCAAATTTCAGGAATGAAATTGCGCTGATGCCTCATTATTTCCAATAGATCATGTCCAGCGATATCCCTGTAGACTTCGATGAGAATTTGAAATGGACACCGTAGTCGTTCATTTCTGATTGCCTCGTAATATGATTGCGCTAATTTTCTCTGGCGCTCCGGAATAAATTTCAGAAGGTCTGGTAATTTTTTCTTTGTGCGCTCCAGTGACATAGGGACAAGGATGTCCACATCCCTATTTCTCCATGGAATTGGCTCTTCAAGCAAAGAAGAATCAAAAACATAGTTCTCAACGGAAGAGAATCTCTTCGCTTTTGGGTTTATTTCCCTAATGAGAGCTTCATAATTCGGGTCCGGCACTAATATAGTGCTTTCGTGAGCGAATGCGAGCCGTTCCTGCATATATGATTTATAAGGCATATCGGAGCAAAGGAGAAATGTAGAGACTGGAAATACCTCGTTAATTAGTGTGTCTGAAAAATGATTGTGCGCTGATATTCTTAAATCAGAGAAGAATAATGAAAAAAGAATGCTGGGGCCTTTGTCGAGAGCCCGAAGTAGTTGTGCCAAAGAGCCGGGATGACTCATTTGGATCAAATCCACATCGTATCCCAAATCTTTTAGATCGGAGCCCGTACGCGCTAAGTAGCTAAGGAGAATTCCCGTATTGTCGCCAGAGTTTGGAACAGGCAATATAACTTTTTTAATCATCTTTGTTGCTCGAGATCAACGCTAGGCAAGAGTTAAGCGTGAAACCAAAGGGGCGGCCTATCCCCCTGCGTAATTGCTAAAATCCATGGTATTAGAAGCATCCTACGCATCACATCGGTCACCGTTGGAAATGACGCCGTATACCTATACCATTGGCCAACGCTTTGCAAAGGTCGCCGCCGTTCATGGCGATCGGCCAGCCCTTGCGTTCAGCGACGGCACCACCATTACATACCGTGCCCTGGACGAACTGGCCGCCCGTATGGCAACGCTGCTGCGCAGCCGGGGTGTGGGGCGCGGTGATGTGGTGGCGTTGTTCACGGCGAAGAGCCCACTGCCCTATATCGCCATGCTGGCTTGCCTGCGGTTGGGAGCTCCTTATGTCAATCTTGACCATACGAGCCCGTCAGAGCGCTTGGCGCGCATACTCGAACGCTGCCGCCCAGCGGCGTTGCTGACTGACAGTGACCTGCCGCCGGAACTGGTGCCGGCTCTCAAAGGAGCAGTTGTGCTGGGACCGGGGTTCGATCCGACGACGCTGCCACTGGACAGTGATGAGGTCGCAGTGGAACTGACCGGAACCTCTCCAGCCTATTTGATGTTTACTTCGGGGTCCACCGGCTTTCCAAAGGGCGCGGTGATCAGCCATGCCGCAGTGCTTAACTTCGCCGACTGGGCTGCCAAGGAGTTCGCGCTCACATCCGACGACCGTCTGACCAACGTCAATCCGTTGTACTTCGACAATTCGGTTTTTGACTTGTATTCCAGCTTGCTGAATGGGGCCTGCTTGTATCCGTTCACTCGCGACGAAACCCGTAATGCTCGTAGTCTGGTGCAAGCGGTTGAGGCCGCAGGTTGTACGATATGGTTCTCAGTGCCCTCAATGCTCATGTATCTTACCACCATGCGGGCCATTCCTGCTGGTGGCTTGCCAACCTTGCGCGCCGTGGTGTTCGGCGGCGAAGGTTACCCCAAGCCTGAGCTTCGCAAACTGCACAGTTTGATCGGCAATCACACCCGGTTGGTGAATGTCTATGGTCCTACTGAGTGTACCTGCATCTGCTCTGCTTATACTGTGAGCGAAGCCGATTTCTCCGATATTGACAGCTTAGCGCCGTTGGGTAGACTGGCAGATAACTTCGACTATCTGATCTTGGATGATAATAACTTACCAGTTGCATCGGGAGAAACCGGCGAGCTATGCCTGCTGGGGCCACAGGTGGGACTGGGCTACTGGCGGGATCCCGAGCGCAGTGCCGCCGCCTTCGTGCAGAACCCGCTCAATGATCGCCATGCTGAACGTATGTACCGCACCGGCGATCTGGTCAACCTAGGCCAAGACGGGCTGTTACGCTTTCGTGGGCGCAAGGACAATCAGATAAAGCACATGGGGTATCGGATCGAGTTGGAGGAGATCGATGCCGCATTGTACGCCATACCTGGGGTAGTCGAGGCGGCGGCAGGCTATTGGCGGGAGCGCACTGCTTATGGCCACTTGGTGGCCGCTGTCAGTGCTGAGCGGCCGCTTGATGAAGCGACCTTGCGTGAGTCCCTGCAGCAGCGGCTCCCGCCTTACATGATTCCTGACCGCTTCCAAATACTCAAGCGGCTGCCCAAGAACCAGAACGGCAAGATCAGCCGCCAAGCGGTGATTGATCTGTTCGCCAACCCGGAGAAAGCCCTATGACTGACCTCGTGATATTCGGCGACGGCATGGTGGCCGATATCGTCGCTGGTTGCATTCGTCGCCATGGCCGTGATCGCATTCTCGGCTTCACCGTACACCGTGAGCATTTGCGTCGTGACAGCCGTGATGGTCTGCCGGTGGTAGCGTTCGATGAGGTTGAGCGGCACTTTCCACAGGACCAAACACAGATGCTGGTCGCGGTTGGCTACCAGGACATGAACATCTTCCGCGCCGCCACCTGCGCTCAGGCACGGGAAAAGGGCTATCGGCTGGCCAGCTATGTGGGGGGCGGCACTTACGATGGGGTAGGGGTTGGCGAGAATGTGTTTGTCATGGATGGCAACAGCCTGCAGCCTGGAGTGACGGTGGGCGATGGGAGCTTCGTATTTTCCGGCGCAGTGGTGGGGCATCACACCACGGTTGGCGCTTGGTGCTGGATCACCTCGGGCAGCGTGGTCGGCGGGGCCAGCAGTATCGGTGATTATTGCTTCCTAGGACTTGGGTGCACTGTCGGTCACCGGGTAGCAGTTGGCGCCAACTGCTTCCTCGGCGCAGGCGCCCGAGTAACCCGTGATGCCGCGCCCAACGGTGTTTACTTGGAGCAGGATACTGAACGATTCCGTCTTGATACGTCGCGTTTTCTGCGCATTACCAAACTGTCGTAGGTTAATCTACACACTTTTAGAAGAAAGCATCGCCGGCGGCAGGGCGTATTTAGGCTGAGGGTTCCGAACCAGCACAAGGTGATGTGTCTGCGAGCATGTCTCTATCTGGACATCGTCAACCCTAAAATAAAAATCTTGGCCTGGAGCCCTAAGGGAATGCCTGGCTATACCCAGAACATAGTATTTCTTACTATCGTTAATGACCACTGCACCATTATACTGCCTTTGGCTTCGTATCTTCCGGTCAATTTTCTGGAGAGAATCGGCGATCAGATCGATGGTAAAATCTTTTTCCTGCACAAAGGGTTTATACACTCCTCCAGTGAGAGCCGTGCCCTGACGGTAGCCGGTGAGGAATGCGTGCAGGGATTCCATCAAAAACGGCAACCCTTTCTCGAGCTTAGCCTTCAAGCTGAGAGTATCGTCCTGGTCAGAGATTAGCACCTCATAATAATCTATAAGTATCCCTAAATCAATTTTTGCGTTGATCCGGTGCAATGACATTCTGGAGTTAGTGTGTCCTTCAAGAATGGCCCAGACGTCCGGACGGGCGCCGCGGTTAGTAAGCATGTTGCCACGGTGCAGATTGAAAATAGGGCGCTCTAAAGCAACGTCGCCCGGCACAATCATGTCTAGCTGATAAATAAGGAACGGCGTCGCCAAAGGATACCGCTCAATCAATTGGCGAAGTCCGTTCTTATCTTCAAAAGTATCGATTTCAAGCCCGTGGTCGACTGCAACCTGCTGAAGCGCCTCAGTGAGACGGGACTGCATGCACAAGGCTCCCACGACCCTAAAGTGAGGAGAGGCCGCCACACAGGAAAGCCCCACTGCCGAAGTGCCAATAAAAACGATATTGTGCTTGGCTGAATCAGTCGTCACTTGGCGCTCCTGAAAAGAAAATCAGTTATTTAAAACGGCATAGCCAAAACCGTTGCGGCCAAAATAGTTGCCGCAATAGAACATCACAAGTTGATCATCAATGCGAATGACGCACGGGTAGCACACCATTTCACTGTCCCAACCACTAGAAGACAACTCCAGTCCAGACAACTCGTCAACCCGCTGCCACGAGGCACCATTGTCTATAGAGCGGGCACAGCCGATGCGATAACCGCGCTCGGGCCGGCGAAAATCGGTGCCGTAACGGTAGCTGAAATACATGTACAGAGCATTGTCGAACGCAAAGACGTTCGGGCTGGTCTGACATTCGTCATCGACCCGTGGAGGAATGACTGGAACTCCGTCGCGGGACCACTCTAGACCGTCCTCGGATGTGGCATGGAAGATGCGATAGATGGGCTCTGCCTCATGTTCCAGCCAAGTAATGCCTGATCCATACCAAGCACGAAAGCCGCCGGGCCTTGGGTAAACCGCGGGGCAGGCCTGAAGGAACGGTTCGTTGCGGGTCGGGCCGATCACTGGGCCACGACCGATGCGCTCGAAGGTCAGCCCGCCGTCGCCGCTGCGGGCGACTCCAATAGCCCAGTTGAATGGCACAGATGTCATACGGGTCCAGCCGACGTAATACATCCAAAATTCGCCTCGCTCACGACCAGGGACGATACTGGAGGCCATGGTGCCGAATTCGTCGAACTCGCCCCGCCCACCTAATGGGAGAACCGGACGGTCATGGACGTACAAGACCCGATTGAGATTGCCGCGCTCAAGATCAACGAAAGAGATTCGAGCGACGAAATTGCCCTGTTCATCGGGTGGGGGCCGGGTGTTGAAATACACCCGCACGCGGTCTTCTAGCACCACTGCGAATGGGTTCTGGGCATAGCCGAACATCCACATGCCGGCTGCACCGGGGTCGAACACTTGGCCGCGTTTCTGCCAGCGGAACGGCGTCATTTTGATTCTCCGATATCACGATTTGCAGCTTGGCGGATCACCTCATCGAGCCACTCGTGCATACTCTTGCCAGTGACCGCGCGTGCCTTATTAGCCAAAGCTTTGGCTTCCGGTGTTACACCTTCGAGCTGACCATACATGCGGGTGCGGTGGGTGCCGCCGCGCGCACCGGGAATGGGAAAGTCCAAATCTGCATAGGGTTCACCGTCGCCAACCCGGAAAGAGATCAAATAGAACATGCCCCCGATTATCCACTCCACATGCACGTCGCGGGCACACACCGGCAGGGCCGCCAGAGGAACGTCGTGGCGGTAGAACGGGTTCGAATTGATCAGGATTTTAGCGGTCTCGGTATCGCGCAGCCAAGCCGGGATCCCTTCATCGCCAACCACCACCATGCCGCCCGGCCGTACCACGCGTGCCAACTCCCGAAAGGCGCGTGGAATGTCCGAAAACATGTTGATACCGCCGAAATGAAAAGCAGCGTCGAACGAATCATTTGCGAACGGCAAGTAGCAGCCGTTGGCCACCGAGAAATGTACGGAGCACGGTGCTTGGCCCACCTTCTCCGCCGCCTTGGCCAGGACAAACGGAGATAAGTCCTGCAACCAAAGACGACCGGCAGCGCCGATGCGTTCAGCAATGAGAGGCGCCGTGCGACCAGTGCCGCAGCCGATTTCCAGCACTGCCGCGCCGGGTTGCAAGGCCAACCGGTCGACCATGCGGGCGCGCTCTTCCTTCTCGGTGGTGCGGAAAGTATCGAAGGTCAGGTGAATGTATCGGTCATACTCGTCCGCCACCCGTTCGTAAGTGGTGCGGGCCTGCTGCTCGGAGAACGGCAATTCGTGTGGAAAGGTAAGGTCGGGAATGCCGTCAACAATAGGAAAGACCAAGCCGTCCGGCGACACCAGTTGCCCGCTGCGGACATCGTCGTTGTGCGCCTCGTCGATCTCAAGACGGAGAGGGGCCCCGCTGGTAGGGCAGCGGTATACGGAGGTGTCTTCCTGGCGCATGGAACCTCGAGAATACGGGACAACAGGTTGATACATTATTAAATAATGGGACGGCCTCTTCAACGCAAACAGCAATGTAGGCACCGGCAACACGGCAGCACTCAAATTCCACCTCGACCTTTTACCGCTCTCCTCCTATCCTCGCGCCTCCAATAAGCAGGTCGAAAGGGCCTCGGCAGCATGACCGGCACTTTGGTATTCCCGTCTTCGGTGGCAGCCGCACTGGATTACGTGCGCGATGCCACCAATCGCGGCGAGCAGTTGGTCGGAGCTTCGTCGCTGCTGAATGACGAAAATGCTGCTAGCTTTCCAATCTGGGAGCATCTTCCGCCCATCCATGATGCGTCCTTTCCTGCGGCCGTGTCAGATCTGGTAGCGCGTCATCGGCTCACCCATGTTTATGCGCCGGTGACCGCAGTCCACGCCGCTCTCACCGCGCTGATCAACGATGGCCATCTGCCGCTCCGGATGGTACGCCCCAACCCAGTGGCCGAACAGGCCGAAGCGGTACGCCGATCATTGAAGCGGGCAGAGACGCTGCATGGCTTCATGGAAGAAATCTTGGTGGACGAACCGGCCCGACAACGGTTGTTGAGCCTGCTGACCGCAGCGGCGGTGCTGCGGCACGCCAACTCCCTGTATGGGGAAAGCTCGGACGTCAAGTTGGCGGCGATGCTGGCAGTGGCAGCCAGTGTTCCCCAGGGCGACGTAGTCGAGATTGGCACTCTGATGGGAAAGTCGGCCAGCGTGCTTATCCTGTCGGCTCGACTGTACAACATTGGCAAGGTGCTGACCATTGATCCGTGGACGCCTGCCCAGGCGCTTCAAGCCGACAGCCCGCAGTTGATTCAGGATTTGGCCGGTTTGTGGGACTTCGACATGTTGGTCAATGGCTATTATTTGAACACGCTACCGATCTCTGCCGGGTGCTCCAATCATCTGAGGCTGACCTCAGAAGATGGCTTTGCCGCTTACGTACAGAACCGCCGAGTGGAATCTCCGGAACTGGGTTGTACTGACTACTCAGGTCGCATTGCCCTGTTGCACATTGACGGTAATCATGATCTGGCCGCCGTGCAAAAGGACTGGGATAACTGGGGTTCGCGGATGTTGCCCGGTGGTTGGGTGATCTTCGACGATTACACCTGGATCCACGGCACCGGCCCGCGCACTGTTGGCGATCAGGTCCTCGCTCAGTCGGAAGCTTGGCGCCGCAGCTTTGTTTGCGGCGGCGCCTTATTCGTGCAGGTCGCCTGATCTGCCGCTCCTTTACAACAGGAACTCAGCAACAGAGACGTCGAGCCACAACAATCCAAGTATCTTGGAAAATGCCGTACCAATCGTCAGTGCAGCGGCCACATCCGATAACAGAAAAATTTGGATTGAGCGCCTCTGCTATTTCTTGTTGTGCCGCAAAGGCACGCATGATTGTGCCATTGCGCAAACCATAAGGATCTTTACAAATTCGAAAGTGATTTCCGCCCAGAGACGCACTGTCTTTCAATATAAAACTATCAACAGTTGGTAGAGAAAGAATAAACAACCCGCGTTCCTTTAGGACTCGGGCGATTTCACGTATATTGTCGCCGAAAGTAAGCCCGTCTTCGATATAATAGCACGAGTGGCACGCCAGTACATGGTCCATACTGGCGTCCGCAAAGGGGATTGCGGCGTTGTTGCCCACCTTGAGTTCACAGGAGATACCACGTCGGGCGGCACGGCTGGCCGCGGCCTGACAAATCGTTGATGATATTTCCACGCCAAAGATGTTTGCGTGCAGATTATGCAGCAGCGGAAAATTCCGTCCATCGCCGAAGCCGAGATCCAAAATATTGGTGGCTGCCCAGTCAACCGGCTCCATCCTCAGCCCCGGGTATCGGCCGAGCATCGTACGCACCACCCACTCGGTGGGATACATATGCGGGCTGTCGGACAGGCGTGCGTGTTCCTGTCCGTACAGTTCCTTGATGTCAGCCATCAGACGCGCTCCCTTGCGTGACAATCCTCTACCGCTGCAATCACCCGTTCAGCCTGCTCGGGGCTGATATCGCGGAACAGAGGCAAGCCCAAGCATTCCTGAGAAAGACGCTGAGCCACCGTGGCTCCCGGGCAGAGACAGGAGGCAAAGGCGGGGTGTTCATTCAGCGCCAGCGGCCACCAGGGGCGCGTCTGAATGTCCTTCTGCTCCAGCGCTGCGGCGATCGACTGGCGGTCGCAACCAGGAAAACGGACCACCAAAACTGAACTCACCCGCTCAGTTCCAAGTCCTGGTTGGGTACCGACACGGTTGCTGGTGAGCAACGGCGTGTAAAGATTAAGAGCGGTCAACCATTCGGCTCGTGTTACTGGCCAAGCGTCCAGCGCTGCCAAAGCTACCGCCGCTCCGTATTCGCTCATCTTACCGTTGAATGCGTGACATTGAGCGATAGCCAAGCCTGAAAAGCCAAAATTGAGAACACGACGGACCCGTTTAATCAGATCAGTGTCGCTGCAGACCATAAGACCACCCTCTCCGGCACCAAGCACTTTGGTTGCATGCAGAGAGACGACCGCCGGAAGGTCGCATATACGCCACGAATCGAAGCCCGCAGCGGCATCGACGATCACGGGAATCCCCGTCTGTCGGCGGAAAGCGCGCCAGCCTTCGACATCGATTGGAGCGCCAAATGGCATGACCGGCATGACGGCGGCGAGTTGGGCACCCTCATCGCGGTGACGCTCGACCTGCTGAGGGGTCAAACTCCAATTATCCGCATCCACATCGACTAGGTAAGGCGTCAAGCCCGCCAGGGTTACGGCATGCGCGGTGGCGCAGAACGTCCAGGCCGGAACGGCGACTAAGCTGCCATGAGGCAGACCGAGAGCGATCAACGCCGCAGTCAAGGCAGATGTGCCGTTGTCAGCGCTGACCACACTGTCTCTCTCACCTCCCAAAGCAGCCGCAAAACGCTCCTCCAAGCTAAGCACGAGCGGGCCAAAATTGGAGTACCAGCGGTTTTGATCGATTTGAGCGAAATATGGCGCCAGGGTGGGTAGAAGCGGCAGTCGCGGGTGCATGACAGGAATGGACGTGTTGGACATCAATGGATTTCCGTTCATGCCACACACAATGTGCATTATGATTTGATAGCTCTACCGCAAGTTTGCGGCCCGTCCTCTAGAATTCGTTGCAGGACACTGTCAAAGGCGCCATGCCAGGGAGGCAGTACCACCAGTTCGATCCCCCGTTCGTTAAAGGCTGCGACGTCGTAGAGATCCACGCCGCCTGGAGCGTTGATGTAGCGAGTGGCACCTAGCCGCTGACAGATGTTCAAGATACGGTCCTGGGCTTGCAAATTGCTCTCCAATCCGAGGGTGCTGGAGCATAGGAACGGCGTCGACAAACCCAAGAGATCAGCAATTCCACGCAATTGACGGTCTAGATAATCGCGCAGCAATGGCGCGCCTTCGCTTCCAAAGAGAACCAAATTCGCCACCAATTTCTGACCTAGAGGCGTACTCAGGCAAGGGAAACGCCGTATAGCCGTGGTCAAGCGCTCCGGTGCATCCTTGGCCAAGCGGATGGTGTCGATGCGAGCCTGCCAGGGCGGATGGTGCAGCGGCAGGGTTAGCCAGTCCAACTCGCCTGCGGCATTTTGCAGGCGGTTGCGGTGAACCCAACCGCGACGCGGGAACTGAACACAATCGTAAATGACGAAAAGATCGGCCGCTGCCATCAGTCGGAAATAACCGGCATAGGGCAGGAAGTAGGGCTGCATGATGGCAACTGTCGTCACGGCCGGATCTCCGTCACAACACAAGCCCGCCGTCGATGGAAAGCACGGCACCGGTGACAAAGCTGTTTTCTATCATCTGGACAACAGCCAAAGCCACTTCATGATCCTTAGCTAGACGACGCAAGGGGGTCCTGCTCACGATGTCCGCTATCTTATCTACGGTCAGGGCATTGTGCGTCGACGGTGTGTCGACGAACCCTGGAGCGATGCATACGGCACGTATACCCAGAGGTCCCAATTCACGAGCCCAAGAAACGGTCAATGCTTCGACCCCCGCCTTGGCGGCCGCATAAGCACTCTGCCCGGCATTCCCGCGGGCGGAGATAGAACTAATGTTGATGATCGTGCCCTTTATTCGCTTTCTTACCATTCTCTCGGCAATACTCATGGTAATACTGTAAACTGCTGTCAGATTGGTGGAAATTACGGTCTCCCATTGCGCCATTCGCTCGGCGCGGCTGCTTCGCTGGAGGACATCAATCAGAGGTGCGCTACAGATAATACCAGCGTTGTTGATAAGGACATCAACTCCGCCCAATATGGCAAAGGCCTGTTCGACTGCGCTCTCAACAGCATTAGCGTCAGTCAGCTCGACGTTCTGGATCGCAACATCGGGAAAGTCAGCGGTCAAGGTAGACAATTGATCGGCGTCGCGGTCAAACACTACAACGTGGGCGCCTTCAGCTACTAGCTGGTTCAGCATGGCTCGCCCCAAACCGCTAGCTCCACCGGTCAGCACGACGCGGCGTCCAGACAAGCGTAGCGTCACTGCATCACTCCCTTGAGACGTAGCACGTCATGAATACTGCCCACCGTGGTCATACAGGCAATCTCATCACCATCAAGGATCAAACCAAATCTGTCCTCTATGGCCAGGATCAACTCCATATGGCGGAGAGAGTCCCATTCAGGCGTTGTCTTCATCGATGTTTCGCTGGTGACGGAGGAAGGTTCCACCTTAAGGACTGTGGCAACCAGCTGAGTTACTATCATGTTGAATTTGCTCGAATTTGCCATGGCTAAATCGCAGTATATGGGGGGGGGGGAGCGAACGCCAACTGAGTTGTGAAAGAAGCTGGAGAGAGGGAGCGCTTGCCAAGTGAACTGATGGTGTGGATGCCTGAACCGCGCCGGGTTTGTCGGAAGCCATTTGTGTTGAGTCACGCCACGATGGCGAGGTCCTCAGTTTGGGCATAATAGCGTGCTTCGGCCTCGGTGGGAGGAATGTTGCCGATGGGTTCGGGCAGTCGCCGGTGATTGAACCAGTCCACCCATTCCAGGGTGGTGAACTCGGCGGCCTCCAGGGTGCGCCACGGTCCGCGGCGCCGGATCACTTCGGTCTTGTAGAGGCCGTTGATGGTCTCGGCCAAGGCGTTGTCGTAGGAGCTACCCACGGACGGCTCGACGCCGGCTTCGGTGAGGCGCTCGGTGTAGCGGATCGCAACGTATTGCGATCTCCTGTCGGAGTGATGGATAAGGCCACTGCCCTTGGCAGGCCGGCGGTCGTGAAGTGCCTGTTCGAGCGCGTCCAGAACGAAGCCGGCATGGGCTGTGCTGGACACCCGCCAGCCGACGATGCGGCGGGCGAAGGCGTCGATGACGAAGGCCACGGAGACGAAACCCTGCCACGTCGCGACGTACGCGAAATCGGCCACCCACAAGGTATCTGGGCGCGGCGCCTGGAACTGGCGGTTCACCCGGTCGGCGGGGCATGGCGCCGCCCGGTCGCCGATCCTGGTGCGCACCGCCTTGCTGCGCGTCGCTCCCTTCAGGCCCATGTGCCGCATCAGCCGGGCTACCGTGCAGCGCGCCACATCGATGCCGTCTCGCCGGCAACTGCCGCCACACCTTGCGTACCCCATAGACCTGGAAGGTCGCGTCCCAGACCCGCCGGATCGCAACACTCAGCTCCGCGTCGCTTCGCGAGCGGGCTGGCGCCTTGGACGGATCGGCCCACCGGGCGGCATGGGCGTGGTAAGTCGACGGGGCGATCGGCAGCACTCCGCAGATCGGCTCGCCCCCGTAAACGAAGCGGTGCGCGTCGATAAAGGCGATCATTTCGTGAACGGGTATTTCTTGAACGGGCGGTCGAGTTCCGCCTGGGCGAAATACGTCGACGCCTTGCGTAGGATCTCGTTCGCCTGGCGCAGATCCCGCACCTCACGCTCCAATGCCTTGATCCGTTCCTGCTCGTCCGTTGTCGGACCTGACCGCTTGCGCTGGTGACGCTCGGCCTGCCGGACCCAGTTTCGCAGCGTCTCGGGATTGCAGCCGATCTTCGCCGCAATCGAGCTGATCGCCGCCCACTGCGAGGCATGCTCGCCTTCGTGTTCGAACACCATCCGAACCACGCGCTCGCGGACCTCAGGAGCGTAGTTGGGTGATGCTTGCTTCGTCATGATGACTCCACTCTCTCAGATGATGGGGCATCCGGAAAACCCGGAGCGGTTCACAACTCACAGAGGCTCTGCCAATGACTGGAGGAAATTCGATCTCAAGTCAGGATTCTCCGCGCCGTTCCACTGCCGGAATGCGACATCGCGGGTTTATAAGACGGAGGGTCTGTCTGGAAAGAAGGAGGCAGGGAACCCGATGGTCATGACCGGTGCCGAGCATCACGTGCTGTACCGCGACCCGCGTTTCTATGCGTCCTTCCCGTCGCTCACCCCGACGCGGGACGGACCGGTGCTGTTGGCCTTCCGCCGCGCGCGCGACCATCGCTGGCTGCGCGGGGCCGGGTATCGGACGGGAGAGACCGGGTTCAACCATGTCGACCATCTCGATTCGCGGTCGCAGACCGTCCTGCTTCGGCTCGGCCCCGATGCGGAGCCGCTGGGAGAGGAAACGGCCCTGCCCCCCGATCCGCAGGCGGCCGACCAGGACGCCAGCCTGCTGACCCTTCGCGACGGCCGCATCCTGCTGACCGGCTTCCGCTGGTATCCGGTGCCGGCGGCCGATGGCGAGGCGTTGCGCGCGCTAGGCTTCGGGCTGGCGGGAAGCCCGCTCAAGACCGGCGACCTCTACCTGTTCTGGGGCGGCTACAGCCGGCACAGCGACGATGGCGGGCGGAACTGGACCGCGCACCGCGACCTGCCCCCTCTGCCCGGCCATCCCGACATCGTGCCGGGTCAGCGACCCTTTTACGGCGGTGCGGTGCGCGGCCGGGCGGTGGAGGCGCCGGACGGCACGATCCTGCAGACCGGCTACACCCACCACCCCTCCACCGGGACCTATGCCAGCCATCTCTTCGCCTCCACCGACCGGGGGGAAAGCTGGGTGCACCGGGCGATCATCGCCATCGATGCCGAGGCCAGGGCCGGCTTCTGCGAGACGGCGCTGCATCTGGACGCCGATGGGGTGCTGCACGCCTTCCACCGCACCACCGGGCTGGACGACCATCTGGCGACCTCGCGCTCCACCGACATGGGCCACAGCTGGGAGCCGTGGCGGCGTCATGCGGTGGTCGGCCATCCCTATGACGCCTGCCCGCTGCCGGACGGCCGGCTGCTGCTCGTCGGCGGCTACCGGCATGCGCCCTACGGCGTGCGCGCCCGCATCTACGACCCGCGCCGCCAGCAGCCGGACGAGGGGACGGAGCTGGTGCTGCGCGACGACGGG
Organism: Azospirillum sp. A23; assembly: GCF_042938965.1. Classification (NCBI taxonomy): domain Bacteria; kingdom Pseudomonadati; phylum Pseudomonadota; class Alphaproteobacteria; order Rhodospirillales; family Azospirillaceae; genus Azospirillum; species Azospirillum sp. A23. The sequence continues at coordinate 287,689 of NZ_CP170665.1, read as the reverse complement.
CCGGCGCCGGACCTGGGTTATCCCTGGGCGGCCATGCTGCCGGACGGCCGCGCCATGGTCGCCTATTACATCTGCGACGCCGCGGGGCTGCGCGGGATCGAGGCGACGTTGTTCCGGCCGTGAAAGGGCTGGGGGAGTGCATCCTGCGACCCGCTGTACCCTGGACCGGCCGGCGGGGGGCGGGCTACCCTTCGCATCATGGAAAGCTCCGTCCCCTTCGTCGCCGCCAAGGCCGTCCCCGGCATCGATCCCGCCGCCTACCACGACCCGGAGATCTTCCGGGCGGAGGAGGAGCGGATCTTCCGCCGGTCCTGGGTCTTCGCCGGCTTCACCGACGACCTCGCCCGCCCCAACGACTATCTGACCCGGCGCATCGGCGGGCTGGACGTGCTGGTGCAGAATTTCGACGGGGAGCTGCGGGGCTTCCGCAATGTCTGCACCCACCGCTTCGCCATGATCCACCGGGCGCCGCGCGGCAACGGCATGCTGCGCTGCGGCTATCACGGCTGGACCTTCGACCGCGACGGCGTGCCCTATGGCATCCCCGGCAACGAGGCGAATTTCGGCCTCGACCGGGAGGGCCGCTGCGGCCGTGCCCTGACCCCGGTGGCGGTGGATGTGTGCGGGCGCTTCGTCTTCCTGCGGGTGGCGGCGGAGGGGCCGGATCTCGACGACTGGCTGGGCGGTTATGCCGACGTGCTGCGCCATGCCTCGGAGATCTTCGTCCGTTCCTTCGACGAGCGGTCGATGGAGTGGGCGGCCAACTGGAAGATGGGGGTGGAGAGCGTGCTGGAGGTCTACCACGCCGACCTCACCCACCCCACCACCTTCCGCAAGCTGGTGAAGGGCGACTGGCGCTGCGATTACGATGGCGCCCATTCCCGCGGCGTCACGTCGGTGTCGGACAGGAGCGCCCGCTGGTGGGACGGCGTGTCGGAGCGGTTGGGCTTCCGCCCGAGTCCGGCTTTGCGCGAGTACGACCATCTGCACATCTTCCCCAACCTGGAGATCGGCTTCACCCGTGGCGCGGTGATGAGCGTCCAGACCTACGATCCCCTCGGGCCCGACCGCTGCGCGCTGGGCCTCCGCCTGTTCCTGGCCGATCCGGACGGCGATGCCGGCAGGGGCGGTCCCGCCGCCCGCCGCCTGATCGAGGAGGGCGCCCGCGACATCAACGTCGCCCTGCTGCGCGAGGACCAGGAGGCGTCGGAACTGGCCTTCCGGGGCTGCCGGCAGACGGACCGCCCGGCGGTGCTCGGCCTTAACGAGGAGCGCATCCAGCAGTTCCACACGGTTTGGCGGGGAATGATGGGCTGACTCCGTCTCCCGCCTCCGCCCCGCTTTTTGTCGCTGTCCAGGGGACCGGGAGTCTGCCACCATCGGGCGGGGGGCTTGGTCGTCGGAGGTTCATCCACCATGGGCGGCACCATGACGATTCCCCCTGCCGTTGTCTTTGGCCGGCTTGCCTTCGGTCCGCGAGCTGCGGAGCCTGACGCCGACAGCGGCCGTCCCGACTGGCTGGCCCGCTGGCTCGACCGGCAGCTGTCTCCCGATCTTTCCTCCGATGGCCGTGACGACCCCGAGGTCGAGCGCCATCTCGCCGCGGCCAAGCTGCGCATCCGCTATCCCGCCGGGGACGGCTGGGAGGCGGTGGACGAGGACCGTCCGCTGGCCTGCCTGGGCCAGCCGATCGAGGCGCTGTGGCCGCTGGCCGCCAACCGTCCCTCGGTCGCCGCTCCGGAGCGGCAGAGGCCGCGGCTGGAGACCGCAGCCGCCACCCTGATCCGCGCCGTCCACAGCCGCTGGCAGCTGCGCGAGGTGCTGGTCGACTTCTGGCACAACCATTTCAACGTCAACGCGGCGGGCGAGCCGGCGGTGGCCGCCGCCCTCCCCGTCTATGACCGTGACGTCATCCGCCGCCACGCGCTGGGCAATTTCCGCGCCTTTCTGGAGGCGGTGGCGACCAGCAGCGCCATGCAGGTCTATCTGAACAACCGCTCGTCCCGTGCCGGCGCCGCCAACGAGAATTACGCCCGCGAGCTGTTCGAACTGCACGGGCTGGGGCGCGACGCCTATCTGAACGCGCTTTACAACCGCTGGCGCGACGTGCCGGGGGCGCTGCGCGGTGTGCCCGACGGCTACATCGACCAGGATGTCTACGAGGCCGCCCGCGCCTTCACCGGCTGGACGCTGGAGGACGGCGCCGGGCTGGGCGGCGACGCCAGGCTGCCGGTGACCGGCCGCTTCACCTATGTCGAGGGCTGGCACGACACTTACCAGAAGCGGGTGCTGGGGCGGGAGTTCGACCCCTTCCAGTCGCCGATGGACGACGGTCGCCGGGTGCTCGACCTCGTCGCCGACCATCCGGCGACCGCCCGCAACCTCTGCACCGCGCTGTGCCGCCGGCTGGTCGCCGACGATCCGCCAGCCGGGCTGGTCGCCCTGGCGGCGCGGGTGTGGACGGAGAGCCGCAGCAAGCCGGACCAGATCGCCCGCGTCGTCCGCGCCATCGCGCTCTCCCCCGACTTCGCGCGGATCCGCGATGCCAAGGTGAAGCGCCCGCTGGAGCTGGTGGCGTCCTTCGCCCGCGGCGCCGGCATCGATCTCGTCCCCACCAACGCCCTGCTGGGCGAACTGGACGGCAGCGGCCAGCGGCTGTTCGGCTGGCCCGCCCCGGTCGGCCATCCCGACCGGATGGAGGCGTGGCTGGGAGCCGCGGCCATGCGCCGGCGCTGGGGGCTACTGCTCGGGCTGGCGGAGAACCGCTGGGAGACCGGAGCCATCGACCTCGCCGCCCGCTTCCCGGCTCCGCTGCCGGCGGCGGCGGCGGTGGACCGCTGGCAGGGGATGCTGCAGGACGGCGAGCCGGAGCCGGCGACCATCGCCGCCATCCTGACCGGCATGGGGCTGGCGGCAGACACGATGCTGACGCCCGGCACGAAGGCCGGCGACGACCGGCTGCGGCGGGTCGCCGCCTTCGTGGCGATGGCGCCGCGCTTCAACCAGCGTTGAGGGAGATTAGGGCCATGACGATCTCACGCCGCGGTGTGATGCAGGGCGGGCTGATGGCCGGTCTGACGGGGCTGCCCGGTGTCCGCAGCCTTGCCTTTGCCGCCGATAAATCTGTCGAGGCGCCGGTCGGGATGCTGGGGGCCGGCACGCTGGTGGTGGTGTTCCTGCGCGGCGGGGCGGACATGCTGGCGCTGGTGGCGCCGGCCGACGACCCCGACTATCGCGCCGCGCGGACACCGGAGCTGCGGGTGATGGCGGAGGGGCCGAAGGCGGGCATCCGGTTGGAGCAGACGCTGGCCCCTTCCCTCGACTTCCGCCTGCATCCGGACGCCGCCCCGCTGGCGGACCTCTATGCCGCCCGCCGGCTCGCCATCGTCCATGCGGTGGGGCTGACCGACGGCACCCGCAGCCATTTCGTCGCCCAGGACCTGATGGAGCGCGGCATCGCCCGCGAGGAGGATCTCGCCCGCACCGGCAGCGGTTGGGTTGCCCGCTGGCTTGGCGAGGGCGGGCATGGTGAGGGGGATGAGGGCGAGAGGGAGCAAGGACGGGTTCCGGCCATCGGCACCGCCGCCGCTCCGGCCGCCGCCCTTGCGGGGCTGGGCGGCGCGCTTGCCGTGCCCGACCTGCGCGGCGGGCTGGCCCCTCCCGGCGGGCCGCAGGCGGCGGCGGTGCTGGCGGCGCTGTCCCGGCAGGGCGACGGCGCCTATGAGCGGGCGGCTCGGGCGGCGCTCGACGGGCTGTCGGCGGTCGACGGCCGGCTGCCGCGCGGGACGGACGGCAAGGTCGCCGCCTACGATGCGGAGGGCGGGGCCGTCTATGAGGAGACCGAGGCCGGACGGGCGCTGCAGACGGTCGCCCGCATGCTGAAGATGGACATCGGCCTGCGGGCGGCCTGCGTCGATGTCGGCGGCTGGGACACCCACGAGAACCAGCAGGGGCGCTTCGCCACCGCCGTCGGCCAGCTGTCGCGCGCGCTTGCCGCCTTCCATACCGATACCCTGCGCTATGAACGCGACCTGACGGTGGTGGTGATGAGCGAGTTCGGCCGGCGCCTGCGCGGAAACCGCAGCCAGGGCACCGACCACGGCCATGGCGGCGCCATGCTGGTGCTGGGCGGCCGGGTGGCGGGCGGGCGTATGCTGGGCCGCTGGCCGGGGCTGGCCAGCCACCAGCTGGACCGCGGCGTCGATCTGGCGGTCACCACCGATTACCGGACGGTGCTGTCGGAACTGATCGGCGCACCGGCGGCGCGCGGCTTTCCGGGCTTCCAGGGGGCGCCGCTGAGCGTGCTGCGGGGGTGAGGAACAGGGCGGTGGGGCGGCTCTTTCCCTCCTACTTCCACTCCCGCCCGTCCATGTCCTGGTAGACCCTGAACCGGTCGCGCACCGCCAGCCAGTCCTCGGCCAGCATTTCGAAGATGTGCAGGTCGATCTCCTGCCCGTCTTTCACCACTTGGCGCTTCAGCACGCCGACCGGGCGGTAGCCGATCATCGGCTGGCCTTTCAGCAGGCGGGGGCTGTTGGTGCCCATGATGTGGTTCACCACCTTGCGCAGCCCCATCGTGAAGAAGACGTGGTTCAGCATGTAGGCGAAGTTCAGCGGGGCGGCACCCATCCGTCCCGCCCGCTCGCCCATCAGCACGCCGAAGGTGGCGATCCGCCACTCCGGCTCGGTCACGGTGATCGAGACATGGCCCGCCGGCACGCCGTCGACGCAGAGGATGCGGTGGACATAGTCGTCACGCTCCGCGCAGCGCCGCAGCCATGCCTTTTGCCGCTCCACGTCATAGGGCACGGCGGTCAGCATCTGGCTGGCGATGTCGGGCCGGGTGCGCCAGTCGAGCAGCAGTTCTGCGTGGTCCTCCGTCGGTTCGATGAAGGTCAGTGAGCCGCTCATGCCAGGGCTCCCGATTCCGTCCGATTGAGATGGCGCATCGCGGGCCTCAGGCGGTGCGGCCGCCGTCCACCGTGACGATGGACCCGGTCATCCAGCGGCTGGTGTCGGCGAGCAGATAGGCGATCATGTGGGCGATGTCGTCGGGATGGCCGAAGCCCAGCGGCTGCAGCGTGCGCAGATGCTCGTACTGCTCGGCGGTCAGCTTCTGCTTGCCGCGCTCGATCAGCTCGGTCTCGACGATGGAGGGGACCACGCAGTTGACGCGGATGCCGTCGCTCAGCAGCTCCACCGCCAGCCCCTTGGTGGCGGCGATGATGCCGCCCTTGCTGGCGGCATAGACGACGTTGCCGGGTGAGGCCGCCGTGGCGGCGGTGGAGGAGATCAGCGCGATTGCCGCCCGCTTGGCATGACAGCCCTTCTGCCGCAGCCCGCGGGCGAGCGCCAACGCGCTGCCCAGGTTGGCCCGCATCACCTCGTCGAAGAAGGCGGCGGAGAAGATGCGGATCGGCCGCAAGGTCTGGATGCCGGCGCAGTGCGCGATGCCGTCGAAGGGTGCATCGTCGGCGCACAGCCCCTTCACCCAGCCGGGCACGGCTTCGAGGTCCGACAGGTCGAACGGGGCGATGGCGTGATCCTCGCCCTCCAGCCGGTCCGCCGTTTCGGCCAGCCGCTCCTCGTCGCGGCCGTTCAGCACCAGCCGCCCCCCCAGCTTCGCCAGAACCACCGCCGTTGCCCGGCCGATCCCGGCCGACGCCCCGGTCACCAAAATGCGGCGGCCGGTCAGGTCCATGGGGTTGTAGACGGCTGTCATGGCGGGAAAATCCAGGTTGGTGGCGTGTCGGGATGCGGACCATAGCACAGGCGCGTTCCGCCTCCGGCTGCGGCTTTTTCGATGAGCGGTGGATGGGGCTTGGCTGGGGATGCTCTGCGCCGTAATTGTCGGCAATCAAGGATCCGGAAACCAATCCCGCGCCACTGTGCACTATGATGTGGGCTATGGTGCCGGCCACCGGTTTCCGAAGAGGCCCCGCCGGGCCCTTGAACACGCGAAGGACAGGACAGCCATGAAAGCCATCATCGACGGCATCCGGATCGCCGGCCTGCGCGCGGTGGTGCCGCCCCAGCGCCATTCCTTCGTCGAGGATCCGGGCATGTTCACGGTGGAGGAGGCGAAGAAGCTGGCCGCCACCATCGGCGTCCAGGAGCGCCGCGTGCTGCCGCCGCCCTATTGCGCGTCGGACCTCTGCGTCGCCGCGGCGGAAGGGCTGATGCAGCAGCTGGGCTGGGACCCGGCGACGGTGGAGGTGCTGGTCTTCGTCTCGCAGGACGCCGATTACGTGCTGCCGGCCACCGCCTGCATCATGCAGCACCGGCTGGGGCTGCCGACCAGTGCCGCGGCCTTCGACGTGCCGCTGGGCTGCTCCGGCTATGTCTACGGCCTGTGGATCGCGGCGAAACTGCTGGGCGGGTCGACGGCCAAGCGGGCACTGGTGCTGTGCGGCGACAACCCGACCCGCCACCTGCATCCGGAAGACCGTGCCACCCTGCCCTTGTTCGGCGATGCCGGATCGGCCACCGCGCTGGAGGTCGACGCGGCGGCCCCGTCCATCCCGGTGGTGATCGGCACCGACGGTGCCGGCGCGCCGCACATCTTCGTCAAGGCCGGCGGCAAGCGCCATAGCCTGATCCCGCCGGTCGGCACCGCCGGTCGGATCGCCGACGAGAAGGCGGCCGCCCAGCTGGAGCGCGATTCCCGCCTGGCGTTGAACGGGGCGGAGGTGTTCTCCTTCACGCTGCGCGCCGTGCCGCCGCTGCTGCGCGAGGCGATGGAGCATGCCGGCACCGATGTCGAGGGCATCGACCGCTTCGTCCTGCACCAGGCCAACGCCTTCATGCTGGAGCATCTGCGCAAGCGCGTGAAGGCGCCGGCAGAGAAGTTTGTCATCGACATGCAGGGCTTCGGCAACACCAGTTCCGCCTCCATTCCGCTGGCGCTCTGCCACAGCATGGGGGGGCTCCTGGCGGCCGGGCCGGTGAAGACGCTGATGGCCGGCTTCGGGGTGGGCTGGTCCTGGGGGGCGATGGTGGCGGAGCTTGGGCCGATGCCGGAGCCGCAGGTGGTGGATTTGCCGGAGGGGTATCCGGTGCTGGCGGTGTGAAGCGGCATGGCCTTCGCGATGATGCGCGCTCCGGCTCCCCGCCCTCGCTTTCCCTGGACCCTTGACGATCCGGCGGTCCTCGTTTCTCTCGATATTTTCGACACGCTGTTGCTGCGCCGAGTGGAGACGCCGGCCAACGTGTTCGACGAGGTCGGTCGTCGCGCCCGCCTCGCCGGTCTGATCGATGCCAGCCTGACCCCGCCCCTGTTTCGGATGGTCCGGCAGGCCGCGGAACGCCGTGCCCGCCAGGAGGCCCGCCAGGACCATGGAACGGACGAAGTCGGGTTGGCCGACATCTATCGCCAGATCGAAGTCGGGGACCCAGCCGCACTGATGGCGCTGGAAATCGCCGTGGAGGCGGAGGTCCTGTTCGCCAATCCATTCCTGCTGGAGGGATTACAGGATTTGGCGGCCCAAGACCGGCCGGTGGTTCTCCTCTCCGACATGTATCTGCCGCCCGCTGTCATCCGCGGTCTTCTCGGCAATGCCGGGATCGGTGAGGCGTTGTACCGGAACCTCTATGTATCCTGCGCCCATGGGTGTTCCAAGCGGGATGGCGGACTGTTCCAACTGCTGCTCGACGATCATCCCGATCTATCCGCCGCTTCTATCCTTCATGTGGGGGATGATCCGGTCAGCGATGTTGCCATGGCCCGCGCCGCGGGCCTGCGTGCCGTGCACTATGCGCCGCCCCCGGGGCTGACCCGGATGCGGGAGCGGGAGCGGGCCGCGATGGGCTTCGCCGGCCTGGCTCCGCCATTCCCGCGCCGCTTGGCGGCATTGGCAGGGCAAACCGACACGCCGGATGATGCATTCTGGCTCGAGTTCGGCGCTCTTGTTCTCGGCCCGGCCGTGGCTGAATATTGCCGGTGGGTGGTCGAGGATTGTCGGAGGCGGGGTATCCGCCTGATCGCCCCCCTGATGCGCGAGGCCGATCTGTTCGCCCCCCTGATGCGGGAGTGGATCGATCATCGCGGCTACGCGATGCGGGTGGAGCCTCTGTTCACCTCGCGGCAAGCGCTGGCACCACTGGAGCTTGCCGGGTTGGATGGGCCATCGGCCCGCTCGATTCTGACGGCGCGTCCGCACCTGCAATGGGATGCCCTGCTGCACCAGGCGGGAGGAAAAGTTCCGCCGGCCCTTGTGGCGTTGGCCGGCCTGACCCTGGAAGGGTTGGCGGGACGGAGCTTGCCGGAGGGTGGCGTTGCACTCGATGCGGTGCTGGCTCTGTTCGACGCTCCCGATCTGAGGCGGAGCGCGGCGGGGCGGGCGGCAGAAACGCGAACCCTTGCCCGGAGCTATCTGGCTGAGCGGCTGGGCACCGACGAAAGGGTGGCGTTGGTGGACCTCGGCGCGCGGGGCCGGACGCCCACGGCCATCATCGACCTGTTGGACGATGGCCGACGGCGGGCGCATGTCCATCTTTGCTATGGGGTGCCCGACTTGGCCGGGCCGCTCGGCTCCGGCATCCGCGCCAGCGTCTTTTGCGGTGAAACCGACTTGGCGATGGGGCTTGGTCGCATCCTCTACCGCAGCCCGCAAATCCTGGAGCGCGCCTTGACTGGGTTGTGCGGCACGACCCTCGGCTACCGACGGGACGAGGCGGGCCGGGCGATCCCGGTAACCGGGGCGGCACCGGCCCATGGCGAGGAAGCCCGAGCCTTGGCCTTGCTGCAGGCGGGGATCCGCCGTTATGCGGGGATGCTGCGTGCCGGTTGTCCGCGGCAAGGCGATCTCCACTTGCCGACGGGGGAGGAGGCTCTGTTTCCTTTGGCTTGCGCTTTGCTGATGCCGACGGACGAAGAGGCCCGACGCCTTGGTGCCTTGCGGTACGATTACAATGACGGAACCGGTCTGGAGCGCGGGATTTGCGATGCGGAGGCCCTTGCCGCCGTGGCAGGACTGGGCGAAGCCATCGCAGCGCCGCTGATGAGCATGGCGCTTGGGGTGCGGCCACTGACGGTGCCTTGGCCGCAGGGGGCGTTGACCCTGCGAAGCCCCGGCATTTTTCGCCGGCCGGCCGAAGCCCTGGCTCTCGAAGTCGGGCATGGCGCCGTCTGCCGAGCCCTGGTGGCGGAGATCCGGAACCAGGGAATGACGCGGGTGAGTCTTGCCGCGGTGGGCGGCGACGGCGGAATGGGGCCGGAGTTCATTCACATCGCGCGGGAAGCCGGGTTGGAATTGGTCGCCTATGCCGACCTGATGCCGCATCTGGTCCCGCAAACGCTCTACCATGGTGTGCCGGTCCTGCCCTTCGAGCGCTTGCCCGATTGCGGGCCCGTTCCTGTCGCCCTGGTCACTCTGGGGTATGCGGATCGCTTGGCATCCTTGCTTCACGACCATTTCGACGCGGCCGGACAGACCGTGAGGATCATCGCGCTGGGACGGCCTGATTTGCAGGGGACCATGGCCAAGGACGCTCCTGCACGGCGCGGAGGGTGACGCCGGCATGCTGATAGGATCGGAAAAAATGGGGGAGCCCGCCGAGGTGGCGGAGCCGGGGTTGCGGGTCGTGTTCCACAACCCGTTCGCGCCGGATGCCGTGTTCGCCGAACGCGAGCTGGCGCTGCGGATGCTGTGGGCGGCCCAGGCCAAGGGATGGGACGCGGCCGTTCTTCACCGGGCGGCGGACATTGAGGCGTTCGACCCGGACATCGTCGTCTCCCTGCATCCTCAAGTCACGCCGAAGCTGACCCGCCACTTCACCGTGGCTTGTCATTGGAATCCGCCGTCATTTTATGCGGGCAACCGGGTCGCCGAGCAGAACGAGCGCTCCTACGATGGCTGGCTGGTGGCCAGCGAGGAACTGCGCCGTCATGTGGAGGAGCTTTTCTGGCCCACCGCCCGTCCGCTGCTGACTGCACCCATCTATCCCAGCGCCCAGACGCTCCCCCTGGAGCCCCGCCTCTCGGCGGGCAGCCAGCTCTTCTACATCGGCTCCAACTGGGACGGCCGGCGTTTCCCCTCTTTGCTGTCCAGGCTGGCCGACGCCGGCGTTCTTGCCTTGCATGGTCATCCCAGCCGCTGGAGCCATATGGCGGCGGCCTTCGCCGGAGAGTCGCCGTTCGACGGCCGGACAGTCTTGGAGCAGGCCAACCGCTGCGGCCTTGGTCTGTGTTTGCACCTGCCGCCTCATGTCGACGCCGGCATTCCCAACATGCGCGTCTTCGAACTGGCCGCTGCCGGCGCACTGATCGTCGCCGATCGCCATCCCTTCATCGTGCAGGCCTTCGGCGACACCGTGCTGTATGTCGATACGGCATCCGGCGAAGCTGGGGTGGCGGAGCAAATCCTGGGCCAGGTCGCCTGGGCGCGTGCCCATCCGGGCGAGGGGCGGGCCATGGCTCGTGCGGCGCAGGAGATTTTCCGGACGCGCTTCAGCCTGGATGTGCTTTTCGACGAGCTTCCCGCCCTGGCTTCAGCCGGCCTGACCACTGCACGGCCGGCTGAAGCCAGGGCGGGAAGTTCGGTCGATCTCGTGCTTCCGGTGCGGCCTGACGACTGGGCCGACGCGCAAGCCCGGATCGAAGCCGTGGCGGCCCAGCAGGGAAGCGGACCGGTTGGTCTTGTGCTGGTCTCGTCGGAGGAAGTGCCGGCGCTGGAGCGGGCGGTGGCTGCCAGGCTGGGGAGCGTGCGGACGGTGCGCCTGTCCTTTGGCCTGCCCGCTTCGGCCGCTCTGTGGGCCGGATTGCGGGCGGCCCGGGCCGACTGGGTCGGTGTTCTTCCGGTCGGAAGCCGCCCTTTCCCCAACCATGTCGCGACCCTGTTGAAGGCGGCGGAAAAGCTGGATGCCGAGGCCGTTTACAGCGGCGCGCTGCAGCCCATGCGAGCGGGGGAAGCGCCGGATTGGCAGCAGGCGGAGGCACTGCCGGTTCCCATCGGCTTTTCCGCCATAGACCTCACCAACCCAGCGACGGTCGCTGCCGGCCTTCATGTGGCCACGCTTCTTGTGCGACGGGAGCGTCTTCGGCCAATCCTGCATCGGGATCCCGGGCTGGACGATGCCTGGGGCGCCTTCCTGGCCCATCAGATCGCCTGCCGCTGCGGGTTGGGGAACAGTGGCCTTCTAACCATGAGAACGAATTGGCGGGCTGATCGCGGCGTGGAGGCGGAGAGCGCCCGCCTTGGTCGTCTGACCGCGTTGACGATGCCTTCTGCCAAACCTTGCACCGACCTGGAAGGTGGGAGCACGGCCCCTTGTCCCCTTACCGCGCCATCGGATCTCGACCCTGACCTCGCGGCTCGCCTGCCTCGACTCGTGACAGCGGCGGATTTCGCAGCGCTGCCTGGCGACCGCCCCATCTATGTTTATGGGGCTTCCCGTGGAGGTCGGATTGTGCAGCTCGAAATCGCCAAGTGGGACCATCTGGCCTTCGCCGGCTTTCTTGACGGCATGAAGAATGGCGAATGTTGGGGTGTTCCCATTGCGCGGCCTGAGAGTATGGGGAAGGTGTTGAGGGATGCCAGAATCATTATTGCCAGTCAGTATGTGTCGGAAATCGCCAAGAGACTTTTGGCTTTGGAGCTTGTCCAACCATACAATGCTTACCCATTTATTGCGTTACACCTGTCGCCCTAAAAATCCGTCGGAAATTTCTTCATCTTGACAGAAGAAATGGCCATTTGAGCGCTGCCGTCAGCCCGTCGCAAGAAATTTTTTCATCTCTTTGGGAAATCTTCTGAAATAAGAAGCTGTTTCGTATTTGATACAAAGAACAATTACTGACTAATTGAATGTGTATTTTCATCTGTATTCTGTTAGTTATTTTATTATAAAATAAAATATTAAAAGATATAATAAAAATAATTACCTTGCAAATGTATTTTTCGATGTTTTTCTTGGATTTTTCAGCCGCTTCCGTGATGCTTCCTTGTTGCCTAACTGTGTGCAGGGTGCCTGGATGAATGAATTAACTATCAGTTAACTAGGTGAGAGGCAAGGTGTGAGAACATTCTTCGACTGCGCGTTTCATACCGACCGAAAGTGCACACCCAATGTCTAAAATCGATAAGATGGCAGGAAAGCGGGTTCTGATCACAGGTGGGTTGGGATTTATTGGCGCGAACCTGGCAATCCGTCTTGTCGAGGAGGGCGCAGATGTCCTTTTGGTCGACAGCCTGATCCCTCTTTATGGCGGTATGCTTTTCAACATCCAACCGGTTCGCGATCGGGTTCGTGTCAATATATCCGATTTGCGGGATCGGCATAGCCTGCCGGCTTTGGTCAAAGATAGGGACATCATCTTCAATCTTGCTGGACAAACCAGCCATATGGATTCCATGGAGGATCCATTCACGGATCTGGATATCAATTGCGCCTCACAGCTTAGTCTTCTGGAGGTCTGCCGACAATGCAACCCAGAAGTAAAGCTTGTTTTTGCCAGCACAAGGCAGCTTTACGGACGCCCACAATATCTTCCTGTGGATGAAAGTCACCCGATCGTCCCGGTGGATGTCAATGGAATCAACAAGGCAGCCGGAGAATTCTACCATATCCTCTATAACAATGTGTATGGAATACGATCTGTTGTCCTTCGGTTGACGAATGTCTATGGACCAAGGATGCGTATCAAGGACGCGCGCCAGACTTTTCTTGGCATCTGGATTCGGCAGGCATTGGAGGGCAGGCCAATCGAGGTGTGGGAGGGGGCACAGAAGAGGGACTTTAATTATGTGGAGGATGTGATCGACGCTCTGATCGTTGCCGCATCCAATGAGGCGCTCAATGGCGGAACGTTCAACATCGGCGGCTCCGAAGTGATTTCTTTGAGGGAGGTCGCCGATCTTATTGTGCGCAACCAACCGGGTGCGACCTACGAGATCAAGGAATTCCCGGCCAGTCGCAAGAAAATCGATATCGGTGATTATTACACGAACTCGGAAAAATTTTCCGGCGCCACCGGCTGGGCGCCACGCATAGGTCTGGCCGACGGCATCATGCGGACTATGGCGTATTATCGGGATAATTTGTCCCATTACATATAGATTGCTTTGTATCCATTCTGCCATTTTCTGGAAAGATTGGTGAATGCCGAAAGCCGTGCCAAACGCTGAGGGAATGTTGCCGCAATACGCTCCTATTGCTCTGTTCGCCTATCGCCGACCAGACCATCTGCGCCGTACGCTGGACGCGTTGCAGAGGAATGATCTTGCCTCTTCAACCCCGTTGCTGATCTTTTGCGATGGCGCGGCAAGCGCGGTGGATCAACCCGCTGTCGATGCTGTTCGACGGCTGGCTGCTGCGGTGACCGGTTTCGCCAGTGTCGAGGTCGTGCGTCAGCCCCGCAATCTTGGGCTTGCTCAATCCATCATCTCCGGAGTGTCAGCGGTGACCGCCGCTTATGGGCGTGTCATCGTTGTCGAGGATGATCTGGTGGTGGCCCCGCACTTCTTGCGTTTCATGAATGATTCTTTGGTTCGTTATGCCGATGACACGCGGATCGCCAGCGTGAACGGGTACATGTATCCCTTGCCCGGAGCGGCTCCGGACCTGTTTTTCCTGCGGGATGCGGATTGCTGGGGGTGGGCGACCTGGAAAAGAGCCTGGGATGTCTTCGATGCAGATGGCCCGCGCCTGCTTCAAGAGTTGCAGGTGCGAGGCTTGGCCAGCTTCTTCGACTTCGACGGCGGTTATCCGTATATGGATATGCTGCGCGATCAGATTGCCGGCCGAAACAATTCCTGGGCGATCCGCTGGCGCGCCTCGGTGATTCTTGCCGATATGCTCTCTCTCTTTCCAGGACAGTCCCTGGTCCACAACATCGGTATGGATGGAAGCGGCGAACATTGCAGCGCCTCAACCGTCTATGACACACATATCCGTATGACACCGGTTCCTCTGACCGACATTGCGGTTGAACACAGCCCGAAAATGTTTCAACTTATTCGCGATTTTCATCGTCACCAACGCGGTATCTGATAACAAAGAACGCACGGATGATCATTTAAGAGAACGGGCTGCACGGGATGATGGACGCACACAATCTCAAGGATTTACCGCGGCAAGGCATCGTCTATGTTTACGGCGCCGGTGACGGCGGCCTGATGATCAAACGCAAGCTTGAGCGATTCTACGCTTTCCGGATTTCCGGCTTCGTCGACGCACGCCAACGGGGTGAACTGGACGGGTGTCCCATCCTGCAGCCTGAACAATTGGCCGCTACGGTGGCGCGGGACGCCGGGATCATCATTGCCAGTCAGAGCTATTCGGACATCGGTCGCTTCCTTGCGAATGCCGGGTTCTCAAGGGTCGTCAATGCCTTTCCCTACATGACCAACCATGTTGATGACGTTCGTTACCGGCCGCTTACGGAGGTGACGGACCGTGAGATCGCACGTCTGAGAGACAGCGGGATGGACATCGCGGGCCTCGAGGCCGGCACGCTGCTCAATGATGCGCTGTTTCGCGGTCTTATGCGCCGGGCCTCTTGGAAATGCCGCCTGGTTTTGATGGACTGCCTTGTCGCCGGCAGTTGGCCGTCCGCACTCAACGATGGAAAGCTGGCTGCCTTGATCGACATGGTCGGGGATTTCGTCGCCAGCGTGTTGTCGGATCTTGGGCGTGACGCCAGCGGTACGATGGAGGCTGCAGTGCTGTCAGCCCTTTCAAGCGATGCCGTAGACCTTGCACAGGCCAGCGAATGGCGGGTGGCAAATCCAGGGCGGGAAACGGACATCAACGCCCTGTTGATGGAACTCCCTGCGTTGAGCCGCCTTTTGCCGTTCGGCGGTCGCGGCCATTGTGCCCTGTTCGGCATGCCGGCTGCGGCGACCGCCGTATCGGCTACGCCGTTCCATGAACTGAGCTATACCCTTCACCGCAGCCACATGGAGGCAACGCTCGACGATCCGGAGAGGGAACTTATTCAAGCCTCTTGGTTCGATGAAAGCAATGCGAACTATGTTTTGCAGCACCGTCTCTATGGAGCGGCTGTTTGCTTGCGCCAAGGCGGCGATGCCAGTTGGCTGACAGTCGGGGACGGGCGTTTCGGGTTGGATGCGCTCCATGTCTCCCGCTGCGGGTTCTCCTCGGTCATCGCCTCCGACATCTCGGACACGCTGCTGAAGGAGGCTGCCCGCTATGGTCAGGACATTCCGTACCAGGTCGAAAATGCCGAGGCGTTGAGCCTGTCCTCAGATTCGGTCGATTACGTCCTCTGCAAAGAGGCCTATCATCATTTCCCACGCCCAATGATCGCACTTTACGAAATGCTTCGTGTGGCACGACAGGGCGTCGTTCTGGTGGAGCCGCAGGATCCATTGATCGACCCCCCGGTCCTTCTGGATCATATTGAGCGGTATAATTACGAAACATCCGGGAACTACGTTTATACGGTTTCCCGGCGTGAGATGGTCAAGGTCGCCGCTGGATTGAATTTTCCCGCGATCGCCTTCAAAGGCATCAACACGGCTTACATTCGGGGGTGCGAATTCAGTCCGGCCAGTCCGGTGTCGCCGATCTTCATCGATCTCATGGCGCAATTGCGCGAGAAGGATGAGAATTGCCGCTTGGGGCGTACGAAACACGACATTCTCATGATGGTGTTCTTCAAGAGGGAGCCAACCGAAGCCGTTCGGCAGGCGCTGCAAGGGGATGGCTGGGATGTGACGGGGCTTCCGCGCAATCCCTTCCTCAGGCCTTCGCCGTGACAGGACAGTCTCTCGACATCACAACCACCGACTTCCGGTGCGTGAGCTGCGGCAGCACCGGGGCTTGGCCGCAGTCTTTGACGGTCGAGGTGAGCCGAACCGTTGCCGGGGCTTTGCGTTGTCCGGTTTGTGGTGCGGATGTCGATGCGCTGTGGGGGGTGCCCTTTTTCGGGGCGTATGAAACCGGCGATCTGTTTCTGCTCATGGAGGTGGCGGAAATGGAGTGCAAACTCTCCTGGTGTCAGAGGCCGCTGGAGCGCAAAGAAAGGTCTGAGTTCAACCGATTCGTTGCCAACGACGCTCTGCTGGCGGAGCATCACCGATCGGTCAGCAGGGCAAACCGTGCTTTCCAGGAGACGGACCGGGAAACGGGTGATTGGATCGCCTGCCGGTATGATGAGTGGCGGGAATTGCGCATTCTTCTTCAGGGCATCTCTCTGGCCGGCAAGCGCGTTCTGGTTGTCGGGGCGGGATGTGGCGTTGATGCGGCCCGCCATGTCGCTGCCGGTGCCGAGGTCACCGCCTTGGAGGCAAGCCCGGTCCTGGCCGCGATGGGCTTGCGCTTCCTCCCCGACATACGCTGGGTCGGTGGCTTCTCGCATATTCTGCCCTTTGCCGACCAATCCTTCGATTGGGTCTTCTGCAATGCGGCACTGCATCATATGGGAGACGTGCGCCGCGGGATCGAGGAGATGATTCGGGTTGTCCGTCCCGGCGGTGGCTTGGTGACGACCTCCGACCCTTACCGGGCCTCGCATCAGACCCTGGCGGATGAGTTGGCTGTCTTCAACGCACATAAAGCCGTTCTGCGCGGCGTGAATGAGAGCCTTCCATCGATCGACGATCTTCTCGGCCCTTTGGAGGCCATGGGCGATGCCGTGACGACCATGGTGTTGAGCAACTCCCTCTCGGATCTGCCGGGCAGGCCGGGGACAAGCACCTTTCGGCGGACGTGGTCGCTTGAGCAAGCGGGACCCGTCCTGCGTGCCCATGCCGGCTCGCTTGCCTTGCGCGTGTCGGTTCATCGGTCCCCGCCTTTGCCGGAGCAGCGCCAGAGTCGTGGCTGGGTTCGACCACTCGACATAGCCCGATGGCTGGAAAGTGGGAGACGGATTTTGCCCAGCCTCGCCCGCCGCCTTCCGCCGCATCTTGCCGAATCCCGGTTCGAGGATGTCGAGCACTCAAAATTCCTGCTGTTGAATGGCTGGCAGGCCAAAACCCAATCGGCCCCCCATCGAACCATGTACCAGTGCGGGCGCTGGTTCTTCCGGCGGTCCGACGATCAGGACAGCCTGAACATCGAGGTGCTGGCTCCTGATTTCGGATGGGCGCCGCCCATTCGCCTTCGGGTGCGGATCGAC
Source organism: Azospirillum sp. A23 (assembly GCF_042938965.1). Taxonomy (NCBI): domain Bacteria; kingdom Pseudomonadati; phylum Pseudomonadota; class Alphaproteobacteria; order Rhodospirillales; family Azospirillaceae; genus Azospirillum; species Azospirillum sp. A23. Next base: position 270,609 of record NZ_CP170665.1, on the reverse strand, counting down.
GACGAGGTTTGTCGGGATATGCCCCTGCTGCGTGGGGTTTGGACACGGGTCAGCGTCCCGCTAGAAGGCGTCGGGAGTGGCGACTGCTTCGCGGTCGAATTGATTGCGGATACGGATGGACAGCAGTTCGGCCAGTCCGTCTTGCGGGTTCGCCGCCTGGAGCTGGGACAGCCGATCGCCGAAACGCCCCCAGGAATCGCGGATGTCCAGGATGCCGGTCTGGATGCGCTGGTGGCGGTTGTGTTGCATGGCATGGATCACGTTGGTGTGATCACTCACCCCTTGCAGGACTTGGTCAGCCCGTTGGCCGTCAGGCTCATCGAGGCCGGCATAAGGATCGATGCGCTCGTGCCGGATGGGCAGGACAGCGTTTATCGAGGGGAGCCCGGCATTCAGATCGTCGCGACCTACCCCGATCCTTTGTTCGCTCCAAGCATGATCGCCCCGCCCCTCCCCATTCAATTGGTTGTGGCAGCCGATGCTGAGGCAGCCCGCGACCTGAACCGCCTTCTGCCCACCAACCCGGAACCGCGCTATGCCGTACTGACGGATGGGAGGGTTCTGGTCTTGCGGTGACACACGCATTCCCTCTATGCCTGTTGGGATTGACGGCAACCATTGCCTGTTGATGCATAAACAAGACGATGGACCGGGAGAGTCCGGGCGAGCAGGATTTCGAAATATACAATGAGCTTGACGGCAGAAAAGCACGGTCTCAATATTATTTTGAAGTCCATTGGTAAACGTTTGTTAATTTATTGTCTGTTACCAAATCTTTGAATGATGGGTTCTCATCGGAGTTGAAGGCGGGATCATGACAGGCGCTGGTAGCTACGAAAATCAAGCCATCGTTGATGTGGTCTTCCAGAAGACCAGCAGGGTCGTTGCCGACATGGCACGCTATCCCCTCCCGGCAAGCGATATGGCGACACTCATCATGGCGATCCTTGCCGCCAGTCGGGACGCCTGCGACGCGCCTGTGCGCGTGTTGGACTTCGGCGGTGCCGCCGGCATCCATGCCTTCACCTTTCGGCATGCTTTCCCAGAAATGCCCCTGCGATGGGCCGTGGTTGAGACGGCGGCGATGGCCGAGCAATGCCAGTCGCTTGCGGATGAGGGGCTGCGATATTTCAACAGCATCGAGGATGGGCTTGGGTGGTTGGGCGGCGTCGACGTCGTGAATTGCTCCAGCGCAATCCAGTATGTTCCCGATCCCGAAGTGACTGTCCGTCGCCTGCTTGCCTCCGCACCACGCTATGTCTCCATGAGCCGCACCCCTTTGTGCAAAGGAGAGCGCCATACGCGGATACAGACTTCCATGTTGGGAGACAATGGTCCGGGACCTCTGCCAGAGGGAATGGAAAATTATGAAATTTCCTATCCCGTCACATTTGTGAATCGCGCGAATTTCTTCGCGCTGTTCGAACCTCAATATCGGCGTATTGTATCTCTTGATCTGAAGCCATTTGGGATGGAAGAAAATGGCATTCCGATTATGCAGTTCAATTGCCTGTTCAAACGGACATCCTGATCTAAATTAGCAATATTTTCAATGCCGATCACAGGAAGCGCCATGTCTTGTTGTTACGGTTGTTTTGACTCTGACGCCAAGCTTGAGCGTTATATGGATAGCGATGATAGAATCTTTTTCGAAGCCGGCGTGAATGACGGAGTCACCCAGAGCAACACACGGTATTCCGAGGAACGTCGGGGTTGGCGCGGCATCCTTGTCGAGCCCATTCCCGAGACGTTCGATGAGTGTGTGAGAAATCAGCCTCAATCCATTGTCGAGTGGGGAGCCCTCACGCCTCTTGGTTTTGGGAAAGACGAAGTAGACCTCGTCTTTTACAACCTGATGGTCACCACCCGTGGCTGCATGTCGCCAGAGCAGGAGGCAGCCCGTTTGAAAATCGGCAAGCAATTCCTGCCGCACGACGAGATATTTGAATTCCGCGCTCCCGTTTTGACGATCAGCGGCATTCTGGACAAGCATGGATGATGATGTGCTCTATGAAATAAAGCCAGAAAAGGCTTTCCCTCTCTTGTCGTCGCCTGTTGTCGGATAAAAATCCATGGAACATTACTGCACATATTTTGATAAGAACTACCTGTCACGCGGCCTTGCTCTGCTCGACTCCCTGCGGCGTCATGCGACTCCTTTCCACCTCCATATTCTGTGCCTCGACGCTGAAACTCATGCCCACTTCCTGCAACGACCCAGTCTCGATGTCACCCCTGTGGCGCTGGAGACGCTGGAGGCTTTCGATCCGGCTTTGCTGGAGGCGAAGGCCAATCGACGGAAAGTCGAATATTATTTCACCTGCACCCCAGCATGGTGCCTTTTCCTTCTGAAGACCCGGCCGGATACCGGTCGCCTCACCTATCTGGATGCGGACATCTCCTTCTTCCTGTCCCCGTCCCTGATCTTCGATGAGATCGCCAACAGCTCGGTGGCGATCATCCCGCATCGTTTCTCGGCGGTGAATTACCGGACGCGCATTGCCGGCATTTTTAACGTCGGTTGGATCACATGGCGGAGGGATCGAACGGGCCTCTCCTGCCTGGAGGAGTATCGGTGCAAGTGCCTGGACTGGTGCTACGATTATCATGACGGCACCCGCTTTGCCGACCAGCGTTATCTCGACGACTGGCCGTCGCGCTATCCCAATGTCCACATCATCGAAAGCAAGGGCGCGAACTTGGCGCCTTGGAACATCGACACCCATTTGCTGACGGTGCGCGACGGAGCGGTGTTCGTTGATGATGAGCCGTTGATATTCTATCACTTTCATGGCCTCAAGCAGGGGGCAGACGGCCGCTTCAACCGGGACATCGAGGGCTATGTGCGGAACAGCCGCGCGCCGGACGAGCGGGCTTTGGACCTCATCTACACACCCTATGAACACATCATCGCGCCGCCATCGGGCACTGGGGGGCAAGCCCCGGCCGACATCCGCTATGCGGCGCCTGGCCACCCGCATGCCGGGCTTCCGGAGTGGGAATATCTTCCAGACGGATGGGTGCCGGTCGGCGACGCCGTGCCGGGATGGAATGTGCAAAGCGTCGTCGACGCCTTGGAGGTCCGCCTGCAGATCATGCAGCGGCGACGGCAGGCCACCGTTCCGCTCGGCAGTGACCTTGCCATGCACAACAGTTTGCTGTCGTTCGGCTATGTCGCCGCCCGGGCGGCTCGCGGCGGGCCGCTGTCCGTGCTGGACTGGGGGGGCGGCCTCGGCATTCATGCCGTGGCCGCCCAACTGCTGATGCCAGAGATTGAGATCGCGTTTCATTGTCATGAGGTGCCGCTGGTCGCCGCGCGGGGACGGGAGCTCCTGCCGGAAATCCATTTTCTGGATGATGACGCCGCGACGTTTGGCCGTCGTTATGCGTTGGTGATGGCGAACAGCGCCCTACACTATGCTGAGGACTGGAGGGCCGTGCTTCGCAAGCTGGCGGGAAGCACTGGGGAGTGGCTGTATGTATCGCGGCTTCCCATGGTCATGAGCGTTCCATCCTTCGTGACTCTGCAGCGGCTTTTCCACACCGACTACCGGACGGCCTCTCCGGGTTGGGCGATCAATCGTTTGGAATTCCTCCAGATTTTGTCGGATATGGGATTCTCTTTGGAGCGCGAGTTCTTCTTTCCGGACCGTCCCTTTATCCCTGATGCCCCCGAACATGTCGAATATTGCGGGTTCCTGCTGCGCCGTGGGCTGCCGCATTCTCCGGTCATGGAGTGAACAGCGTGATCAATGTCTGGAGCTATCTTGAAGAGTATGATGCCCTTCGGACGGAGATTCTGGAGGCGGTCGATGCGACCTTCCGGTCCGGCCGGCTGATCCTCGGGGAGCGGGTGTCCCGGTTCGAAGCCGATTTCGCCGCCTATTGCGGGGCACGCTTTGGGATCGGGGTGGACAACGGCACCAATGCGATCACCTTGGCGTTGCGCGCTCTTGGCATCAAGCCGGGAGATGAGGTGATAACCACGGCCAACACCGCTGTTCCAACCGTCTCGGCCGTTGTCGCCGCCGGTGCGGTGCCGCGCTTCGTCGATATCGACCCAGCGACCGGACTGATGGATGTGGGGGCATTGACAGACGCTCTTACGGAGCAGACGCGCGCCGTTGTTCCCGTCCACCTGTATGGCCAATGCGTCGATATGAGCCAATTGATTGCAGTGGCGCGCCGCCATGGGCTGAAGGTGGTGGAAGACTGCGCGCAATCCCATGGCGCCACCCATCATGGCCGGCGCTGCGGCGCGCTTGCCGATGCAAGCGCCTTCTCTTTCTATCCGACGAAAAATCTTGGGGCCTACGGAGACGGCGGCCTGGTGACCACCGACGATGACGAGGTTGCCTCACGGTTGCGGCGGTTGCGCGTTTACGGCATGGAGAGCACGTATTTCGCAGAAGAGCACGGCTATAATTGCCGCCTCGACGAGGTTCAGGCCGCGATCTTGTCCGTGAAGCTGGCCCATCTTGACACCCAAAATGCCCAGCGCCAAGCCCTTGCGCGCTTCTATGACGAGGCCCTTGCCGACACATCCCTCCAGTGTCCGGTGGTCTCACCGGGAAATGAGCATGTCTATCATCTCTATGTGGTGCGGCATCCAGAGCGTGACCGGATCATGCACACCCTGAAAGCACAAGGGATCAATCTTGCGATCCATTACCCGCACCCGATCCATGTCATGCCGGCGTACCGGTCATTGGGATACCGCGAGGGCGACCTGCCGGTGACCGAGGCGGCTGCAAAGGAGGTCTTCTCACTGCCGCTTTATCCCGCTTTCACCCAGGAGGCCCAGCAACGCGTCTGCGCCGCCTTGCGCAACGTGGTTGGATAACAAAGCCGATGCTGACGCTCTTCTCGGTGCCGAAGCCCTTCGTCGGACATATCGGCGTCATCCAGCGCAATGCCATCCGCAGCTGGATGCAGATCGAACCACGGTCCGAAATCATCCTGTTCGGCGATGAAGCCGGAGTCGCCGAGATGGCGCGGGAGCATGGGCTGACACATGTTCCAGCCTTGCGTCTCACGTCTTTCGGAACGCCATTGATCGACGACATTTTCCGTAAGGCGCAGGACCTCGCGGCAAACCCATTTCTCTGCTACGTCAATGCCGACATTATCCTGCCTCCGGACATCGGTCAGCTTGCCCCGGCCGTCGCCGCGCTTCATCCGAATTTTCTCATGGTCGGGCAACGCATCGATGTCGACATCAGCCATGAGCTTGATTTTGCAGGCGATTGGCGCGCCGAGTTGAGCGCTTTGTCTGCTGGAGCCACATGGCATGATGTTCATGGCATTGACTTCATGATCTTTCGCCGCCACGGACTTCGGGGATACATGCCGCCTTTCGCGGTCGGCAGGGTCATGTGGGACAACTGGATGATGTATTGGGCCCGAATACTCGGTCTCCTGGTTCTGGATGTCACGCTTGCTCTCCGCTGTTATCACCAAAACCATGACTATGCGCACGCCATGGCTCCGCCGGGTGGCAATGACGACATCTACGGTGAGCCGCGCCTGCAGACCCCTGAACAAAACCGGAACAAGCTGCTCGCCTTCCACGAGATGTTCGCCTTCAACATCGGGGATGCCACCCACTGTCTCGTCGACGGCCGCATCTTGCCCTCGGTCCATCGCGGATGGCGCCCGCGCGCGGCTTCGCGGCAAGCATTGCCGTTTGGATGCCAATGGCTTCCGGCGCCCGATGTCCTATCGCGCCAAGTCCTCTACAATCAGTTCGAACCGAATGAGGTCGCGTTTGTCCAAGCCTTCCTGAAGCCCGGGATGGTGGCTGTCGATGTTGGAAGCCATCATGGCTTCTACACCCTGCTTGCCTCCATGCTGGTGGGGGAGGAAGGCCGTGTTCTGGCTGTCGAGGCGTCCCCCCGGGAATTCGTCCGGCTACGGATGCATCTTGCCCTGAACGATCGCACGAATGTTGTCGCCTGGGAGGGCGCGCTGGGTGCGGAAGAGCGGCAGGGCGTGTTGCGCGTCCGGCTCGATACGGAAAGCGGCCTGAATGGATTGAGGGCCTCTTTGATGCCGCCGGTCCCCGTGACTTTCGTACCCTGCACTGTTGGTACGCTTGACGCGGTTCTGGTCGAGACGGGATTCGATCGCGTCGATCTTCTCAAGATCGATGTCGCCGGCGGCGAGACCGACGTTATCGAGGGGGCCACGGCTCTGCTCTCCCGGTTCCCGCGGCCCATTATTCTCTGCGACATGGATGAGCGGTTGGCCAGGTCCTATGGAGAGTCCAAGGTCGCGCTTTATCGCCAGCTCGCGGGTGAGGGTTTCCATTGGTTCATCGCAGGCGACGGGGGCATACTCCTGGAGGCGGGACCGGACTTCTGCAGCGGACCTCTTATCGCCGTGCCGGAGGAGCGCTTGGCCGATGTTGCCTCCCTCCGCCCCGATCCCCACTGCCTTCTCTCCCCCCTTGACGATTGGGGGACCGGCACGGTCCCTCTGTTCTGCGCCCGAAACGGAGGCAGCGGGTTGCCTTGAGAACAGAGGCGAGTTCCACCATGATGCCGAGCAGGCGCCGGATGAAAACGAGAAGGACATGACCCAGCCCGTGGCTTCCGCATCACAGTCTGACCAAAAGCTCTCGCCACCGATTGACGACCGGGCATGGGCCAAACGCATCAGGGACGATGTCCTGTCCAACTACCATTATGAGATGGCGAGTGCCATCTGCCGGGAAGGCAACATGGAGGCTGCGGCGGCTGCCTTTGAGCGGGCCATTCTGGTCAATCCCGGCTGGTCGGCGCCTTATATCGGCCTGATCGACCTTTTGGAAAAGCAGGGACGGCCAAACGAACGCGCCGCTGTGGTGGATCGCGCCCGATCCATGATTCCAATCTTCGATCAGGAGGCTGAGGCCATCGCGCTTCAGTCCCAAATCAGAGTTCTTCATGAAAAAAACAGAATGGGCGAAGCCGAATCTCTTCTCGAGAAGGCTTATTTCCTTATAAAATCTCATTCTTTTCCTCCGTTTATCACGGACAGATTTAGAAAAATATTTCTCGATCATGCTCTGGCTTTGCCATGGGAAGAGCTCGACAAAGCCATCCTGTTCCTGTCTCGTATGCTGGACCTCGATCCACATTCCGATCTCGAGTCCGCGTTCGCGCTGGAGCAGATGGGGATACGCCTCCACACGCTTGGTGATTGGAAGGCGGCACGGGACGCTTATGGCAAGGCCGCCCAATTGAAGCCGAGTGCTCTAACTTTTGCCCGCATAAGCGACGCGCTCACCAACGAAATGCGCTTCCAGGAGGCTGAACGCGCGGCTCGTATGGCATTGGACATCGACGCAAAGGAGAGTGAAGCTCTTTACTGGCTGGGGGTTACACTTATTTTCCAGTCGCGGTTGGATGAAGCCGAGGCAGTGTTGGAACATGGTGTTAAGGTGTCTCCTACCCACGCTCCGCTCCATGCAGAGCTTGGCTTTGTCCGGATGCTGCAAAGTCGCCAGGATGGGGTGGAACCTTTGCTCCGCAAGGCCATTGTCATGGCCCCTCGTAACTCTACGCTATATGCGTATCTTGCTCTGTTCTTGCTACGGGAAGGAAGAATCGAAGAGTCAATCAGTATCCTGAAGGATGCTGTTCAGAATTTCCCCAAAAACGGAATTCTTTATATAAATCTTGGTCTATCTTTGCAGCTCGCTAAACGGGACAGCGAAGCTTTGGCCGCTCATCGTCGGGCGATGACGCTCAATCCCACAATGGTGGTTTTGTGGATCCTGCGCCGGGGATGGGCTGCCGATAAGCTTATTCCCGTTTACAAAGAGCTGGGGCTGGAGATTGAGACAATTGCATCTTGAACGCGACAGGGGATGATGGAGAGACGGGAAAGAGGCTCCTTCTCCGTCCCGTCCATCCAGGCGATTACCCCACGATCTTCCAAGACCCGTCGGGCTGGCGGCAGGCGGTGCCGAAGGCCTGTTCGGTGCGGCCGCCGACGACGATGGTCTGCTGGAACTCGCGGCAGTAGGAGCCGGACCCGTCATAGCCGTCGCGGACCGGCACGACGGTGCCCTGGTTGCCGGACTGCGGGTTGTTCCAGCTGATCCGCTGGCCGATCGGGGCGCTGTAGGCCTGATAGGCGGCGCGGTCGGCATATTGCTGGTCGGCGCGGTCGAGCGAGGCGCCGATCTCGCGGCCGGCGAAGGCGCCCAGCAGCGTGCCGATGCCGACCGCGACCAGCTTGCCCGAACCGCCGCCGAAGCGCGAACCGATCAGGCCGCCGGCGACGGCGCCGCCGACGGTGCCGACCCCCTCCTTGGTGCCCATCGACCCGGTCTGGCAGCCGGCCAGCGTGGTGGACAGCGCAAGCACGACGACGGCAGCGATACGGGTGGGGCGGATGTGGGCACGCATCGGAGTGAGCTTTCTTTTTTCCAAAGGGCGCTGTCTCCGTTTATAGCGCAAGCGTTGCCTTTTGTGCAGCCGGTCCATCCCGTTTTCCTGTCACATTTCCGTGCGGTCCAGCCTTGTCTGAACGTGAACGGGTCCCTTGCCATCCCCCTGCCCCTCCGGCTATTGAAGTGGAATATTTTCACCACCATGAAGGGTGATCGCATGGCGGTCTACCAGGGAACCCTGCCATTGATGGGCGGCCTGTCGATGCGTCATCCCCGGCCTTCGGACGATGATTTCCTGCTGGGGCTGTTCATGGATGCCCGCCCCTGGCTTGCCCAGGCCCACCAGGACCGCGATTTCATCCGCACGCTTTACGAACAGCAATACAGTGCTATGCGGATCGGGCAGGAAACCCGTTATCCGCAGCATCTGGATTTCGTCGTCGAGAAGGTAGGACAACCGGTCGGCCGGATCGTCATGGATCTGGGACGCTGGGACTGGCGCGTGGCGGAGGTCGAGATCCACAAGCTCGCCCGCGGCAAGGGCATCGGCACCGATCTGCTGCGCAGCCTTCAGGGCTCGGCGATGCAACTGCGCCTGCCGATGACCCTGTCGGTGAGCGAGACGGACACGCGCGTCCACTGGTTCTATCACCGGCTGGGATTCGACCTGCTGGTACAGGCCCCGCCGATGCTGGAACTGATCTGGCTGCCGCCCGGCCATCCGGGCATCCAGCATCTGCCGCCGCAGATCCTGCCGCCCCAGATGCGGCAGGGCGGCGTGGCCTGATCCTGGCCCCTCCTGCCGCGTCTTACCGGCAACGCAACGAAAAACGCCGTTCCCACAGGAGGGGAACGGCGGTTCGGACAGGCGCGTTCCCGGAAAACCGGTCAGTTGAACACGAGTTCGAAGCAGGCTCGGACCGGGTCGCGCGGAACCGTCCGCACGACATAGAAAGGCCCCATCGGCCCATCGACCGGGTGGTCGATCAAATAGCTGCCGTTCCACAGCTCGCTGTTTCCCGGTGTCTCGAACTTCAGGGCAAAGGATGTCCGCTTCGCCCAGCGGGGAGTGAACTCCGGCCGTTCCGCGACCACGGTCAGCTCGACCTCGACGATCGGGGATCCATCCTCCGGCGCCAGGAAGCGGAAAGTCTGGCCGACATGGGGGACGAAGCGTTCGGCGGACAATGTGCTGTAATCGGCGGTCATGGCAGGCGTTCCGGAGACAGGGTGGCGTTCCGCAGGTTTTGCGGATCGAAAACGCCCCGGCCCGCGGAACGCGGAACCGGGGCGTCAGCCTATCGTCAGTCGCGGGTCGGGAAAAGACCCATGGTGACGATGTACATGGTGACCGCCAGATACGGCTGCAGATTGTTGATGGGCGTCGGATTCGCCACACCGCCGCCCGGCGATACGGTGACCGTGCCGCCGCCGCCGCCGGACACCGTGACGGTGCCGGTGGCGGTGCCGGTCAGGTTCGAGCCGGCGCCGGGATTGGCCGAGAGGTAGGGACCGGTGGTGTTGAAATTGCCGCCATTGGGGTCTTCCACCGCGACGCCGCCCAGCCAGTTGTTGCCGGCGGCCGGGGTGGCCGATCCGTTCGTCGCGGAGCCCACCGGGATCGACACGGTGGCGTTGATGGTGGACGAGGAGGAACCGCCGCCCGGCGTGAAGCTGGCGGCGTGGATGTGCGCCGGCAGGTTGGTCTGGGTGAGCGTGGTGGACGCCGATCCGCCGAAAGAGGCGACGTTCACGGTCGCGTTGCCCAGATACGGGCTGACGCCGGCGCCGACAAGGACGCGACCGCGCAGATCCGGCATCTTGAAGTTCGGGCTGGTGCCGCCGTACAGGGTGCCGATGATCGCAAACAGCGCCTGATTCTGCCCCTGGGGCAAATCCTGACCCCAGCACTGAACGGTGCCCTGCGGTGCGAAGGTGCCGGCGAACGGGAAAATCAGGCCGAGATAAGCATCCATGACGAAACCTCCGATATGTTTAAGGTTGATTGAAGCGCGCAATGACGCGCCGCCACGAGAATGGCGGAGAAGGCGCTGTCCCGGCTGGCTGCCGCCTCTCTCAACATCGCCTTCAAGAAGGCGGGGGCCGGAAAGCTCCGCAGATCAGTGTCTGAACGGGCTGGATCCGGCCTCTTGCGCTGATGGCGTCAGACGGGTCGGCGCTCCTCTGAAAGCCTTTGCGCGGACGAGGATGAGAGAGGTGGCGGCAGGGCCGGCAAGGAGCCGAACGGCCAAGTCGGCATCCGCAGTTGTCCGCGGGCATGCCGATGGGCACGTTGCCCCTCCAGCCAGCCGTCAGTCGCGGGTCGGGTAAAGCCCCATGGTGACGATGTACATGGTGACCGCCAGATACGGCTGCAGATTGTTGATGGGCGTCGGATTCGCCACACCGCCGCCCGGCGATACGGTGACCGTGCCGCCGCCGCCGCCGGACACCGTGACGGTGCCGGTGGCGGTGCCGGTCAGGTTCGAGCCGGCGCCGGGATTGGCCGAGAGGTAGGGACCGGTGGTGTTGAAATTGCCGCCATTGGGGTCTTCCACCGCGACGCCGCCCAGCCAGTTGTTGCCGGCGGCCGGGGTGGCCGATCCGTTCGTCGCGGAGCCCACCGGGATCGACACGGTGGCGTTGATGGTGGACGAGGAGGAACCGCCGCCCGGCGTGAAGCTGGCGGCGTGGATGTGCGCCGGCAGGTTGGTCTGGGTGAGCGTGGTGGACGCCGATCCGCCGAAAGAGGCGACGTTCACGGTCGCGTTGCCCAGATACGGGCTGACGCCGGCGCCGACAAGGACGCGACCGCGCAGATCCGGAAGGTTGAAATTCGACGTAGTATTGCCACCATAAATATTATAAATTATCGAAAATAGCGCCTGGTATTGCTGCACGGCCATTTGCTGTCCCCAGCATTGGGCGGTGCCATACGGCGCGTAGGTGCCGGCGAACGGGAAAATCAGGCCGATATAGGCGTCCATAATGAACTCTCCGAACCGATTGATGCCAACTGAAAACGGCGACGAGCACCCGCCGGTTGGAAGGGAGGCCTCGCGCTGACAAGGTGGATAAAGTACATGAATATTCTCCAATAGCGTTAGTTAATCCGCATCGTCCAAGCAAAAGTTACTTTTCCTTCAATTCTAATCGGGAAATCTTTATGTGCATACGCGAAGTGCATACCAGTATATGCATCACTCCGAGCGCGGTTAACGATAAAATCGTTCCCGCATGACAAAAATGAAACCTTAGAAACAACACCCGTCAAAGTATTACAAAATGAAACGTGTCCTCTGCCGTATAAGAACGCGAATCGGACAAAAAAGGGACGAGGATTCTGCAACCTTGAGATTTCAGAGCGTTGTGCAGCGGCGTTAGCAAGTGGTATCTTCCCCACCATCCCATACTTATGGATAGCCGCTTCCGGCTTAGAGCCGGGCAGTGTGGTGAATGTCGGGGAGAAGGGCTATGGCGCGCATGTACGGTGCGAAGGGCGTTGGCGGGAACGGTGGCTCCGGCAAGGTGCGCAAACCGTCGCCTTCCATGTTCGCCATGGCGCTGGAACCGCGCTTCATGTTCGATGCGGCTGGTGCCGCGACCATAGCGGACGCTGCCCAGGCCGAACGGCCCGCGACACCTACCGAAGCCCACGACACCTCCACCAATCAGGCATTGGCCGACGCTGCGGCACATGCGGTGCCTCCTGAAGCCCGCCCTGCCGATGCGGTCGCGCAGGACGTATCGCGGATATCCGGGGCAGCGGCGGACGGCACCGCTGCCCAATCGGCCTCATCGGGCGGGCAGGCCCGGGTCGAAATCGTCTTCATCGACAGTTCCGTGCCGGACTATCAGGTTCTGGTCGACAACATTCAGGCTGGCAAAGAGGTCGTCATTCTCGATGCCGCCACCGACGGCATGCATCAGATCGCCAGTTACCTTCAGGGGCGGACCGGTGTCGACGCGATTCACATTGTGACGCACGGCGAAGAGGGGCGGGTTCTGTTCGGCTCCGGAGTCCTGGAAGCCGATACCTTGCAATATTACCAGAATGATTTGAGCGCGATCAGGTCGTCTCTGACGCCCGATGGAGATCTTCTCTTCTACGGCTGCGATGTTGCGAAAGGCAGCGACGGCACTCTCCTGACCTATCTCGTGGCATCCGCGACGGATGCCGATGTCGCATTCTCGACGAACCCCACGGGCGCCGCAGCCGGAAAGGGCGATTGGCTGCTGGAGAAGAACGTCGGTTCCATCGAAACGTCGTCCGCGTTCAAAGAAACCGTGACTTCCACATATACCCACACATTGACCGACTCCCTGTATGTTCTGACGGCGGACGCAACCAACTCCTCAACAGGCGCCGGTGATACGCTCTATAAATTTACGATTGACGGAGCGCAGACATCCACGACCTTGTCCGATGGCGGCACAAGCGGACAAATGGTCAACCAGCCGTCGCAGGTGGCAGTCGATGCCATCCACAACAAGGCCTATGTTTACGATAATTACACGACCAACAGGGGCATTTACGTCGTTGATCTGGCGACGGGCACCACGTCGAGCTTCGTTTCGATGTCGACCATCACCGCTTCGGTGACGGGGGCGGCGTTGGTCACTGATTTGCAATACGATGCCCTGAACAACGAACTTTGGGCCTCGCTGTCGAACAACAACGCTGCAGTCGGAGCAGGCGACGCTCTGATCAAGATAAGCTTGGATGGCAACAAGACCATTTCGACACTTTTCACCAACGATACGATTAAAGTCCCGTCTTTCTTCTCATTGGACGTTGCCAACCAAAAAGCTATTATTGTTGAGGCAGTTAACACGACGTCTTCTACTTTAAAGAGCAAAGTATACTCTTATTCATGGGCATCTGGTAACAGTTTTACTGAAATATACAGTATAACATATGACGCTAGCGCGACAAACGGGTATGTTATTACCGGAATGTCGCAAGATTTGTCTGGTAAATACATCTATTTGTCGATCCGCGACAACAGCGGCAGCAGCCCGGCAAACTCCGGTGACAGGGTTGTGCGGCTTGACTCAACCAATAATTATTCGGCGGAAACGATCTTCTCAGCGAACAATGTTCTCGGACCGGGAGCTGTGCAGGTCGATGAAGTAAACAACCGTGTCCTAGTGCTCGATACGGCTGGAAAGAAAATGTATGAAGCGTCCATCAGTGGAGGCTTCCCGACCACAACGAGTGTTTATAAAGACTTTTCAAGTTCCGTTCCTACGGATATTTATTTTGGCGATGCAACAAAGCCGACATTCAATGCGTCGTCGTCCACTCCTGTCGATGATGCCGCCAATGTCGTTGCCTCGAACAACATCAAGCTGAATTTCTCTGAGCGCGTCATCAAGGGCACCACTGGAAACATCGTGATCCGTAACGTTACGGACAATTCAATCATTGAGACATTGGCCTTCGACAGCACCAAAATCACCGGTTGGGGAACGACGACGCTGACGATCGATCCGACCTCGGATCTGCCGGCGGGCAAGGTGATTTCGGTCCAGTGGGATGGCAACGTCATCCGCGACACGTCGGGCAATCTGCTGGATGCCAATTCGACCGATACCCTGTTCAATTTCACGACGGCAGGCGGCGCCGACACCACGCCGCCGACGGTGAGCAGTGTCACCTCTTCGACTGCCGACGGCACCTACGGACTCAACAGCACGGTTTCCATCCAGGTCACCTTCTCCGAAGTCGTGACAGTCACCGGCACGCCGCAGCTGACACTCGAAACCGGAACGACGGACCGGACGATCAGCTATGTCAGCGGGTCGGGCACCAACACGCTGACCTTCTCCTATACGGTCCAGGCTGGCGACACGTCGGCCGACCTCGACTATCAATCCATCTCCGCCCTGGCGCTGAACGGCGCGACGATCAAGGACGCGGCCGGCAACGACGCGACGCTGACCCTGCCGGCGACCGGCAGCGGATCGTCGCTGGGCGGTTCCAAGGCCATCGTCATCAACACCGTCCCGACCATCACGTCCGCGACCTACAACGCCAGCACCAACACGCTGGTGGTGACCGGCACGAACATCGGCGACGGCGCCGCCATCGACGTCACCAAGCTCACCCTGACCGGCCAGGGCGGCAGCTACACGCTGACCGGCAATTCCTCGGTCACCTCCACCCCAAGTTCCAACAGCTTCACCATCACGCTGGGGGCGACCGACCAGGCCAATGTGGAAGGTCTGCTGAACAAGGACGGCACCAGTTCTCAGGACAGCACCACCTACAACCTGGATGCCGCCGCCAACTGGAACAGCACGCAGTCGGCAGCGGCCGACAGCACCGGCAATGCCGTCACCGTGTCCAGCACGCAGAAGCCGACGATCAGCTCGGTCACCTACGACGCCACCACCGGCGTGCTGACGGTGACCGGCACCAATCTGGTCCACCAGCCGGGCGCCGGCAACGACATCGACCTGTCGAAGCTGACCATCACCGGCCAGGGCGGAACCGTCACCCTGAGCGGCGCGGTGGAAATCACCAGCGCCACCGGCTTCACCGTGACGCTGACCGGCACGGACAAGACCGACCTGAACGCCAAGCTGGACAAGGACGGCACCGCGTCCACCGGCGGCACCACCTACAAGATCACCTCGGTCGACAACTGGAACGGCCCGATCTATGGCGACATCTCCGATGCCACCGGGGCCGGCATCACCGTGTCGGGCAACAACTCCGCTCCGGTCATCAGCAATCTGAACGGCGACACCAAAAGCTGGGCTGGGGTGGGCGGGACCGTGTTCCTCGACACCTTCAGCGGCAGCACGGGCATCGCCAGCGTCAGCGATGCGGAGAACAACAGCGGTAATTGGGGCGGCGGCTCCCTGACCGTGCAGCGGAGCACGGGCGGAGCGTGGTCGGCGGACGTGTTCGCTTTCAGCACCATCTATTTCGTAGACACCCCGGCCGATGCCATCAGCGGAACGCTCCGCTACTATACCCAGGCCAACGGGACGTCCTTTGCCAGCTATACCAACGCCAACGGCGTGCTGACGATTACGCTGAACAGCGCGGCGACCACGGAGATGGTGTCGTCCCTGTTCAGCGCCATCACCTATCGCAACGACACGCCGGCCGGCGACGCGACGATCGCCTTCACGCTGAATGACGGCCACGGCGCCGTCAGCAGCGCCGACGTGAAGGTGACGACCGACTACATCTACGTCACCGGCACCGACGACGGCAGCATCGTCAACGTGACCGACGGCGTCGGTCTGCGCGAAGCGGTCGCCATCGCCAACGGGCAGACCGGCACCCAGACCATCGTCTTCGACAGCGGGCTGGCCAACGGCAGCATCACGCTGGGCTCCGACCTGGCGATCGGCGAGAACATCACCTTCGACGCCGACGCGGCCAGCGGCCTGACCATCGGCGGCGGCTCCATCACCGTCGCGACCGGCACCACCCTGACGCTGACCAACGGCACCAGCGACACGCTGACCATCCTCAGCAAGATCACCGGCAGCGGCGGCGTCACCAAGACCGGCGCCGGCACCCTGACGCTGAACGGCGGCAACGACTACAGCGGCGCCACCAGCATCAGCGACGGCACGCTGACCACCGGCGGAATCGGCGAGGGCATCGGCGACGGCAGCGCCGTCACGGTGGCGAGCGGCGCCACGCTGAACCTGCTCGGCAGCGAGACCATCGGGTCGCTTGCGGGCGGCGGCACGGTCACGCTGGGCGGCAACACGCTGACAACCGGCGGCGCCAACACCAGCACGAGCTTCGACGGCATCGTCAGCGGCACCGGCGGCCTGACCAAGGCCGGCAGCGGCACCCTGACCCTGACCGGCACCAACAGCTACACAGGCGCCACCACCGTCAACGCCGGCACGCTGGCGCTGAACAGCAGCGCCGGCACCGCGCTCGCCGATGGCAGCGCTGTGACGGTGGCGAGCGGCGCCACACTGAGCCTGTCGTCGGCGAGCGAGACCATCGGCACGCTGAGCGGGGTCAGCGGCGCCACGCTGGCGCTGGGCGGCAACGCCCTGACCGTCAGCCAAGCGAGCAGCGGGACCTTCAGCGGCGCCATCACCGGCACCTCGTCGGGCAGCCTGATTCTGAACGCCACCGGCAACAACACGAGCCTGACGCTGGACGGAACCAGCAACAGCAGCGGCTTCGCCGGCGGGATCACCGTCATCAGGGGCTGGTTGCAGGTCTCCGCCGACAGCAATCTCGGCACCGGCACCCTGACGCTGAACGGCGGCACCCTGCGGCTCACTGCCACCGCCGCCACCATCGACAACGCCGTCGCCATCGGCAGCAGCGGCGGCACCATCAGCGTCGCCCCCAGCGGCGGCGACCTCACCCTGTCCGGCACCATCAGCGGCTCGGGCAACCTGACCAAGGCGGCCGGCGGCAACCTGACCCTGTCGGGCAACAACAGCAGCTTCAGCGGCGTCTTCACCGTCAACGCCGGCACGGTGACGGTCAGCCATGCCAACGCGCTGGGCAGCACCGCCGGCGGCACCACGGTGGCGGACGGCGCGGCACTCTCCCTGTCGGGCGGCATCACCATCGCCGAGAACCTGACCCTGTCGGGCAGCGGCGTGTCGTCGGGCGGCGCGCTGATCAGCGCCAGCGGCACCAACACCGTCAGCGGCACCGTCACGCTGAACGCCGACACCACCGTCACCGCCACCAGCGACCTCACCCTGTCGGGCGTGGTCAGCGGCAGCTATGCCCTGATCAAGACCGGCACCGGCAGCCTGACCCTGTCGGGCAGCAACACCTACACCGGCGCCACCACCGTCAGCGCCGGTACGCTGGTTGCCGGCCACAACAACGCGCTCGGCACCACCGCCGCCGGCACCACCGTCGCCAGCGGCGCCACCCTGGCGGTGGCGAACGGCGTCACGCTGGCGGAAGCGCTGACCCTCTCCGGCACCGGCGTGTCGTCGGGCGGCGCCCTGCAGGTCACCAGCGGCAGCGCCACGGTCAGCGGCACCGTCGCCATGGGCGCCAACACCACCATCGGCGTGTCGGGCACCGACCTGACCCTGTCGGGCGTGGTCAGCGGCACCGGCTTCACCCTGACCAAGACCGGCAGCGGAATGCTGACCCTGTCGGGCGACAACACCTATACGGGCGCCACCACCGTCAGCGCCGGCGTCCTGTACATCACCCATGCCAACGCGCTGGGCACCACCGCCGCCGGCACCACCGTCGCCAGCGGCGCCACCCTGCGCATCGGAAACGGCCTGACCATCGCCGAAAACCTGACGATCAGCGGGATCGGCGTGTCGTCCGGGATCGGTGCGGTGAAGGTCAACGGCGGAACGGCCACCATAACCGGCACCGTTACCCTGGCGGCGAACGCCGACATCGGCTCCTACAACAGCGGCGACACGCTGACGATCAGCGGCACGGTGTCCGGCGCCTACAACCTGACCAAGGTCGGCGCCGGCACGGTGGTGCTGAGCGGAACCAACAACTACACCGGCACCACCACCGTCAGCGACGGCACCCTGTCGATTGCAGGGTCCGGCAACATCAGCAGCGCCGGCATCACGCTGAACGGCGGCACCCTGGACGTGACCGGCAGCAGCGTCACCCTGTCGAATGCCGTCACGCTGGGTAGCAGCCACGGCACCGTCAGCGTTGCCAACGCACTGACCCTGTCGGGCGTGGTCAGCGGCACGGGCGCCTTGAGCAAGCTGGGCAGCGGCACGCTGACCCTGTCGGGCACCAACACCTACACCGGCAGCACCACCATCAGCGCCGGCACCCTGGTCGTCACCGGCACCCTGAACGGCTCGTCGGCCAACGCGGTCACGGTTGGCAACGGCGGCACGCTGGCGGGAACCGGTACGGTGAACGGCGGCCTGACTGTCCAGTCGGGCGCCACGCTGTCCCCCGGCGTCGCCGGCACCAACAGCGGCGTCGGCACCCTGACCGTCAACGGCGGCCTGACCATCCAGTCCGGCGGTACCCTGGCGGTCGATCTGGCCAGCACCAGCAGCTACGATCAGGTGAACGTCACCGGGGCGGTCAGCATCGCCAGCACTGCCACCCTGACCGCCGGCGGCGCCTATGTCCCAGCCAGGACGGCGAATGGCGACAGCTTCGTCATCGTCTCCAACGACGGCAGCGACGCCGTCACCGGCAACTTCAGCGGGCTGACGTCCGGGACGTCGATCACGCTGAACGGCGGTTCGGTCACGATCAGCTATGCCGCCGGCAGCAACAGCAACGACGTCGTGCTGACCGGGCCGGTCAACCAGGCGCCCGCGCTGAGCGGCACCTTCACCACCGCCGGCACCGTCGACGACAACGCCACCACCACGCCCTTCACCAGCGTGACGGTCACCGATGCCGACGACAGCACCGGCACCTTCACCGTCATCATCACCTACACCGCGGCCAACGGCACGCTGTCGAGCGCCGGCGGCGGGCTGACCGGTACGGCCGGCAACTACACCCTGACCGCCACCACGCCGGGCGGACTGCAGACCCTGCTGCGGGCGCTGGTCTTCACCCCCACCGGCAACCAGGTGGTGCCGGGCGGCACGGTGCAGACCACCTTCAGCCTGACCGCCAGCGATGGCACCAGCAGCAGCAGCGCCAACACCAGCACGGTGGTCACCGCCAGCTCGATCAACGATGCGCCGACCGAGATCGCGCTGTCGAACAGCTCAATCAGCATCTTCGAGGGCACCAACGGCGTGGTCGGCACCCTGTTGGCCATCGACGCCGACACCGGCCAGACCCTCACCTACACGCTGGTCAGCGGCACCGGCGACACGAACAACGCGCTGTTCAACATCTCCGGCACCTCGCTGCGGGCGAACGACGCCGCCACCCTGACCGGCGGCCAGAGCTATTCGGTCCGCGTCCGGGTCAGCGACGGCACCGCCACCTACGAGAAGACCTTCAGCATCAACGTGACCAACGACCTCGTGGTCGACGTCACCGCCATCGACAGCAGCGCGCCGGCCGGCACCTATGCGTCCGACAAGGCCGACGGCGGCGGCCTGGACCTGCGGGAAGCGATCGCGCTCGCCAACAACATTTCGGGCAACGTCACCATCCGCTTCGCCAGCACGCTGAGCGGCACCATCACGCTGCCCGTCAGCCTGACGGTGCGCAGCGGCGTGACGCTGGCGATGGACAGCGACACCGACAGCCGGGCAATCACCATCACCGGCAACGGCTTCACGCTGGGCAACAGCTTCGGCGTCAGCGTCGACACCGGCGACACGCTGACCATCAACTCGACACTGGCCGACAACGGCACCGACACCGCGGCCCTGACCAAGAGCGGCGCCGGCACGCTGGTGCTGGGCGGCACCAACAACACCGCCAGCGGCAACACCGGCATCAACACCATTACCGTCGGTGCCGGCACGCTGTCGGTGGCGGGCGACGCCAACCTGGGCACCGATGCGGTGACGATGGCCGGCGGCACCCTGGCCGTCACCGGCGCCACCACCATCGACAACGCCATCGCCCTGTCGTCCGACAGCAGCATCACCAACGCCAACGCCGTCACCCTGTCCGGCGCCATCACCGGCAGCGGCGGCCTGACCAAGCTCGACAGCGGCAAGCTGACCCTGAGCAATGCCGGCAACAGCTGGTCCGGCGGCATCACGCTGCGCGGCGAGGTGGAGCTGGGCGCCACCGGCACCATCGGCAGCGGCACCATCACGCTGAACGGCGGCACGCTGACCACCACGGCGTCCAGCCAGACGCTGACCAACGCCATCGCCATCGGCAGCAACGACGGTACGGTGAAGACCGCCAACGCCCTGACCCTGTCCGGCATCGTCAGCGGCACCGGCGCCCTGACCAAGACCGGCACCGGCACGGTGACCCTGTCGGGGAGCAACACCTACACCGGCGCCACCACCGTCAGCGCCGGCACCCTGAGGGCGTCGGGCGGCAGCGCCATCGGCGACAGCAACGCCGTATCGGTCGGGGCAAGCGGCACGCTGAACCTGTCGGCCGACGAGACCATCGGATCGCTGAGCGGCTCCGGCGCGGTGACGCTGGGTGTCTATACCCTCACCACCGGCGGCGCCAACAGCGACACGACCTTCTCCGGCGTGCTGTCCGGCACCGGCGGATTGACCAAGACCGGCACCGGCACGCTGACCCTGACGGGCGCCAACAGCTACACCGGTTCGACCACCGTTTCCGCCGGCACGCTGGCGGCGAGCGGCAGCGGCACCGTCGGCAACGACAGCGCGGTGACGGTGGCCTCCGGCGCGACCCTGAGTTCGACTGCGGCCACCCTGTCGCTGGGTTCGCTGGCGGGTGACGGCACCGTCTCGATCGGCGCCAACACGCTGGAGACGGGCAACAACAACTCCAACACCGGCTTCTCCGGCACCCTCAGCGGCTCCGGCGACTTCTACAAGCGGGGCACCGGCACCCTGACCCTGTCGGGCACCAACAGCAGCAGCTTCACCGGCACCATGACGGTGCGGGACGGCGGCACGCTGAGCGTGGCCGGCGATGCCAACCTGGGCGCCGGCACGGTGACGCTGAACGGCGGCACGCTGACGGTGACCGGGGCAGGCACCATCGACAACGTCCTCGACACCGGGGTCAACGGCGCCACCATCGACACCGGTGTCGCCGTGACGCTGTCGGGCGCCATCGGCGGCAACGACGGCCTGACCAAGACGGGCAGCGGCACGCTGACCCTGTCGGGGACCAACACCTACACCGGGCAGACCACGGTTTCCGCCGGCACGATCAGCATCGCCGCCGACGGCAATCTGGGAACCGGCGCGGTCAACCTGGCGGCCGGAAGCAAGCTGCAGGTCACGGGCGCGACCACCATCGACAACGCGGTCGCCCTGACCGGCGACGCCATGGTCCAGACCGACGCGGCCGTCACGATCAGCGGCAACATCACCGGCAACACCCGCACGCTGACCAAGTCGGGCAGCGGGACGCTGACGCTGTCCGGGACCAACAACACCTCCGGCTCCGGGGTCAGCGGGATCACGGTGACCACGGGAACCCTGGCGGTGGGGGCGTCCAACAATCTGGGCCAGACGACGCTGACGCTGGACGGCGGCACGCTGGCCTCGACGGCGGCCTTCAGCAGCGGAATCGCCGTCGCGCTCGGCGGCGGCGGCACCGTCGACGTCTCGGCCGGCTCGGTCACGCTGAGCGGCACCGTCTCCGGCACCGGCGGACTGAGCATCGCCAGCACCAACGCCGGCAATGTCCTGGGGCTTTCGGGAAGCAACACCTATACGGGCGGGACGACGCTGGGCAGCGGCATCCTGCAGTTCGGCAGCGACACCGCGGCGGGAACCGGGACGCTGACGATCAACGGCGGCAAGGTGCGCGGATCGGGGTCCACCGCGCGGACGCTCGCCAACAACCTCGTGCTGGGCGGCACGATGACGATGTCCGGTTCGGCGGCACTGACCTTCACCGGCACCGTGGATCTGGGCGGCACGACCCGGACGATCAACAACACCATCACCGAGGCCCTGACTTTGAACGGCGCGGTGTCGAACGGCTCGCTGACGGTGGCGAACGGCGGCACGGGCGCGGTGGTGCTGGGCGGGACCAACAGCATGACCGGCATCACGGTGTCGTCCGGCACGCTGTCGGTCGCCGACGCCGCCAGCCTGGGATCCGGCACGACGACCCTGTCGGGCGGCACCCTGTCGATCACCGGGGCCACCACCATCGCCAACGCCATCGCGGTGTCGTCGGGGTCGACGATCAGCAACTCGGCGGCCGCGACTCTGTCGGGCGTGCTGTCGGGGTCGGGGGCGCTGACCAAGTCGGGCAGCGACACCCTGACCCTGTCCGGGACCAACACCCACACGGGCGCCGTCACGGTGTCGGCGGGCACGCTGGCCGTGGCCGGCGGTTCGGCGATCGGCAATACCAGCGCGGTGACGGTGGCGACCGGCGCCACCCTGTCGCTGGGCAGCGGCACCGAGACCATCGGGTCGCTGGCTGGAGCCGGCAACGTGGTGCTGAGCTACCGCCTGACGGTCGGCGGCGACAATACCTCCACGACCTTCTCCGGCGTGATCTCCTCCACTAACAATAGCGGCCTGACCAAGATCGGCACCGGCACCCTGACCCTGACGGGCGCCAACAGCTACACCGGTTCGACCACCGTTTCCGCCGGCACGCTGGCGGCGAGCGGCAGCGGCACCGTCGGCAGCGGCAGCGCGGTGACGGTGGCCTCCGGCGCGACCCTGAGTTCGACTGCGGCCACCCTGTCGCTGGGTTCGCTGGAGGGTGACGGCACCGTCTCGATCGGCGCCAACACGCTGGTGACCGGCAGCAACAACTCCAATACCAGCTTCTCCGGCACCCTCAGCGGTTCCGGCGACTTCTACAAGCGGGGCAGCGGCACCCTGACCCTGTCGGGCACCAACAGCAGCAGCTTCACCGGTACCATGACGGTGCGGGACGGCGGCACGCTGAGCGTGGCCGGCGACGCCAACCTGGGCGCCGGCACGGTGACGCTGAACGGCGGCACGCTGACGGTGACTGGGGCGGGCACCATCGACAACGTCTTCGACACCGGGGTCAACGGCGCCACCATCGACACCGGTGTCGCCGTGACGCTGTCGGGCGCCATCGGCGGCAACAACGGCCTGACCAAGACGGGCAGCGGCACGCTGACCCTGTCGGGCACCAGCACCTACGCCGGACCGACCACCGTGTCGGTGGGCACCCTGCTGGTGACCGGGGCGCTCGGCGGCACCAGCGCCGTCTCGGTGGCGTCGGGGGCGACGCTGGGAGGCACCGGCTCGATCTTCGCCGCCAGCTCGTCCAACACGCTGACGGTCGCGTCCGGCGCCACCCTGGCGCCCGGCATCGCCGGGACCAACAACGGCATCGGCAGCCTGACCGTCAACGGCAACCTGTCGCTGAGCGGCACCCTGGCGGTCGAGATCGCCGGCACCACCACCGCCGGCACCGACTACGACCAGGTGATCGTCAGCGGCGGCGTCACGCTGTCCAGCGGCTCCAGCGCCGTCACCGTCGTCCGGGTCAACGGCTTCGCCGCCGTCAACGCCGCCACCTACAAGGTGATCGACCAGACCGGCGTCGGGGCGGTGTCCAGCACCCTGTCGGGGCTGGCGCAGGGCGCCACGCTGAGCAGCAACAACGACCTCTACACGGTCGATTACGTCGGCGGCACCGGCAACGACCTCGTCCTGACCTCGCTGGTCAACCCGACCGTCTCGTCGGTCAGCGCCAGCACCGCCGACGGCAGCTACAAGGCCGGCGACACCATCACGATCACCGTCACCTTCAACCGGGCGGTGACGGTGACCGGCACGCCGACGCTGGCGCTGGGCAACAACAGCCGGACCGCGACCTACGCCAGCGGGTCGGGCACCACCACGCTGAGCTTCACCTACACTGTGCAGGCCGGCGATACCTCCGCCGACCTCGACTACGCCTCCACCGCGGCACTGGCGCTGGGCGGCGGCACCATCGTCGACAGCTCCACCAGCCTCGCCGCGATCCTGACGCTAGCGACGCCGGGGGCGGCCAACTCGCTGGGGGCCAACAAGGCGATCGTCATCGATACCACGGCGCCCGGCGCGCCGAGCGCAGCTGACATGACCGCCGGCACCGACACCGGCACGTCCAACACCGACGACATCACCGGCAACGCCACCCCGACCTTCACCGGCACGGCGGAGCCGAACAGCACGGTCCGGCTGTACGACACCGACGGCACCACGCTGATCGGCACCGGCACGGCGGACGGCAGCGGCAACTGGTCGATCACAGTCTCCACCCTGACGCCGGGCAGCCACACCATCACCGCCAAGGCGACCGACGCCGCCGGCAACACCTCGACCGCTTCGACCGGCCTGCCGATCACCATCGACACCGCGGCGCCGGCCACCCCGGGCACGCCGGTCCTGGCGACGGCCAGCGACACCGGCACGTCGAGCAGCGACGGCATCACCCGGACCGCCACCCCGACCGTCAGCGGCACGGCGGAGGCGGGATCCACGGTGACGCTGTACGACACCGACGGCACCACCGTGCTGGGCACGACGACCGCCGACGGTTCGGGCAACTGGACCATCACCAGCTCCACCCTGGCGTCGGGCACGCACAGCCTCAGCGTCAAGGCGACCGATACCGCCGGCAACACCTCCACCGCCTCGTCCGGCCTGTCGGTGACGGTCGACACCACGGCGCCGACGGTCTCGTCCGTCACCTCCTCGACCGCCAACGGCACCTACAAGGCCGGCGACACCGTGTCGATCCAGGTCGTCTTCTCCGAAGCGGTGACGGTGACCGGCACGCCGACCCTGGCGCTGGGCACCGGCCGGACCGCGACCTACGCCAGCGGGTCGGGCGGCACGACACTGACCTTCACCTACGTCGTGCAGGCCGGCGACACCACGTCGGACCTCGACTACGCCTCCACCGCGGCGCTGTCGGGCACCATCGCCGACATCGCCGGCAACAGCGCGACACTGACCTTGCCGGCGACCGGCAGCGGGTCGTCGCTGGCCGGGACCAAGGACATCGCCATCGACACCACGGCCCCGACGGTCACCGCCGTCTCGGCGGTGAACGGCACCTACCGGGCCGGCGAGACCATCGACGTCACCGTCACCTTCTCCGAAGCGGTCGCCGTCACCGGCACGCCGGGCTTCGGCATCACGCTGGACAACGGCACGGTGGTGCAGGCGACCTATCTGTCGGGCTCGGGCGGCACGGCGCTGACCTTCCGCTACACCGTCGGCAGCAATCTGGTCGATGCCGACGGCATCGGCATCGGCGGCTCGATCAGCGGCGGCAGCATCGCCGATCTGGGCGGCAACAGCGCCATCCGCACGCTGAGCGGCATCGCCAGCATGGCGGGCGTGCGCATCGACAGCGTTCCTCCCACCGTCACCAACGTCACCTCCAGCACCGACAACGGCACCTACACCACCGGCCAGACCATCTCGATCCAGGTGACCTTCAGCGAGGCGGTGGCCGTCAGCGGCACGCCGACGCTGGCGCTGAACACCGGCCGCACCGCCGCCTACAGCAGCGGGGCCGGGACCAGCACGCTGACCTTCACCTACACGGTGCAGGCCGGCGACACCGCCGCCGACCTGGATGCCATCGGCACCTCGGCCCTGGCGGGATCGATCACGGATATCGCCGGCAACGCCGGCAACCTGACCCTGACGATGCCGGGCGACGTGCGGTCTCTGGGGCTGAACAAGGACATCGCCATCGACACCACGGCGCCGGCGATCAGCAGCGTCGTCGTGCCCACCGACGGCGTGTACGGCGTCGGCAAGACGCTGAGCTTCTACATCCAGGCCAGCGAGGTGGTGATCGTCAACGGCACCCCGACGATCACGCTGGACATCGGCGGCCAGACCCGCCAGGCGGTCTACACCCCCGCGGGCAGCAGCGGGACGATCCTGCGCTTCGACTATGTGGTGCAGGCGGGCGACAGCGACGGCGACGGCATCGCCGTCACCGGGCTGAACCTCAACGGCGGTAGCATTGCCGACAAGGCCGGCCTCCCGCTGCCCACGACGCTGACCGGCGTGCCAGGCCTGCAGAACGTCCTGGTCGACACCGTGGCGCCGGACACCCCCTCGGCCCCGGTGCTGGCGCCCGGGCAGGACACCGGCACCTCCGCCACCGACGGCGTGACCAACCTCAACCGCCCGACCCTGGGCGGCACGGCGGAAGCAGGATCCACCGTCACCGTCCTGGTCGACGGCGTGGCGGTCGGCACCACCATCGCCGGCTCCGACGGCAGCTGGAGCTTCACGCCGACCACCCCGCTGGCCGATGGCACCCATGCCGTCACCAGCCGGGCGACCGACCGCGCCGGCAACAGCAGCGGCACCTCGGCGGCGCTGACGCTGACCATCGACGCCACGGCGCCGGTGCTGTCGACCCCGGCGATCTCCGGCGTCGACAACACGGCCAACGCCATCTCCACCAGCCGTCCGACCTTGACCGGAAGCGCCGATCCGAACAGCACGGTCACGGTCATCGTCGACGGCGTCACCGTCGGCACGGCCACGACCGGCAGCGACGGCCGCTGGAGCTTCGCCGTCACCGCCCCGCTGGCCGACGGCAGCCACAGCGTGGTCACCACCGCCACCGACCGCGCCGGCAACATCGGCCGCTCGGGCACGCTGAGCCTGACGGTCGACACCCAGGCCCCGACGGTGTCCGGCGGCACCAATCCGACGCTGAACGCCGGCGGCACGGCGACGCTGGGAACCGCGGTGTCGCTGTCGGATGCCAGCTCGCTGAACCGGGTGACGGTCACCCTGACCGACGCCCGCAGCGGCGACGAGCTGGTGATCGGCGCCCTGCCGGCCGGCATCACCGCGACCCGCGACGGCGCCGGCATCGTGCTGACCGGCGTGGCCTCGGCCGCCGACTATCAGGCGGCGGTGCGGGCGATCGGGCTGCGGTCGAGCGCCAGCGACCCGAGCTTCGCCGGCACGGCGACCAGCCGGTCGATCAGCATCCAGGCCCGCGACCTCGTCGGCAACAGCTCCGCCGCGACCACGGTGACGGTCGCGGTGGCCCGCGTCACGACGACGACCACCTCCCCCACCAACACGACCAACACCCCGGTGACCACCACGCCGGTCACCGGCAGCGGCAACGGTCCGTCGCAGTCCAGCAGTTCCGTGCTCGGTTCCTCGTCGAACGGTCCGTCCTCCAACGGTTCGTCGTCCGGCAGCGGGCTGGGCGGCAGCGGGCTGGGCGGCACCGGCGGGTCCGGGCCGAGCCTGCCGGGCGGTGGCAGCAGCGGCAGCGCCGGCATCCCCGGCAGCTCGTCCAGCACGGATGCCGGCCGGTCGGTGACGCTGGGCAGCGTCAGCGGCAGCTCGTCCAGCACGGACGCCGGCCGGTCGGTGACGCTGGGCAGCGTCAGCGGCAGCTCGTCCAGCACGGATGCCGGCCGGTCGGTGACGCTCAACAGCATCGGCGGCAGCTCCTCCGGCTCCGGCAGTTCCAGCAGCGGACTGGGGGGAAGCAGCCTCGGTGGCGGTTTGGGTGGCGGTTTGGGCGGTGGCCTCGGTGGTGGCCTCGGTGGTGGTCTTGGTGGCGGGCTGGGCAGCGGCATTGGTGGCGGCAACCTGGGCGGCACGGGCCTCGGCGGCACCGGCACTGGCATTGGCGGCACGCCCGGAGGGACCGGCACGGGGACCGGAAGCAACACGGGAACCGTCACCGGCGGCACCACGACCGGCACGGGCGGCACGACTCGCACCGGCACCACCGGTCAGGGCACTCCCGGCCAGACCGGCACGCAGGGCACCGGCCAGAACAACGGTCAGGGTCAGCTTCAGGGCCAAGGCCAGGACCGGGGGACCGGCCTCGGCACCGGGCAGGGCCGCGGCCCGACGGCCGGACAGCCGGGGAACCAGGGCCAACAGGGTCAACAAGGCCAGGGTCAGCAAGGTCAGGGCCAGGGCGAGCAGCAGGGCCAGCCGCAAAACCAGGGCGATCCCCAGGATGGCGGCGGCACCCCGGCGGACGGCAGCGGACGGCCGGCGGAGCGCGGAGCGGACACCCGCGCCGAGATCATGCCGGCTTCCCCCGGCTTCGCCCGTCAGGTCGCCCGCGCCCATGGCGGCCCGGCCGGCGCCACCGACCTGCTGGCCGCACTCGCCAGCCACGTCCTGCCCGACAGCTGGGCCGCCTGACGGCGGCCCGGCTCCCCATCCGTCTCACCCGGGGTCCTTCCCGCCGTCCTTCCCATTCCCGCGTCGCTTTTCCCTCATTCAATCCTTTTCCGCCGAACGGAATTGTCCCCACCATGAAGACTTCGACCGCTCACCTCCGCCGCCGCTTGCTTTCTTCGGTGGTTCCCGTCGCCGTTCTGACGGCATCCCTGCTGGCCGCGGGCTGCGCGGTCAAACCCGAGCCGCTGACGGCCGAGGAGAATCTGGAGCGCGTCCGCAAGGATCTGGGTGTCGTGCTGACCCCGCAGGAGCCGTTGACCAAGGCGGTCTCGATGGACGAGGCGATGGCGCGGGCCATCAAGTACAACCTCGACGAACGCGTGAAGCTGATGGAGGTGGCGGTCGCCACCGACCAGCTGGACCTGTCGCGCTATGACATGCTGCCGCGCGTGGTGGCGGCGGCCGGCTATGTCGGGCGCAACAACGACGCCGGTTCGGAGAGCCTGAACCTCGCCACCGGCCGGCGGACGGGCGAGAGCACCACCGCCACCGACAGGCACCGCCGCACCGGCGACCTCGCCTTCACCTGGAACGTGCTGGACTTCGGCGTCAGCTATCTGCGGGCGCGGCAGAACGCCAATCTGGTGCTGATCGCCGACGAGCGCCGCCGCCGCGTCGTCCAGGGCATCATGCAGGACGTGCGCACCGCCTATTGGCGCGCCGTCGCCGCCGAGCGGCTGCTGAAGCGGCTGGCGCCGCTGGAGAAGCGGGTCGAGGGCGCCCGCCGCGACGCCCGCACGCTGGAGGCGCTGCGCGTCCAGGCGCCGTTGCAGGCGCTGAACTACACCCGCACCCTGGTCGAGACGCTGCGCCAGCTGCAGTCGCTGCGCCGGGAACTGGTGTCCTCGAAGTCGCAGCTGGGCGCGCTGATGGGCCTGCCGCCGGGCGAGCCGTTCGAGATCGAGATGCCGGCGGCCAGCGTCATGCAGTCGCCGCCCAAGCTGGACGTCGGCGCCGAGGCGCTGGAGACCTACGCCCTGCTGAACCGGCCGGAGCTGCTGGAGGAAAGCTATAACCAGCGCATCTCCGCCGACGAGACCTGGCGGTCGCTGCTGAAGCTGCTGCCGGGCATCGACGTCAACGCCGCCCTGCGCTACGACAGCAACAGCTTCCTGCTGAACCAGCGCTGGGCCGATTACGGCGCGCGGATCAGCTGGAACCTGATCAATCTGGTGTCCGCCCCCGCCACCAAATCCTATGCCGAGGCGCAGGAGGAGCTGGTCGCCTTCCGCCGTCAGGCGCTGAGCATGGCGGTGCTGAGCCAGGTGCATGTGGCGGTGCTGCAGTACCGCGAGCTGAAGCAGGAATTCGCCCTGACCGCCGAGCAGGCCGACCTCGACACCCGCATCCGCTCGCAATACACCAACGTTGGTGAGGCCGGGCAGGTGGGCGAGCTTGGCGTGATCCAGTCGGAGGTGACGGCGCTGCTGTCCGACCTGCGCCGCGATCTGGTGCTGGCCGACCTGCACAACGCCTATGCCCGCGTGATGGTGTCGGCCGGCGTCGACCCGCTGCCCGAGACGATGGCGGCCGACGATCTGCCGACCCTGACCCAGGCGGTTGGCAGGGGCCTCTCCTCCTGGCAGGAGCGCGCCAGCGGCATGCAGCGCGTCAAGGACCTGATGGCCGCGCCCAGGACCGCCGCCCTGGAAGTCCCGAAGGACACCCCGACGGACAGCAGGGCCGAAGCGGTGAAGCCGGAAGCCCCCAAGCTGGAAACGCTGAAGCCGGTTCCGGTCGCGGCCGCCCCGTCTGCCGTCTCCGCCAGCCCCTTCGTGCCGGCCTCCTCCGCCTCGCCGGTCCCCGCATCCTCCCCCGCCCCTGCCCCGGCGGCGGTTCCCGCTCCGGTTCCGGCCGCCGCTCAGATCCCTGCCCCGGCGGCACAAACCGCCGTCCCGACCGCCGCCCCGGTTGCGACGGCCTCCTTCTCTCCCGTTATCCAGGCTGAACTCGGGGCTTACGCAAGCCACAGGCTTGCCGGGCAGGAATGGGGTATCATCGCCAAACGTCTGGGAACGGAGGGCAACGGGGTTGGCGCCCTGTACATCGCCAGCCGGCGCAGCCAGGACGGCAAGACCATCGTCCAGCTGCGTGCAGGCGGCTTCGCCGACCGCGCCGCGGCCGAGCGGTTCTGCCATCGTGTGAAGGATAGTCAGCGGGAATGCACTGTTCGTACCCTTTCGGCGCAAGAGCAGCAGTCCGACAGCGGGCCCGCCGATCGGCTCGCGTCGCTGTGATCCGTCCCGGCGCTCGGCCCGGCATTGCCGCCGGCGCCGCTCTCCTGATCGCGCTGCTGGGTGGGGGCCTCGCCTCCACCCCGGCGGCGGCCCAGGACGCTTCGCAGGGGCAGGTCCGTGCCCTGATCGAGGCCCGGCGGCACGCCGTCCTCTCCTCCGAGATCCCCGGCCGCATCGCCCACATGAGCGTCGATGCCGGCCAGAGCTTCAAGGCCGGCGAGCTGCTGGTCGGCTTCGACTGCTCCAGCTATCAGGCGGAGCTGGACGGCGCCCGCGCCCAGCTGAACGCGGCCGAGGTGACGGCGCGGGTCAACCGGCGCCTGAACAGCCTGCGCTCCATCGGCGAGGCGGAGGTGCAGCTGGCCGAGGCCAAGGCCCAGGTCGCCCGCGCCGACGTCCGCAAGGCCGAGGTGCAGGCCCGGCGCTGCGACATCAAGGCGCCCTTCGACGGCCGGGTGGTCGAACGCCGCATCCAGGAGCATGAGTCGGTCGCCGCCGGCGCACCGCTGCTGGAGATCCTGTCCGACCGCGACCTGAAGGTGGAGCTGATCGTCCCCTCCTCCTGGCTGGTGTGGCTGAGGCCGGGGCAGCGCTTCGACCTGCGCGTCGACGAGACCGGCGCCACCCTGCCCGGCGAGGTCGTGCTGCCCGGTGCCAAGGTCGATCCGGCCAGCCAGTCGGTGAAGGTCACCGCCAAACTGATCGGCGAGGGCGTTCCGTCCGGCATGATCGCCGGCATGAGCGGCACCGCCATCTTCCCCGAACCGGCGGTGTCTTCCCTGCCGGCTGGAAATCAGGGGGGCACCCCCAAGCCCGGAACCGCGAAGCCATGAGCGCCGCCATGGCACAGACGTCATCACCCCAGACCCCGCCCCAGCAGGCGGCTCCGCCGCAGGGGGCGCCGCAGGGAAGCGCGCAGCCCGTCAACGGCCTGCTGATGCTGCTGGAGTTGCAGCGGCAGGCCTGGCGGCAGGCGACGGCGCCGGAGCTGCGCTATCACATCGTCAACCAGACCCGCCGGCTGATCGCCTATCGCCAGGCGGCCTTCCTGACGGTGGGGGAGCGTGGACGGGCGACGCTGGGGGCGGTGTCCAACATCGCGGTGCTGGAGCCGAACGCCCCCTTCGCCCAATGGCTGGAGGAGGCGGTGCGCGCCGTCGCCACCGGGGACGGCGCCAACAGTGTCCACGTGGTCGATCCCGCCACCCTGCCCGCCTCCGTGCGCAGCGCCTGGGGGGAATGGGGACCGGCGCAGGTGCTGTGGTGCCCGCTGCGCAAGCCGGAAACCCCGCAAGAGGCGCCCCGGGGCGCCCCCGGGGGAGCAGCGTCCGGTGCCGCGGCGGAAAGCCGGACCAAGGCCGCGCCGCCGCTGGCCGGCCTGTGGCTCGGCCGTGACGAGCCCTGGACCGACGGCGAAATCCTGCTGCTGAGCCATCTGGCCGAAGGCTACGGCCATGCCTGGTGGGCGCTGTCGGGCAAGCGGGCGAAGCGGCATGGGCTGCGCCGGGCCCTGTTGCCGCTGCTGGTGCTGCTGGCCGTCGCCGGCGCGCTCGCCATCCCGGTGCCGATGTCGACCCTGGCCCCGGCCGAGATCCAGACCAGCAACCCGGTGATCGTCGCCGCTCCGCTGGACGGCGTGATCGAGCGCTTCCATGTGCAGCCGAACCAGCCGGTGGCGGCCGGTCAGCCCCTGTTCAGCTTCGAGTCCACCGTCCTGCGCAGCCGCTTCGAGGTGGCGCGCAAGGGGCTGACCCAGGCGGAGGCCGAGCTGCTGACCGCCTCGCAGGCCGCCTTCGCCGACCCGCAGACCAAGGCGCGCATCGCCCAGCTCCGCGCCCAGGTGGAGTTGCGCCGCGCCGAGATGGCGCTCGCCCGCGACCTGCTGGAGCGGGTGACGGTGAAGGCCGAACGTGCCGGCATCGCCGTCTTCACCGACGTCAACGACTGGCTGGGTAAGCCGGTTTCGGTGGGCGAGCGCGTGCTGACCCTGGCCGACCCGCAGGCGCCGGAAATCGACATCATGGTGCCGGTCGGCGACGCCCTGGTGCTGGAACCGGGCTCCCCGGTGGAGCTGTTCCTGAACGTCGATCCGCTCCACCCCCTGCAGGCGCGGCTGACCCATGCCAGCTACGAAGCCGGCCTGTCGGCCGCCGGCGTGCTGTCCTACCGGGTCAAGGCGGCGCTGGGCGCGGGCGAGGCCCCGCCCCGCATCGGCCTGCGCGGCACCGCCAAGATCCTGGGCGACCGCGTGCCGCTGGCGCTTTACCTGTTCCGCCGCCCGCTGGCCCTGCTGCGCCAGTCGCTGGGCATCTGAGGCGCCGCCCCAAGGCAGCCCCGAAGGCAAACCCGAGGACTCCCTTGTCCATCGCCCTCACCCCCACCGCCACCCCTGCCGGTCTTCATGCAGCCAACGCCGCCCCGGCCGATCCGCTGGCGTCCGTGCGGCTGCCGGGATTGCGCGACGATCTGGCCCTGCTGCCGGCTCCGGCGGGACAGGACGGGGCGCCGGGCTGGACCATCCACGACCCGGTGCGCAACCGCTATTTCCGCGTCGGGCCGGAAGGCTTCGCGCTGATCGCCCACTGGCACCATGCCAACCCGCGTGCCATCGCCGCGGCGGTGACGGAGCAGAGCCTGTTCGAGCCGACGGCCGAGGACGTCATCGGCTTCTACCGGTTCCTGGCGGCCAACAACCTGACCGTCGCCACCGACACCGCCTTTCTGGCCCGCCAGGCGGCGGCGCGGCACACCGGCTGGTTCTGGTGGCTGATCCACAACTACCTGTTCTTCCGCATCCCGCTGGTGCGGCCGGACCGCTTCCTGTCGGCGACGGTGGGGCTGGTGGCGCCGCTCTACAGCCGGGCCTGGATGGTCGCGGTGCTGCTGACCGCCGTCCTGGCCGGGCTGCTGGTGGCGCGGCAGTGGGATGCCTTCCTGCACACCTTCCAGCATTTCTTCTCGCCCGAAGGGCTGGCGCTCTACGGCGTCACCCTGCTGGGCACCAAGATCTGCCACGAGCTTGGCCATGCCTACACCGCCAAGCGCTTCGGCTGCCGGGTGCCGACCATGGGGGTGGCCTTCCTGGTGATGTGGCCGGTGCTCTACACAGACACCACCGACGCCTGGAGGCTGGTGTCGCGCCGGCAACGGCTGGCGGTGGGGGCCGCCGGCATGGCCACCGAGCTGACGATCGCCGTCTTCGCCACGCTGGCCTGGAGCTTCCTGCCCGACGGACCGCTGCGCAGCGCCGCCTATTTCCTGGCGACGGTCAGCTGGGTCACCACGCTGGCGATCAACCTCAGCCCCTTCATGCGCTTCGACGGCTATTACCTGCTGTCCGACGCGCTGGACGTGCCCAACCTGCAGGAGCGCGCCTTCGCCATGGCGCGCTGGAAGCTGCGGGAATGGCTGTTCGGCCTCGGCATGGCTCCGCCGGAGGAGATGCCGGCGGGGCGGCGGCGCATCCTGCTGGCCTATTCCTACGTCACCTGGGTCTACCGGCTGGTGCTGTTCCTCGGCATCGCGCTGCTGGTCTACCACGTCGCCATCAAGGTTCTGGGGATCCTGTTGTTCGCCATCGAGATCGGCTGGTTCGTCGCACGCCCCTTCCTGACCGAAGCCAAGGCTTGGTGGTCTCTGCGCGACCGTTTCCATGTGAACCTGCGTACCGGGCTGACGCTGGCCGGGCTGGCGGCGGCGGTCGGGCTGACCCTGCTGCCGGTGACCGCCACCGTGTCGGTGCCGGTGGTCTGGCGGGCGTCGGGGTTCGCCACCGTCTACGCCCCCCTCCCCGCCCGGCTGGAGGAGACGCTGGTCGCCCGCGGCCAGAACGTGGTGGAGGGCGAACCGCTGTTCCGCCTGACCGCCCCCGACCTGGAGGGCAAGCTGCGGCAGGCCGAACTGCGCATCGACTGGATGCAGGAGCAGATCGCCCGCATGACCGCCAGCCGCGAGCAGCTCGACCGCGTGCGGGCGATGGAAGAGGATCTGGCCGCCGCCCTGGCCGAGCGGCAGGGCATCCTCGACAGCCGCGACCGGCTGGTGGTTCGCTCCCCCCTGTCGGGCACCGTGCGCGACATGGAGGATGCGCTGATCCCCGGCCGCTGGATCGGTCCGAAGCTGCCGCTGGCGATGGTGGTGGCGCCGGGCAGCGGCGAGCTGGTCGGCTATGTCGGCGAAGACGATTTCGACCGGCTGAGCCCGGGGGCCGGAGCGCAGTTCCACCCCGACGATCCGCTGGCCCCCCGGCGCGCAGCGAAGGTGCGCGCGGTCGACCCGGTCGCTGTGTCGGTTCTGGACGTACCGGCGCTCGCCTCGGTCAATGGCGGTCCGGTGGCGGTGGAGGGGCAGGCAGGACCCCAGCCGAGCCAGCAACCCCATGGCGGTTCCGCCCGCAGCGCGCTCGCCCCGGTGGAGGCTGTCTACCGCATCACCCTGGACGTCGAACCGGTGAACATTGGGCCGGCGAATGGCGGGCCGGGCGCAGCCGGTTCCGGGCAGGACGGGCCGGAGCGCGTCACCCGCGGCATCGTCCGCGTGGCGGGCGAGGCCCGCAGCATCGCCGAACGTTTCTGGCGCATGGCCGCGTCGGTGCTGATCCGCGAGACGGGATTCTGACCGGGACGGAGGATATTTGCCGTCTCGGGGCTTCCCGGATCACCCCAGCCCTGCCGCCAGCAGTCCGTCGCTCGCCATGGCGAACCCGGCCGATTGCGGGCGGACGTAGCCGATCGGGTTGGGGCGCGGCTCGTTGCGGCCATGCTGGATGAAATGGACCAGCGCCTGCTGCTGGTCGCTGCCGAAAGCGCGCTGGAGGTCGGGGTTGGCCATCAGATAGGCAAGCGCGTTGAATTGGGTCGGGCGCCCGGCCGCCTGTCCGGTCGACTGGTAATGGGCGGTGGCGGCGACGGTGTCGGTGCCGAAGGTTGCCGCCAGATCCGGGTTGGCGGCCAGATAGCTCAGCGCGTCGAAGCCGGCGGCATCGCGCCGCGGCGTGTTGCCGTAAAGGACGACATAGAGCTTCACCTGCTGCTCGCTGCCCAGGAAGATGCTCAGCAGATCCGGGTTGGCCAGCAGATAGTCGTGGGCGTTGAAGCTGGTGCTGCGGTTCTCCAGCCTGCCATAGCGGATGTAATGCTCCTCCGCCCGCACAGGATCGTTGCCGATGACGGCGGCGAGGTCGCGGTTGGCCGCCAGATAGGAGAGCGCGTCGAAGCTGGTGCTGCGCCCTTCACGCCGGCCGCTGGACAGGTAATGGCCGGCCGCCCGCGCGGTGTCGGTGCCGAAGGCGGCGGCGAGGTCGGGGTTGGCGGCCAGATAGGCCAGGCTGTCGAAGGTGATGCTGCGCCCCTCGGTCCGGCCGGCGGTCACGTAATGGCGGGCAGCCGCCGACGGGTCCAGCCCGAAGGCCGATGCCAGATCCGGGTTCGACACCAGATAGCCGTAGCCGTCGAAGCTGGTGCTGCGCCCCTCCCGCTGGCCGCTGGACAGATAATGGCGGGTGGCGGCCGTGGTGTCGGTGCCGAAGACGGCGGCGAGGTCGGGGTTGGCGGCGAGATAGGCCAGCGGGTCGAAGCTGCCGGCCGACCGCCCTTCCCGGCGGCCCAGGGTCAGGTAATGCCGGCTAGCCGCAGCGAGGTCGTAGCCGAAGGCCGCCACCAGATCGGGATTGGCGGCGAGGTAGGAGAGCGGGTCGAAGGACCGGGCCGCCCGCCCCTCTGCCCGGCCGGCACGCAGGTAATGCTCGCGCGCCGCCGCGGCGTCGGTGCCGAAGACGGCGGCAAGGTCGGGGTTGGAGGCAAGATAAGCCAGCGGGTCGAAGCCGGCCATGGTTTCGGCCAGCGTGGTCACCCGCAAGGTCACGGTCTGGCCGCTGACCGCCCCCTGGCTGTCGGTGACGGTGTAGGCGAAGGACCCCGGCGACGCCGGGGTGCCGGATGATGCCTGATAGGTCAGGCCGGCCAGATCGGTCACCCCCAGCGTCATCCCGGCCGTGACGGCGGTGCCGTTGGCGAGCCGGAGCGTGCCGGCGGACGGCAGGCGGACCAGCGTCACAATCATGCTGTCGCCTTCGTCCGGGTCGCTCGGTCGGTCGATGCCGAGCGCGATGGCCGGTCCGGCCTCCAGGGCGGTCAGGGTCTTGTCGCCCTGGACGGCCGGCGGCCGGTTGGCCGGGCGCGAGGCGATGGTGAAGCCGATCCAGCGGCTCCACGCCACGCCGTTGTAGGCGCGCACCGACAGCTCGTCGATGCCGGGCAGGGTGGAGGCAGCGAAGGTGATCCCGGCGAAGGCCGCCGCGGTCAGCGGCACCACCGCGCCGGCACCTTGAGCTGTCCCGCCGACCATGATGGAGCCGGCGCCGTTGGTGTTGTCGACCAGCTCATACTGGGTGACGAGGCCGCCGGCCGGATCGGTCGCCGTGATCAGGCCGGCGATGGCGATGGAGGAGCCGATGGAAACCCGGCCGGCCCTGGCGGCGACCGCCGGAGGCATCAGGCTGATGCGGGTGTCGGCGAACAGGGCGAATTCGATGTCGGTCAGCGTGTCGGTGCCCTCGCCGCCGCCGGAAATGGTGGCGCCGTCGGACGTGACGGTGACGGTGTAGGAGGACCGGCTGCCGTTGTAGACCGCGGTGTCGGTGCCGCCGCCGCCCTGCAGCGTGTCGTCGCCGGCCCCGCCGGTCAGCGTGTCGTCGCCCGCCCCGCCGACCAGCAGGTTGTTGGCGCCGTTGCCGATCAAGATGTCGTTGCCGCTGCCGCCGATGGCGTTCTCGATGGTGACGCCGGTGGCGATCGACACATTGCCCACCGCCAGCCCGCCCGACCCGTTCGGACCGATGGAACTGAAGGCTCCCGGGGTCATGTCGATGCTGACGGCCGATGCTTGGCCGCCGGCATCGATGGTGTCGGTGCCGCCGGCATCCCAGATGGACTGGCTGACCGCGACCGTGTTGCTGGCGAAGGCATAGCGGTCATCGCCGATGCGGGTGTTGGCGTTGACGCCGTACAGGTACTGCGCCGCCGCGATGTCGTACAGCGCCGGCCCCGTCGCCAGCCCGTTCAGCCCCAGGCTGGGATGCCTGTTGTAGGACATGATGGTGTAGCGGTAATTGTCCTCGGTCGAGGACAGGTAGGGCGGTTCGCCCCCGCCGCCGGTGGCGTTGTAGTTGCCGGGATGCTTCAGCCCGATGGCATGCCCGATCTCGTGCAGGATGGTCAGATAGCCGTAGGTTCCCGGCGTCGGGCTGGTATTGGCGGCACTGCTGTTGGACAGGTAGATGTCGCCGCCGCCGTCATAGAGCGAGCCGCTCGGATAATAGGCATAGGCGGCGCTGGAGCTTTGCCGGTTGGTGCCGAGGCGGATCGACCCGCCCTGCCCGCTGTTGGCGCTGTCGGAGGTCTCGACGAAGAAGATGTTGGCGACGGCGCTCCAGGCGGCCAATGCCTGACGCACCGCGTCGCGCTGCGTGGCGGACAGCGGCGCGAAACCGGTCCCGTCCGAGACGGTGGCGTAGGACGGCAGCTGCTCCATGAAGCTGTAGGTGACGGTTGCCCCGCTGCCGACGGCACCGCTGCCCCAGCGCGGCGTCCCCGTCGCCAGCAGGGCCGAGACGGTGGCGGAGGCGGCGCCCTGCGGAACCGAACCCTGCGGGTCCGGCGTTGCGGCAATCGGCGCGGCACTCCAGCCGGCGGCATTGCACAACAGGCAGGAGCAGGCGGGCACGGTGTCGGCCGGAGCGTCGGACAGGTCGGAGAGGGTGGTCGTCATGGCCGGAAGAATGTCTGCGCCGCGAACTGCGGCTCCGTCATCCTACAACCTTCCCTTCCTCAATCGAAAGGGGAGGTCGACCCGGACCTTTTTTCTCACTGGGCGTTCACCCGATGACGCGCCAAGACTTGTAGGCACTTATCCCCTCTGCACGATCAGCTCCTCGAACACCGCCTCGATCCGGTCGACCGACCGGGCGACGGTGAAGTCGCGGGCGCGGTCGCGGCCGGACAGGGCCATGCGCAGCCAGGCATCGCGGTCCTTGACCAGACTGCGCAGGCGGTCGGCGAGCGCCTCGTGGTCTTCCGCCTTGAACAGCAGGCCGTCGATGCCATCGCGCAGCACCTCGCCGCTGCCGCCGGTGCCGCTGCCGACGACGGTCAGGCCGGCGGCCATCGCCTCGACCTGCGAGATGCCGAAGGGCTCCTGGAAGACGCTTGGGAAGACCAGCACGTTGCAGCGGGCGAACAGATCGGACAGGCCGCGGCGGTCGAGGAAACCGGTGAAGCGCACCTTGCCGGCCATGCCGTGGCGCTCGATGAAGTCGCGGCAGCGGGCCGCCAGATCGGCGTCCGGCGCCTCCCCGGCGAAGGTGCAGTCGAAGTCGATGCCCTCGCGGTGCAGGATCGCAAGCGCGTTGATCAGCGTCTGCGGTCCCTTGTAGTTGACGAACAGGCTGGCGAAGGCGATGCGCAGCCGGTCGGTCGAGGGCATCGCCGCGCGGTGGAAGTAATCGACGCGGGCGCCGGGATGGATCACCGTGGCGGGCAGGCCGTAGCCGCCGGCGGCAAGCCGCTCCGCCACCCAGGCGCTGGCCGGTCCGGCGCGGTAGAGGGGGGAGCGGGGCGCCGTCTCCGGCGCGTAGCCGGGATGCTGGTTGCCCAGGCAGTGCAGCACCGGGATGCCCATCTGCCGGGTCAGCGGGTCGAGGAACTCGGTTCCCACCAGATCGAGGTTGCCGACCAGACAGGCGTCGGCGCGGAAATCGCGGGCGGTCTCCAGCACTCGGCGGATGTTGGCGCGGACCAGCGCGCTGCACTGGGCCGGATCGTCGTTGATGAGGGCGCGGCCGTCCTTCCAGGTGCCATAGAGGGTCAGCGAACGGTCGACATGCGCCTCGATATCCTCGGTTCCGGCCATGCCGGGCCGGGCGAGTTCGGGCACGTCGGCGGTCAGCACCGTCACCGCATGGCCGCGGCGGATCAGTTCGGCCGAGAACTCCCACAGCTTGCGGCCATAGCCGCCGAACTCCTGCGGCGGGAACAGGTTGGTGACCACCAGGATGCGGCGCGGCCGGCCGGTCGACGGGGCGGTCGCCTGCCGGAACAGGCCGAGGTAGCGCTCCAGCCCCGGATGGCCGCCGGCAGCGACGGCGACGGCGGCGAAGGCGGCGGCGTCCAAATCCGGAGCCGGGTCTGCGGTTCCGGCGAGACGGGCGGCACGCCGGGCCTCGCCGAGATAGACGAATGCCTCCAGCGCGCGTCCCGCCGCCGCACACAGGCGGGCCAGCCCGGCGAGCGCATCCGGCTGCTGGCGGTCCAGCCCGACGGCGCCCAGCAGAAACCGTTCCGCCAGGGTATTCTCGCCGAAGCGGGCGGCCAGACGGGCGGCGCCGACCATCTGGTCGGCGGTCCGCAACATCGTCTCCAGCGCCGCGAGGCGCGCGCGCCGCAGGTCCGGCGCCAGTCCCGCCGCCAGATCCGGATCGGACAGCGAGCGTCCGGCATAGCGCAGGGCGTCGGCGCACTGGAACAGGATGCCGCCGGGTTCGGTGGGCACGAAGCCCCAGCCGGCCAGATGGGCGGATGCCGCGGCATGGTCGCGCGCCGAGGCGGTGGGGCAGAGGACGAAGGCGCCGGACAGCCGGGCCATCAGGCGGTCGGCTTCGGCCCTATCGGGACCGGCACCCGGCCAGGGCAGCAGCGTCACCGCATCATCCCGCACCCGGTCGGGGGATGGCGGCAGCGGCAGGGCAACCGGGTCGGCCCCGGCGTCCGGTGCGGCGCCCGGTCCGGCGAAGGCCACCCGCGGCAGATCGCGGGCCATGAGGCGCAGGTCGGCGGCGAAGCCGTCCTCCGCGGCGGCATGGACGGTCAGCCGCGACGCGGTCAGCTGCAGCCGCTGCAATGCCTCGTAGGCGGCGAGGCGGCAGCGGAAGCCGGCGCTCCGGGCCGGCAGGGCCGACAGTCCGCGCCGCTCCCCGCGCACCTCCAGCGCCGGATCGACGCGGTCGTCCAACACCGCGGCGTAGAACTGGGCGCATTTGACCCGCGGGCTGTGGAATTCCAGCAGATGTGCCTGCCCGGCCCGGCGGATCGCCATCGCCTGGTCCGGGTGGTCGAGGTAATGGCGGGCCATCTCTACCAGCTCGCCGGGCGAACGGTAGGTCGCGAGATGGCGGCCGGGGGTGAAGCAGCGCTCCAGGCCGGCGTCGGCCGACAGCGCGTCGGTCAGCAGGAAGCCGCCGGCGCCCAGCGCCTCGAAGACGCGCAGGTTGAGGTCGCCGTTCAACGAGACGTTCAGCGTGATCTGCGAGCCGGCATAGATGTCGGCCGCCATTTCCGGCGGCGCCCGCATCGCGGTCAGCGGCAGCCCGGCTTCCGCCAGCCGGTCCAGCACATGACGCCGCCAGGGATGGAAGGCGCCGACCTGGCCGACGAAGGTGAGGGGACGGTCGGGGACTGTGGGAATGTCGCGCCGGCGCAGCGCATAATCCACCGCCGGGATCCAATAGACGCGGTCGAACCCCGCCTCCAGGAAGGCATGGGCATGCTGGCGGGTGTGGTCGAGAACCACCGCGTCGAAGCTCTCCATCGCGCCATAGGCCAGCAGCGTGCGCAGCGGGCCAGCGAAATGATGGGTGTCGCCGACCAGCAGAACCTTGGTGCCCGGCAGCCGGTCCAGCCCACGGGGAAGGTTGCGCCGGGTGGCGTCGGCCTTCACCACGATCAGCTCCGGACGCTGGTGCACCGGCAGTCGGGCGACGACGGCCACCAGATCATATTCGCCGGGCGGGGTGTTCAGCGACGCGAAGCCGTCGCCGGTTTCCACCGTGGGGCAGTCGGGCCCGCAGAACACCTCGCGCTCCGAGAACAGCGGTCGGCGGTAATAGTCGGGCGTGGCAAGGCAGCAGAACAGCGTGCGGGGAGCGTCGGCTGTCGGCTGCGGGAGGATGGAGGCGGCTTGCGTGTGCGGCGGCATGCGGAGGTCTCGGACGCGGGTTGGGAAACGGCGGACCCATGCCCGCCGCGCCATGGGCCGGAATCAGGAGGCCGGCGGTTCCCCCCAGCCGGGGACGGTGTCCGCGCCGACCAGCGGACGGCGGAATCCGCCGCCGGCGATCTCCGCCCGGATCCGGTCGGGGGTCATCGACACCACCCGCTCATACTCGGCGGTGTTGTGGGCGTACCAGGGGTTTTCCGTCACCGAATTGGCCGACCGCGCATGGCTGAGATGGAGCAGCGGCCCCAGCGTGCGCTCCACCCGCTCGCCCAGCAGTTCCAGGCGGCGGTAGATCTCGAAATCCTCCCAGCCCCAGGAGACGAATTTCTCGTTGAAGCCGCCGAGCCGGTCGAACACCCGGCGGGCGAAGAAGACCGAGCCGCCGTAGGAGTTCTTGTAGAGCATCTCGTTGCGCGGATCGAACAGGTCGATCTGGTTCACCGCCAGCGTCCGCTCCACGCCGGGCACGAAGTCGGGGGCGACGTCGAAGAACAGGCCGTTGAACGGGCAGGCGAGTGCCGCGCCGTCATGGACGGCCTGCCGGGCCAGCACATACTGGGTCGGCTCCACCAGCACGTCGGTGTCCTGCACGACCAGGACCGGCGTGGTCGCCGCAGCCGCCATGACGTTGATCTGCTTGGCCTTGTGCGTGTAGGGGCTGTCGTTGCCGGTCAGGTGGACATAGCCGTAGTCGGCGGACCCCAGCCCCAGTTCGGCCATGATGCCGGGCACGTCCTGGCGCTCCGGATTGTCCTCGCAGATCAGGATGTTGGTGTCCAGATACCGCCGCAGATAGGTGACCAGGATGCGCAGGTTGCGCCTGCGGTCCGGGGATTCGATCCGGCAGGGCACCAGGAAGGTGACGTCGCGCAAATCCAGCCGTCCGCCGCGGCGCAGCGGCTCGCGCAGGGCTTGGTGGCGGGAGGCGAGCGACAGGGCATGGTCGAGCTGGGCGGCCAGCCCCTCATCGTTCGGCAGCAGCGCCGCCGCGGTCTCGTAACAGTCGACCGCGGTCCCCCAGCGGCCGGTCCACTGCATCATCTCGCCCAGCCGGATATGGGCCTGCGGACGGTCGGGCCATTTGGCCAGGACCTTGCGGTAAGTGGCCGCCGCGGCCCCCAACCTGCCCTGCATCTGCTGGGCGTAGCCCAGGTTCGACATCGCCTCCGGCCGGTCGGGCACCGCCGCGAGGATGCTCTCGTAGACGGCCTCGGCCTCGGCCAGCCGTCCGGCATGATGGTGCTCGACGGCGATGCGGAAGGCTTCTTCGAGGGTCGGCATGAAAGCTCCGTCGGGGCAATCCATCTGCCGGGCCGTTCGGGCGCGGGCAGGATGGCCGCTTACTTACCGCAGCCACAATCGCGATGCACGGCCGAAGACAGGCCGGCGGACCGCTGTCCCCCGCTCCTCACAGGCCGTATGCCCGCAGGATTTCGTCCCGCTTCGCGCTGTAGGGGCTGTTGCCGTGCTTTCCGGCGAGCGCGCCGGTCAGGACGAGCGGAAGCGCATCGGGAGCACGCGGCGGCAGGACGCTGTCCGGCCAGGCGGCGTGCGTCATCTCGCTCCCCAGCAGCTGCGCCGCGCGTTCGACGCAGGCGAACAGGGCGACCTGGTCGATCATCCAGATGTAGCAGCGGGCGAAGTTGGTCCGCAGGAAGTCCGCGATCATCAGCAGCGTCAGATAGCCGCTGCGGCTGTGGCGGAAATAGACGAAGGAGGCGTTGTAGCGGCTGCACAGCGGCTCGCCGCGGTAATCGGTGTGGGCGACGTCGGCGGCGCCGGCGAGCCTGACGATGTCCTCCGGCTTCTCGCGGAACAGCACGTCGGCATCGCAGACGATCACGTCGGCCTTGTGCAGCAGCATCGCCTCCGCCGCGATGAGGAAGCGGGAGGACGCGTAATAGGGCTTGTCGATGGCCTCCCCCCGCAGCGCCCAGCGCTCGTGCGAGAAGGTGACCGGCATGGCGCCGACGATGCCCCGCAGCCGTTCGATCAGCTGGGCGACCTCCGCATCGCCGTTGACGATGTGGTAGTGCACGGCCACCGCCGACCCGAGCGCGTGGAGGTTCAGGATCTGCGCTGCGGCGTAGCGCTTGAAATAGGCGCCGTCCACCGACACCAGCACCACATGCCGGCCGGCCGGGACGAAGGGCGGCGCCGCATCCGCCTTGGCCACAGCCTGGGCCGCCCGGCGGAAGGACAGGGACGACAGGTCGATGACGCAGAGCCCGTCGCTTGCGTATTTTCCCTGCCGGAACAGGGCTTCGCCGAGCCAGAGATGGAAGATGGCGTTCGGGCAGCCGGCCGCGGCGCGGCCATGGGCCTCCGCCAGGTCGGGGCGGCCGGCCTCGTTGAGCAGGAAGGACAGGTTGGCATGGATCTGCGGCCGCAAGGGGGAGGGCGCCGCCCGGTCCAGCGCCCGGCCGAGCAGGTCGATGCCCTGCCGGGGGATGGCCGGATCGCGTTCGAGAACCCCCATGCCGGCATAGGCCAGCCGGTGCGCCAGGGCGAGATACAGGGCCTCGTCATCGGGCCGGCAGCCGATCAGCGCGTCGGCAAGCCGGCCCTTCTCCGCCCCGTCGCCGATCCGGGAAATCAGCAGCGCCATGATGTCGTAGAGGCGCTGACGGTCGCCGGCGGCCTCGATGGCGCAAAGCTCGCGGTCGAGGGCGGCATGGTCGATTGCGCAGGCCGCGGCGATGCCGCCAATCACCTGCCGGAACTTCTGCTGATCCATGCGCAAACCCGCCTGCGTTAAGGTGCGTGTCGAAGCCTGGAGTCTGTCTGATGCTTATAGAAGCATCAGACAGACTC
Source organism: Azospirillum sp. A23 (assembly GCF_042938965.1). NCBI lineage: Bacteria > Pseudomonadati > Pseudomonadota > Alphaproteobacteria > Rhodospirillales > Azospirillaceae > Azospirillum > Azospirillum sp. A23. Next base: position 226,452 of record NZ_CP170665.1, on the reverse strand, counting down.
CAGGCTTTTGGTTTTCCGTGTGATTCACGCTTCAAGCGATTCCGCTTGAAGCGTGAATCACACTTTAAGGCCGAAGAGGGCTCTTTGCCCTGCTCCCACCGACGATGCAAGCGCCCCTCGCTCCGGTGCCGGGGCCAATGCCGAAGGCCGGCGCCGGATGTCGGGGCCGCCGGTCACAGGGCGTCCAGCCCGCGCAGAAGGTCGATCAGCCGGTGGGCGGCGGAACGCCAGCTGAAATGCTCCAGCAGATGCTCGCGGGCGGAAAGCCGGGTGCCGTCGGGATCGTCGATGACCGCGCGCAGCAGCCGGGCGGCGGCGTCCTCGTCGGGGGTCCACCAGTCCCGGCCGCGATAGCCGTCCAGGGCGGGGGTGACGCGGCTGGGAATCATGTGGGCCACCCGGCTGTCCAGGTAGGCGCGATAGGCGCTGTGGTCTGGAGCCAGCAGGGTCAGTCCCATGGCGCCGGCCTGCGCCATCGGCAGGTCCCAGCCCTCGCCATGCGACATGCTCCAATAATGGGTGGCGGCGGCGTGGAGCGACATCATCTCCGCATCCGACAGCATGCCCTCGATCAGGAACAGAGGGGCTGCCTGCTCCAGTGTCCGGCCGGTCTCCGCCGTCAGCCGGACCAGAAGATCGCGGATGCTGCCGGACGCCCCTCCCCCCTTGCCGGCCTTCAGCAGCAGGGCGGCGCCATCCTCCGCCCGCGTCGTGCGCAGCCACACCCGCAGCAGCCCCTCCAGGTTCTTGCGGCTGTTGAGGTCGGAGATGTTGAGGATGCGCACCGGATAGTCGGCCAGCCGGCGCCCGTTCAAACCCTGGAGGGTAGCGGGCGCCACCCGGCCGGGCTCCAGCGGTTCCACCCCCTCTGGGCAGACGTGGACGCGGCCGGCCGGGTGGCCGGCATTGAGCCATGCCTGGCGGGAGGAGTCGGTGGCGACGACGACATGGTCGTGGCGCCGGCTGTGCGTCGCCCACAGGGGCGGAATGTCGAGCGCCTCGAACACGGTGTAATTGATCGTCTTCAGGTTTGGCACCGCCTCGACCACCAGCGGCGTGGTGAAGCTCAGCACCGCCTTGGCCCGCACCGGCCGGTCGAGCGTGTGAAGGAGCGGATCGATCTGGTCGTCGGGCAGATTGTCGACATCGCTATGGTTCAGGTCGACCAGCCGGACCCGCACTCCGGCATCGACCAGATGGCGGACGAACTGGCGGACCTTGTGGGCATAGCCGCTGCTGTCGCGGAAGGCGCCGCGGACCACCAGCCCCGGCGGCAGCGACGGGTCGGCGGCATCGCGGGCGATCCCGCGGGCGGTGGCGACGCGCTCCAGCGCCCGGCGCAGCCGGGATGCGAAGGCGCCACCCGCCTCCAGGGCGGCGGCGCGGCGCAAAATCCGTTCGGCCTCGTCCAGCCGGCCATGGGCGAGCGCTTCGCTTCCCAAAACGATCGACGTCACGCCGCAGTCCGGGTCCACCTCCAGCTTGCGGCGGAAATGCGCGATGGCCTCGTCGAGCCGCCCAGAATCCTGCAAGGCGCGCGCCTGGTTGAAGAGGGCGGGGGCAAGGGTGGGGGCCAGCAGGAGCGACCGCGCCATCAGTGCAATCCCCTCCGCCTCGCAGCCGGCACGGCGCATTTGCAGCCCCAGCAGATGCAGGGAATGCGGCTCGGCCGGCTCCACCGCCAGGACGTCTCGGTAGAGCGCCGCCGCGCGCTCCGGCTGGCCGCCGTTGTGGAGGGTGACGGCCTTGGTCAGGATATCGTGGATGGAAGGCATGGCCTGTCTGGAAAAACCGGGATCACGGCGCCGGTGCCGTCACCGGCATCGGTCGGGGAGCTGACGGGGGAGCTGGCGGGAGGCTGCGGAGGCCGGCATTCAATCGAGGGACGGCTCCGGCGTCTTGCCTGGATCGCGCACCGGGCTGCGCATCGGGTTCTTGGGATCGAACAGGCCGAGGCGTTGCAGGGTCTGGGCGAAGCCTTCGGTCAGCATGGTGATGCGGTCGCTGATCTCCGCGATCTCGCGGGCGGAGATGACGGGGGCGTCGGTGGAGATGCGGCCGTGGGCGCGGTAGTTCAGGCGGATGGCGACATCGTCGGTCTCGCCCTGGATCCAGGAACCGTGCAGGATCTTGTTGCGTTCGCGCCCCAGCTCCAGCGCCTCGTCGCAGCGGGCGACCAGGGCCTTGGCCTCGTCCGCGGGCAGGCGCAGGCCGGCGATGGACTTCAGCGCGTCGAAGCGCGCCTTGACCTGCATGTTGGAGGCAATCGGCAGGAAATCGGTGTGATCGGTGCCGAGAAGGCGCGAGATGCACAGCGAAACCATGTCTTCCAACTGCGCCCAGGACACGGCGATCATGCCGATCGCACAATACATCTTCACGCTGAGGGGGCCCAGCCGGACCGTCCGCGTCGTCATAGGCCACCCTTGGCATCCTAAGCCCCGCCGCCGGGGCACGGGACCGAAAATAGGCTTTCCCAGCGGTATGGGAAAGCCGTCATTGCGCGGCTTGCAGTTGACAGGCCCCCGCGATCCATAGGATGCACTGGCCGCTGCACATGGGGCACGCGCGCAGGGTCCGCCCCGTCCCGTCACCGCCGACGCACATCATCGGTCACGCAAAGGTATTCCGCCCATGGATTCCCAGGCCACCTCCGCCACCTCGCTGCACGGCTGCCTCACCGCCGCCATCGACGTCCTGCGGCGCACCATGGACAGCCTGGATCCGGCGCAGGTCGAGGCGGCGGTCGATGCGGTCGCCACCGCGCTGGGCGCCAACCGGGCGCTGCTGGTCTGCGGCAACGGCGGCTCGGCGTCGGATGCCCAGCACATCACCGGCGAACTGGTCGGCCGCTTCCTGAAGGAGCGCCGCGGGCTGAAGGCGATCTGCCTCAGCTCCAACGCGGCCGTCCTGACCGCCTGGAGCAACGACTATTCCTACGACAGCGTCTTCGCCCGCCAGACCGAGGCCTATGGCGAGCCGGGCGGCGTCCTGCTGGGCATCTCCACCAGCGGCAACTCGCGCAACGTGATCGCCGCCTTCGAAGTGGCGAAGCGGCTGGGCATGACCACCATCGCCATGACCGGCGAGGGCGGCGGCAAGTTGGCGGAGCTGAGCGACATCCTGCTGGACGTGCCGTCGCGCTCCACCCCGCTGATCCAGCAGGTCCACATCTGCCTGTACCATTACCTGTGCGAACAGGTCGAAGCCCGGCTCGCCTGAGCGCGTTCATGACCGCCCCCGTTCAGGAAACGCTCAAGCGGCAGGCGCTGGAGGCTTTCAGCGCCGGGCGCCTGGAGGAAGCGGCGGCGCTTTGCCGCGCTCTGCTGGCGCAGGACGGCACGGCCGCCGACGTCTGGAACAACCTGGGCGTCATCCTGTCCGATCTGAACCAGCCCGACGGAGCGGCGGCGGCGCTGCGCAAATCCCTGGTCCTGCGGCCGGATTACGACAAACCCTGGGTCGGGCTGGGCAGCAGCGCCTACGGCGCCAACCGGTTGGACGAGGCGGTCCGGCGCTGGAGCCGGGCGATTGCCGCCAATCCGCGGCAGGACACCGGCGTCTGGTTCAATCTGGGCGTCACCCACCAGATGCGCGGCAATGCCGATGCGGCGGCCCTGTGCTTCGACCAAGCCGAACGGTTGTCTACCGCCGACCCGCTGATCGCCAGCCAGCGGCTGCTGTGCCTGAACTACCTGGATCTGTCCGGCGAGCGCCTGTTGGCCGAACACCGGCGCTTCGACGAGCGGTTCGGCCGGCAGGACGGCCGGCTGCCGGCGGCGGCCCCGCACGCCAACCGGCCCGATCCGGAGAAGCGGCTGCGCATCGGCTATCTGTCGGTCGAGTTCCGCGAGCATCTGGGCGCCTATTTCCTGACGCCCCTGTTCGAGGCGGCCGACCGCGGCCGCTTCGAGATCGTCTGCTATTCGATCCTGCCGGACACCCATGCCGACGCCCACACCGCCCGCTTCAAGGCGCAGGCCGACGGCTGGCGCACCGTGGGCCATCTCGACGACGAGGCGCTGGCAGCGCAGATCCGTGCCGACGGCATCGACATCCTGGTCGACCTCGCCGGCCATTCAGGGCTGAACCGGCTGCCGATGCTGGCCCGGCGCCCGGCGCCGGTGCAGGTGACCTGGCTGGGCTATCCCAACGGCACCGGCATGGATTCGGTCGACTACCGCATCGTCGATCCGATCAGCGACCCGGTCGGCCCGACCGACACCCATGCGGTGGAAATGCTGGTCCGGCTGCCCGCCCCCTTCCTGTGCTTCCGCCCGCCGGCCTCCGCCCCGCCGGTGGTTCCGTTGCCGGCAGGCGCCAGTGGAGCCGTCACGTTCGGGTCCTTCAACAAGCTGTCGAAGATCACCGACGGCACCGTCGCGCTGTGGGCCGAGGTTCTGCGGCGGGTGCCGGACTCCCGCCTGCTGCTGAAGGACCGGCCGCTGTCCGACCCCGGCACCGCGGCGGCGATGCGCGCGCGCTTCGCCGCCGCCGGCATCGACCCGGCCCGGCTCGACCTCGTCGGCTTCATCAAGGATGCCGCCGGCCATCTGGCCGCCTACAACCGCATCGACATCGCGCTGGACCCGCATCCCTACAACGGCACCATCACCACCTGCGACACGCTGTGGATGGGGGCGCCGCTGGTGACGCTGGCGGGCAGCCGGCATGCCGCCCGCGTCGGCGCCAGCCTGATGGCCGCCGTCGGCCTGCCCGAACTGGTCGCCGGCACCCCCGAGCAATACGCAGCCATCGCCGCCGGTCTGGCCGGCGACCTGACCCGGCTGATGCGGCTGCGCATGGGCATGCGCGAGCGGCTGCGGGCATCGGCGCTGTGCGACGAGGGGCGCTTCATGCGCAATCTGGAAACCGCCTACCGGCTGATATGGCAGCGCTGGTGCGATCGGCGCCGGTCGGACAGTCGGTCCACAGGCGGCTGATCCACAACAGGCGGCTGCTTTACAGGCGGCTGGGCCCGCGGCCGGCCACCGATGCGGAAACGGTCGCCCAGGGCGTGCAGCCTCGGCTTGTCGGCGAAGATCTCCACGAAGCGGTCGCAGAGGAGGCCCAGCGCCGGAAGGGCGGCTTCGTCCCACGGCAAGGGGCGGCATGGTAGCCGTCCGCGGCGGCGGGAGGAACCGGCCTGTCCGCACCTGCCCTGCCCCCTGCCCTGCCCGGGCCGCCCTGCCTGCCCCTTGCTTGACAAGCCCGCCCTCCGGCTTCTACCGATAGCGCCGTCTTCCCCTTCCACCACACCGGACCGCCGCGATGAGCGAAGCGCCGTCTTCTTCCCCCGCCCCCGACACCGCATCCGCGGTGCACAGCGGGTCGGCCGACCGCTTCGGCTATGAGTGGGGCCGCTATGCCGAGCTGAAAGGTATCTACGAAGAGCAGTTCCGCCGCTGGACGCCTTTCCTCAAGCCGGAGGACTGGCGCGGCCTGACCTTCGTCGACGTCGGCTGCGGCATGGGGCGCAACAGCCATTGGCCGATGAGCTACGGTGCCGCCGGCGGGCTGGCCATCGACATCGACGAGCGCAGCCTTGCCTCGGCCCGCGCCACGCTGGCGCCGCATCCGGCGATGGAGGTGCGGCGCCAGAGCGCCTATGAGCTGAACGAGGTTGAGCGCTTCGACCTCGCCTTCTCCATCGGGGTCATCCACCATCTGGCCCATCCGGAAACGGCGCTCGCCAACATGGCGCGTGCGGTGAAACCCGGCGGACGGGTGATGGTCTGGGTCTATGGCCGCGAGAACAACGGCTGGATCGTCCACTTCGCCGACCCGCTGCGCAAGGCGCTGTTCAGCCGCCTGCCGATCGGGCTGGTGCATGCGCTGTCCCTGCCGCCGACCGCCCTGCTGTGGCTGGCCTTGCGGCTGGGGCTGGACCGGCTGGAATATTTCCGCCTGATCCGCCGCTTCGACTTCGCGCATCTGCGCTCCATCGTCTTCGACCAGATGCTGCCGAAGATCGCCAACTACTGGCGCCGCGACGAGGTTGAGGCGCTGATGAAGGGCGCCGGGCTGGAAGACGTGCAACTCGCCTGGGTCAACGAGATCTCCTGGGCTGCCATCGGCCGGAGGCCGCAGGGATAAGGTTCCGGAGGCCGCAGGGGTAAGATCAAAGAAATGAAGAAGGCAGCCCTTCATTGCTGACGGCCGGGGTCTTGGGTTAAGAAACCCCGGTTCCGCGCCGCCGGTCATTTGCGCGGCCAAGCGTTGTGGGGGTTGCCATTTCCGAGTTCTCGCCGGCCTTCGTCCAGGCCTACAACACCGGTGCGGCGCTGTTCAAGGCCGGCCGTTTCGACGAGGCGGCCACCGTCTACCGCCGCCTGATCGACGAAAACCCGGACATCGCGGCACCGCGTGGCGCCACGCTGCATGGTGCGCTGGGCCTGTGCCTGCGTGCCTCCGGCCGGCCAGCCGAGGCGATGGAACCGCTGCGTCAGGCACTGCGGCTGAAGCCCGACCATCTGGACGCGCTGAACGCGCTGGGCGGCATTCTGCTGGACCAGCGCCACATCGAGCATGCGCTGATCGCCTTCCGCGAACTGGCGAGGCTGAAGCCCGACTATCCGGGAGCGCTGCTGACACTGGGCAACCTGTTCATGTTCAGCGGTGACGGCGAGCGGGCGCGCGGCGTCTACCGGCTGGCGCTGGCCGTCGAGCCGGACGTGGCCGTCAACCACAACAACCTGGGTGCCGTCAGCCTCAGCCTCGGCCATCTGGCAGACGCGGCGCTGGCCTACCGCCGGGCGCTCGCCATCGACGTCGGCAAGCCGGAATACCGCAAAAATCTCGGCACCTGCCTGCTGATGGCCGGCGACTACGCCAACGGCACCGTCGCCTATGAGGGCCGGCTGGAGCAGGGGGTCTGGCGCAAGCGCAACATGCCGGGCGTCCTGTGGCAGGGCCAGCCGCTGGCGGGCAAGACCCTGCTGGTCCATTTCGAGCAGGGGCTGGGCGATTCCTTCCAGTACATCCGCTATGCCGGCGTGCTGAAGCGGATGGGCGCACGGGTGCTCTACGAATGCCAGCCGGCGCTGAAGCGCGTGCTGTCGACCGCCCCCGACCTGGACGGGCTGTTCGCCTTGGGCGAACCGCTGCCGGCCTACGATTACCACATCTCGCTGATGAGCCTGATGAACCGGCTCGGCACCACGCCGGACAGCGTCCCCGGCGGCGTGCCCTATCTGCGGGCCGAGCCGCAGCTGCAGGCCGGCTGGGCGGAGCGGCTGGACCGGCTGGAGGGCGGCAATCGCCCGGCCTTGCGCATCGGCATCAACTGGCACGGCAACGAGACCGGCAAGTCGATCCCGCTGGAGTGCTTCGAGGCGATGGGGAAGCTCGCCGGCGTCCGGCTCTACAGCCTGCAGAAGGTGTCGGGCCTCGACCATCTGGAGCGGCTGCGCGACCGGGTGGCGGTGACCGAGCTGGGGGCGGATTTCGACGCCGGACCGGACGCCTTCCTCGACACCGCCGCGGCGATGGCCAACATGGACCTGATCGTCACCTGCGACACCTCGGTCTGCCATCTGGCCGGCGCCATGGGGCGGCCGACCTGGGTGGTGCTGAAATGGTTCGCCGACTGGCGCTGGATGCGCGACCGCCTCGACAGCCCCTGGTATCCGACCATGCGCCTGTTCCGACAGGCAAGATCCAACGACTGGGCCGAGGTGATGGCCAGGGTGACGGCGGCCGTAACGGCCGAGGCCGGAAGCCGGAACGGCGTTCTCGCCGGGGAGGCCGGGCGATGACGCTGAACGAAGCGCTCCGTCTGGCGCTGGACCATTTCCGGGCCGGCCGTGCGGCCGAGGCGGAGCAGGTGTGCCGGGCGATCCTGAACGCCGTTCCCGGCCAGGGCGAGGTCACCCAGCTGCTGGGCACGGTGGTGATGTTGCAGAACCGCCCGCAGGAGGCGGAGACCCTCCTGCGCCAGTCGATCGCGATCCGTCCCGATCTGCCCGACAGCCACAGCAATCTCGGCACCGTGCTGCAGTCGCTGGGCCGCATGGGCGAGTCCCTGGCCGCCCATGACCGCTGTGTCCAGCTGACCCCCGGCACGCCGGAGGGCTACGTCAACCGCGGATCGACCCGGCTGGCGCTCGGCGACCGCAACGGGGCTGCGACCGATTTCGCCCGCGCGCTCCGGCTGCGGCCGATCGACACGCTCGCCGCCGCCAATCTCGGCGTGGCGCTCCGCGAGGGGCAGCGGATGGCCGAGGCGATCCGCGCCCTGACGCGGGCGCTGGTCATCGAGCCCGGCAATGGCGAGGCGATGCTCGGCTATGCCCACGCCCTGCGCGAACTGAGCCGCCTGGGCGAGGCGGAGACCGCCTATGCCCACGCGGTGACGCTGACGCCGGCCAAGACCGAAGCCCTGTGCTACCACCTCTACCTCAAGCAGACGCTGTGCGCCTGGGGCGATTACGACCGGCTGTGCGCCCGGGTGACGGAGACCATCGACCACGATGCCGGCGTCGTCATCCCGCTGGCCACCCTGTCGATCGACACCACGCCGGCCCAGCAGGACCGGTCCGCCCGGCTGTTCTACGACCGGCTGGTCAAGCGCCCCTCGGCCCCGCCGATGCCGGCGCGGCCGGAAAGCCGGCCCGACAGCCGCTTGCGGATCGCCTATGTCTCGGCCGATTTCCATGAACACGCCACCGCCTATCTGGCAGCCGAGCTGTTCGAGTTGCACGACCGCGAGCGCTTCGAGGTGCTGGCCTATTCCTACGGTCCCGACGACGGCAGCGCCATGCGCCAGCGGCTGGTGAAGTCCTTCGATCGCTTCCGCGACATCCGCAGCGTGCCGCTGGATGCCGTCGCCCGCTGCATGGCCGACGACGGCGTCGACATCATGATCGACCTGAAGGGCTACACGAAGCAGACCCGGCTCGACCTGCTGTCGCGCCGGCTGGCGCCGGTCGAAGTCAGTTACCTGGGCTATCCCGGCACCATCGGCTGCCCGTACATGGATTATGTGATCGGCGACCGCTTCGTCACCCCGCCGGAGCACCAGCCCTTCTATGCCGAGCGGCTGGCGATCCTGCCCGATGCCTATCAGATCAACGACCGCCGCCGGCCGCTGCCCGAGCAGGTGCCGTCGCGCGACCAGTGCGGCCTGCCGGAGGACGGCGTCGTCTTCGCCGCCTTCAACACCGCCTACAAGATCAGCCCGACCATGTTCGCCCTGTGGATGCGCATCCTGAAACGCGTGCCCGGATCGGTGCTGTGGCTGTTCGAAGCCAATCCGCAGGCCGCAGCCAATCTGAAAGAAACGGCCGAGGCCGAGGGCGTCGCCGGCGAACGGCTGGTCTTCGCCCCGCCCCGCCCGCTGGCCGACCACATCGCCCGCTACCGTGTCGCCGATCTGGCGCTCGACACCCTGCCCTACACTGGCCACACCACCACCAGCGACGCGCTGTGGGCCGGCTGCCCGGTGGTGACCTGCCTGGGCGGGAGCTTCGCGTCCAGGGTGGCGGCGAGCCTGCTGAACGCGGCCGGCCTGCCCGACACCATCACCCGCTCGCTGTCCGGCTACGAGGAGTTGGCGGTGGCGCTCGCCGTCGATCCCGCCCGGCGCGCGGGTTTCCGCAAGCGGCTGGAGGACGGTCGGATGACGGCGCCGCTGTTCGACAGCCACCGCTTCACCCGCAATCTGGAGCGCGCCTATCAGGTCATGTGGGCGCTGCACAAGGCCGGCAAGCCGCCGCAAGGCTTCATCCTGCCGGCCGGCTGAGCCTCATAGGGAAAAGCGCATTGCATCTCCCGGTATGCCGAAATGAACGCTCCCATATTTCATAATTGCAACAAGGAGTGAAAGGGCTAACCCAATTGTGGGTATTTTTGATACCATACCTTTTGGCAGGTATTGCTTTGTTGGTATGGCGGACCAGATGGCGGTTATTGCTTCGAGTCCTAAGTTTCTCTGGATCGTCAACAACTCTCCGGTTCCGTCTGGGGTGAGCGTCTGTTCGTCCGCTTCGTCTGTCCATCCTCTTGAAGGGGGCAGGACAGCTGTGCCGGAGGACGCACAATGAATGCGATCAGCCCGATCAAGTCCGAAATCGGCACAAGCGCCACCTACCGGGGCGGGTTGGAATTCGTCACCACCAACAAAATCTACGGCTGGCTGCACAACCAGAGCAATCCTGCGGAGGAATGTCTGGTCGACCTCTATGTCGACGGACGCTTCCTCGGAACCCATGCCTGCAACGAGCATCACAAGGCGCTGACCGATCTGCCGGGACGCAACGGCTTTCTTGCGTTCAACATTCCACTGCCCATTGGACTTCTCTCGGTTGATCGCTGCTGCGTGGATGTCAAAATCCACGGCACAAGGATATCCATTCCAGGGGCCCCCATCGTCACCAGCCTCCACCGCGCGGTGATCGATACCGCGCTTTCCGGCATAACGCTGGAGCGTCAGGCCCTGTGCGTGAGTGCGCTCAGCGAAACGGTGAACCAGACCAAGCGCGGCCGGGAGCGCATAAGGGATGCGCGGCTTCTCTGCCCCGCCGACGGCTTCGAAGAGGCAGAGCTGACGGTCGGCAGCTTCCTGGCGCATCAACTCCATCGATTGCAGGAGACGCAAAATTTCCATTTGCGCAGCGCCGTCGACCTGACCCGCTTCCTGGTGCGCTGCGCAGACCGCTTCAATCTTGCCGACCATGCCTGGTGTCCGCTGCCGGCCGATGTGACGGCTTATCTCGCCTCAGGCGAAGAAGATGCCGCAGGCCAGTTCCGCTCCCGCCTGCTGTCAGCCTATCAGACGGGAGCCGGTGAGACGGTCGGCAGCGGAGCGGACGCGCTGTGCCAATTGACCTACTGGATGTTCGGCAAGGCCCGCCTGCCCAAGGAGGCATTGGCAACCCGCCATGTGGAGGCGTTGAACGCTGCGGCGGGGCTCGATCCCCACGGGCTGATCTCGTGCTTTTATGCCGGAATGCATGCCCGGGACAGCGCCCTTGCCTCCGCCTTCAACTCCTCTGACGAGCAAGCGCTGTTCCCCCTGCTGTTGGCGATTTCGCTGTGGCTGATCCGTTGGAACCTCGACGACCTGTTCCTGACCCCGCAGGTGCGGGCCCTGCTTGATGCCCCGGTTCATCATCAAGGCAAGGTTCTGAATGGGCTTGCCTATTTCTATACCCGCCTTGGCGTGCCGGACACGCAGGCATTGAGCCTCTCGACGCTTTGCCAGCGTCAACGCGCGCCCCTGGTGCGCCACCTGCCGCGGACGGCCCAGGCCAAGGGCGTCAACCTGTTCGGCTATTTCGACGGCAGCACCGGGATCAGCCGCAACGCCCTGTTCTCCCGCGACATCCTGCAGGATGCCGGCTTCGGCGTGACGATGCCGATGATGGCGATGCCCGGCCGCCATGCCGGCGAGGAACTTTATCCGGTCAATCTGATCCACTTCGGTCTGCTGGGCGCACCAAGCGACATGATCAACCATGGGTTGGAGCGCTTCGCCGGGGCTTACAACATCGGCTTCTTCCTGTGGGAAACCAGCGCTCTGCCCCGCTCGGCCCATCTGGCGCTCGAGATGATGGACGAGCTGTGGACGATGTCGAGCTTCTGCGCCGACGCCCTGGCCCAGCATTTCACCGGTCCCATCCATGTCGTGCCCAACTGCATCGACGAGCGCGTGTTGAACGCCGGCACCAAAGAGCGGCCGAAGGCTGAGCCCTTCACCTTCTATTTCTGCTTCGATGCCCGCAGCTGGTATACGCGCAAGAACCCGCTCGCGGTGGTCCGCGCCTTCCGGAAAGCCTTTCCTGCCGAAAGCAGGGTGCGGCTCGTTCTGCGCATCCGCCATCCCCAGAGCAGCCGGAGCGTCGCCGACCTCGCCCATAAGCTGGAGCTCGACCGCTTGGTCGGCAGCGATCCCCGCATCGTCGTGCGCGATCGCGAGCTGTCCTACGCCGACTCGCTGGCCGAGATGCGCTCTTGCGATGCCTATGTCTCGCTGCACCGGGCAGAGGGCTTCGGCTACACCATGGTGGAGGCGATGATGATGGGCAAGCCGGTGATCGCCTCCCGCTATTCCGCCAACCTCGACTATATGACGGAGGAGACCGCCTTCCTGGTCGGTGGCCGGGAACGCTATCTGGAGAGCGACGAGTATCTCGGCGTCACTCCCGGCGCCCGCTGGTACGAGCCCGATGTCGGTGCGGCCGCCGAGGCGATGCGGCGGGTGTGGGAGGACCGGGGTGAGACCGCAAGGCGGGCAGCGTCTGGCACCGCCCTGGTTCGCAGCCGCTTTGCCCGTCCGGTGCTGCAGGAACTTTATGCCACCCGGCTTCATGCCGTGTTGGAAAGCGGCGCCCCCGCCATGGTGGAGGCCTGAGCAGCCGATGGCCCATGCGACAGCATGCCGCGCGCCAGCCCACCCGTTTCACTGAGCTATCCAATTTGAGATAAAGATTTTCAGGATTTTACCAGTACGCCTCTTTGTACTGTCTTCAACTCGCAGCGCTTCCTTGATCATTCTCCAAACTCAAGACGGCATAGACTTTAACCTAAGATTGAATTTTTTGCATTAGAAACGCGTGTATTGCGACATAACTTCCACAACCGCACAACAAAGTTGATTTTTCTTACGTGCTTTGGTTATAGACCGATTATGGTTTTCCTGGACATTCTGATTAGCGCTTTCGCATAGGGTGAAAAGCTCGCAGCAGAATCAGCAGAGCGGCGTCGACTCCTCGGAAAGAGGTATTGGATGCCAAGTGCTGCATCCTACGGTATGTCTCCGCTGGGATGGTGCAGGCCGGTGGGGAAGACGAGAATGGATGGCGGTCTGAGCTTGGGTGGGGACACGGCGGTGCCGGCGCAAGGCAGGAATGCCCTGGTGCACACCAACCTTGAGGACGCGTTCAACGGCTATCGCCTCTTCCTTGGCCGCCACCCGGCCAGTGTCGAGGAGATCACGGCCGCCACCAACTGCACGCTCGGCGAATTCCTCGGCCACTACCTGATGCGCGGCGAGTTCCTTACCGGTGTCGTCGCCAGCCTCACCGGCACGGCCGTGCTGCCGCACATCGCCCTGGCTCCGGCTCCAGACGAGGGCTTGAGGCATTGGGCGTTGGAGCGCCTGCCCTTGTCGGCTGCCGCGCGCGACCGTCTTGCCTCCAGCCGCTCCTGGCGCTTCTGGCTGCTGACCATCCTGTGCAATGAGGATTTCCGCGCTGGATTGCCCGCCGCAGTGGCCGAGTGGCTGGCGGCATCCGGCCTGCAGGGCAGATTGGCGGCGCTTGAACTCGCTCCCACCCGCCGCCTGATCGGCGAAGCCTCGCACAACGGGGCCGGCACCGTCATGGGCTGGTGCGCCAATGCCAGCGACCTGTCCGAGCGCGTCGTGCTCGAACTGCATCTGGGCGACCGCTTTATCGGGGCTGTGCGCTGCGAGCGCTTCGTTCCCGGCTTGGCCGAGCGTATCGGCAGCTGCGGCGACCATGGCTTCGCTTTCGACATCCCCGCCGCCCATGCCGATCTGGTCGCCCGCGGAGCGATGCTGCGCATCCGTGACGCCCAATCCAAGGCGCCCTTCGGTGCGGACATCTACCTCAAGACCAACCTGCCGGCCGCCCTTGATGATCTCGGCCGCATGCTCAACGCCATCCAATCGATGAAGTCGATGCTCGCCAGCATCGAGCAGCAGCTCCCGCACACACTCCAGCACATCAGCCCTCCGCTCTCGGCCTATGGCAGCCTGAAAGCCCAGGGACTGCTCGCCTGCCACCGCCCGCTGGACGGACAAGCCGCCGCGGCGGTGGCCGGCCTCGCCGTCAATGTGATCCTGCTGGAATCCGCCCTCAAGCCGGCTTCCCTGCGCCGCCTGCTCGCCTCCTTGGACGGCCAGACGCAGGAGCGCTGGACGTTGACCGTTCTGGCCAATGCAGAGACGCTCGGCAACGAGGTCGGCGCGCTGATCCGGCCGCTGACCGCCGCGGCGCTTGGTGACGAGGCCCGGGCGGTGGTGGCAACACCGGCAGCCCTGCCGCGCCTCCTGGCCACCCACGCTCTCGTCAGCGCCGCCGGCGCCCATCTGGTGGTCGGCCAAGCCGGAAGCCTGCGTCCGGACGCGCTGGCGGCCTTCCTGGCAGCCTTGGCGCCGGCATCGGCCACTCCGGCCTCTGTCGCCTACAGCGACCATGACACTCTGTTCGGTGCCAACAAGGGCAAGCCGGCGCAACTTCGGCCAATTCTCAAGCCGGACTTCGACCCGGTGATGCTGCTGGCTTACGACTATGCCGGACCGATGGTTCTGGTGACGCCGGAGGTCCTGCTGAAGGCGTGCGTCCTCGCCGACGGGATGCCACCGTCGAGCCTGCATGATCTGATGCTGCGCGTGAGCGACTGTGTGCCGGCGAGCGCCATCCGTCACATCCCGTCAGTGCTCTACAGCCTGGAGCAGCCCATCGACCTGCGCAGTCCCGATAATCTGCCGCGGCTGCTGGTGGGCGAGCCTGAGGCGGTGACGGGCTGGGCCGCGCGCCGGGGGATGGTGGCCGAGGTGCGGCAGACGCTGGTGATCAGCGAAGACGAGGACGGTATCCAGACGCTGGTCGAACCGTGTGAGTTCGAATGTCGTCCGGCAAGCTTTCCGGCGGTCAGCGTCATCGTGCCGACCCGCAATTCGCCGGTCCTGCTGCGCAACTGCCTGGATTCGCTTCTGCACACCCGTCAGGCCTATCCGGGGCCACTGCAGATCCTGGTGATCGACCATCAGAACGAGGACCCCGCCAGCGTCGCCCTGATCGCCGCCATGCAGGCACAGCGCGGCGTCGACATGATGCCCTACAAAGGGCCCTTCAACTGGGCGATGATGAACAATCTGGCCGCTGAGCAAGCCAGCGGCGACGTGCTGGTCTTCCTCAACGACGACACCCTGGCCACCGATTCCGGCTGGCTCACCCGTGCAGTGGCAACGCTTGGCCTGCCCGATGTTGGCGTGGTGGGCGCGCGCCTGCTCTATGGCGACGGCAGCATCCAGCATGCCGGCGTGGTCACCAGCTTTGAGCATGGGGCGGTGCACGAAGGGATCGGCATGCCCGGGCACGAGGGCGGCTATCTCGGGCGCGTCCAAGTGCTGCGCTCTGCCGCTGCCGTGACCGGGGCCTGCCTGATCACGCCTCGAGTGGTTTTCGAAGCGATTGGCGGCTTCGATGCCAGCTGGCCCGTAAACTGGAACGACATCACCTACTGCCTGGCGGCGCGCAAGGCCGGCTGGCGGGTGGTCTACGATCCGAAGACTTGCCTGTACCACCATGAATCCAAAACGCGCGGCTATGCGCTTGGACAGGCGGCACATGACCTTCACCAGACTGAGCTGCGAAGACTGCGATCCGAGTGGGGGGAATACGTTACGGACCCGTTCCTCAACCAAGCCTTCGACCGGGTAACGCTGCCTTCCCTCAGGCTGAGGCTATGACGTGCAGAAGCAACTCCTGGCCATCGTGATCCGTCGTGGTCTGCAGATACCTGACGGTTTCGTGCGCCGGTCGAACGGGCACGGTGTGTCAGAGCTTTCAAAAAGCGAACTGGGGCCAGCCCTGTCGATCGACAGCCCCTAGACAATGATTTCGAGGGTCTGACCCATTATGAAGGCAGTCATCTTAGCGGGCGGTCTTGGAACTCGGATTTCGGAAGAGACGACGTCCCGGCCCAAGCCCATGATCGAAATCGGCGGCCGGCCGATTCTCTGGCATATCATGAAAATCTACTCTGCCAATGGCATCAATGATTTCATTGTTTGTCTAGGGTACAAAGGGTATTTCATTAAAGAATATTTTGCGAATTACTTCTTGCACATGTCGGACGTCACTTTCGACATGCGTAACAACGGGATGGAAATCCATCAGAACAACGCCGAACCGTGGCGCGTCACCCTGATCGATACGGGCGAAGACACGATGATCGGCGGACGCATCAAGCGTATCCTGCCCTATGTCCGGGACGATGAGGCGTTCTGCGTCACCTACGGCGACGGTGTCGGCAACGTCGACATCCGCCAAGTCATCGACCTCCACAAGCGCGAAGGCCGTTTGGCGACCGTCACGGCGATGCAGCCTCCGGGACGCTTCGGCTCGATCCGCTACGACGGAACGCGGGTGGTGGCTTTCGAGGAAAAGCCGCTCGGCGATGGCGGCTGGATCAATGGCGGCTTCTTCGTGCTCTCCCCGAATGTCGGAAGCTACATCGAAGGCGACTCCAGCGTGTGGGAACGCGAGCCGCTGGAGAGACTGGCGCGGGACAATCAGCTCAGCGTCCATTTCCACCGCGGCTTCTGGCAGCCGATGGATACGCTGCGCGACAAGCGATACCTCGAAGAACTCTGGGATACCGGCAAGGCCCCCTGGAAGGTCTGGTAACCGGCCCGACTGAAATTCCTGACGGAAGAAAAGCACATGAAGATCCTCGTCACTGGCAACATGGGCTATGTCGGTCCGGTGCTCGTTCGACATCTCCGCGCCCGACACCCCGACGCCAACATCATCGGCTTCGACAGCGGCTTCTTCGGGCATTGCCTGACCGGTTCGGAGCTGCTGCCGGAGGCACGGCTCGATGCCCAGTATTTCGGCGATGTCCGCACTCTTCCGAAGGAGCTTCTGCAGGGCGTCGATGCCGTCGTCCAGTTGGCCGCAGTGTCGAACGACCCGATGGGCAACCGCTTCGAGGCCGTCACCGACGACATCAACCACCGTGCCGCGGTACGCGTGGCCGAACTTGCCCGTGACTGCGGCGTGAAGCGCTACGTCTTCGCGTCGAGTTGCAGCATGTATGGCGCCGCCGAGGGAGGGCCGCGCAAGGAGACCGACGCCCTCAATCCGCTGACCGCCTATGCCCGCTCCAAAGTGGCGACCGAACGGGGGCTGCAGGCGATGGACCGTGGCGACATGGTGGTGACGGCATTGCGCTTCGCCACCGCCTGCGGCATGTCGGACCGCCTGCGTCTCGACCTGGTTCTCAACGACTTCGTCGCCTGTGCGTTGGCGACCGGCGAAATCACGGTGCTGAGCGACGGTTCCCCCTGGCGTCCGCTGATCCATGTCGAGGACATGGCGCGCGCCATCGACTGGGCTCTGCATCGCACCGCCGATCAGGGCGGCGGCCTGCTTGCCGTCAACACCGGCAGCGACCAGTGGAATTATCAGGTGCACGACCTCGCCAACGCGGTCGCCGCAGCCATTCCGGGGAGCCGGGTCAGCATCAACACCGACGCTCCGCCGGACAAGCGGTCCTATCAGGTCGATTTTTCGCTGTTCCGTCAGCTGGCCGTCGACCATCAGCCGCAGGTCACGCTCGCCAAGGCCATCGCCGGGCTGCGCGACGGGCTGGAAGGCATGAACTTCCGCGACGCGGCATTCCGCAATTCGCAGTTCATGCGCCTCAAGGTGCTGGAGCGCCACATGGCGGAAGGCCGCCTGGGCGATGACTTGAACTGGATCGCCGGCTGACCGGACGAGGGTATTTTCCGATGAAGTTCCACACCACGCCGGTCGCCGGTGTCCGCCTGATCGAACTTGAGAAGCGCGGCGACGACCGCGGCTTCTTCGCCCGCTTCTTTTGCGAGCGGGAGTTCGCGGAGGCCGGCCTGCCGTCGCGCTTCCTGCAGATCAACAATTCGCTGAGCGTTTCCGCGGGCACCCTGCGCGGCCTGCATTACCAGCTTCCGCCGGATGCGGAGTCCAAGGTGGTGCGCTGCCTGAAGGGAGGGCTGTACGACGTGGTCCTGGATCTGCGTCCGGATTCGCCGACCTTCGGCAAGTGGTTCGGCGCGGAGCTGAACGAAGACAACCGCCTGATGATGTTCGTGCCGAAAGGCTGCGCGCATGGCTTCATCACGCTGCAGGACAATACCGAAGCGCTCTACCTTGTGGACGCCTATTACGGGCCGAACAGCGAGCGCGGCGTGCGGTACGACGACCCCTCCTTCGCCGTCGAGTGGCCGATCACCCCCAGCGAGGTTTCCGAAAAGGACAGGAACTGGCCTGATTTCGATCCGGCTTGGCATGGTGTCGACACGATGCGGGGGCTGCTGTGAGGATCCTGCTGACGGGGGCCAGTTCCTTCACCGGCTATTGGTTTGCCCGGACGCTGGCCGCCGCCGGCCACCATGTGGTGGCGCCGCTTCGCGGCACATTGGAAGGCTATGACGGGATCCGTGCCGAACGCGTGCACGGGCTGCGGGACGAGGTCGAACTGGTTCCGGACGCCGCCTTCGGCACGGAGCGTTTCCTCGATTTGCTCGGCGACGGCCAATGGGATCTGCTGTGCCACCACGGGGCCAATGTCACCAACTACCGGAGCATGGACTTCGACGTGGCCGCGGCGCTTGCCGACAACACGCGCAATCTGCCGGCCGTCCTCCGCCGTTTCGCGGAACATGGCGGCCGGAGCGTCGTACTGACCGGCAGCGTGTTCGAGCAGGGGGAAGGCACAGGCACCCAGCCCGTGCGGGCCTTCTCCCCCTATGGGCTTTCCAAGGGGCTGACGGGCCAGATGTTCGAGTATTGGGCGGGCGTGCTCGGCGTCGGGCTGGGCAAGTTCGTCATCCCCAATCCGTTCGGCCCCTTCGAGGAGCCGCGCTTCTGCGCCCACCTGATCCGGTGCTGGGTCGCGGGGAAGACCGCGTCCGTGCTCACGCCCCGCTACGTGCGTGACAACATCCATGTGGATCTGCTGGCCCGAAGCTATGCCGCCTTCGCCGCCGATGTTGCCGCCGGCCATGGTGCCGCACGGCACAATCCAAGCGGCTATGTGGAGACGCAAGGCGCCTTTGCCTTGCGCTTCGCAAGGGAAATCGGGTCGCGGCTCGGCATCGACACCCCGGTCGAGCTTGCCGAGCAGGCCGATTTCAGCGAGCCGATGGTCCGGACCAATACCGAATTGCCCGACATCGGCAAGCTCGGCTGGAGCGAGAGCAAATCCTGGGACAATCTAGCGCAATACTATCAAATCAAGACTAGAGCCATCTAAGCATAAGCATAGCACCCTTAGGGAAGTTCAAATGAAAACCAAGGCGGTCGCCTCGCAATCTTTAAACATCAAAGGTTGCTTCAATGGATTCGAGGGTGTTTATGCAGTGGGATGGGCATTCGGCAGCACATCGCAGCCGGTCGACATCGCGATAAGCGTGGACGGAACGATCGTTGCCCAGGGCACCGCCGACCGCCCCGGGCCGCAACTGGAAGAGGGCCATGCGCATGTCCACTTCCAAATTCCGCTTCCCGCCCGTTTTTTCAGTGGCCAGGAGCATGAGGTCAGCGCCTTTGCCGTGATGGGCGGGAACCGGTATGCCCCCCTGCATGGAAGCCTGCAGAAACTGGGGCCTGGTCAGATAGACGGCTGCTTCGACCTGATCTCCGAGGGGGCCGCCAAGGGATGGTGCTGTTCCCGGTCCCTGACGGCAAAGCCTCAGACCGTGGAGTTGTACGTGGACGGCGTGCTGCACGGGCAAGCGACGGCGAACCAGCCGCGCGCCGACATCGCCCTGCTCGGCATCCACATCGGCCGTTCCGCCTTTTCCATTCCACTTCCCAAGATATGCAGCGATGGCCGGCCACATACGGTCGAGGTGCGCTGCCAGGGGCTGGCGCTCGGCGGGTCTCCCAAGGTTTATCAGGCGGATTACGAAGGGTTCGTCGAGGTCCTGACCACCGACCGGATCTCCGGCTGGGTGATCGAAAAGACAGCGCCGAACACTCCCGTCAAGCTCGACGTCAAGCTCGGAGGCCAGACCTTCATGGTCGAGGCCAATCGGGAACGCGGCGACCTTGCCTCACGCTTCGAGACGGTCTTCCATGGCTTTCTTCTGAACCTCCCGAAGTCTCTTCGGGAGCAGGACGCGCTGAGCGTGACCATCAAGGTGCATGGAACCGACATGCACCTCACGGAACAGCCGCTGCTGCTTTACACGGAGCGTGGCTACAGCAGCCTCAAGGCCCGCATGGCGTGCGCTGTCCTGGATGCACTGCAGACCACGACCGTGGGCGTCAAGGTCAACATGTCCGAGCTGTTCTCCATGGTGGGCCAGGCCTCGTCGCTGGTCGAGGGGCAGGATATATTCCGCCTCCAACCCGGATGCGCACTGCGCCTGGCACCCCGGAAAAACTACAAGCCGGAACTGCTCATGGCCGTGGTGGTCGATGGCGGCACGGCGGACCGCCTGAACCCGGACACGCTCGTCACGGCGCTGAAGGAGGTGGGCAGCCTCCAGAACGCTCCGCAGGTGGTCATGACCGGGACGCATGGCCCGGCAACGGACGATCTGCGCGCCTCCTTGGAAGCGGCCGGATTGGCCTGCCTGACGGAAGGGGACTTCATCCGGCGGCATCTGGCCGGTCCCGCCGAGTCCCCGGTCAACCTTCTGATCGTCCAGGCGGATTGCGTCCCTCTGCCCACCATCGTTCTGGCGTGGCAACGGCAGCTCGCGACCAATCCCCTGCTGGCATCGCTGTCGATGATGGGGTGGGCGGATGCGCAGGCCATCCTGCCGCAGCGAACCGATGCATCGGGATCGGAGCCTGCCGGATCCGGGAAGACGGTCCTGGACTCCGAACGGCCGAGACTCGCTTTCCTCAAGCGTCCCCGCCTGGACGCGGTGTGTTTGAAGGGCAGCAGCACCGCCTTGGACCTGCCGCCGGAGACCACGCTGGCGGATGCCCTGGTCCGCTGGGCGGACGCGCAGTCCGCCAAGGGGGCCCTGCACGGCTTGTCCGATCTGGCCTGCCTGCCTGTCACCGGCACGTTGCAGCCCGCGGATTTCCTGTCCTCCGAGGATCATGCCGCGTATCTCGCCATGACCGACAGAATCGCGGAGCGGCAGATGTGCGCCGACCAGCGCCCCACCATCCTGCACATCCTGCACGGGCTGGGCGGCGGCATCGTGACCCACTGCGAGGATGTCGCCGCCATAACGGCGGAAGCGGGGGTGCGCTCGCTGTTCGTCCGCGGTGACAACAGGCAGTCGGTGCTGCTGATGGACCCGGTCGGCAACATCGCCCGCCGCATCGACGTGGCCGATGGCATCGATGGGCTGGTCGAGGCCGCCAGGGCGCTGAACGTACGCTCGGTCCACCTTCACCACATCCTCGGACATTCCGACGAGCTTTGGACGCTCAACGAGCGCCTGGGCGTTCCTCTCGACATCACGGTTCATGATTATTACTGGATCTGCCCGCGCGTCACGCTGATGGACGAGACCGAGCGCTATTGCGGCGAGCCGGCGCTGAGCGCCTGCGAGAAATGCGTTTCCTTCGCCGGCGTCTATCCGGGCGAGGATGAACGCTACACGGAGGTGGGCGGAACGGTATCGGCCTGGCGCCGGCACCACGCCCTGCGGCTGGAGTCCGCAAGGTCGGTCTTCGTGCCGGCGGCGGACGTGCTGGCCCGGATGAAGCGGTACTACCCGTCGGCGAATCTCCAGATCCTGGGACATGCCGAGCCGGTTCCCTCCACCGTCCATACCCGCAGGATCGCCAATGCGGACCGGATCGGCGTGGCGGTGATCGGCGGCATCGGGGTCCACAAGGGCTTCGAAGAGCTGATCCGGCTGGCGCGGTGGGCCGACAAGCGGAACATGCCCCTGCAGTTCCATGTGATCGGATCGGTCCCGGATCCCAGGCGGTTCAACGGCCTGGGCAATGTGGCCTTCCATGGGAGATACGCCCGCGACCGGCTGCCCGGCATCCTGGCCGCGGCCGACTGCCAGATCGCCCTGTTCCTCAGCATCTGGCCGGAAACCTATTGCTACACGCTGTCCGAGGCCCTGGCGGCAGGGCTCACTCCGGTGGGCTACGACATGGGGGCGATCGGCGACCGCATCCGGGCCATGGAGGGCGGCATCGCCGTTCCATACCCGTCCTCGCCCGAGCATCTGGGGGATGCCCTGCTGGAGGCCTACCGCCAGCGGTCCTCGTTGAACAAGGCGGTTCCGGTGCACATCGGCGTCTCACGCGATGAGTATCGGGACGACTATCTCCGCCGTATCGGCGTTTCCGGCAGCCTTTGAGTCAGGACCGAAGCCAGATGAAATTCTATGTCGAGAACATCCGGTACGACGGGCTGCTGCACCTGCAGGGCTGGCTTTTCGATGCGGACAAGGTCATCACGCGGCTCGAGCTGCGTGCGACGACCGCATCCGGAACCGATGTGCGCGTGGCCAACTGGGGCTTCGTCCGGAACGACGTCTATGAGGCGCATCGCTCCGACGCCTCGCTGAAGTCCTGCTTCCGCGTGTATGGACTGATGGTGGAGCCGCAGGCGCAGATCGACCTGCGCCTGCATTACGAGGACGGCTCCGCCGTGGAAGTGCCGCTGGCGCTGTTCTATGTCAGCGAGGACGAGGGCGGCCGGCGACAGCCGCGCATCCAGCCGCTGTCGCCGTTCGTTTCCCCGCACATCGATCTTGTCGCCTCCGGCACCACCCGGCGCGATCTGGCGGTGGAGATCGAGCGCCTCCAGGCGCGCGCCCCGGCACAATCCTCCCAGCGCCGGCCGCAGGCGGAACAGGAACCGGTCAACGTCCTGGTGTCCGTCTACAAGGGGCTGCACTTCCTCGATCCCTTCTTCGAATCCGTGTTCGCCGCCCCCGGCCATCCCATGGAGGTGACGGTCGTCGACAACGGCAACACCGATCCCGAGGTCGTGGCCTTCCTGGAGAAGGCGCACCAGCGCTACAAGCCGCGGATGCGCCTGATCCGCGTCGAGGAGAACGAAGGCTACATCCGCGGGATCTGCGCCGCGTACGAAGCCGCTCCGCGCGGCCGCCATGTCGTCGTCCTCAACACCGACCTGGTGCTGCCGCCGGGGTGGCTCAAGCGCCTGATCCAGCCGATTCTGGACAACGACGACATTGCGACGGTGACCCCCTTCACCAACGCCGGCACGGTGTGCAGCTTCCCGATCGTCGGCGAGGACAATCTGCGGTTCCGCGACCAGCCGGTGGAGGTGATCGACCGGGCGTTCCAGGGCATCGCCTGGCCCGACGGCGGCGTCACCCTGCCGTCGGGCGTCGGGTTCTGCATGGCGCACAACAAGGCCGTCCTCGAGCGCATCGGCTATTACGACGCGGACACCTACGGCTTCGGCTATGGCGAGGAGAATGACTGGTGCCTGAAGGCGCATCGCCTGGGCTATCGCAACATCCTGCTGCCGAACATGTATGTCTGGCACAAGCATGGCGGCGTCTATATGGCGGAGGAGAAGCGCCAGCTCATCGCCCGCAACCTGAAGACCATCCATTCGCGCTTCCCCGAATATCACGGGATGGTGATGTCGTATTTCGCCGCCGACCCCATGGCGGGATTGCGCACGCTGGTCGCCGCCCGGCTCGTCACCGGGGAACTGAAGGCACCGGGCCGGGCCATCGTCGTCGACACCGCCCACGCATCGGCCCCGGCGCTAAACCGAAAGGTCGAGACGTGCGAACAGGGCGGCGTCTGCGTCTGGATCGGCGCGGCCAGCGGTCCCAGCGTCCAGGTCTCGGTGTTCGTTCAGGAAATCGCCACCACCTTCCACACCTCGTCCCCGGCGGCACTGATCAAGCTGCTGAAGCTCCTCAACATCACCGACGTGACGGTGTACGACCTGCCGGAGAACACCCTCGTCAACGCCGCGATCAAGCTGCTGGCGGAGCAGAAGGCGCAGGCACGGATCGCGCTCCACCTTGTCCTGAGCGACTACACCCTGCTCTGCCCGGGTCGGACTCTGCGCAATTATCGTGGCGACCCCTGCGGCCTGCCGGCCCCCGAGGTCTGCAACGCCTGCCTGCGCATGCTGGACAATGGCGACGGAGTCGCCAGCGACGTCACCTCCATCGAAGAATGGCGCAGCCGATGGGCGGTCTATGTCGCTGCTGCTGATTCGATTGCCCGGGTGGTGACACTCGCGCCCGAACTGATCGAAACCGGATTGCAGCGGTACTTTGCAAAGAGAAAAGATGATGCCAGACAGAAGTCCAAAGTCTGACTTTCTCTGAAAGTTGCAGAACTAAATAGATCACATCAAAGGTGATGATGGAAATGGTTTTCGAAAAAGAAACACGCCGCAACGTCGACGTTGTCGAAGCTGGCTTCCGCGAGTTCAAGCTCAAACATCCAGAAGAATTTGAAAAGCTTGTTCAGGTTTTTGAGGTTACGACAGAAAATTCTTACAAAAATTTACCAGTTTCTTTGACAGAACTTGGAGAACGCGAGAAGGATAGAGCCTCAAGGCTTGCGCCTTGGGGATATTCTTTTGACCTCTCTCCCGAGATATCCACAGATTCCATTGATCGGGGCCGGTTTGATAGCAACATTTCCGCAGAAGGTCGAAATGACTACCTTTTGAGAATGAGTATGCTGTCTTACACGCTGGAAAAATTCTCGATTGAAGGCTCATGGCTCGATATCGCGACCAACAGCGGAATCATTCCCTTGATGCTTAGTCAGGGAAAAAATCTGTCGGTGACTGGAATTGACATTGGAGATGTCAACATCGAGAAGGCTTATTTTTTAAAAAGCTTGATGAATGATTACAATTCAAAATTTCATGTCGCCGATGCATATGAATACTTAGAAAGTAAAAACACTTCTAATTACGATTTTATATCTGCCCTTGGAATATTTTACCATCTTTCTGACCCACTTGGTCTCTTGCAACTAATGCATGAAAAGACAAAGAGATTTGTCTTGGTGGATACGATTATTCACAACTTTGCTTTTTCCGGATGGATACAAACAATCTCCAGACATGTAAAGTTCGCCCACCTTGGTCATGCAAACGATACACGCAAAATCGTTGAGCTTCATCCAACTTATCGGGGAATGATTGATGCTCTATATCAAGTCGGTTTTGACTCTGTTGTAGAGATTTTGCCCAGTGACTCTCTCTTGGCAAAATTTCCAAGTCCAGTATACGGCAGCAGAAACAGACGGATGCTGCTCGCGGAAAAGAGATCATAATATAGGAAAAATTCTAAAACGGCCTTCTGAGTAAATTGTCTAATAATTCTTATCAAAAGCCGGTCTGAGGAATTGAAACCGTTTATTTTCTTCAACCTCAGACCGGATCTGAATTGCAATTGAATTCAATTGAAAATTATCAAGAATAAGATGAAAAATTCACCTGCAGCGCTGATTTTACACCACCCCCCCCACATAACCACAATTTATCTTACTTTACATTTTCATTCGACATTCCATCAACCAGGGACTGAATGGTAAATTTTTTTGGAAGATAAGGCTTTATTAAACTACCGAGCTTCTTCTCACGGATTTGATTTATTGCTTTCTCAATATTAGAGAAATCAACATCCACCAGATCCCAGGGTGCATAGTCCCACCAAGAGATTTCTAGAAGATCTTCAATAATTTCTTCTGAGAATCTATATCTTTTCACCACAGCTGGGTTTCCTACGACAATTGCGTATGGAGGAACGTCCCGAGTAACCACAGCCCCTGCACCAATTACAGCACCGTGACCGATTTTCACACCCATTTTGATGAAAGCACCATGTCCAATCCAGACATCATTACCGATAATGGTGTCTTTCGGCCCACCAAGATCAGAATGAGGCTGCGGCGGAATTCTATATGAGTGGTATTCGTCAGCGTGTTCAAAAGATCGCCCAACTTGAAAACGAAAACTTTCCAAATATTGGAAAGGGCTTGTGCTCAACCAATTCATGGGATGATTCCCACGGCCGCATTGAACAAGCTCACCAAAAGAACAATATCGTCCAATATGAGTGCCGAAATAATAGCCGCTAACCCCATAGCTGAAAGCGCCCATAGAGCCGCCATATGCCCAATTCATCCATTGAACATTGCACGGAGGCTCAAACTCTGCCGCCAGTGGCGCATTCGTGGAACCGGGGGTCCAGAAGTTTTCTACGCCAGCTTCAGTGAGAGCGGCTTTAAGCTCCTGCGATACGCGAAACAAGCTCATAAAGCGGACCCTTGCGCTATACAGGGAATATCTAATTGAACCAATAATGCACATATACAAAATGGTAAAGCTAGTTTTCGCTCCAGCGCGTGGGGCTGAATGCCTCGGCGCGACAAGCAAGGTCCGTCGTGCCGAAGCATCAACTCATCATCGGATTCTATCGGATATGATAGTCGCCAATATCGTTCTCTTCATTGAAATAGCGATTTCGAGAGAGAAAGCATACAACGATACGGCCGTTCAATCCTTCGGTTCCAATGATGTATTTTGAGAAAATGGGATAGGGTTCAACGAACCAGCCACTCGTCAATGAGCGGGGCATGCGACCGTAGCTTGACCCACCGATCTCCTATCGGCTGCCCATGGCGAATGCGCAGTTTGCCCATCAGGCCGATGGCCGCCCATTCGCGGCGCCCGGCCCGAGGGACATATGGGCGGTTCGGATCGAACGCCGGATCGAGGATGGGCCGATGCTGGATTTCCCGGTGAACATCGGCGGGAACGACGACGCCCTCGGGAACCGCATCGCCAGGGAAGCTGCGCTGGTGACGGACCGGTTCCCCACCCAGCTCTGACGGTTCCTCGTCCTCCCAACTGACGACCTCGTACTCCTCGGTGATCAGGCCGCCATACTCGTCGCGCAAATACTTGCCGGACCAGTGATTCCAGGCGGCGTCACCGATCACGGTGGGGGTGGCGCTGACCACGCCGACGATCCGCTCGGGCGCGTCGGCGTCGGTCGCCGGACGGATCCGCTCACCCTCCAGAACCACGGTAAGCCCGCGCCGGTCCTCCCCGTCCGGATTGCCGTCCACCCATTCGAAGAACTCGGCGTAATCGGCGCCTCCGCCCGTCCAGGCGCCGTCGGCATAGGCGTTGCCGTCGCCCAGGAGCTTGAACTTGGTATCGGGGGACGACGCGACACCGGATCGCGCCAACAGGAAAGCGAACCCGCTGGCGGCAGGACGATCCGCGTCCAGCAGAAGGGTTTGGCTGGCATAGCTGGCGTGGGTGGCATAGCCACGGAGGGCAGGCGATGCAGAATCGCTGGTTACTGCCCACAAGGCCGGCCCGCTGCCGTTCACATGCAGCCGGGCGCTGGGGAAAACCGTACCGATGCCGACCTTACCGTCAGGCTGGCCGCGCATGAACTCGGCGTTGGCGGTGTAAAAGGCAAGCGCATGGCCGCTGAGATTCCCGAAGATGGTCGCCCCGCTGCCGGACACCGTATACCACCGGGCATCGACGACGCTGCCGTCATAGAGACGGATCTGCGGAGCGGCCTGACGAATCTCCAGGGGAACCGAGGGGCTGCACCCGATCCCCACACGACCGCTGCTGTCCACCCGCACCCGCTCGCTGCCGCCAGTGGAGAGCGCCAGGGTGTTGGCGGCGGGGGAGAAGACGCCGGTGTCCGCGTCGTTGGCGAAATTGACCGACGGCGCCGCCGCCGTACCCGCCGCCACCTGCATGCCGGAAAGCGGCTGGGGAACGAGCATCGAGTGGTGATAGGAGCCGGTCATCAGCGCCCTCCGAAAAACGAAAGGGAGACGAGGCAAGCGGCCGGGGCGATCAGCCCCAGGATGCTGCCGGCCTTGACCCGACGGGCCTGCGGCGCCAGTTCGGGAGCGCTGCCGTCCAGGATGCTGCCGGCCGGGAGGGTGGCGGGAGCGCCATACTGCACCCAGAACGGGGCGGTGGCATTGAACACCACGCTGGTCGCCTCCGCCGGAACGGTGACTGTCTCGCCCACCCCTGCCGTCAACGCCACGGCATAGCGGCAGTTGGATGGCTGGGCGATCGCGGTCCTCTCCCCCATATCGTCCTTATAGGTTCTAAATCCTTGCATCGCCTTCTCCCGGATTGCCGTTGCACAGGGACGAAAAAGCCCGCCGCGGCAATGCCGGGCGGGCTGTTCGATGACACATGTGTCCCTTGACTGCCGAAAGCCTATCCGAGGCTGCGTATCACGCTCAAGAAAATATTCTTAAAAGCTGGGACCGCCGGGCTGGCCGGCTTGCGCGAGCGGGAAACGGCGCCTGACGGTGTCGGCGTACAGCGCCAGATAATCGGCCGCCATGTCTTCGGTGGGGCGGATCGGGATCCGCGGGATGCGCCCGCTGACGTCCCGATACTCCTTCTGGTTGGCCGACAGGCGGAGGATCAGGTCGCGGATGGCGGCGGCATCGTGGGGGTCGACCGTCCAGCCGCCGCCATGCTCCTCGATCCGCGCACCGATGGCGCCCAGCCGCGACCCGATGACAGGGATGCCGGCCGCCCAGGCCTCGCTCAGGGTGTGGCAATAGGTCTCTGCCCAGGTCGACAGCAGCAGGACGAAGTCGGGGCCGATCTCCCCGATCTTGGACAGCACCTCGTCCGGCTGGTAGGGACCGTGATGGATCCCGACCGGCACGGCGGCGATGCCGCCGGGAACCTCGCCCAGCCAGTGAAGCTCGATGCGCGCCCCATCCGGAGCCTGCCGGTCCAGTTCGGCCAAGGCCCGCACCGTGCGCAGACCTTTGGCCGTGTTGTAATTG
Source organism: Azospirillum sp. A23 (assembly GCF_042938965.1). Classification (NCBI taxonomy): domain Bacteria; kingdom Pseudomonadati; phylum Pseudomonadota; class Alphaproteobacteria; order Rhodospirillales; family Azospirillaceae; genus Azospirillum; species Azospirillum sp. A23. The sequence continues at coordinate 197,977 of NZ_CP170665.1, read as the reverse complement.
CCGAGGGACATCACCTTCACCGGTCGGCCGGGCGAAGGCGCGGTCAGGATGCCGTAGCGTTCGGGGAAGGTCCGTCCATGTTCGATGATGCGGAATTCGCGCTGCCGCAACTCCGGATAAACGCCGGTCAGCACGTCATAAGCGGACGGCGTCGTGGTGACGAACACATCGACGAACCGGAACATGGACGCGACGAAGCGTTGCCAGGCCGGCGTCCAGCCGTCGCGCAGCGTCAGGCTGTGTTCGGGGATGAAGTAGGACCGGCAGTCGCCACTCCCCTTGTCGCAGTGGCCGGCGCAGAACCGCCCTTCCCCGTCCAGCAGCGTTACCGTCGGACAAGCGAGATAGAAGTCGTGGAACGAGAGGATGACGGGAACGCCCAGAGCCTGCGCCACCCTGGTCACCGACAGCCCGAGTTGGATCACCTGACGGCAATGGACGAGCGCGATGTCGAAATCCCGCAGGATCTTGAACAGAACGGTATCGACGTCGCCACGCTTCAAGTCCCACGGGGTCAGCGTCGCGTTGACCTTCCAGGTGGCGACCGGTTCGACATCGCCCGCATCGTTCATGACCGCGAGGCTGATGCGGTCCCCGTCGCCCCAGACGAACCAGGGCTCATAGGCATCGCGGATCCGCCGCGCCAGCGACAGGGAAATCAACGGCGTTCCCGAATTGTCGGGGGGGCTGAGCACGTACAGCAGGCGGGGACGCATCGCTGCGCCGCATTGCTTCGTCGCCTGCGCCACCGCATGGGCGATCTGGCTGCCGGCATCCGATCCGGCTAGGCGCTTGACCAGCAGGTGATGGGCCGGATCCTCCGCCCCGCCCACCATGGCCGGCGTGCCGGCCACATGGACGAGGACATCGTCGGCCAGCACGCTGCTCCATTGCAGCCCGGTCAGGCGGGCGAAGAAGCTCCTCGCGGCCTGTTCGGCGTCGGGCTCATCGGCCGCACCGGACGGGTCAGCCTCGTCGATCAGGGCCCGGCGGATAAACACGCAGTCCAGGGGAAAGCCGTGGCCCGCCGGCAAGAGCCGCTCGCTGGAGCGGGCAAGTTGCCGCGCCAGTGCGTCGTCGATGACAGCGTCGTCCAGGCCAAGCCAAGCCAGCCGGTTGGACAGCGGGGCCACGATGCCGATGTCGGCGGCATGGGCAGCGGCGCGCACCAGCCCCTCCAGCCAATGGGGCGTGACCCGGACCCTGCTGCTGAGAAGAACCACGTCGCCCGGCGTATCCGCCATGGCTTGCCTGACGCTGACCGCAAAACCGAGGGGACAGAGGTTGCGCCGAACCTCGACCATGCCGGATCGCGCCTGAAGGAAGCCGATCAGATCGGCGATCCGCGCATTGGACGTGCCATCGTCGACGATGACGACCTTGCAGGGATAGGATGTGTGGGCAACCAGCGCATCCAGGCAGGTTTGGGACAGTTCCGCCTGCTCATCGAGATGGACGACCACCGTGACCGGCTGCTGCCGGGATAAAAGGATGAGCGTGCCGGCCGTCTGTGGAATGGACGCAGCCTCGCTCCCCCGCGCAAGGTCCGGGCCCTCGTCTCCTGCCGCCGGCAAGGTCCGGTGCAGCAGCCACTGCTCAAGAAGCCGGTTGGCTTTTGGAACCTGAATTCGGATCGGTTCGCCGAGAAGGGGGCCTCGATGGACCTCGCCGTCCAGCGGAACGCTCCAAGTCAGCATGATGTCATGGTATTGCCCATCGAGCAGATGGGTGGGCAACGTGAAGGAATAGGCGACGCTCCCATCGGACTTTCCGGCATCCTGCAGGTCCGCTCGGTAGTCAGACGCAACGGTGCTGCCGATCCGTTCGCCATCGACGATGACATCGATGGTCGGCTTGACCGACGGATGGTCGACACACCAGGCCCAGCCGTTGAGCGTGCGCTCCCGAATCCCTTCGAAATAGCTTTCCATGAGCACAGACGGATGGGAGGGCGGAGGGGCATCCGCCGGATCCGGCAGCGTGGCAGGACAGGCCAGTTCCACGCTGTCGATTACGCCTGAATAAGTTTCTCCGTCAAAAAGCAGTTCCCATCGCAGCTCGAGCTTATGGTTGCGGCCATCGAAAATCTCTGCCGGCAGGGAGAACTGGTACCCAGCCCGCCCATCCGACTTTCCATCGCCAAGAAGATCTTCACGGAAAATATCAGCGACGCTTAGATATAAAAAATTTCCATCGATATTGATATGGATTGAAGGCTTTATATCGGGACGACCAACACACCATATCCATCCACGGAAACTCTGGCCGGATAACCCTTCAACATACCCCTCTAATACAAAGGGCAGCCCCTCAACCATCGCTCCAATCCGTTCTTTTATCTAAAGTTGAATACGCAATGGCGCTGACCATCACATGCGACCATGCATATTACACATGCAACCATGCATATTACAAATCTTGTCTGAGCGTATGGTAGTAACAATGATGTTTGGCCAAGCGCGTCGCCCCTGAATGCATGGTTACCATCCCATGAAGTGAGCACTGACGCTTCTCCCAGCTTACGCCATGGGAAATTGTGCCGCGCGCCCCTTCCTCCGACCGAACTACGTCCAGCGTGTCACTGTCGGCGGCCATCTTCTGCCATATCCTTAAACCGGTAAACAAATGGACGGTGCTCATGCTGCAAAGTCGCCGCTACACGCTCCGGTATGACAATGGAGCATGGTGGATGACGTCCGAGTTCAACGACCATCCACTGAAATCGTTCGAGAGCCGCGAAGCAGCGGAACACTATTATCTACAGCATCTCCGTCGGAATGGGGGGTGGCTGATCTGCTTGCCAGCGGATGGCATTGCCGGCCGGTCATCACGACAGCGGACGGACTTTGCCGGCAGCGGGCACGCGCCACGCCTTCCTTGACGATCGCCGGGACGGGTGTCGAAAGGGGACTTGGCAGTCACTTGCGGACCCTCTCCTGATCTCCCGGTTCAGGCCACCATCGCTTTCTGAACTGGTATGACCCATACGATACATGGGTGGACAAACGACAACAACGGCGGCCATCAATTAAATAAAAATGAAAGTATTTACAAAAAATATAAAGCAAAAACATACTTCTTAGAAAAATGAGAAAGAAAGGAACTATGACGCAGACATCACCTTTTGCTCAAAGATCTGCTCAAAAGGATGCATGCAGCCTCATTTTCTGTTGTCCTGAATTCTTATCGACTCCGCTTTGCTCATGCCTGGTCCGAAGCGGAAGGCTGCGGCCAGTTGAAATCAACGTGCGTCTGCAGCCCCCGGGTCAGGTTGAGGCTGTAGAAGGGGTCGACGAAGGTTTCAGTCCTCCATTTCGAGCGAAGGTGGGCCACCTCGCGCTGCTCATGCGCCAGTGCCTCAGGCGAGCGTCCGGTCTGTCGGGTTGCCGACTCGCGATGGTAAAGCAGCGCATGCGGCGTCCATAGGATGCGCCGGCCACGCGCCTGCAGTTTCAGGCACAGATCGACATCATTGAAGGCGACCGAGAAGCATTCGGCATCCATGCCGCCAACCGCCAGATAATCATCCCGCCGGCACACCAGGCAGGCCGCGGTCACCGCCGAGACAGTCTGGACCAGCATCGCCGAGTGGAAATAACCTTCCTCATCCCCGGAGAAGGCCCGCTGAGTAGCATCGGCGGCCCCATGCTGACCAACGAGAACCCCACCATGCTGGATCATGCCGTCCGGGTAGAGCAGCTTGGCGCCGACCGCCCCAACCTCCGGGCGAACGGCATGCCCCATCATCTCCTCCAGCCACTCCGGCGCGATCACCTCGACGTCGTTGTTGAGCAGCGCCACATAGGGGCTGGAGATTTCCTCGATCACTGCGTTGTGCATGGCTGCATAATTGAAAGGCTGCGGCCAACGTCGGACCCAAACGCCCGGCCGCCGGGCCAAGCTCTCCAGATAGGACAGCGTCTCCGGTTCCCTGCTGTCATTGTCGATAATGACGATGTCGTAGCGCGGGTAGGTCGTCTTGGACAGCACACTCTCCAGACAGGCCTTGAGCAGGTCGACCCGATCGCGTGTCGGGACGATGAGGGTCACCGGGGGAGGGGAAGCTGGCAGCCGCCACCGCACCCGCACCCGCTCGGGTCCATCCAACTCAGCATCGGCCGGAGCGCCGATCCGATCCAGATGAGCCTGGACCCGGGTTGCCCGCTCCGGCACCGCCCGTGGCAGGTGCTCCACAGACGCAGGACCGCGGTGATAGAGCACGAAGGGCAATTGCCGGACCCGCCCAGGCACCGCCGAGAGCAGCGCGGTATCGACCACGGCTTTCGCCCAGGCCCAGGAATCGACTGGCCTTTCCACCTCGCTCACCAGGGCAATCGCCCGGCGCACGCAGTCGCGGGCAATCGCACAAGCAAAGCCGACATAAGGAAAAGCCTGATAGCGGTCGGGATCCCAGCCGGGCTTGAAATGCGGCTGGACCCGCCCGCCGTCGGCGTCTTGGCTGTCCTCGTCGCTGTAGACCAAGCCGATGCCGTCTTCGGCCAGGGCGGTCTGGACCAGGGGCAGGAAGGCCGGGTGCAACCGGGCGCCAGGCTCGAGCAGAACCACCGCGTCGGCCGAGATGCCGGCCATCGACGCCGCAAACTCCTTCACCTCCGACCCTGGTCCAGGCAGAGAAACAACCTCCACCGTCGGCTTTCCCAGATGCCCACCGCCCCGGCCACCGGATTGCGCACCCACAGAGGCAAGCGCAGTTTCGATTGCCTTCTCATGATGCTCCAGCCACGCCGAGTACGTCGCCGGATCGGCGATGCGCCGCAGCGGCTCGACGGTCAGAGCGTTCAGTCCCTCTTCCAGGGCAACGCCCCGCTCCACCGCCAGCTCGTCGAGCCGGCGCCGCCGCGCGGTCAGCAGCCCCCTTGGAAACCGCACCTCCAACGGACTGCCGATAAGCTGCCGGTCCGTGTTGGCAAAGCGGATGACGACCCGATGCGGGCGGTCGTCGAACACGCAAGCCGGCAGGGGAAACCGGAAACCATGGCGGCCGTCGCTTGCCAGGAACCCAGCCAGGTCGGACCGTGGCTGGTCGCATGGCACCATGGCCACGTGACGGCCATCGATCTCAATGTCGAGAAGACAGGAGCGGTTGGGCGCAAGCTCGTTGAACGCCCAGCCGCGCAGCGCCGCATGCTCAAGACTCTCGATTTGGCCATGCAGCTGCTGCGGGAAGAAAATCTCTTCGCCATCGTGGGCGAGCGCCGTTCCATCCTTTCTGACCAGGATCCGGATCAGGTGGGGACGGCCATCCAGCAGTTCCCCTGGCAGCTTGACGGCAAAGCCGTGCCGGCCAGCCTCCGCAACCGCCAACCCGGAATGGAACAGGTCGGCCTTGAACTCGCCCAGCATGCCCTTCTCAAAAGCAAGGGCAAGGCGCACAGGCTCGTTCGGTGCCTCGAGGTCGACGGCCCAGCCCCTGGCAACCCAGCCGATCCCGGGAAGCCGCTCAACTGCCTCGACTTTGCCCTGGACTGCCACGGCGGCCTCTGTTTGGAATCAGCCCGTCACCATCAGCTTCGGGTTTTTCTTCCAATTTTCCATGATGACCTGCGCCTTTTGGCGGTCCTCGCTGGTCAGCTGGTTGCCCAACTCATGGGCCTTGGCTTCCAGCCCGTCGCGCTCCGAGCCGGGTTGGGTAGCCGCGGCGGCCATGATGGTCCAGACATAGGCCTGGACAGGGTTGTAAGCCTTGCCGCCCTGATCGGCATAGAGCGCGCCGAGGTTGCTCATGGCGCCGGTGTGACCCTGCGCTGCGGCCTTGCGCAGCCAGTCCACCCCTTCGCCCAGCTCGGGTCGCCCGCCCCAGCCATGGATCAGCATCAGCCCCAGATTGACCTGGGCGCCGACATTCCCCTGGTTGGCCGCCTTGCGGTACCAGAGAGCCGCCTCGGCATAATCGGGCTGGCCGGCCAGTCCGTTGGAATGGATCAGGCCCAGGTTGAACTGGGCGTTGACGTTGCCCTTCTCGGCCGACAGGCGGCACCATTTCAGGGTTTCGCGGTAATCCTTGGGCACGCCCTGGCCACGGGCATAGAGCAGGCCCAGATTGACCTGCGCCACCGGATGGCCCTGCTCGGCCGCCTGACGATAGAACTCCGCCGCGCGGGCTGGATCGGCCTCCACCCCGGTGCCGTGCTCGTAGATGATGGCGAGCGCCAGCTGCGCGTTGGCAAAGCCCTGGTCGGCTGCACGCCCGTACCAGGCGATGGCCTGACCGATGTCGCGCTCCACCCCCTGGCCATTGGCGTAGAAGGAGGCGAGCGCATGCTGGGCAACCGCATAGCCGCCTTCGGCCGAGCGCCGGTACCAGTCGGCGGCGGCGGCAAGATCCTGCGGCACTCCCTGCCCGAAGGCATGCAGCAGGCCCATGTGGTGCTGCGCCTCGGCATGGCCGGCCTCGGCCGCCAGCCTATACCAGTGCAGGGCCTGAGCGATGTCCGGCGTGATGCCCAGCCCGTTGGGATAAAGCAGCGCGAGGTTGGCCTCGGCCGTCGGCGGGCTGGCCTTGGACACTGTCTTGTACCAGCGCACCGGCAGGGCACTGTCCTGCGCCGCCCCTTCGCCGTTGGCGTAGCACAGGGCGAGTGAGAACTGGGCCTCCCGATGGCCCTGCTCGGCCGCCTTGCGAAACCAGTGGGCGGCATCGCCGAAGTCGCGCACCAGCCCCTGGCCGCGGGTATAGAGCTGGCCCAGGCGGAATTGCGCCTCGGCATCGCCATGCTCGGCCAGCGGCAGCCAGTTGGCCACGGCGCCGGCATAGTCCTCCGCCTCGAAGGCAGCGAGACCGCGCTGGAAATCCGGCTTTTTGAACACGGTGGAGGTGGTGCGTTTCCGCTTGCCGAACACGATCAAGGCTCCCGCAGGCTTTCGTCGAACCCGCGCAGGATAGGGCGCAGGAAATAGGTGATGATGCGGCGTTCGCCGACCTTGATGTCGGCCACCAACGGCATGCCGGGGATCAGGCGGAAGTTGGAGGGGACATTGTCCAGCGTGGTGGTCAGCAGCCTGATGCGCGCCCGGTAGAAGAGCATCCCGCCAGCATTGTCCTTGTTGGAGAAGGAATCCTCGCTGATCGTCGCCACCTCGCCCTCCAGCGAGCCGTGCTGCATGTATGGATAGGCATCCAGCTTGACGCGCACCTTGTCGCCGATCTGGACGAAGGCGAGGTCGCGGGCATCGATGTTGGCTTCGACCTCCAGCGGAGCTCCGACCGGCACCAGGGTGAAGAGCGGTTCGGCTTCCTTGGCGATGGAACCGGGGGTGGCCTTGGGTGAGACCTCCAGCACGATGGCGTCGACCGGCGCGTCCAGTTGGACCAGCGCCTGACGCTTGCGCGCCTTGGTCAGCTGCTCGCGCAGCGCCTCGCGCTCATTGCGCTGGGTGGTCAGCTCCTCGATGATCTTGCCGTTCCACTGCTGGATGAAAACGTCGCGCTCCGCCAGCTGAGCCTGCAGATCGTGGCGGTTTCCCTGCAGCTCGTTCTGGTTCAGGACCAGATTGCGCTCGATGTCGATGCGGTCGCTGGTGGCCTGCAGCAGGTTCAGCTTGCTGCCGACCTGGGTGGCCAGCAGCGACGAGCGCATGTTCTCGATCTCGCGCACCACCTTCAGCCGCTCGTTCAGGTGCAGGCGGTCCATCTCGTACTTGGAGACGTTGGACTGCAGGCGGGCGAGCTTCTCCTCGTAATTCTGCATCTGCGACTGGTACTGCGCCTGGCGCTCACGCCACAGCGCCTGCTGCAGCGTGCCGTAGCCATAGCGATCCACGACCGGCACGAGGGGCTTGCCGTCATGCTCGGCCTCCAGCCGGGCGATCTGCGCGTCGGCATTGGCGAGGCGGGATTCCAGCTGCAGGACGTCGGCCTGGGTGAAGGTCGGGTCCAGCGTCGCCAGCACCTGCCCCTGATGCACGACGTCGCCGGCACGGACGAGGACCTGCTTGATCGCCGCCATCTCCAGCGGCTGGACCATCACGTTGGGATCGGTCGAGATGATCTTGCCCTGGGAGGCGACGATCTTGTCCAGGTAGGACAGCGACGCCCAGGTGATCACCCCGATGACAAACAACCCAAGCAGATGCAGCGTGACACGCGCCAGGAACGGATCGGGGGCGTTCTGAATCGCCTCCGTGTCCTTCTGGAAAGCGCCGACGGCCGCCTTCCCGCGTGCCTTGGCCCGCTTGTCGAGCGGAGAGGCCGGTGCGCGGGACGCCACGTCGTTGGCGGGAACGCGGGCCGTCTCAATTTTCGCAAGCTTTTGTGCGGTCAAGGGGACGCGCTCCTAGATGTGCCGGTTCTGCTGGTGCCAGAGATGCTGGTAGATGTCGCAGCGCACCAGCAGTTCGTCATGCTTGCCGCTGTCCACCACCTTGCCGCGGTCCATCACCAGGATGGTGTCGGACGGCACCAGCGACGACAGGCGGTGAGAAATGATGATCATGGTGCGGCCGCGGGCGATGTTCATCAGGTTGGCCTGGACGATCGCCTCGCTCTCGGCGTCGAGCGCCGAAGTCGCCTCGTCCATGATCAGGATCTTCGGGTTGGTCAGGAGCGCGCGGGCGATGGCGAGACGCTGGCGCTGACCGCCGGACAGGTTGGACGAGCCTTCCTCCAGCATGGTGTCGAGGCCTTTGGGCAGCCGCTCCACGAACTCGTCGGCGCCGGCCAGATGGATCACCCTCAGGATCTCATCGGTCGTCGCACCCGGCTTGGCGGCGGAGACGTTCTCGCGGATGGTGCCGGTGAACAGGAAATTGTCCTGCAACACCACGCCGATCGAGGCGCGCAGGTGATCCAGGTCGTATTCGCGCAGATCCCGGCCATCGATGCGGATCAGGCCTTCCTGCGCCCGGTGCAGGCCCTGCAACAGCCTGGTCACGGTGGTCTTGCCAGAACCGGAGCGGCCCATGACGCCAAGGATGGTGCCTTCGGACGCGGTGAAGGACACCCCGTCGAGCGCCGGCGGCGAGGAGGGCGCATAGCGGAAGCGCACCTCCTGGAACTCCACCGTGCCGCGCAGCGGCGTGCGCAGGCCGCGGCCGGTGCGCCCCTCTTCCGGCGCGTGGTTCATGATCGTGCCCAGCATCTGGACCGAGATCGACACTTCCTGGAACTGCTGCACCAGCTGGGCCATCTGCAGAAGCGGCTGGGTGACGCGACCGGCCAGGATGTAGAAGGCGATCAAGGCCCCCATCATCATATCGCCGTTCAGCGCCAGATAGGTGCCCAGGCCCAGCAGGCAGGCCATCATCAGCTGATTCAGCGGCTGAGCGATCGTCTGGCCGATGATCATGATGCGGCCAACGTCGAAACGCTGTTCGGCGGCACGGGCGACGCGGTGGTCCCATTCCAGCTTCTGGCGGCCATCGAGCGCCAGGGACTTCACCGTACGCATGCCGTGGATGTTCTCGATCAGGAAGGATTGCTGACGGACCTCGGCCTGATAGAGGTCCTTCATCCGGCCTTTGATCAGCGGGATCATGATGCCGATGTTGATCGCCATCAAAATCGAGAATGCCAGGACCAGGAAGGTCAGCGGCACGCTGTACATGAACATGATCGGCAGGAAGACGACCAGCGAGACCGTGTCCAGCAGCGTCATGAAGAGCTGGCCGGTCAGGAAGTTGCGGATGCGCTCCGCCTGCTGGGCGTTCTTGACGATCTCGCCCGACGATACCCGCTCGAAGTAATGCATCGGCAGGCCGACGAGCTTGTTGAAGACCTGAACGTTCATCTTCGCGTCGATCTTCTTCGTCGCGTAGAGCATCAGGTACTGGCGCAGGTACGAGAAGGCCGCCTCGAACAGGATGACGCCGATCATGCCGATCATCAGCACGCCGAGCGTGCCCATGCTGCGGTGGACCAGCACGCGGTCGACCACCAGCTGGAAGAAGATCGGCACGGCGAGCGCGAACAGGCTCATCAGGATCGCCGCGATGCCGATGTCGCGGAAGATGCGCTTGTGGCGGAGGATCTCCACCAGGAACCATTTCAGGCCGAAAGGCTGCTCGGCGTCGGTCAGGCCATAGTCGCGCTTCAGCAGCACCACCTCGCCGGCCCAGGCCTGGCTGAGGCGGATGCGGTCGACCGGCAGGATCAACTCCTGGCCAGCCAGCGGATCCTGCAAAATGGCGACGTCGGTGTCGCCCTGCTTGCCGAAGCCGACCACCACCATCGAGTTGCCGTTGCGCAGGCGCAGAATGGCGGGGAAGGCATCATGGAGCTTGCCCAGATCGTCCCAGTCCAGCGTCGCCGCCTCGGCCTTCAGGCCGATGGACTTGGCGACGCGCAGCAGGCGCGCGGTGTCCAGCTCCTCGTTTCCGATGACGTTGCTGTGCTGAAGCCGCTCGGCCGAAACGTCGAGGCCACGCTGGCGCGCGACGACAGCCAGGGAATGCAGCCCGGTGTGGGCGCAGGGGACTTCCGCAGCTAGGGTCATGGGAACCGCCGTGAAAAATGTGAAATGCGTCGCGAAGGCAAGGTCTTCATACCGTTCGGTCACCCGGTTTCGATCGACCATGCGCTCCTTGGGGCCCAGGGCGCGACGAAGCGCGTAGAGTCCGCCACTTGCGAACGATGCATAGCCACGCGATCCCGTTGAGATAGCAGAATTGGCCCAACAGCGGCAAGCCATCTGTCCCAGGCCCCATCCGCCATCCATCATATGTCTCCACCCCATGTGGCCGTTGCGGCACATCCATCCGGAGACGAGATGCCGCTTGCGGCAGCGCATGGTCATTGCTATCGACCGGCAGGACGGCTCTTCTGCCGACGAAGACTTAACGCCAAGCGGTCAGCCCGATGAAAAAGCCTTCACACAAGCAGGCCAGGGCCAAGCGCCCGGCCATTCCGGCCCCCTCCCCGCAGAGTTTGGCTCCGGCGGTTTCGGCAGGGGACGCCGGCTTCGGCCGGGCGCTGAGCCTGCACCGGGAAGGCCGGACGGCCGAGGCGGAGGCCGGATACCGCGCCGTGCTGGCTGCCGATGCGGGCCACGCCAACGCCAACAACAACCTCGCCATCATCCTGCGCGCCCGCGGCGACTGGGAGGAGGCGCTGGGCTGCTACCGCCGGGCGCTTGCCCGCAACGCGGCCGATCCCTTCGTCCACAGCAACCATGGCTGCCTGCTGCAGGACATGGGCCGAAGCGCCGAGGCGGAGGAGGCGCTGCGCACCGCCATCCGGTTGAAGCCCGAGTATGCCGAGGCCCATTTCAACCTCGCCAACATCCTGCGCAACCGCGGCGACCGCGAGGCGGCCAAGGCCGCCTATGGCGAGGCGCTGCGCCTGAAGCCGGACATGGCGGCGGCGCTGTGCAACCTGGGCGACCTGCACAAGGGGGCGGTCGAACTCACCCGCGCGGTGGAGTGCTTCGTCGCCGCGCTGAAGGCCGATCCAAAGTCGGCCGAGGCCTGGAACAACCTGGGCGAAACGCTGAAGGAGATGGGACGCATCGAGGAGGCGGTCACCGTCTTCCAGAAGGGGCTGGAGGCGCACCCCGCCCACGCCCTGATGCATTCCAACCTGCTGCTGGCCCTGCACTATACCCCGGCCGTTCCGCCCGAGACCATCTTCAGGGCCCATATGGCATGGGCACAGCGTCATGCCGACCCGCTGCTGCCCGCCGGCAGGCGCCATGCCAACCTGCGCGATCCCGATCGCCGGCTGCGCATCGGCTACGTCTCGCCCGACTTCTGCGCCCATTCGGTCGCCTTCTTCGCGGAGCCGCTGATCCGCGAGCATGACCGCGGGCACTTCGAGGTCTTCTGCTACCCCGCGTCCTCACGCTGCGACATGGTCACCGAACGGCTGAAGGGGCTGTCCGACGGCTGGCGGTCGCTGGTCGGGGTGGACGATGCCCGCGCCGCGGCGCTGATCGAGCAGGACGGCATCGACATCCTGGTCGACCTGACCGGCCACACCGCCAACAACCGGCTGACCCTGTTCGCCCGCAAGCCGGCGCCGGTGCAGGCGACGTGGCTGGGCTATCCTGACACCACCGGCATGCGCGCCATCGACTGGCGCTTCAGCGACGCCATCGCCGAGCCGCCGGGCGAGGCCGACCGGCTGAGCGCGGAACGCATCGTCAGGCTGCCGCAGGGCTTCCACAGCTACCGCCCGCCGCTGGACGTCGCCCCGCCGGCCGAACCGCCGTTCCGCGCCAACGGCCATGTTACCTTCGGCTCCTTCAACAACACCTCCAAGGTGACGGGGGAGGTGGTGCGTGCCTGGTCGGAGATCCTGAAGCGGGTGCCGGGCTCGCGCCTGATCGTCAAGAGCGCCCAGATGGGCGACGAGGAGACGCGCCGGCGCTATCTGAACACCTTCGTCCAGTGGGGGATCGACGCCGGCCGGATAGAGCTTCTGGCCCGCATCGACGCGGCCGACGGGCACCTGCGCGCCTACGACCGCATCGACATCGGGCTCGACCCCTTCCCCTACAACGGCACCACCACCACCTGCGAGGCCTTGTGGATGGGTGTGCCGGTGGTGACAGTGACGGGCGCCAACCATGTCGCCCGCGTCGGCGCCAGCCTGCTGACCCATTGCGGCCTGACGGAACTGGTGGCCTCCGACATGGAGGGCTACATCGCCACCGCAGTGGCGCTTGCCGGCGACGCGGACCGTCTGACGGAGTTGCGCCGGACGATGCGCAGCCGGCTGAACGCCGCCCCGCTGACCGACTACAAGGGCTTCGCCCGCGGGGTCGAGGCGGCCTACCGCGCCATGTGGCGCGACTGGGTGGCCAAAGGGTGATGAGCGGGACGGCAGTGAATGGAAAGGTTGGGGAGGGGCTAGGGACGGTCGCCGCCGATACCGCCGCCGCTAGGCTGGCTCTGCCGGACGACGACGGCCGGCTGATCCTGGTGAAGGAGCTGCACGGGCATTCCGGCTGCCGTCTGCTGTTGCTGCGGGAGCGCGATTGCGATGCCTACCGCGTACGCAAAATCTCCGGCTCCGCCGACTACAACGCCCGGCTGCGCGACCAGCGGCACAAGCAGGGCGAGATGGCGGCCTTGGGCCTGCCCTGCCCTGCGGTGCTGAAGGACGGACTGCTGGAGGGCGGCGAGTTGGACGGGCGCTATTGCTTCGATATGGAGTATGTGCGGGGCCAGAATCTGGGGGACGTGCTGGAGCATGGCGACAGCGCCCTGTTCGACACGGTCGCCCGCTCGCTTGCCGCCACGTTGCGCGGGCTGGCGGCGACCGCGTCCGGCTGCCTGCCTGCCGGCCTGTTCCTGGACAAGATCGCCGCCGTCGCCGCCGCCGTTCCGCCCTGCCTGGAGGGCGGGAACGACCCGGGCGGGATGCGGGGGGTGATTGGCGAGACCGCCGCCCGCCTCGCCGCCCATGACTGGAGCGGCATCCCTGCCTCCCAGGGGCACGGTGACATGACGGTGGAAAACGTGCTGCGGCGTCCGGACGGTGGGCTCTGCTTCATCGATTTCCTCGACGGGCCGCTCAACTCCTGCTGGCTCGATGTCGCCAAGCTGCACCAGGACCTGTGCGGCCACTGGTTCCTGCGCAATCTACCGGACGAACAACGATCCGGCCCGCGCGGCCGTGGCCTCCGTATCGCCGCCGCCAAGCTGGCCGCTTTGCTGCACGGCCACACCCACCCCCTCTGGCCCGATTTGCGCGAACGGCTGCCGGTGCTGACCCAGTTCCAGCTTTTCCGTATCGTGCCCTACTGCCGGTCGGACGAAGTCCTCGCCTTCGTTCTCCGGCGCATCCGAGACATCGACAAGGACGCGACCTTCCCATGAGCGGATACACCATCCTTCTCCCGGCCGCCGGACGGTCGAGCCGTTATCCCAACATGCGACCGAAATGGATGCTGTCGACGCCCGACGGCGCGTTGATGCTGCGCCGGGCACTGGACTCGCTTGAAGGCGTCGCCCGCAGCCGGGTGGTCGTCGGCATCCTGCGCGAGCATGAGGAACGCTATACCGCCACCGCCGGGATCCACCGGGCGCTGGGCGAGGATGTGGAGATCGTCGTCTTCGACGAGGTAACGCGCGGTCCGGCCGAAACCGCTTACGAGATGATCCGGCGCGCCGGGGTCGACGGGCCGGTGATCATCAAGGATTCCGACAGCTGGTTCTCGCTGCCGAACGTACCGCAGGACAGCAACTTCGTCTGCATCGCAGATCTGCGGCGAAACCCCGGCGTCACCAACGTCGCCGGTAAAAGCTTCGTCTCGCTGAACGAACAGGGCATCGTCGCCAACATCTGGGAAAAGTCGGTCGAGTCCAATTTCATCAACGTAGGAGGTTATGTCTGGAATTCGGCCAGGCAATATTGCGATATCTTCGATGCGCTGATGCGCAACGACCGCAACAGCGAGATCTTCATCTCGCACCTGATCTCCCAGGCGGTTCTTGACGGTTCGGTGTTCCTGGGAGTGGAGGTGGAGGGGCTGGTCGATGCCGGCACCCTGCGCGAATGGACCGACCTGCAGCAGCGCATGCGCACCTTCTTCCTCGACTTCGACGGGGTGGTGGTCAAGAACAAGGGCCAATATTTCCCGCCCTACTGGACTGATCCCGACGAGCCGATCACCGAGAACGTGGACTCCCTGCGCCGCCTGCAGGCCGAAGGCGCCCAGTTCGTCTTCGTCACCGCCCGTCCGGAAGAGTTGCGCGCCAAGGTCGAGGCGGTGCTCCGTGAAGCCGGACTGTCCTGGCACGCGCTGGTGATGGGGTGCCACCACGGCCCGCGGGTGCTGGTCAACGACTTCGCGCCGTCCAACCCCTACCCGTCTGCCGAGGCGGTGAACATCCTCCGCAACGTCGGGCGTCTGTCCGACTTCATCGCCGGGGCGTGACGCCCGAACCGGAGGAGCAGGATGAGCGCACTTCACATTGCCTTCTGCGGGCAAATCCGCACACCGCATCTGTTCGAACTGTCTTTGCGCCAAGTCGTCGGGCTGATCGAGCGCGGTCAGGTCGCAGGCGCGGTGATCGCCACTTGGCACAGCGAGGTCGAGGCCCACGCCTCTCTGCTCGAACGGTTCCGGCATCCGGGCATCCAGGTGATCGGGCTGAACCCGCCGTCCGGCGTGACGGTGCCGCACAGCTACTTCCACCAGATGACGCTGCTGTACGGCGCCCTGCGGGTCCTGCCGACCAACGCGCTGGTGCTGAAGAGCCGGCCGGACATCCTGTTCGATCTGGACGCCCTGCCGGCGCTCGCCCAACGCCTGATGGATGCGCCGCCGCCGTGCCGCGATCCCTTCGTCTTCGAACGCCGGGTCTGGGTACCGCAGTTCGAAGCGACCTCCCCTTTCTACGTGAACGACCTGCTGTTCCTGGCGACGCGCCACGACGCCATGCAGTTGTGCAACTTCGACATGTCATTCGAGTTGAACAACTTCTTCCTGGACCGGCCTGACCAACGCCTGCCCAACATCCCATCCTCCGCCGAAATCCGGCGCTATTGCTATCCGTTCTCCCGCCATTTCCCCCTTCTGGAAGAATATGGCGAAGTCCTGCACATGACCTACGGCGGCCAGCCCGACCGCGTCGGCGTCATCCGCTACAATATGGCTAGGCCCATATACTGGCAGTATGTGGCGCTCTATCTCTGGATACTGAAAAATTACTTCCTGATTGGTCGTCCACATTATAACGGCAGGGTCACGCTGGTCCGTGAAGAGAGCCTGTCCGGCCAAAATTTTGCTATTTCCGGGGCCAATCACTACGTCGACGCGGTGGACCCTACAGTCTTCCTCGACAATTACAGGCGCCGATGCGACGGGTTCGGGCTGCTCTACTGTGGCAGCCAGGAGTGGACCGACGCCATCTTCTCCGGGACGATGGCCGACCCGTCGGCCCGTAGCCTGATCCTGGATCAGGTCGAGGCGGCGCGGACGTTCAGCCCCTCTCCCCAGCGGCGGGAGATGTTTCGCCGCTACCGCGCCGGCCTGATCGCCGCGACCGGTTTGGAGGCGGCGCTGGGCTGACGGAAGGGCTCTGCTATGCCTCTCTCCTGCTGAACCATACGGGTCGCTGCCCGAGCCGATCCAGGCGCAATCCACGCCGGCCACGCCCCCAACCTGCTGCCCAGCACGCCGGATGCCGTCGCCGTCGGCGGGCCGAGGGAGCAGACGTAGGTTCTGATGCCCTGCACGGTGGCCTTGGCGGTCACACCCCCCGCAGGCCGCCGCGGTCGATAGTCTCCAGGAACCAGCGGTAGGTGGTGGCGAAGCCGTCGCGCAAGGACGTGGGCGCGGTCCAGCCCATCTCGCTCATCCGACTGACATCCATCAGCTTGCGCGGGCTGCCGTCCGGCTTGGAGGTGTCGTAGCGGAACTCGCCCTCATAGCCGACGACGTCGCGGATCAGCTCGGCCAGTTCCCGGATCGACACCTCGCTTCCGGTGCCGACATTGACGTGCGGCTCGCCCGAATAATGCTGGGCCAGGAAGACCAGGCCATCGGCCAGATCGTCGGCAAACAGGAATTCGCGCCTGGGCGCTCCGGTGCCCCACAGCTCGACGAAGGGCAGCCCCTCCACCTTGGCCCGGTGGATCTTGGCCAGCAATGCTGCGGCGACATGCCCCCCCTGCAGGTCGAAATTGTCGTTCAGGCCGTAGAGGTTGGTCGGCATCGCCGAGATGAAGTCGCAGCCATACTGGCGCCGGTAGGCCTGACACATCTTGATGCCGGCGATCTTGGCGATGGCATACCACTCGTTGGTCGGCTCCAGCGGGCCGGTCAGCAGAGCGTCCTCGCGCATCGGCTGCTCGGCCAGTCGCGGGTAGATGCAGGAGGATCCCAGGAAGACCAGCTTCTTCACGGCCGTCCGGTAGGCGCCGTGGATGATGTTGGTCTCGATCGCCAGATTGTCGTAGAGGAACTCGGCCGGCCGGGTGGAGTTGGCGAGGATGCCGCCGACGGTGGCGGCGGCGACGAAGACCACGTCCGGCTTCGCTTCGGCCATCCAGTCCTCGACTTGCCCCTGGCGGCGCAGGTCGACGCGGTCGCGCCCAACGGTAAGCAGGTCGCAGGGTTCGCGCTCCAGCCGGCGGACGACGGCGGCGCCCGCCATGCCGCGATGCCCGGCCACCCAGACCCGTTTGCCCTCCAGGGAGAAAAGCGATTCCGTCCGCACCTTGAGCACCATCCCGCTATGGAAAGCCGCCGCTGTCGTAGCATCGGGCAGGCAGGGAATCCAGTCCGCTCCGCTCGGCTTGACAAGCGCCGCCCCGGCGCGGGATCTTCCCGCCGCTCGGCGCCCGCCCGGCGCCCGCCTGGGCTGGCGGACCTGCTCCCAGAATTGGGGTTTCCATCATGATTCCGAACTTGGCTTTCACCTGGCAGCTCACGGAGGTCCACGGTTGGGGACTGGTGGGTGTCCACACCGCCCTCTACCTCGCCGATGTCGGGCGGCCGCTGCTGCTGCTGGAAAAGCCGCTGATGGGCACCCTGCGCCCGGAAAACCGCGAAAAGCTGCAGCCGCTGGAAGCCCCCTACCAGCAGATCGCCACCATGGCCGACAACGCCAAGGGCCACATGCTGCTGCTGAAGGAGTTCGACGTCCTACACGCGCTGGGCAACGGCTTCACAGCAGGCGGTCCGTCGACGCGCTTCCGCGGCCGGCGCAACATCGGCGTCATCGCCTATGAGGACACCCGCTTCACGCCCGAGGTGATGGCCCGCGCCCGCCAGTACGACCGCATCGTCGTGCATTCCACCTACAACAAGCAGCTTCTGGAGATCTGGGGCTTCGACAATGTCGGCCTCGCCTTTCAGGGCATCGACCCGACCGAAATGGTGGAGGCGGAACCGAGCGGCCGCTTCGGCGACCGCTTCGTCGTCTTTTCCGGCGGCAAGCTGGAGTTCCGCAAGGGCCAGGACATCGTGCTGGCCGCCTTCCGCGCCTTCCGTCAGCGCCATCCCGACGCGCTGCTGGTCACCGCCTGGCAGAACGCCTGGCCGGAGGTCGGCATGACGATGGCGGAATCGCCGCTGGCGCCGAAGCCGCCGCGGGTCCTGCCCAACAACATGATCGACGTGAAGAGCTGGGCGATGGAGAACGGCGCCGACGAGGAGGGCTTCGTCGATCTGGGTTTCCTCGGCCGCCACCAGATCGCCGGGATCCTCGCCGACTGCCACGCGGCCGTCTTCCCCAACCGCTGCGAGGGGGCGACCAATCTCGTCGCCATGGAGGCGATGGCCTGCGGGGTTCCGGTGGTTCTGTCCAACAACACCGGCCACCGCGACCTGCTGAAGAGCCCGACCCAGGGCGACGACCTGTGCCTGACGCTGGACCGTCAGGTTCCGGTCGCCGACCGCGACGGCAGCCGCTTCGGCTGGGGCGAATCCTCGGTCGACGAGCTGGTGGAGGCGCTGGAGCGGCTCTACGCCGACCGTGCCGCAGCCAAGGCGCGCGCCGCGCGCGCCAAGGCCTTCATCCGCACCGAGCGCAGCTGGCGCGCCTTCGCCGAGGCGTTCGTCGACGCCATGCAATAGGAAGGAGGAGGCCGCCGAAATCCCGACGGCCTCCGGTATCCGCCCTTGCCACCGGTTGTTTCCGGTGGCAAGGACCGGCTCAGAACAGACGCTTCGCCATACCCAGAAGCTTCTGGAACAGTTCCGATGCCACTCCGAACAACTCCGCCAGCTTGTGGAACACGGTCCCGAGCAAATCCAGCAGGAGGACCTTGCCTCCGGCTCTGGGAGGTTCCTGCCTGGGAAGGTTCAGATGCCCCTTGGCTTCGAAGTACTCGCGGTACTGAACCGCGCCGGGTTTCCCGGAGGCCGGGTTGGTTGAGTCACGCCGCCATGGCGACGTGCTCGGTTTGAGCATAGTAGCGTGCTTCGGCCTCGGCGGGCGGAAAGTTGCCGATGGGTTCGAGCAGGCGCCGGTGGTTGAACCAGTCGACCCACTCCAGGGTGGCGAACTCGACAGCTTCCAGGGTACGCAGTGGCCCGCGGCGGCGGATCACCTCGGTCTTGTAGAGGCCGTTGATGGTTTCGGCCAAGGCGTTGTCATACGAATCGCCGACGCTGCCGACGGAGGGCTGGACACCCGCCAGCCGACGATCCGGCGGGCGAAGGCGTCGATGACGAAAGCCACGGAGACGAAGCCCTGCCATGTCGAGACGTACGCGAAATCGGCCACCCACAAGGCATTCGGGCGTGGTGCCTGGAACTGGCGGTTCACCCGGTCGGCGGGACAGGGCGCCGCCCTGTCGCTGATCGTGGTGCGCACCACCTTCACGCATCGCTCTCTTCAAGCCCACCTGCTTCATCAGTCGGGCTACCGTGGAGCGTGCCACGTCGATACCCTCCCGCCGCAACTGCCGCCAGACTTTGCGAACCCCATAGACCTGGAAGTTATCATCCCAAACCCGTCGGATAGCCAAACTCAGCTCCGCGTCGCTTCGCGAGCGGGCTGGCGCCTTGGACGGATCGGCCCGCCGGGCGGCATGGGCATAATAGGTGGACGGGGCGATCGGCAGCACTCGGCAGATCGGCTCGCCCCCGTAAACGACGCGGTGCACGTCGATGAAGGCAATCATTTCGTGAACGGGCATTTCTTGAACGGGCGGTCGAGCTCCGCCTGAGCGAAATATGCCGACGCCTTGCGTAGGATCTCGTTCGCCTGGCGCAGTTCCCGCACCTCACGCTCCAGCGCCTTGATCTGTTCCTGCTCGTCCGTTGTCGGACCTGACCGCTTGCGCTGGTGACGCTCGGCCTGCCGGACCCAGTTCCGCAGCCTCTCGGGAGTGCAGCCGATCTTCGCC
Source organism: Azospirillum sp. A23 (assembly GCF_042938965.1). Taxonomy (NCBI): domain Bacteria; kingdom Pseudomonadati; phylum Pseudomonadota; class Alphaproteobacteria; order Rhodospirillales; family Azospirillaceae; genus Azospirillum; species Azospirillum sp. A23. The sequence goes on along the minus strand of NZ_CP170665.1, from coordinate 178,215 downwards.
GCGATCGAGCTGATCGCCGCCCACTGCGAGGCATGCTCGCCTTCGTGTTCGAACACCATCCGAACCGCGGGCTCGCGGACTTCAGGGGCGTATTTGGGCGATGCTTGCTTCGTCATGATGACCCCACTCTCTCAGATGATGGGGCATCCGGAAAACCCGGCGCGGTTCAGTTCCTGTTTCCGGCCTGCCGATGCGCGGCTCCGCCGTCAGCCTCCCACCCCATCCAGCGCGTCGAGCAGCCGCTGCGCGGCGGCGTCCCAGGTGAAGTTGTCCATCAGGTGGCGGGCGGCGTCGCGGCGCTCGCCCTCGGGATCGCGGATGACGCGGGCCAGGATGTCGACCGCGGCGTCCTCGTCCGGGTGCCACCAGTCCAGCCCGTGGAAGGGCGGATAATAGTCGCTGCTGTAGGGCATCAGCGCTGGGCCGGTGACGCAGGGAATCAGATGGGCGACACGGTCGTCCAGATAGGCGGTATAGGCGCTGTGCCGGGGGGCGATCAGGCCGGCGCCGAGGCAACCCGCCCGGGTGATCGGCAGATCCCAGCCCTCGCCATGCGACAGGCTGAGATAGTGGGTCGCCACGACATAGAGGCCGGCGATCCCCGCCTCGTCATAGCGCTCGGTCAGCAGGACAATGGGCGCCGCCGCCTCCAGCTGCCGGCCGACGGCGCGCATCCCCTGCTCGACCAGCCGGCGCATTTCGCCGGCCAGCGCCGCCCCGCCCTTCCCCACCTTCAGGATCAGGATCGCGTCATCGTCGGCGCGGGTGGCGCGCAGCCAGACCCGCAGCAGTCCGCCCAGGTTCTTGCGCGCGACAAAGTCGGAGATGTTGAGAACCCGTACCCGGTAGTCCATCACTGCCCGCCCGCGGGGGCCGATGATGGGCAGCGGCTGTGCCGCCGCATCGGCGGGATTGGGGGCGATGCCGGGCGGACAGACGCGGATGCGGTCTTCCGGATGGCCGGCGGCGATCCAGGCCAGCCGCGAGGAGTCGGTCGGCACGACGACCAGATCGTGACCGCGGCTGCAGGCGGCCCAAGCGGGGGGAATGCGCGGCCCCTCGAACATAGTGTAGTTGACCGTCGGCAAACCGGGAACCGGTTCGACCAGCGGCGGGGTCAGCACGGTAAGCGCCAGCCTCGCCCGCACCGGGGTACCGAGCCGCCGGGCCGCCGCCTGCAGGATCGGATCGGCAAAGGCAGGGCGCCAGCTTTCCTCGCCCTTCAGCCCGGCCAGCCGCAGCGTCGTTCCCCGTTCCATCAGGCTGCGCACGAAATGCTGGGCGAAGTCGCCGTAACCCGACAGCACGGAGAAGGGCGCCCGCACCAGAAGCCCTTCAGGTGCATGCGGCAGACAGGCCTCCTCGGCAAGCCACCGGTAGAGCCGGGCACGGGCCAGCGTGGCGGCGGCCTCCTCCCCAGCCGTGGTTTCGCCATTCGCCGACAGGACCTCTTCCGCCAGCTCCGGCCGGCCGAGAGACAGCCAGGCGGAAGCCAGATGGTTGCGGGCATCGTCATGGTCGGGCTGCTGCGCCAGGGCTTCGGTCAGCACCTCGACCGCATCGGCGTGGGCGCCGCTCGACAGAAGCGCCACCGCCAGCAGGACCTTCTGGTCGGGGTTCCCGGGAAGAAGCCGGGCGGCGATGCGCAGGTGGCGCACGGCTCCGTCATAGTCGCCAAGCCTGTGCAACAGGCCGCCCAGCCGGTTCTGCGCCTCCACATCATCGGGGGTCAGCAGGCAGACGGTGCGAAACTGGGCGGCGGCCTCCCGCCGGGCACCGCGTTCCTGCATCACCACGGCCAGATTGATGCGGGCCTGCGCGAACAGCGGTTCATGCGCCAGCAGTTGCCTCAGCCGCTGCTCCGCCTCCTCCAGCCGGCCGGCCTGGAACAGGATGACGCCTGCCAGGTTCAGGGCGTTGCAATCGGCGGGATCGGTGCGCAGCGCCTGCTCTGCCAGGGTTAGCGCCTCCCCGCCATGTCCGGCCTTGTACAGTTCGATGGCACGGGCGGTGTCTTGTTCCATGGCGTGGCCTTGACCGGGAATGGTGGGGAGAGGCGCTGGGACAAAGGATGTGGGGCAAAGAAAACGGCGCCTTGCCGGTCCTTCGGCGGTGTCGGCGGGATAGCACAGGCGGATTTGGCCGGTCAATCGACCCAGGGCCGGCGTTGGGATGGCGTTGGGGCTGGCCCCTCAGCGGCCTTCCTGGAAGGAGACTTCCGGATGCAGGGACACCTGACGCCAGCTGTCTAGACCACCACCCAGTCCGACTGCCCGCCCCTCGGATGGAGAGGCTATGAAACCGGCGCGCAGGCAGCCTATAACTCGTGAACCGCACCGGTGGGTGCCATCCGCCGCCCGATGTCCTTCCGAAGAGACTTTTCGACCCATGAAGCTCCTCATCATCGACTCCCGTGTCTCGAAGGCGAGCGATGCCTACAGCGAAACGGAAGGAATGGGCGGGATCGCCTCGTCGCTGATCTACCTGTCCGATAGCCTCGCAGCCGAGGGGCACGAGGTTCTGCTCGCCATCGCCGGCGACCAGGATACGCGCCGTAGTGGGGTCAGGATCGTCGACTGCACCAAGGTCACCGCCGGGGACCTGACCGGGACCGACGCGGTCATCGTCAGCAACAACGCCGACAACGTGACGGCGGTGAAGCGCTTTCTCCCCTCCGTACCCGTCTTCCTGTGGGTCCACATCCAGCACGACGTGTGGTTTCACGACCTGAAATGCCTGGCCCACTATCTGGACACCGACCACGCGCGCTCCGCCGACGGCATCGTGTTCGTCAGCGAATGGCAGAAGCGGGTCTTCATCGAGCGGTTCAAGGACACCGTCCCGGCGGAGCGGTGCCATGTGATCCGCAACGCCTGCAACCCCTTCGTCCTGCGGCGGCGTGACGACGAGGCGGGGCTGTTCGCAGCCAAGCGGGCGGCGCTGGAGGTGGCCTATGTCTCGGCGCCGACGCGCGGGCTGGAAACCCTGCTGAAGCTGTGGCCGGCAGTGCGGGCGGAATGCCCGGCCGCAACGCTGGCCGTCTATTCCGGGCAGTCGATCTACGGCGTCGCGCAGGCCGACGACCCGATCCACCGCCTCCTCAGCGGCATGAAGATGGAAGGCGTCGACTATCGCGGCCCGCTGTCCCATGCCCGCCTGACCGAGCGGCTGCTGAACACCGCCGTCGTCGCCTACCCCACCGCGTTCGAGGAGACCTCCGGCATCGCCCCCATCGAGGCGCTCGCCGCCGGCTGCAGCCTCGTCTGCACGGACCGCGGCGCGTTGCCGGAAAGCGCGGCCGGCTTCGCCACCATGGTCCCCTATGCAGAGGGCGGGGAAGACTTCGAAAAGGCCTTCACCGATGCCCTGGTCGCCAAGATCGGGCAGTGGAGCGACGGCGACGGAGCGGACCTCCAGGCCTCGCTCCGGCACCAGCGGCAGACGATCGGCGCCAATTACCGCTGGGAGAACCGCGCTCTGGAATGGAAGTCACTGATCGCCCTTTACCGGACGGGGCGCTGACCTGGCTGCGTTCCGGCCACCGGAACGCGGGACCCTGGTCAGTCCTGGAGGTCTTCGGGTTCGCGGCTTACGGCAAGGCGGAACGCCTCCACATCGCCGCCGAATATAAGGCGGGCGAACCTGCGGATTTTATCGTTGGGCCAGGACCACCAGCGTATCGACAGAAGGAAGTCGGCATCGGCGTCCGGCACCCGTTTACGGACGACCCTTGCCGGGTTGCCGACCGCCACGCCGTAGGGCGGGACGTTCCGGGACACGACGGCGCGCGCACCGATGATGGCTCCATCGCCCACCATGACGCCGGAGAGTATGGATGCCCCTTCTCCGATCCATACGTCATTGCCGATGACGACGGGACCTTTGCTGGACGTGCTGTTCGGCCCGGCAAGTTCAGGCATCCACTCCGCCAGCATTTCTGCCGGGTAGGTCGAGACGCCATCCATGGTATGCATGCCGCCAAAATAAATACGCACCCCATCTGCGATCGAGCAGAATTTCCCGATCTCGATCTTTCCCGGCTCTCCATAGGTAACGAGTTCAAGAGGATCGGAGAAATACGTGAATGACCCAACAGAAACCACGCAAGGGCTTTCGTTCACGTTGAAACCGTAGCGGCTATCCTGATCTGTACATTTGTGATTGAATTTTATGTACATGATTTGAATACCGGGTCATTGCAGAAGATGTGAAGATTTTCGGATCGGCCATAGAGCGCGGATCAAAATCTCGCCTCTGTGGTTCCAAGCCATTGATTTTGATCATCCCAGGAGAGGTTTTGAGCCGCGCTCTAGAGCGCCTAACAGAACCATCTCTGGACGAATCTCCAGCAGATGAGGCTGGCAGCGATGTGGTGGAAGGCGGTGAAGATATCGGCGCGCCGTTCATAGCGGACGGCGATGCGGCGGAAGCGGGCAAACCAGGCGAGCGTCCGCTCGACCACCCATCGGTGTCGGCCAAGGCGCTCACTGCTCTCGATGCCACGCCGGGCGATGCGTGGAATGATCCCCCGCCGGCGTAGCGCCTGCCGGCAGTGGGCGAAGTCGTAGCCCTTGTCGGCGTGCAGTTTGGCTGGTCGGCGCCGTGGCCGGCCCGCACATTGGCGGATTGCCGGCACGGCATCGACCAACGTCTCCAGGAGCTTGCTGTCATGCCGGTTGGCCGGCGAAATTCTCAGGGCGAGGGGGATGCCGTTGGCATCAACGAGGATGTGGCGCTTGGAGCCCGGTTTGCCGCGGTCCGTCGGGTTCGGCCCGGTCTCCTCACCCCCCTTTTTGCTGGAACGCTGGCGCTGTCCACCGCCGCGCGATCCCAGTTGATGGCGTTGGCGTAGCCAAGCCGATCGAGCAGCACGCGGTGCAATCGCTCCCAGACGCCGGCTTGCTGCCATTCGTGCAGCCGGCGCCAACAGGTCATGCCCGAACCACACCCCATCTCCACCGGCAGCAGTTCCCAGGGAATGCCCGAGCGCAACACGAACAGGATACCGGTTAGAGCGGCGCGGTTGTCCAGCCGAGGCCGCCCGCCCTTCGGCTTGGGCGGCTCCGGTGGGAGCAACGGTTCAATCAGCGCCCAAAGGGCGTCGGAGACGACAGGGGAAGCCATACACCTCTCAACAGCCCAAACGCCGTTTTGTTAGGTGTTCTAAGCCAAACGGCATCATGGCCGGATGCCTGCGTGGTTCTGGCTGCGCAGTTCTTACCGCTTGCGCGCTACGAAGATGATCGGGGTTTCCCAATGCAGGCGCCGGGCGAGCCAGATCGCCGGCTCCAGCAGGCCGGAGCCGTGGACGAAGGTGACGATGCGCTTGGCGACCGACAGCGCCGCCCAGTCGCCGAAGCCCAGCGTGCGCAGGCGCTGCTCGAAGACGCTCCAGCCCCAATCCAGCACCTCCAGCCTGCCGGGATGGCGGCGGAGCCATCGGTCGAACCACGAACGGTCGATCAGGTTGAGGGTGTCGACATAGGATGGGTCGCGGCCGAAGAGCCGGACATAGAGCTTCGCCAGCCCGGCCGGCATCCGTGGCAGCCACAGGATGCCGTAATGCCCCTCCCACCAGGAGCCGTAATTCGGCACGACAACCAGCAGCAGCCCGCCCGGCTTCAGCACGCGCAACGCCTCGTCGAGCACCGCCGCCGGATCGCCGACATGCTCCAGCACGTTGGAGGAATAAACGATGTCGAAGCTGGCGTCCGGAAAGGGGATCGCCTCGCCGGTGGCGTCGCGCACCGCGTCGGCCGGCAGGCCGTAATGGTCGATCAGCCGGCGGCAGACGTCGAGCGTGGAGCTGTATTCGCCCATGCTGGGCTCGATGCCGTGGATGTCCAGCCCGTGCGCCGTGCGCCCGCGCACCACGGTCATGCCGCAGCCGGACCCGACCTCCAGGATGCGGGCCTTGTCGGCATCGACGCCGGCGGCCGCGGCCGTGCGCCGCAGTTCCGCCACCTGTTCGTCGGCGCGCGCCTCCGACAGCATGTCGCGCACGACGTCCTTCACCGGCACGCGGGTGACGCCGCCGATGAAGCCGCTGTCGATGTAGCCGCGGGACAGCAGCCGGCCCAGTTCCTCCCAGTCGGGCGGAGCCGTCCGGTCCTGCCGGCCCGCCGCCGCCTCAGCCATTCTTCGTCGCCCGGATCACGAAGATCGTGGCGCTCTTCATCCGGCCCAGCCGGTCCTGGATGCAGTCTGCCTTGAAACCGTTGCGCTCGAACAGCGCCACGATCTCCTCAATCGAATAGAAGGTCTTGTAGGGCGGATAGTACCAATCCTCGACCTGGGCCTGGATCGACACGTTGTCGGCGCGTCGGTTGATCTCCTGCCCCTTCAGCGCGCAGGCGACCTTGGTCAGGCCGGTGAAGAAGCCGCCGACCAGCTTGCGCCGGGCCGGCGTGTCCATGTAGGCGCGGCAGAAATGGCGCACGCCCTCATGGACCGGCGACAGCCAGGTCTTCAGGTAGAGGCCGAGATAGACGGTGCCGCCCGGCTTGGTGACGGCCATCAGGTTGCGCATCACCTTCATCGGGTCGGGCGCCATCATCGCGACACCCCAGCACCAGACCAGATCGAACGGACCGAGGTCGGTGTCCAGTTCCTGGAGATCCTGGTGGTGGAACTCGATGTTGTCGCGGCCGAAGCGCTGGGCCTGCTGGCGGGCGGTGGCGAGGCTGTCCGACGAGACGTCGACCGACACCACCTGCTCCGCCATTTCCGACAGGATGACGGAGCAGATGCCGTGGCCGCAGCCGGCATCCAGCGCCCGGCCGATCTGCCGCTCGGTCAGCGTCTCCAGCATGTACTTCTTGGTCTCGTCGTAGATCGGCACGAAACGGGGCCAGAAGTCGTCGTAAAATTCCTTGGTCGCGAGATCCATGGGGCTGCCCTCCCGCCCGCTGAGGGCGTCGCGTTGATCGTGATGGTGGTGGTCTTAAGGGGTGCCGGACGAACTCGTCCAGGGGGAATAGGGCCTGATCCGCTGCGCCGCCGCATCCGGTTCGACGAACAGACGGGCGTTGCGGTTCAGCAGGGCCGCCAGCTGGCTGTAACCACTCTGGGCACTGACGCCCAGCACGTCGGCGTTCATCAGCACGTGGAAATCCTGCAGGAACTCCAGCCCCTTCCACGGCTCCACCACCCCGTCCTTCGCCAGATCGTCGAGCGAAACCGGAGCGAACTCCGCGAAGTCGCCGATGGTCGCCGGGTCGTCGGTGGCGATGTACAGCACCGGCCGGTCCAGCGTCGGCCACAGCGCCTTCAGCCAGTCGACGTACCAGGAGGTCTCGGTGATGGTGTAGCGGAACCAGACGAAGTCGCCGCGGCGGATGTGCAGGGCCACCACCGTGTTGCCGCGCGCCTTCAACGCCTGCATCACAGGATCGACATAAGGCAGCCAGTCGGGCCGCGGCCGCAGCCAGGACTGCACCCGTTCGCGCCACTCCTCGCGGTAGTCGAACAGGAACAGCGGCGAGAGGATGTCGACGCCGGGGCGCGGGTCGTCGCGCCGCCCGGTCACCAGGTCGTTCAGGATGCGCCGGCCGAAATGCATCGGCTTCAGCCCGCCGCCGGGCCTGGGATCGTCGAGATCGAAGTAATGGCCGCCGACCCAGTCCGGCGTCTCCAGCCGGTAGCCGAACTTCTCGGCATAGAGCCGCAGCAGCACATATTCCAGGGCGTTGTGGGCGAAGCGGCCATGGGTCGCCAGCGTGGACGAACAGATGCGCGGCAGGGACGGGTCGGGGTTGGCCGGACGCTCCAGCCGACGGCCCTGCCGGGCCAGGGATTGCTGCAGCCCGGCGATCGACTTCACGGTGAAAAAGCGGCTGCCATGGCCATGAACCCCGGCCAGCACCTCCACCGCGCGGTCGGTCTCGCCGGCGGCCAGCCAGTTCTCGGCGACCGCGGTCAGGCATTCGATGCGGAACATGGCGGGATCGGCGGCATGTGGATAGCGGTATTCGGCGAAGAAGCGCCGGGCTTCCTCATGCCGCCCCTGGCGCGCCAGCAGGGCCGACAGCATGTCGATGGCACCGGGCACGTCGCTGCCCGGCTGGGTCAGCGCCAGCCGCAGCACCTGCTCCGCCTCGCCCAGCCGGTCAAGGCCGGTCAGCACGTCCGCCAGCCGGGTCAGCGCCAGAGTGACGCCAGCACGCGCCGCGCCGGCATAGCTGTCGACCGCCGCATCGGCCAGTCCGGCGGCATGCTGGGCATTGCCCTGGTTGTAGAGCACGCTGCCATACCCCGGCTGGATCAGCAGGGCGCGGCGGAAACAGGTCAGCGCCTCGTCGAGATGACCGATCTCGACCAGCAGGTTGCCCAGGTTCATGTGGGCGCCGGCAAATCCCGGATGCAGGACGAGCGCGTTTCGCTGGCTTGCCTGCGCCTCCTCCACCGCCCCGTCCTGCCGCAGCGCGATGCCGAGGTCGTGATAACTTTCGGAATGGTAGGGGTTCAGCCGCAGTGCACGCCGATAGGCCACAGCGGCCGTCGCCCAGTCGCGCGGCCCGCCACGCCCGCCCAACAGCGCGGCAAGCGCCTGATGCGCACCTTCCAGCGACGGATCCAACTGGATCGCCCGGCGATACGCCGCGGCGGCGGCATCGATCTGGCCAAATTCGGACAGGGTGCTGCCAAGGTTGCAGGCGGCGTCCGCCATCTCCGGCGCGATGTCGAGGGCGGCCCGGATCAACTCCAGCGCCTTGTCCCGCCGGCCCTGGCGCCGCTCGATCAACCCCAGCAGATGCAGGGCATGGGCATTGCGTGGATCGACCTCCAGAATGCGCAGATAGACCGCGCACGCCTCGTCCAGGCGGTCGGCACGCTGAAGTCCCACGGCGATCTGCAATGCTTCGGCGACGGTAGCCATGACAATCCGTGCTGTGCGGCCTCCGGCCCCGGCTCCACGGCCGCACCCGACCGGGGCCGCCGGGGATGGCCGGCCCGTTCGGCGCGCACCCTATCGTTCCGCGACAGGCGCTTCAACTCCGTTCGTGCCGCCCCCGGCTTCTCCATCGCCCTGCCGGAAAGCCGATAATACGGCACAATGCCCGTGCCTTATCTGGGATCGGGCGCAACGCCCCTTGCCTTGCCAGGATCCTTTGAGGATAGTGCCCGATCATTAACGCCGTACAGATCAAGGGTCGGTCCTTTGCGCAAAGTTGCCCTCATCACCGGCGCCACCGGCCAGGATGGCGCGTATCTTGCCGAGCTTCTGCTGGGGAAGGGCTATATCGTCCACGGCATCAAGCGCCGGTCGTCGTCCTTCAACACGGGGCGGGTGGAGCATCTCTACCGGGATCCGCATGAGGAGGACGTCAGCTTCTTCATGCATTATGGCGACCTGACGGACAGCACCAACCTGATCCGCCTGGTCCAGCAGGTGCAGCCGACCGAGATCTACAATCTGGCGGCCCAGAGCCACGTGCATGTGAGCTTCGAGACGCCGGAATATACCGCCAACGCCGACGGCATCGGCACGCTGCGTCTTCTGGAGGCGATCCGCATCCTGGGTCTGGAGAAGACCGCGCGCTTCTACCAGGCCTCCACCTCGGAGCTGTACGGCAAGGTGCAGGAGACGCCGCAGCGGGAGACCACGCCCTTCTACCCACGCAGTCCCTATGCCGCGGCCAAGCTGTACGCCTACTGGATCACGGTGAACTACCGCGAGGCCTACGGGATGCACGCCAGCAACGGCATCCTGTTCAATCATGAAGGCCCGACCCGCGGCGAGACTTTCGTCACCCGCAAGATCACCCGCGCGGTGGCCAGCATCGAGCAGGGCCGCCAGGACTGCCTGTATCTCGGCAACCTGGACGCCAAGCGCGACTGGGGCCATGCGCGCGACTATGTCGAGGGCATGTGGCGCATCCTGCAGCAGGACGAGGCCGACGACTACGTGCTGGCCACCGGCGAGACCCACAGCGTGCGCGAGTTCGTCGAGCTGGCCTTCGGCCACATCGGCCGCGGGATCGAATGGCGCGGCGAAGGCGTGGACGAGGAAGGCATCTGCCAGAAGACCGGCAAGGTGGTGGTCCGCATCGACCCGCGCTATTTCCGCCCGACCGAGGTTGACCTGCTGCTGGGCGACCCCAGCAAGGCGCGCGAGAAGCTGGGCTGGACTCACACCACCGCCTTCCGCGATCTGGTCCGGGAGATGGTCGAGTCCGACATGCGTCTCCTGGCTGGCGGCGACGATCACCGCTGACACCGCCACCCGCGACCGCTCAGTGACCGCCCGGCAATCGATGTAGGCGCCGTCCGATGACCATTGGAGGAGTGACCCGAAGCGAGCCGAAGACCGCACTGATCTTCGGCGTTTCGGGCCAGGATGGTGCCTATCTCTCCCAGCTTCTGCTGGACAAGGGCTATGCGGTCCACGGCACCTCGCGCGACCGGGAGATGGCGGGCTTCGCCAACCTGCGGCGGCTCGGCATCTTCGGCCGGGTGATCCTCCACTCCTCCGTACTGACCGACTTCCGCAGCGTGGTCGAGGTCATCGCCCGTGTCCGGCCGGCCGAGATCTACAATCTCGCCAGCCAGGCCTCGGTCGGGCTGTCCTTCGACCAGCCGGTCGAGACGCTGAACAGCACCATCTCCAGCACCATCAACATTCTGGAAGCGATCCGCTTCCTGAAGCTGGACACCCGCTTCTACAGCGCCTGCTCCAGCGAATGTTTCGGCAACACCGAGGCGCCGGCGGACGAATCCACCCCCTTCCATCCGCGCAGCCCCTATGGCGTCGGCAAGGCCGCCGCCTTCTGGGCGGTCGCCAACTACCGCGAGGCCTACGGCCTGTTCGCCTGCTCCGGCATCCTGTTCAATCATGAATCGCCGTTGCGGCCCACCCGTTACGTCACGCAGAAGATCATCCGCGGGGCCGCCGACATCGCCGAGGGAAAGACCGACGTCCTGGAACTGGGGACGCTGTCGATCGCCCGCGACTGGGGCTGGGCCTCGGAATATGTCGACGCCATGGCCCGCATGCTGGCTCTGGATGACCCCCATGATTTCGTGATCGCCACCGGCGAAGCGAACCGGCTGGAGGAGTTCGTCGCCCAGGCCTTCTCCTATTTCGGCCTGGACTGGCGCCGTCATGTCAGCGGCAATCCGGACCTGCTCCGCCCCTCGGACATCGCCTTCAGCGTGGGCAACTCCGCCAAGGCGGAACGGATGCTGGGATGGCGTGCCGAACGCCGCATGGCCCAGGTGGTCACCGGACTGGCGGATGCCGAAATGGCACGCCGGTCGGTCGCCTGAGCCCCCGTCCCAATTCGCTTTCCGAGACCCTCACCCGTCCGGAACAGCCTTCCGAAGAAAGCCCGTCCCATGTCGGCCAGGAGCAAGCTCGTCATCAACATCGAGGTGGACGACCGCACCGTCCTGTTCCCGGACGGCAAGTTCCTGTCCCACATCGCCTTGCATGAAGGCGAAGCGGCGGACGGCGAAGGCGCCTTGCGGTTGGAGGGTGTCTTCCTGTTCAACGAAAGCCGGCTGGGGCCGGAGATAGCCTCCCTGGACGTCGAGGACGCCCGCGAGCTTGCGCGGTCGATCCTGGATGCCGTGTTCCAGGGCCGCACCCAGCATGTCCTGTCGGAGACGGCCAAGGTCGCTGTGGTCTTCAACCCGAACGGCTTTGTCCTGCGCTTCGGCGAAGGGGCGGCCCTGCGCGAGCTGTTCATCGGCTCCCCCGCCATCGTCCGGCTGGCTCAGGGCGTCCTGCGGATGGCCGACCGCCTGTCGGCCTTGCCCGCACACTGATCCCCCCAAACGGCTTGGCCGCGCTCCAGTCAGGATGTCTCAAAAAAACGTTCGATCGCCCGGATCGACGTCCCGTCGTCGAACAGGACGGCGCTTCGCTCAAGGATGCGCTGCCGGACTTGGGCGCGCAGCCGCGAATCGGTGCCGAGCCGGACCGCCCGGTCAACATAATCGGCCGGATCGCTCGCCACGCAGTCGTTAAGCCCCATCAGCGTGTAGAAACCCAGGGTATGGCGTCCGCGCATGAAGGCGCCGGGCCAGGTCACCACCGGCGTGCCGAAGGCCAGAGCCTCCAAGCTTGTCTTGCCACCGCTGTAATGGAACGGATCGAGCATGACATCGGCGTCGGCGGTCAGTGCGATGAAATCCGCGGTCCCCAGCCCCGGCAGCAGGTGGATGCGGCCGGCCACATCGGGTCCCTTGGCGCCCAGCCGCCGCACCAAAGCAGCGCCTTGGCTACGCGGATCGACGAAGACGAGGATGCCATCACGGTCCCGCCGCAGAATGGCGATCAGGGCGTCGTCATAGTCAGGATGAATCTTGAACAGGCTCTGCGGACAGAGGTAGAGACGGCTCTCGGCGGGCAGGCCAAAGTCAATGCGGGTCTTGTGCGGCTCGTCGAGCCGCGGGCGCCGATAGCAGACAGTCGGGCCGGGCAGACGGATCAGACGTTCGCTGTAATGCGCCTCACCATCCTCCGGCTCCATCGCATCGCAGCTCAAGAAGCAGTCCAAGGTGGGAATGCCAGTGGTATCCGGATGCCCCCAGGTCAGGCATTGCCGCGGCGCCAGCCGGGCAAAGGCGAGGAAGTAGGTGAAGGGCGACATGCCGATATCGGTGTAGTAAAGGACATCCAGTTGCACATCGGCGATGATCCGCCGCGCGGCATCGAGATCCCCCGGAATATCGACAGTTCGGTCCGCCACCATACGCAGATGAAGTCGTAGCTCGTCCTCCGGCCCCGGCGTGAAGAACAGCACCACCTCGAACCGCTCGCGCGACAGCCGCTCGATCAGCCCCTCGTTCAGCATCCCGATGGTGTGGTTGTGGAAATAGTCGGAGATGAAGCCGATGCGCCGCCGCCGACCGGCCCTTTCCTCCGCTTCGCCGGACTGCCGATAATGCGGCTCCCGGCAATGCGCGGCGGTGTAGAGCAAGGAGGGGCAAGCCTCCCGATACAAGGCGGCCAGCTCGCTGTTCAAGGCGCGATTGTCGAGCCCATGATAGGACAGAAAAAAGGACGTGATGCCGACCTCGCGCAACGGGTCGGTGATGCACAGGCCGTGCTCGCGCGCCAGCCGCAGCACTTCGGCACAATGGGCGCGACTTTCCTCGATTTCCGCGGCTGAGCTGGGAATGACCGGCAAGCTCAGCGCCTCGCGCACCAGAAGCCCGTCTCCTCCACCCAGCTGCCAAGCCCGGCGGTAAGCCCGCCGGGCCTCATCCAGCCGACCGGCACGTTGGGCAACGATGGCAACCTTGCGGTAAGCCTCCGCCATGCCGGGTTCCAGCGCCAGCCGGTGCTTGAAGGGAATGAGGGCTTGCGGGTTGTCGCCCTGGTCGGCCAGACAGCTTCCCAACCCGTCGAGCAGCCGGGCATCGGCCGGCCGCAGCCGCAAGGCGCGATGGAACGCCGTCGCCGCATCGGCTCTGCGGCCAAGGGACTGAAGCAGGATGGCTTGGTTCACCGTGTAGACCGGCTGGGCAGGATCGAGAAGCATGGCCGAGCCGATGTGGCTCAGCCCCTCCTCGCCTTGGCCGGAGGCGCACAAGGCGGTGCCCAGCATATGCCGGGCAACGGCATGATCGGGCGCCAGCCGCAGCACTGCCCGCGCGAGCACCGCCGCCTCGGCGAAGTGCCCGGCGGCATGAAGCTGCTGGGCATGGGTGAAAGCATCTTGGATCGAAGCCATCGGGAGCCGGAACAGAGTGGAGGCGAAACCGGGTCGCCGTCACCTGTGCGGCCCCATGGCCGACCTTAGAGCCTGTCTGATGCTTATTGAAGCATCAGTTGCACAAAGAGAAAGGGGCGCCCTTACGGGCGCCCCCTCCCTTTAGCGTGCTTGGGCTCACGCCCCCGTCATCAACCGAGGTTGATGTCGGAGAGCGAGAGGACCGTGCCGTTGTACACGCCGAGCAGCCGGACCTCGGTGGCAGCCACCTGGCCGTCGCCGTTGGTGTCGACCACCTGGTACAGGCCGGAGCTGGTGCCGTTGTTGGCCAGAACCAGCGTGCTTGCACCAGCCGACGAGTTCGTCAGCGTCCCCAGGGCCGAGCGGAAGCTGGCCAGCGAAGCGTCCGTCAGGCTGCCGCTGACGACCGAGGTCAGGCTCACCAGCTCGTTGGAGCCGATGTTCACGCCGTTGGTCGCAGCAGAGGCCGTCGAGAGCGAGGCATCGCCGTTCTTGTCCGCAGTGGTCCGGGCCGTACCGGTCAGCTCCACCTTGTCGGTGCCCGACTGGAAGTTCGAGACCGAGACGAAGCCGGTGTTCGCGCCCAACGCCGAGATGTCGGTGAAGGACGAGTACACCACCGTGTCGGTGCCGCTGCCCGAAGCCAGGCTCAGGCTGTCGCCCGTGCCGGCCTGGAAGCGGATGCCCGAACCGCCGGTCACCGTGATGGCGTCGGTGCCCGAACCGCCGATCAGCGTCTCGATGCCCGAGACCGACATCGTCACACCGGTGTTGCCCAGCGTGATCACGTCGTTGCCGGTGCCGCCGGTCAGGGTCTCGATGCCACGCAGCAGGACCGTGTTGCCGCCATCGCCAAGGCTGACGAGGTCGGAACCGGCGCCGCCGACCAGGATCTCGATCCCGCTCTCGGCCCGCATGGTGACGCCCGTGTCGCCCAGGATCACCAGGTCGCTACCGGCACCACCGATCATGGTGTCGATGCCGCGGGTGATGACGGTGTTGCCCGTCGCACCCAGGGTCACGACATCCGAGCCGGCGCCGCCGACCAGGAACTCGACGCCCGAGGCCGTCATCGTCACGCCGGCCGAACCGGTGAAGACGATGTCGGTGTTGGCGCCACCGACCAGGGTGTCGATGCCCGTCACGGTGACCGTGTTCGGGGTGTCGCCCAGGGTGATGACGTCGGTGCCCACGCCGCCGATCAGCGTCTCGACCGCACGGGTCAGCAGGGTGCTGCCCGAGGTGCCGAGAGTGATGACGTCGGTGGCCGCGCCGCCGACCAGGATCTCGATGCTCGAACCCAGCGTCATGGTGACGCCGGTGTCGCCCAGGAACACCAGGTCGCTGCCCGCACCGCCCGACAGGGTGTCGATGCCGCGGGTGATGACCGTGTTGCCCGAGGAGCCCAGGGTCACGACATCCGAACCGGTGCCGCCGACCAGGAACTCGACGCCCGAGACCGTCATCGTCACACCGGCCGAACCGGTGAAGACGACGTCGGTGTTCGCACCGCCGGTCAGGGTCTCGATGCCCGTCACGGTGATGGTGTTCACCGTGTCACCCAGGGTGATGACGTCGGTGCCCACGCCGCCGATCAGCGTCTCGATGCCGCGGGTCAGCAGGGTCGTGCCCGAGGTGCCGATGGTCACCACGTCGGTGGCAGCGCCGCCAACGAGGATCTCGAGGCCGTTGGTAGCAGCACCGATGACATCGACGGTCAGCGTGTTGCCGGTGTCACCCAGGATCACCAGATCGGAACCCGCACCGCCGATCAGCGTCTCGATGCCGCGGATGATGGTGGTGTTGCCGGCCGAGCCCAGGGTCAGGACGTCGGTGCCGGCAGAGCCGATCACGTAGTCCGCACCCGAGACCATGAGGGTCGAACCAGCCGTGCTGGTGAAGATCACCTCAAGGCCCGTGCCGCCGATCAGCGTCTCGATGTTGGTCGCCACCAGCGTGCCGCCGGCCGTGCCGATGGTCACCACGTCGGTGCCCACGCCACCGGTCAGCGTCTCGATGCCGCTCACCAGCAGGGTGTTGCCCGCCGTGCTCAACGTGACGATGTCGGAGGCGAGGCCACCGATCAGCGTCTCGATGCCGCCGACGATCAGCGAGTTGGCCGTGTTGCCCAGCGTGATGACGTCGGTACCGGCAGAGCCCGTCAGCGTCTCGATGCCGCGCAGCAGCACCGTGTTGCCGGCTGTGCCCAGCGTGACGACATCCACACCCGTGCCGCCGACCAGGATCTCGAGGCCGGACGCCAGCAGCGTCGAACCGCCCGACCCCAGGAACACGAGGTCGGAACCCGTGCCGCCGGTGATGGTCTCCAGCGCGTTGACCACCAGGGTGTTGCCCACGGTGCCCAGCGTGACGACGTCGGTGCCCACGCCACCGGTCAGGGTCTCCAGACCCGAAGCCAGCAGGGTGCTGCCCGCCGTGCCCAGCGAGATCAGGTCGAGGCCTGCGCCGCCGGCCAGGGTCTCGATGCCCGAAACCAGCATGGTGGTGCCGGTGTCGCCGATGGTGACGACGTCGGTGCCGACGGAGCCGGTCAGGGTCTCCAGGCCACGCAGGATCAGGGTGTTGCCGGCCGTGCCCAGCGTGACGATGTCGGTGTTGGTGCCGCCGACCAGGATCTCGATGCCCGAAGCCAGCATCGTGTTGCCGGCCGAGCCCAGGAAGATCACGTCGGTGCCCGAACCGCCGGTGACCGTCTCCAGCAGGTTGGCGAGCAGCGTGCTGCCGGCCGTGCCGATGGTGATCAGGTCGGTGGCCGAGGAACCGGTGACCGTCTCCAGAGCCGAAACCAGCAGGGTGTTGCCGCCTGTGCCGGCCAGCGTGACGACATCGGTGCCCGTGCCGCCGCTCAGCGTCTCGAGCAGCGTCACCGCGAGGGTGCTGCCGGCCGAGCCCAGCGTGACGACATCGGAGAGCGCACTACCGGTCAGAATCTCCAGACCCGAAACCAGCAGGGTGCCACCCGTGGTGCCGATCGTGATGGCATCGGAGGCGGTGCCGCCGATGATCGTCTCGAACAGCGAAACCGTCGCGGTGTTGGCCGTGTTGCCCAGCGTCAGGACGTCGGTGCCGGCGTTGCCGGTCAGCGACTCGATGCCGCGCAGCAGGACCGTGTTGCCGGAGCTGCCCAGCGTGACGACGTCGGTGCCCACGCCGCCGATCAGGATGTCGATGCCCGACACCGAGACCGTCGACCCGCCCGAGCCCAGGAACACCAGTTCCGAACCCGTGCCGCCAGTGATCGTATCCAGCAGGCTGGCGAGGATCGTGCCGCCGGCCGAACCGATGGTGATGACGTCGGTGCCCACGCCACCGGTCAGGGTCTCCAGACCCGAAACCAGCAGGGTGTTGCCCGCCGTGCCCAGCGTGATGGCGTCGGTCGCCGCACCGCCAGCCAGCGTCTCGATGCCCGAAACCACCATGGTGGTGCCGGTGTCGCCGATGGTGATGACGTCGGTGCCGACGTCGCCCGTCAGGCTCTCCAGACCACGGACGATGACCGTGTTGCCCGAGGTGCCCAGGGTGACCGTATCGCTGCCCGCGCCGCCGATCAGGAACTCCAGACCGGAAGCCAGGACCGTGTTGCCGGCCGAGCCCAGGAAGACGAGGTCCGTACCCGAAGCGCCGGTGATCGTCTCGATGCCCGAGGCCAGCAGGGTGCCGCCCACGGTGCCGAGCGTGACGACGTCGGTGCCGACGCCACCGGTCAGGGTTTCCAGCAGCGACACCAGGACGGTGTTGCCGGCGGTGCCCAGGGTGACGACGTCGTTACCGGCCTGACCGGTCAGCGTCTCGATGCCGGACACCAGCGTGGTGTTGCCGAGAACCGAGGCGAGGGTGATGACATCGGTGCCGACATTGCCGGTCAGCGTCTCGACGGCCGAGACGAAGACGGTGTTGCCGCTGGTGCCCAAGGTGATGACGTCGGAGGCGGTGCCGCCGATGATCGTCTCGAACAGCGAAACCGTCGCGGTGTTGGCCGTGTTGCCCAGCGTCAGGATGTCGGTGCCAGCGTTACCGGTCAGCGACTCGATGCCGCGCAGCAGGACCGTGTTGCCGGAGCTGCCCAGCGTGACGACATCGGTGCCCACGCCGCCGATCAGGATGTCGATGCCCGACACCGAGACCGTCGACCCGCCCGTGCCCAGGAACACCAGTTCCGAACCCGTGCCGCCGGTGATCGTATCCAGCAGGCTGGCGAGGATCGTGCCGCCGGCCGAACCGATGGTGATGACGTCGGTGCCCACGCCACCGGTCAGGGTCTCCAGACCCGAAACCAGCAGGGTGTTGCCCGCCGTGCCCAGCGTGATGGCGTCGGTCGCCGCACCGCCAGCCAGCGTCTCGATGCCCGAAACCACCATGGTGGTGCCGGTGTCGCCGATGGTGATGACGTCGGTGCCGACGTCGCCCGTCAGGCTCTCCAGACCACGGACCGTGGTGGTGCTGCCGGCCGAGCCCAGCGTGACGACGTCGGAGCCCGCACCGCCGATCAGGAACTCAAGGGCGACCGTCTGGAAGGTGCTGCCAGCCGAGCCGAGGAAGACCAGGTCGCTGCCCGCGCCGCCCTGCAGGAACTCGATGCCCGAGGTCAGCAAGGTGTTGCCGGAGGTGCCCAGGATGATGGCATCGACCGCCGTGCTGCCGGTCAGGGTCTCCAGACCCGAAACCAGCAGGGTGCCGCCTGCGGTGCCGATGGTGATGGCGTCGGTCGCCGCACCGCCGGTGATCGTCTCCAGCAGGCTGGCGAGGATCGTGCCGCCGGCCGAACCGATGGTGATGACGTCGGTGCCCACGCCACCGGTCAGGGTCTCCAGACCCGAAACCAGCAGGGTGCTGCCGGTCGTGCCCAGCGTGACCACGTCGGAAGCCGTGCCGCCGGTCAGGGTCTCGAGGCCGCTGACGGTCAGCGTGTTGCTGGTGTCGCCCAGCGTGACGACGTCGGTGCCGACACCGCCGGTCAGCACCTCGATGCCGCGCAGCAGCACCGTGTTGCCGGCCGTGCCCAGGGTGACGACGTCGGTGCCGACACCGCCGACCAGGATTTCGACGCCCGAAACCAGGACGGTGTTGCCCGTGGTGCCGAGGTAGACGAGGTCGGAACCGGCGCCGCCGGTGATCGTCTCCAGCAGGCCGGTGAGGATGGTGCCGCCAGCCGAGCCGAGGGTAACGACGTCGGTGCCGACACCGCCGGTCAGGGTCTCGACCAGGGTGACGCGCAGGGTGTTGCCCGCGGTGCCCAGCGTGACGACGTCGGTAGACGCACCACCCGTCAGGGTCTCGATGCCGCCGACGGTCAGCGTGTTGGCGGTGTCGCCCAGCGTGACGACGTCGGTGCCGACGCCACCGGTCAGGAACTCGATGCCACGGACGGTCAGCGTGTTGCCGGCCGTGCCCAGGGTGACCACGTCGGAAGCCGTGTCACCGACCAGGATCTCGACGCCCGAAACCAGGACGGTGTTGCCCGTGGCGCCGAGGTAGACGAGGTCGGAACCGGCGCCGCCGGTGATCGTCTCCAGCAGGCCGGTGAGGATGGTGCCGCCAGCCGAGCCGAGGGTAACGACGTCGGTGCCGACACCGCCGGTCAGGGTCTCGACCAGGGTGATCAGCAGGGTGTTACCCGCGGTGCCCAGCGTGACGACGTCGGTGGCCGTACCGCCCGTGAGGGTCTCGATACCGCCGACGGTCAGCGTGTTGGCGGTGTTGCCCAGCGTGACGACGTCGGTGCCGACGCCACCGGTCAGGAACTCGATGCCACGGACGGTCAGCGTGTTGCCAGCCGTGCCCAGCGTGACCACGTCGGTGCCGACACCGCCGACCAGGATCTCAAGGTCCGAAACCAGGACCGTGTTGCCGGCCGAGGCCAGCGTGACCACGTCGGTGCCGACACCGCCGGTCAGGGTCTCGAGCGCGCCGGCGAGAATCGTGTTGCCGGCCGTGCCCAGCGTGACGACGTCGGTGCCGACACCGCCGGTGATCGTGTCGACCGCGTTGATCAGCAGGGTGCTGCCGGTCGTGCCCAGCGTGACCACGTCGAGGGCGGTCGTGCCGGTCAGGGTCTCGATCGCGCCGACCGTGACGGTGCTGCCACCAGAGGCCAGGGTGACGACGTCGGTGCCGACACCGCCGGTGATCGTATCGATCGCGTTGACCAGCAGGGTGCTGCCGGTCGTGCCCAGCGTGACCACGTCGAGGGCGGTCGTGCCGGTCAGGGTCTCGATCGCGCCGACCGTGACGGTGCTGCCACCAGAGGCCAGGGTGATGACGTCGGTGCCGACACCGCCGGTCAGTGCTTCGATGCCCCTGATCAACAGGGTGTTGCCGCCGATGCCCAGCGTGACGACGTCGGTGCCGACACCGCCCGTCAAGGTCTCCAGAGCCGAAATCAGCAGGGTGTTGCCGGCCGAGCCCAGCGTGACGACATCGGTGCCGACACTGCCGGTCAGTGCTTCGATGCCGCCGATCAGCAGGGTGTTACCGGCCGTGCCCAGGGTGACGACATCGGTGCCGACACCGCCGGTGATCGTGTCAACCGCGTTGATCAGCAGGGTGCTGCCGGTCGTGCCCAGCGTGACCACGTCGAGGGCGGTCGTGCCGGTCAGGGTCTCGATCGCGCCGACCGTGACGGTGCTGCCACCAGTGGCCAGGGTGATGACGTCAGTGCCCACGCCGCCGGTGACCGTCTCAAGCAGGCTCACCAGCATGGTGGCACCGGACGTGCCGACCGTGATCACGTCGGTGCCCACGCCGCCGGTGATCGTCTCAAGCAGGCTCACCAGCATGGTGGTACCGGACGTGCCGATCGACACCACGTCGGTGGTGTTGCTGCCCACCAGGGTTTCCAGCAGCGAAACCTGGAGGGTGGAACCGGCAGTCAAGGTGATGAAATCGGTCCCGATGTTACCAATCACGGTTTCAAGCAACGAAATCGATACCGTGCCACCGTCAGTTCCGAACGTCAGGACATCGTTGCCGGAGTTGCCGATGATTGCATCATAAGTACCCAAGGATACGGTTGCACCCGTAGTTACGCCTACGGGATAGGTTCCAGCCATTAGTAATCCCCTTCAGGTTTGGTTCGCCGGCGGATGAACCATTCTAAAGCGTGCGTCACACTGCCTGCAGGCAGACAGACTCAGTCCTAGCGCGGACTAACACACTGTGCCCTTGTTATCCGAAGGACTGCGCCTATGGCAATCCGTTTCTACCGAAGTGGGTAAGCCAAAGCGGCCGGTGTCGCGCGCCCCCCCTGAAGGGGGCTCCTGAAAGGTCGAGCCAACCTTCTCCAAGTCTTTGCAATGACTTGGAAAATACCTGGTATGGCGAAATCGCCACAGGCTGTGCAAAGTTGGTGGCACCCACTATTCAGTTGGCTTCCAGGCTGGAGCTTGGCCACAAGAAGGAGGCGACATCCCCGAATCGAATGAAAGGCGACGAAGACTTGTGCAACCTGCACAACTTCGTCGCCGATGACCGGTCAAGCCCTGGCTTCGGCAATGACGGCCCCGTTGTTACAAGTTGATAACACGGCCTGTATTTCGTTTGTCGCCGCAGCGAGGATGCGCTTGGAGAATTCGGGAACACCCGCTATTCCCTTGCGGCGACAGGCGCCGCCGGACAGCCGCCACATATGACATCCAAGGGCCAGGGACGACCGATCGAGCATGGCGACCATTCAGGACGCGCTCGCCGCAGCGGTGCGGCATCATCAGGGCGGTCAGCTGGCCGCGGCAGCGCGGATCTACCGCCGTATTCTGGAGATCGCGCCAGACCAGCCCGACGCCCTGCATCTGCTGGGACTGGTCGCCCGGCGCGCCGGCCAGTGGGCGGCGGCGCTCCGCCTGATCGCCCGCGCCCTGCGGATCGATCCGGCCATGGCGGAAACCCGGCTGAACCTGGGCAACCTGCTGCGCGACCAGGGGCATGCGGCCGGGGCGGTGGCAACCTATCGCCACGCCATCGCCCTGCGCCCGGACTTCGCCGCAGCCTATGAAAATCTGGGCGGGTTGCAGCGCGGGCTGGCCCGTCTGACCGATGCCGAACACGCCTGTCGCCGGGCGGTCAAGCTCGCCCCCGGCAGGGTCGAGGGCCATGCCGGGCTGGCTAACGTCCTGCAGGAATGCGACGCCCTGCCGGATGCCATCGCCGCCTATGCCCGCGCCCTCGCCCTCGACCCCGCCCACATCGCGGTCTGCAACAACCTGGGCATCGCGTTGCGCGGGCTGGATAAGACGGGATCCGGAGCGGAAGCGGCGGCGGCGTGGCACCGCCGCGCCGTGGCGCTCGACCCGTATTTCGCCGCCGGCTACAGCAGCCTGGGCCTGGCCCTGCAGGAACAGCGACGGCTGGAGGTGGCAGCGGACGCCCATGCCCGCGCCGTCGCTGTCGACCCGGGCTTCGCCGGCGCCTATGCCAACCATGGCAACTCCCGACTGAACCAGAATCGGCCAGATGAGGCCATCGCCGGTTTCCGTCGCGCCGTCGCCATCGATCCGGCCAGCCCGGACGCGCGCCGCAATCTCGGTATGGCCCTGCTGGTCGCCGGCCGCTTCGAAGAGGGCTGGCGCGAGTATGAGTGGCGGCTGCGCTGCAAGGATGCCCCGACCCAAGCCGTCATGCCCAAGCCGCGCTGGGCGGGCGAGCCACTGGACGGCCGCCGCATCCTGCTGCACGGCGAACAGGGGCTGGGCGACGCTTTACAGTTCTGCCGCTACATCCCCCTGGTGGCCGCTCGCGGCGGCCGGGTCATCCTGGGATTGCCGGCTGCGCTGGAGCGGGTGATGGCCGGGTTGCCCGGCGTGGAGCGCTTTGTCAGCGGCCAACTGCCCACCGACGCCTTCGATCTGCATCTGCCGATGCTGAGCTTGGGCGAGGTGTTCGGCACCCAGATGGACACCATTCCCCACCGCGTTCCCTACCTGTCGGCGGAGCCGGAGTTGGCGGCGCGCTGGGGCGAGCGGCTGGCAGGCTTGAGCGGTCTGAAGGTCGGCATCGTCTGGGCGGGATCGCCGACCCACGGCAACGACAAGAACCGCTCCATCGGGCTGGCTCCCTTCGCGCGGCTGGCCGCCATTCCCGGCATCAGCCTCGTCTCCATCCAGAAAGGACCGACCGAAGGGCAGGCGGCCAACCCGCCCGGCGGCTTCCCCCTGCTGAACCTGTCGCCCGACATCCGCGACTTCGCCGACACCGCCGCCATCATGGCCGGCCTCGACCTCGTCGTCTGCGTCGACACCTCCGTCGCCCATCTCGCCGGCGCCCTCGGCGTCCCGGTCTGGGTCATGGTCCCCTTCGCCCCCGACTGGCGCTGGATGCTCGACCGCGACGACAGCCCCTGGTACCCCACCATGCGCCTGTTCCGCCAGGACCGGCCCGGCTCCTGGAACAACGCCATGGACCGGCTCGAGCAGGCCCTGCGCAGCCATGCCGCTCATTCCACCCACACCCGGACAGGACCTTCCGACATGCCGATCCTGGCGCCCGTTTCCTGGGGCGAACTGCTGGACAAGATCACCATCCTCGACATCAAGGCGGAGCGTATCACCGACGCCGACAAGCTGGCCAATGTCCGGCGTGAGCGCGAGGCGCTGATCGCCGTGACGGCGCAGGCCGATACCACGCGGTCGGAGGTGGCAACGCTGATCGACAACCTGCGCGCGGTCAACACCACCCTGTGGGAGGTCGAGGACGAGATCCGCGACTGCGAGCGCGCGAAGGATTTCGGCCCGCGCTTCGTCGAGCTGGCCCGGCAGGTCTACCACACCAACGACCGCCGCGCGGCGCTGAAGCGCGACCTGAACCGCCTGCTCGGTTCCGAGCTGGTCGAGGAAAAATCCTACCAGGCCTATTGAGACCCGACAGCCCTCTTCCCCTCCAACCGAAGGGTCCTGTTCCATGACCGCCGCCGAAACCGCCACCGAGACCGTCAGCCTTCCGACCGAGCAGAGCGCCCCGGATCGTCTCGCCGTGGAACAGCGCCTGTCGCAGGTTCTGGAGCTGTGCCGGACCGGCCGGCCGGAGGAGGCGGAGGGGCCCTATCGCGCGCTGTGCGGCAACCCGCCGCGCGATGCCGCCGGGCTGCTGTCGATGACCGAAGCCGCCCGCATCCTGGCCCGGCCGGCCGACGCCGTGGCGTGGGCCGAGGCGGCGGTGCGGATGCAAGCCGACAGGGCAGACGGCTGGAGCGTGCTTGCCCTGGCATTCATCGCCGCCGGCCGTGCCGACGACGGCTATGCCGCGGCGGCCGAGGCTCTGCGGCGGACGGGGAGCGGGGAGCCGAGGGCCGGAACGGCGGCCATCCAGGCCCACCGCGCCCAGGCGCTCGCCCGGCTGCGCCGCGGCCAGCTGGCCGAAGCGGCGGCGGCCTGCGACACGGCGCTGCGCCTTGCCGACGCGGTCACGCAGCCGGCACAGGCCGTGCGTCAAGCGCGGGCCGAGACGCTGGGCACCCTGGCGCTGATCCGCATGCTGGAAGGCCGGGCGGATGAAGCCGAGGCACTGTTCCGCCGGGCACTTTCCCACCGGCCGGTCCTGCCGGAGATCCTGGGCAACCACGCCTCGCTGCTGGCCCGGCTGGGCCGCGACGAGGAGGCGCTGGAGCAGGCCGAACAGGCGGTGGCGCTGCGTCCGCGTCTGGCGGGGACCCTGCACCTGATCGGCACCTTGCACCACCGCGCCGGCCATCTGGAATCGGCGATTGCCGCCTTCCACCGGGTGCTGGCGGCCGATCCCGGCCATTCCGACGCCCGGCTGCGGCTGGCCGACAGCCTGCGCGTCGCCGGCCATTGGCAGGAGGCGGCCACCGTCTGCCGCGACGGGCTGGCCCGCATCGCCAACCCGGACGACCCCGGCCGGACGCCGCTGCTGGCCAATCTGGGCGCCGCCCTGCAGACCGGCGGCGACACCGCCGGGGCGCTGGACGCCTACCGCGAGGCGCTGCGCCTCGCTCCCGATCTGCCGGAGGTCCACAACAACCTCGCCCGCCTGCACCAGGAGACCGGCAACCCCGATGCCGCCATCGAGGAGCTGCGCCGCGCCACCGCCGGCCGGCCAGCCAGCCAGCCGCTGCCCCTGGCGCTGCGCCGCGCCCTGTTGTCGCTGCTGGTCGCCGCCGGCCGCACCGCCGAGGCGGAGGCGGAGGCCTTCGGCATCGCCCGCACGGCACCGGAGGACGCGGAGCTGTGCTTCGGCATCGCAGCCCTGTTCCTGCAGGGGGGATGGCGCGACCAGGCCCTGCCCTATGTGCGCAAGGCGATCCGTCTCGCCCCCGACATGCCGCGCAACTGGATCGCCTTTGTCGAGGCGCTGCGCGACGCCACGCCACCGCAGCCCGCCAATGGCGTTGACGAGGGCCTGCGCGCCGACCTGCTGGCGGCGCTCGGCCGGCCGGAGGTGGAGGGCGCCGGGCTGGCGCGCGCCATCGCCGGCGTGCTGATGGGCTCGCCCGTCATCAGGACCCTCGCCGCCCTGCCGGAGAATGACGGTCCGGCCCTGGACGATGCCAGCCGCGCCTTGCTGGCCGACGGTTCGCTCGCCGGGCTGGCGGAAGATGCGCTGCTGCTGGCCCATCTGCGCACCGCGCCGGTCTGCGATCTGGCGCTGGAACGGGCGCTGACCCGGCTGCGCCGGGTTCTGCTGCTGGCGCTGACCGGCCCCGGCCTGCCCGACCGGCCGTCCTGGCGCACCCTGTGCGCCGCCATCGCCGAGCAGTGCTTCCTCAACGAATATGTCTTCGCCGAGACCGACGGCGAGTTCCAGGTCCTGGCGGTGCTGCTCCGCGCGGCGGAGGCGGCGCTTGCGAGCGGCGAACAGCCGCCGGCGGTGCTGGTCGCGCTGCTCGGCGCCTACCGTCCGCTCTACCGCTGGGAGCGGGCGGAGGCCCTGCAGGCGCTGTCCTGGCCCGAGGAGATCGCCCGGCTGCTGAACCGGCAGGTCGCCGAACCGCTGGCCGAGGCGGCGATCCAGGCGGAGCTGCCGGAACTGACCCCGATCAGCCATCCGGTGTCGGTCGGCGTGCGCGTCCAGTACGAGGAGAATCCCTATCCGCGCTGGATGAACACCGGGCTGCTGCCGGAGCCGATGCCGCTGTCCCGCTTCCTGCATGCCCTGTTCCCGCATGCCGCCCTGCCAGCAGCCCCCGCCTGGAACGCGCCGGGCTGGGAGGCGCCGGAGGTGCTGGTCGCCGGCTGCGGCACCGGGCGGGAGGCGGTGTGGGCGGCCTCCACCCTGAAGAATGCACGGGTGCTGGCGGTCGACCTCAGCCGCCGCAGCCTTGCCTACGCCACACGCCAGAGCCGGCGCCTGGGCCTGAAATCCATCGAGTTCGCCCAGGCCGACCTGCTGGAGCTGGGGGCGCTGGGCCGCCGCTTCGACGTGATTCACAGCGTCGGCGTCCTGCACCATATGGAAGACCCGATGGCGGGCCTGCGCGTGCTGCGCGGAATGATGAGTCCGCATGGCGTGATGGAGATCGGCTTCTACAGCGCCGCCGCCCGCCGCCCCATCCTGGCTGCCCGCCAGTTCATCGCCGAGCGCGGCCACCCGCCGACCCTGGACGGCATCCGCCATGTCCGCCGCGACATCCTGGCCCTGCCGGAGGGTCATCCGGCGCGCGCCGTTATCCATTCCCCGGATTTTTACGGCACCAGCGCCTGCCGCGACCTGCTGATGCATGTCCACGAACTGCACGTCACCCTGCCCTGGCTGGCCGACGCGCTTGCCGCACTGAAGCTGGAGTTCCTGGGCTTCCGCCTAGCTGATCCGGCGGTGGCCGCACTTTACCGCAAGCGCTTCCCCGAAGACCCGGCGATGACCTCTCTCGGGCGCTGGGACCGGTTGGAGGCGGAACATACGATGATCTTCGGCGGGCTGTACCAGGCCTGGGTGCGGGCTCGGGGGTAGAACGACGTATGACTGGGAAACAGACCGTTACAGACGGCACCGAGATCAACCATCACCATTTGCGCGCCAATGCGCGCTCACTGACGGTGCCGAGGAGCGCCCGATGATCATCGTCCGCCTGTCCGACGGGCTCGGGAACCAAATGTTCCAGTACGCGTTTGGCCGCGCTCTGTCGACACGGCGCGGCGTGCCCTTGCGCCTAGATGTGTCAGCCTACCGGGTCGAGCGCAAGCGCCGCTACGAGCTTCATCATTTCCTGACCGAAGAAACCTTCGTCACCGATGAAGAGGCGCACCGCGTCATCACCCGACCGCACAGCCCCGACGAACCCTGGTGGAGTCAACCGGTTGTCCGGGAACCGCATTTCCATTACAGCCCCGACGTCGTCCAAGTGTCATCGGCCGGCTATTTCGCCGGCTATTGGCAATCGGAACGACATTTCGACGACGTGGCGCCGCTGATCCGGCTGGAGTTCACCCCGAAGCAGCCGCTGACTGGCGCCAATCTGGAGGTTGCACGGGCGATTGCCGCCCGCAACGCAGTCAGCCTGCATGTGCGCCGCGGTGACTACATCTGCGACCCGAAAGTCAACATCCTGCACGGGGTGTGTTCGCTTGAATATTACCGGGCTGCGGTAGCCTATGTCGCGGCACGGGTGGAAAAACCGGAGTTTTTCGTGTTCACCGACGACCCTGACTGGACACGTACCAAGCTGAAGCTGGATTTCCCAGCCTATCTCGTCACACAGAACCAGGATGCTCCGGTAGAGGATCTTCGTTTGATGACACTGTGCCGTCATCACATCATCGCCAACAGCAGCTTCAGTTGGTGGGGTGCTTGGCTGGGCGAAAAGCCGGGACAGATTGTCTGTGCCCCGCAACGCTGGTTCGGCGCCTATCCGCATGACACCCGCGACTTGGTACCAGACCGCTGGACCCGGCTGGACGGCTGACCTCCGGCGACGGCGATGGAGGCACTGCACCGCAGGCGTTATGCCCGATAACCGTCAAACGACCGCATCGGGTGCAGGTGCGGAGGGGCCAGATGACATGGAGCCGTTCTATGTGAAGAAGTTCCATAGGGGTCGGGACCTGCCGCTCCATATCTTGGTATGCCAGCGGAGCGTCCAGTATGAGATGGTGCGGCAGGCCGATCCTGCCGTGGCGGCGCTTTACCGCAAGCGCTTCCCCGAAGACCCGGCGATGACCTCGCTCGGGCACCGGGACCGGTTGGAGGCGGAGCATACGATGATCTTCGGCGGGCTGTACCAGGCCTGGGTGCGGGCAAGGGCGTAAAGTTTGCAGAAGAGATTGAGCCTGAGATAACGAGCTGGTATTCGGCACTGGCCGGGCGCGGGTGCGCTCGATGAAAGCGGAGAAGTTCCATGCGGGTCGGGATCTATCGCTCCATGCCTTGGTATGCTGGCGGAGCGTTCCAGTATGAGATGGTCCTTCTGGACGCCCTGGCTGCATTGGCCAAAAACTCTGCCGACCATCTTGTCTGCCTCAACCGCCCGGAAGACAATCTCCATAACTTGGTTGCGACCGGCAACATGACCTATGGCGGTCTCCCGCTACAATCATTGGGAGAGTCTTCTTTCCAGCAGGGGCCGCTGGAGACTTACCTCAATCAGGGCCCGCCAGTCCTGCCGGAACTGGATTCCAACGTTATTTATCTAGACCGGCCAGCGGCCCTGCAATTCCGCCAAGCAAAGGTCGATTGGCTGTTTCAGCTTCAGCCAAGCGTTACAGCCTTTTCAGCCCTGATGCCTTTCGTGATGCCAATCCACGATCTCCAGCATCGCCTGCAGCCAGAATTTCCCGAGGTGAGCGCCTACGGCCAAGTCGCTTATCGCGATTATCTGTATCGGAACGCCTGCCGCTATGCCACGCTGATCTTAGTGGAGTCCGAACACGGCAAGCAGGACGTGCTGAGGTTCTATGGCGATGTGATCAGGGAGGATCGCATCCGCATCCTGCCGCTTTATCCCCCGGTACGGACAGGGACCATGCCGAGCGAAGAGGAATTGCGCCGGACAGCCGCCGCATATAATCTTCCTTCCCGCTATTTTTTCTACCCGGCCCAGTTTTGGCGCCATAAAAATCATCACCTGATTATCCAAGCGCTGTGCCGGCTCAAGGAGCAGACCGGGGAAAAAATCCCTCTGGTGCTGTGCGGTACCTATATGGACTACGTCCGCGCAGTCACCTTCAAAGAAACGATGGAGTTCGCAGAGCAACAGGGCGTGCGTGACCAGATCCATTATCTGGGATGGGTTCCCGATAAGGACATGCCTGCGCTCTACGCCCTGTCGGCCGGCCTGGTCATGCCGACCTTCTTCGGCCCGAGCAACATCCCTGCTCTGGAGGCATGGAATTACGGGCGCCCTGTCATCACCTCCGACATTCCAGGCCTGCGTGAACAGACGGGGGATGCGGGACTACTCGTCAACCCGCGTTCTGCAGAGCAGTTGTGTGATGCCATGTTGCGGCTTTGGCAGGACGAGGCCTTCGGCAGTGAACTGGGCGAGCGGGGTCGTAAGCGGCTGGCATCCTGCAATTGGCACGCCTTCGTCGCCCAGGTAGCGTCCGTCATCGAGGAGGCCAGTGCCAGGCTGCGCGACGGTCGCGCCCCACGCTATCCCGATGCCGGTTTTTGACCACATCTCCCGTTCCCTGCCCACGGCGCCACCAAACTGCAAACCTCCTCCGGTAGGCAAGCACGCCCACAAAATATGACTTGTGTTGGGCGCCTCGACAAAGGAAGGATGCGCCAATCCTGGAAGCGTCTATGTTGGGTACTCAAAAATCATGATCGAGCGAATCGAGTTCAACGGCGAACAGCTTGCCCTGATCGTACGGAGCAGCTTCCAGGAGCCAGGTGTCCATTTCTTCACGCCGAGCCATCTGTCGCAGCAGTTGGCCTACATGCGCCACCCCGCCGGCCACGCTATCCCTCCTCATATCCACAATCCGGTGCCTCGCGAGGTCCAATACACCCAGGAGGTGCTGTTCTTGCGCCGGGGCCGGCTACGCGTGGATTTCTACA
This sequence comes from Azospirillum sp. A23, assembly GCF_042938965.1. Taxonomy (NCBI): domain Bacteria; kingdom Pseudomonadati; phylum Pseudomonadota; class Alphaproteobacteria; order Rhodospirillales; family Azospirillaceae; genus Azospirillum; species Azospirillum sp. A23. Next base: position 148,570 of record NZ_CP170665.1, on the reverse strand, counting down.
CTCAGGCCGGTTCCTATCTCGAAAGCCGCGAGCTCGGCCCGGGCGACGTGATCCTGCTGGCCACCGGCGGACATGGATTCGAGATCCTGGATGAGGTCGAGATGATCGAGGTCAAGCAAGGTCCTTATGCCGGTGAGGCCGACAAAACCCGTTTCGCTGGTATCGGCCGCGACCAAGCACGCGTCGTACGGCTCTGATCGCCATCACCCGATGACAGGCAGCCCTCCCAAAGGAGCGTTCAACCACATGATTCCGGTTTCAGAACCGCTCTTGGACGAGCGCGCATGCGCTTATGTACAGGAAGCCGTCAGCACAGGCTGGGTATCTTCTGACGGCCGCTTCATTCCTGAATTCGAACGCCGCTGGGCTGAATACTGCGGCGTGGAGCATGGCGTAGCCGTATGCAATGGTACGGTAGCGCTGCAGGTTGCTATGGAAGCCCTTCGGCTGGAGCCCGGTTCTGAAGTTATCCTGCCCAGCCTGACCATCATTTCCTGTGTTCTCGCAGTGATCGAAGCGGGCTGCGTACCGGTGCTGGTCGATTGCGAACCAGACACTTGGTGCATGGACATGGTACAGGTCGCGGCCAGGATCACGCCACGCACCCGTGCCATCATGCCGGTGCACATGTACGGCCATCCAGTGGACATGGCTCCGCTGCTGGAACTGGCCGAACGCCATGGCCTTGCGGTCGTCGAGGACGCAGCCGAGGCGCATGGAGCGGAGTACCGCGGCCGCCGGGCCGGCGGCATGGGCACGCTGGGCTGCTTCAGCTTCTATGCCAACAAGATCATCACCACCGGCGAGGGCGGCATGGTGGTGACCGCCGACGCGGCGCTTGCCGAACGCATGCGCTCGCTGCGCAACCTGTGCTTCCGCCGTGACCGCCGCTTCCTGCATACCGAGCTCGGCCACAACTACCGCATGACCAATGTGCAGGCGGCCATCGGCGTGTCGCAGGTCGAGCGGATCGAGGATCATCTGGCACGCAAGCGGCGTATGGCAGCACTCTATGCTGAACGCCTTGGCGACCTGCCCGGCCTTGCCTTGCCGGTGGAACGGCCAGATGTCCGTAACGTCTACTGGATGTATGGCGTGGTACTGGACGATGATGTGCCCTTCGACGCCGTCGAGTTTGCTCGGCGCCTGCGTGAGCGCGGCGTCGACACGCGCCCCTTCTTTCTCGGCATGCATGAGCAGCCGGTCTTCCACGACCGCGGCCTATTCGTGGATGAACACTATCCGCAAACTGAACGCTTGGCCCGGCGCGGCCTCTATCTGCCTTCAGGCCTGCCGCTGACGGAAATCCAAATCGACAAAGTCTGCAATGCAGTGCGTGAGGTGATGTCATGAGTAATGGCGTTTTCGGAGCGGGTTATGCAGCGGCCTATGATGCTCTGTATCGGGACAAAGACTATGAAAATGAATGTGATCTTATCGAAAGTATTTTGAAAGAGAACGGATTCTGCGGCCCGATTCACCTTCTTGATCTTGGTTGTGGAACTGGGAATCACGTTTTTCCCTTGGCTCTACGTGGTCACACGTTAACGGGTGTGGACCGTTCGCATGACATGTTAGCCTTGGCTTATGAGAAGGCAGAAAAAATAAAAGAGACTGGTGACACAATTTCTCCAACTTTCCACCATGGCGACGTTCGCAACCTAAATCTTAACGAAAGATTTGACGCTGTTTTGATGATGTTTGCTGTATTAGGGTATCAGCACGAGAATACTGATCTGATGGCAACACTCTCTACGGTTCGATCACACCTTAAGCCTGGTGGTCTATTTATTTTTGATGTTTGGAATGGTTTGGCTGTACTCACGGACAAGCCAGGACAACGAGTGCGTACAGTGCATCAGAATGGTACTCGTATCATTCGCACTACAGAAACTCGTGTCGACACCCAACACCATCGCTGTCATGTACATTTTGGAGTGCTATGTATCCAGAATGGGCATATTATTGATGAGCAGGATGAGGAACACGTTATGCGCTTTTTCTTCCCGCAAGAGATTGATCTGGCCCTTGGTTACGCCGGACTGAAATTGATCAAATTGAGCGGCTTTCCAGACTACAAAGAACCTGCTGACGAAAATTCATGGAATATAATAGGTGTCGCAAAAGCTATATAGATATAGCATAGGGGGATTTTCCTTTCCTGCATTATCAAACTATGGAAAACGCAGGAACTCAAGCTAGACCAATAAAGAAAGAATGCAGAGAACAAGATGTTTTTCTCAATTGTTATTCCCACATACAATCGCCAACATCTTCTTGTTCGCGCTTTAGACTCAATCTTGAATCAGTCTTTCAATGCTGATGAATTTGAAGTTATTGTGGTAGATAACGGGTCAACAGACCAAACACGGCAAGTTGCCGAGGGATTTTCCTCAAAATTTGATAAATTTTCTTATACTCACCAAGCCGCGCCTGGCCTTCATGCAGCCCGTCATACAGGATTACGAGCTGCGAAAGGAGATGTGGTGATATTCGGTGATGATGATATCCGATGTGAACCTACATGGCTGAATGGAATTGCCGGTGCATTTAAGAGTGCGGGGGCAACTTTGGCTACCGGCCCATGCCGGCCAGAGTATGAGCACACTCCACCCGCCTGGGTTGAAACTCTCAAGGAGAAAATTCCTCAAATTCCAGACGCATGGTATCTGGCTAGCTATAGCATTATTGATCTTGGCGACCAATGGCTTCAGATTCCAGCAGAGCTAGCGTTTGGTTGCAATTACTCTATCGTCCGCAAAGAAGTTGAAGAACTTGGCGGCTTCCACCCTGACTCCTTGCCGCAGAATTTTTTGCAATATCGTGGAGATGGAGAAACAGCTTTGTCACAAGCTGTTTCCCAAAAAGGTGGACGTATTATTTACTCACCATTAGCAGCTGTTAACCATTGGGTCAGCTCTGAGCGCTTGACTATTCCTTATATATATAAACGTCATTTTAGCGAAGGAGTTACATTTTCTTATGTGGCAACAAGGAAATATGGAAAACTACCAGATAACCCTCATGCGCTTGCTCCACGCTTTTCCCCTGCACCAGAGGATTCTGTGCAATCGGAAATTCAGCGCGGTGTGCTTGATGGATTTTTTTATCATCAACAACAGTTGAGATCAGATAAAAACCTCCTACAATGGATTTTTAAAGAAACATATTTGGAGGACAGCGACTTAAGATTACAATCCTGAATATATAAAATTGAAACGCTTATGGAGATTCAGAAGGTGAATTTCCATTTGAAAATGGACGATTATGGATTTTCGTTTACGCCTGCATCAATCTTGTTTATAATTGAATATCTTTAATGTCAATCTAAGGAGGGAAGAAGAATGAGTATTGGAAATTATGACAGAAATTTTTATGATGAGCAAATGAACGGATCATATAAGTCAGCTTGTCGCATCGTGCCAATTGTCAAAGAGCTTTTTGAGATAAATTCTGTTATAGATATTGGGTGTGGAGTAGGTACGTTTCTTCGATGCTTCAAAGAAAACGGTGTTTTCGACATAACTGGGATTGATGGAGATTATGTCCCCAGGGACAAGCTCATGATTGAAGAAGAACGGTTCATTAGCCATGATCTAAACGTTTTGGCAAAAGTGAATCGCAGATTTGATCTTGTCGTTTCATTGGAAGTGGCAGAACATCTCTATGAAAACAAATCAGACTCTTTTATTGATATGCTTTGTCTTCATGGAGACACTATTTTATTCTCAGCTGCCACTCCCTATCAAGGAGGCGAGCATCATGTAAATGAACAATGGCCAGAATATTGGTATGAGAAATTTATGAAGCGGGGGTATAGAGCATTTGACATCATTAGGCCTGAAATATGGAATGATAATGATGTTCAATATTGGTACTCTCAAAATTGCATTATTTATGCAAATCAAAATGGAATTATGAAAAGCAAAAAATTGCAGGACATTTCAGCAGCAACCCACCCAAAGGCACCAGCAAGTTTGGTGCACCCAAAGCAATTTATTGCAAGCGCTTCTACTCTAAAAAATTTTAATGAGACTTTAGAAAATATTGCCAGATTTGGCAAACCATTCCGTGCTGAAATATCGAAAGAAGGAGAAATTCTATTGCACTTTCTGAAAAATTAGAACTAATTAACACTTCTATAGGTGCAAACAATATATGTAGCATGTGGAAAGTGAGTTTAGTCACCGTTTCCCGGTCAGTCGCAGAAGCTTGGTTAGCCTAGGATGAAGGACGAACCCGATGACGGGGAAACGGAAACGGTATTCGACAGAGTTCAAGACGAAGGTGGCGCTGGAAACGATCCGAAGCGAACTGATGGTGTCGCAACTGGTGGTCAAGCATAGGGTACACCAAACGCCGATCAATGCTAACTGCTCACCGGACTGGCTGACCGGGCCTCGGCCGTTGGCATTTTGCGTATTGGGGGTGGCCAGCAAACCGGTGTTGCGTTTGAGAGGGCGGACATGAGTCAACGTCTCCATTACGGTTCCGCCACGCTATCGCCTGAGTGACGCCGAGAAGGACGCCCTGCTGGTCGAACAGGCGACGCTGATCGAGCGCATGGCAGGGCGGATCTCCGAACTGGAAGCCTTGGTCGCCAAGCCGAAGAGGACCTCGGCGAACTCGCACATCCCGCCCTCGCAGGATGGCCCTGAGGGCAAGGCCGGCAATGCGAAGCGGTGCCGTAAAGCACGGCCATCACGTCCCGGCGTCGCGCGGCCGCTCGCGTCCGATCCCGATCGCACCGAGCGCCGCTTGGCCGAGAGCTGCCCGCATTGCCAGACGGTGCTCTTGTTAGCCGTACCCCTCCGCCGAGTGCCGCCTTGTGACGGCCCTGGGAAGCTGAATCATGGGGCCTGTCCCTATGGCTATCCCTATGGCAGTCCCTATGACTATCCAACGCGTCGAGGTGATTACGGGCCTGGAGAAGCGGCGGCAGTTCACTGATGAGGGTACCCCTCCGCCGAGCGCCGCCTTGTGACCGAGCGGGGAAGCTGAATCATGGGGCCTGTCCCTATGGCTATCCCTATGGCAGTCCCTATGACTATCCAACGCGTCGAGGTGATTACGGGTCTGGAGAAGCGGCGGCAGTTCACTGATGAGGAGAAGCTGCGGCTGGTCGAAGAAGCGTTCCAGCCCGGCGTCAAAGCGACTGAGGTTGCCCGACGCCAAGGCGTGGACGTCAGCCTGCTGTACCGCTGGCGCCGCCAGTTCTTCGGTCCGCAACCCCGGCTGCCGGCCTTCATGCCGATCACCGTCGCCACCGATGAGCCGTCGCTGGAGGACGCGCCGGAACCGACCCCAGCCTCCTGCACTCCGCCCGACGGCATCATCGAGGTTGAGTTCGCTGCGGCCCGCCTGCGGATCACCGGCCCGGCCGATCCGGCTCTGGTCGGAACGGTGATCGCCGCGTTGTCGGGACGGTCAGCATGATCCCGGTGCCGTCAGGCGTGCGGGTCTGGCTGGCCGGCGGGGTCACCGACATGCGTTGTGGAATGAACTCGCTGGCGCTGAAGGTCCAGGAAGGGCTTGGCCGGGACCCTCATGCCGGCGATCTATACGTCTTCCGTGGGCGTCGCGGCGACATGGTGAAGTGCCTGTGGCACGATGGGCTCGGCATGTCGCTGTACGCGAAGAGGCTTGAGCGAGGCCGCTTTATTTGGCCCAGTCCGGCTGACGGAGCCGTGGCCATTTCCGCGTCTCAGCTCGCGTATCTGCTCGACGCAATCGACTGGCGCAATCCCCAGCAAACCTGGAGGCCACGCTCGGCCGGATAGGCTGCGGCACAGTGAATCAGCCCGCCGTCATCCGGCAGGAAGAGCAAGGATTGATACGGGTTTCAGGGTATAATCCGGCCCTATGGACGCCTTGCCCGACGACATTGCCAGCCTGCGCGCCGCCTTGGCGCAGGCCGAGGCGCGGGCGGACGCGGCCGAAGCCGAAGCGGCGCGGGCCAAGGCGATAGCGTCGAATACCGAGGCGCTGATCGCCGGCCTGAAGCTGGAAATCGAGAAACTCCGGCGCGAACTCTATGGCACGCGCTCCGAGCGTAAGGCGCGCCTGCTGGATCAGTTGGAGTTCCAGCTCGAAGAGCTGGAAGCAACGGCCAGCGAGGACGAGTTGGCGGCCGAGCAGGCCGCTGCCAAAACCACCGCGGTGGCGGCCTTCACCCGCAAGCGGCCGTCGCGCCAGCCCTTTCCCGACCACCTGCCGCGCGAGCGCGTCGTTGTGGCGGCTCCGGTGAGCTGCCCGTGCTGCGGCTCGGACAAGCTGTGCAAGCTGGGCGAGACGATCACCGAGACGCTGGAGGTGATCCCGCGCCAATGGAAGGTGATCCAGACGGTGCGCGAGCGGTTCTCCTGCCGGGCCTGCGAGACGATCAGCCAGCCGCCGGCGCCTTTCCACACCACCCCGCGGGGCTGGGCCGGCCCCCACCTGCTGGCCACCCTCCTGTTCGAGAAGTTCGGCCAGCATCAGCCGTTGAACCGGCAGGCCGAACGCTTCGCGCGGGAGGGTGTGCCGCTCAGCCTGTCCACCCTGGCCGACCAGGTGGGCACCGCCGCCGCGGTGCTGAAGCCGCTGCACGACCTGATCGCCGCGCATGTGATGGCGGCGGATCGCCTGCATGGAGACGACACGCCGGTGCCGGTGCTGGCCAAGGGCAAGACCGACACCGGGCGGCTGTGGGTGTATGTGCGTGATGACCGGCCGTTTGCCGGCCAAGCCCCACCGGCAGCACTGTTCCACTATTCGCGAGATCGCAAGGGCGAGCATCCCGAACGGCACCTGGCCGGCTTCACGGGCTGGCTGCAGGCCGATGCGTTCGCCGGCTACAACCGGCTGTACGAACCCGACCGCAAGCCGGGGCCGATCCGCGACGTGCTGTGCTGGGCGCATGCCCGGCGGGGCTTCTTCAAGCTGGCCGACATCGCCGCGAACACCAGGCGCGGCAAGGACGCCCCGCCGCTCTCACCGCTGGCACTGGAAGCCGTGAAGCGCATCGACGCCATCTTTGATCTCGAGCGCGCCCTGAACGGCAAGCCGGCGGCCGAGCGGCTGGCGGCCCGCCAGGAGCACGGCGTCGCCCTGGTAGCCGCGCTGGAGGATTGGATGCGGACGGAGCGCGCCCGGCTCTCCCGCCATGCCCCCGTGGCCAAGGCGATGGACTACATGTTGACCCGATGGGACGGCTTCACTCGGTTCCTCGGCGACGGCAGGCTATGCCTGACGAACAACGCCGCCGAACGCGGCCTGCGTGGGATCGCTTTGGGCCGGAAAGCGTGGCTGTTCTGCGGCTCCGATCGCGGCGGGCAGCGGGCGGCGATCATGTATGGCCTGATCACCACGGCCAAGCTCAACGACGTTGACCCGCAGGTGTGGCTCGCCAACGTGCTGGCCCGCATCAACGACATCCCCCAAACCCGCCTGCACGAACTGCTGCCCTGGAACTGGAAGGCAATCCGCGAGCAGACGAAAGTGGCCTGACAGCGGCACTCACCGGATGCTTACTGTTAGCCCCGCAGCGTTGCCGATTCCCGGTTGGACCTTTCGACCTCGGTATTTCGTCATGGCCCCCGGCCGACCGAGGCGCTACACCTAGCCCCCGTCGCCACCCTCGGCAGTCCCTTCGGGAGAGCAGCCCCATGTGCGGTTTCGCCGGCTTCGCCGGACCCGGCGGCGAGCGCGACCTCGCCGTCATGACCAGCATCATCCGCCACCGCGGTCCCGACGACGACGGCGTCCATATCGACACCGGCGGCGCCTTGGCCGTGCATCTGGGCTTCCGCCGCCTCGCCATCATCGACATCGAGGGCGGCCATCAGCCGATGGCGACGGCGGAGGGCGATCTGGTCATCGTCTACAACGGCGAGATCTACAACGCGCCGGAACTGCGCCGCGCGCTGGAGCAGGCCGGGCACCGTTTCGTCACCGACCATTCCGACACCGAGGTGCTGCTGCACGGCTATCGGGAATGGGGCCTGGACATGCTGGAGCGGCTGAACGGCATGTTCGCCTTCTGCCTGTACGACCGCCGCCGGGGCCGGCTGGTGTTCGGCCGCGACCGCTTCGGCAAGAAGCCGCTGTTCTATGCCGAGACGGCGGACGGGCTGGTCTTCGCGTCGGAGGCCACCGCGGTGCTGTCGCACCCGTCGGTGCCGGACACGCTCGACCGCACCGCGCTGGTCAAATATTTCGCCTACGGCTTCATCCCGGCGCCGCTGACCGCCCATGCCGCGGTGCGCAAGCTGCCGGGCGGCTGCAGCATGGTCTACGACCTGGCCAGCCGCCGGCTGTCGGCCAGCCGCTATTGGGAATACCGCATGGTGGTGGACGACCAGCCGCCGGGCGGTCCCGACCAGTGGGCCGAGGAGCTGCGCGAGCTGCTGGACCGCGCGGTGGAACGCCGCATGCTGAGCGACGTGCCGGTCGGCTTCTTCCTGTCCGGCGGCATCGACAGTGCCGCCATTGTGGCGCTCGCGGCCCACCACCGCGACCCGGCCACCATGAAGACCTTCACCATCGGCTTCGACGAGCCGAGCTTCGACGAGAGCGGCTATGCGGCCGACGCCGCACGCCATTACGGCACCGACCATGCCTGCCGCACGCTGAACCTCGACACCGCGGCGGGAATGCTGCCGGAGCTGCTGGGCCGGCTGGACGATCCCATCGCCGATCCCTCCATCCTGCCGACGCATCTGCTGTCGCGCTTCGCCCGCGAACGGGTGACGGTGGCGCTGACCGGCGACGGCGGCGACGAGCTGTTCGCGGGGTACGACACCTTCGACGCGCTGCGCACGGCGCGGCTCTATCACCATGCCGTCCCCCGCCCGCTGCACCGGCTGGCGGAGGCGGTGGCCCACCGACTGCCGCGCTCGGACCGCAACATGAGCTTCGACTTCAAGCTGCGCCGGGCGCTGCGCGGGCTGGGCCACCGGCCGGCGCACTGGATGCCGGCCTGGCTGGGTCCGGCGTCGGTGGAGGAGGTGTCGCGGCTGTTCGGCGCCGAGCTGACCGCCGACGAGCTGTATGACGAGGCCGACGCCCTGTGGCGCTCGGGCGCCAGCCGGCACGACGTCGACCGCTCCATCGAGTTCTACGGCCGCTTCTATCTGGGCGAGAATTTGCTGATCAAGGCCGACCGCGCCAGCATGTTCTGTTCGCTGGAGACGCGCTCGCCCTTCCTCGACCGCGACCTCGTCGCCTTCGTCAGCCGCCTGCCGGCCGGCGTGAAGCTGCAACCGAACGGCATCCGGGCCGGCACCCGCAAATGGATCCTGAAGAAGGCGATGGCCCCGCTGCTGCCGCCGGCGATCCTGTCGCGGCCCAAGAAAGGCTTCGGCATCCCCTTGAGCCGCTGGCTGCGCCACCTGCCCCAGCCGCCGCTGGAGACCGCGGCGCGCATCGGGGTGGACGGCAAGTGGCTGGCGGCGCGCTGGGACGAGCACCGCAGCGGGCAGGCCGACCACCGCGGCCTGCTGTGGGCCTGGACCGCGCTCGCCACTGCGCTGGACCGCCCGGCCCCGGCACCGACCCCGGCACCGATGGAAAACGCCGCATGAGCCTAGACAGTCTGGACCGTTCGCTCTCCCGGACGCACGGGGGAGCGGACATGCACGATGCTGCCCGCTCCGATGTCCCCGCCGGCCGCGGTTCGTCGCCCGCCCGCATCCTGGTCGGGCTGCTGCTGGGGCTGGGGGCGCTGATCGTCGCCTATCAGTTCGGCATGAACATGCATGCCAGCACCGGCCTGCCCTATTGGGACGACTGGGGCTATTTCTTCGGCACCGCCCAGGGCGTGCAGCAGCCGCTGACCGTCCAGTCGATCTTCGCCAAGGACAGCGACCATGTCGCGCCCGTCTTCAAGCTGCTGACCCACGGGCTGTGGCAGGCCATCGGCGTCGATTTCCTCGCCTTCCGGCTGGTCGGCTGGCTGGCCTTCGCCGCCATGCTCGCCGCTTACGCCCTGGTGCTGCTGCGGGACTGCGTGCGCTCGGCCTGGGATGGGGTGCCGGTGGTGGCGGCCGGGCTGTTCCTGACCGGCACGCTGAACAACGAGTATTTCTATTACCAGCACATGGGGCTGGCCCAGCCGATCTTCTTCACCTGCCTGTTCCTGTTCCTCCACACGCTGGCCCGCGGGCGGCTGGTGATGGCGACGCTGTTACTGTTGGCCTTCGGCTCCACCGGGGTGTTCGGCGCCAGCTATGCCCTGGGGGCTGCCGGGGCCGGGGCGGTGCTGGCCCTGCGCCAGGAGGAATGGCGCGATCGCCTGGACGGCCGGACGCTGGTGGCGGTCGGCGGCGGACTGCTGCTGACCGCGGCGATGCTGTGGATGACCTTCCACGGCTCCTACGCCAACCACACCGGCCAGCCTCTGGTGCTGCCCTGGCACAGCGGCTTCTGGGCCTTCCTGCTGGGCGCCTTCGCCACCGCCGCCGGCCTGCCGGTGGAGGCGGTGGGAGCACCGCTGTCGCTGACGGCGGGCGCAGTGGCCCTGGCGCTCTGCCTCATCCCGGCAGCGGGCCTGCTGCTGGGCCGCGCCGGACGGGAGAAGCGCAATGCCGCCCTCGCCATTTCCGGGCTGATCGCCGGGGCGGTGATCGTCACCATGACCACCGCTCTGGGCCGGGCCGGGCTGTGCGGCGAGGGCATCGCCAACGCCATGCGCTGCGGCACCATCCCACGCTACGCCTATCCGGTGCTGCTGGCCTTCCCCGCCGCGGTGGCCGGCTGGACTCTCCTGTTCGGCCGCCGCACGAGGGCGGGGGCGGGGGCAGGAGCGTTTGCCGGTCTGGTGCTGGTGGCGGCGCTCGCCGGCGGCCATGGCGCCGGGACGGACGCTTTCTGGCGGCATTGGAGCGTCGCCGGCCTCAACCGCATGGTGGCGGAACGCGACGCGGCGGCGGAACGCTGCGTCGGTACCTATCTGCACGCCATCCGCAGGCCGGACGGGATGGACTGGAACCAGCCGCTGGTCTGCCCCTCGGCCTCGCCGCGCGACATCGCGCCCTTCCTCCACGCCGCCTACGACCTGAAGGCCGATTTCGTGCAGACGATCCTGGCCGATGACGCCAGCCGGCCGGAGCGGGCGATGCTGGCGACGCTGCTGCAAGCCGGCAAGCTGGATGAGGCGTCGGCACGGCTGCGGCTGGAAACATCGCCGCGCAACGGCGGTCTGCTCGGCTCGCTCGACCGCTTCACGCAGCTTCCCTCCGGCTCGCTGGCCGCACTCGGCTGGGCGGTCGATACGGCGGTGCCGGCGCCGGCCGCCTTCGTCCTGCTGGGTGTCGGCGACCGCATCGTGGCAACATCCCCGACCGGCGGTACCCGGCCCGACGTCGCCGCCGTGCTGAAGGACGGGCGGATGACCGACAGCGGCTTCAGCCTGGCGGTTCCGGCCGAACTGACCGGCCAGCGGGTGCGGCTGTTCGTGCTGGGCCATGACGGCGGGCTGAAGGAACTGACGCCGCCCGGCGGGGTGGCGGCGACGCCCTGATGCGAAAAGGCCCCGCACCGTTCCCGGTGCGGGGCCTTTTCTTTATCGGGACCGATCAGTCCCGGAGGCTACGGTCCGGCGGGGGCGGCCCGTCGAAGTTCAGCATGGTCTTAATCGAATAGTGGCTCTTGCCCTGGCTCTCGAAATAGATGCGGACCAGCAGTTCGGCCAGCAGCCCCATCAGGATGCACATCACGCCGGTGACCAGCCCCATCGTCACCAGGAGCGGCAGCGGCGTCAGGATGAAGGAGATGCCGTCGACCAGCTTCAGGTAGATGGCATAGATGCCGGCCAGCACCGACAGACCCATGAACATCAGGCCGGCGAAACCGAAGATGTAGATCGGCTTGGTCTCGTACTGGGTCAGGAACTTCACGACCACGAGGTCGAGCACGACCTTCAGCACCCGCTCCAGCCCGTATTTCGACTGGCCGTGGCGGCGCGGGTGATGGCGCACCGGCATCTCGGTCAGCTTGGCGCCCTGCCAGCGGGCGTAGATCGGCACGAAGCGGTGCATCTCGCCATAGAGCCGGTAGCCCTGGAGCATCTGGCGCCGGTAGGCCTTCAGCGTGCAGCCATAGTCGTTCAGCTTCACCCCGGAGATGGTGGAGATCAGCTTGTTGGCCATCCGGCTCGGCAGCGTGCGCAGCAGGAAACCGTCCTGCCGGTCGGCGCGCCAGCCCGACACCACGTCGTAGCCCTCGTCCAGTTTGGCGAGCAGCCCGGCGATGTCCTGCGGGTCGTTCTGGAGATCGCCGTCCATCGGCACGATGACGTCGCCGCGGGCATGGTCGATGCCGGCCATCATCGCCGCGGTCTGGCCGACGTTGCGGCGGAAATTGATGACGCGGATGCGGCTGTCGGACGCCACCCGTTGCAACTCCGCCTCCGTCCCGTCGGTGGAGCCGTCATTGACGAAGATGACCTCGAAGCTACGCCCCAGCCCGTCGAGCGCCGGGATCAGCCGGCCGCACAGGGGGGCGATGTTGTCCTCCTCGTTATAGACCGGAATCAGGACCGAGACGGAAACCGTGCCGGTGTCCGTGGTGGCGGATCCGGGGGCAAGCAGGAGGGTCATCGAACGGGTCCGGAGGCTGCTGTCATCTGTGGGTGCGATGCCGGGCCATGGTATGGCCGCAGGATCCGGCGAGCGCAACGGCTAATTGGGCGGAAGATCGGGGAAGGGCACACAATCGGGCGCCACGCTTTCGGCAACCCCGCGTCCATCGCCGAGAGGAGGGAGGATACCTGTCTGGTAGGCGTTCCAGATCACCTCACGAATTGGACCGGAGCCTCCGCCAGCCCCCAAACAGGATTGCTGGTGCCACAGATGTAGACGTAGCCAAGAGCGGTAAGAAGCTCCTCGATCAACCCGACCACTGCGATATCCTGTTCGAAGATCAGCCAGTTCGGACGCTTGCGCCAATCCACGCCCAGAAGGACATCGAGTTCCGCCCCCTGCACGTCTATCACGAGTAGCAGGTTGTCGATCCCGCCCAACGCAAGGGAACGCAGCGGCATGACATTGACGACGGTTTCGTGGATAGCGGCAAGATAGCGGCCAATGTTCGCCTGATAGACCTCGCCCCGGAATTGGTTCTGCCGGATCCAGAATTCAACGCTTTCACGAAAAAAGCTGCCCTGTCCGTGTGCCCAATTGTTCGACGGCCCATCACCATTCATTTCATCGGCAACTTCCGGGAGAATATGGTAGAATTTCCGTTCCGCCTCGCTCATGCCCGCCGCCATTTTCAGCATCAGCGTATTCGGCCGGGTAGCATGAAGTCTGGCCAAATTGTCGAAGTAATAGCCCAGCGGCTCGATCAGGACTGCGGAAACGGCGTTGTGCCGTTCGTCGGACAGATATCGGTGAAGCGGATCCTCCATCATCCCATCGTTGGCGCCGATCTGGATCACACCTCGAGAACCCGTCATCCTGTTGAAGAACAGGTCGATAAAACCCTGCTCATCCTTCGGCATCGGCAATTCCCGCCTGTCCGCGGGGTGCTGGGCAGGCGCCCAGGATTCATAAGACACGAAAGCACATCCCGTTCCCAGAACATCTGGACGCGCCCGCTCGACCGGGCAGATCCGATTGCCGAAGCGCTCCCAAGCCATGTGGTTGACATAGATGCGTTCAGGCCGAGTGTTGGCGAGGAAGGTTCCCATCGTTTCGTATTCGCTGAAGCCTGAGACTTCAGACAGGTCGGTCGCGGACAAGATCGCGTCGCACCAGCGTTCCTCGTGCCTGTTCTCGACGACTGCAACAAACTCGTCGAGCCACTCCCGGAAAATGGGAAAGCACTGGGCAATGAAGCTGAAATTTACGCGCTTCTCTAAACCGGTCAGCTTTCGAATGGCTTGAAAATAGGGAAGGTGGTGTTTTTCTCTTCCCTTGAAATAGATAAGATTATCGTCCTGAATAAAATTCAGATCGCATAAGGGGATCGTGTCAGCATCCCAGATAAGCAGTACATCGTCCGGAGCAGACGGCAGGTGCAACAGGCTGCTGATTTTCAGGATTTGCTGATAATACCAGCCGGCCCGAGACCGGTTCCCCTCCGGCATTCGCTTGGCGACATATTCCAGATCGATGTTGGGAGCCACGACAGTCTCCGCGATGACTTCGAAGCGGGGGTTTCCCACCGCTTTGAAGATGCGAGTATATTTTTCGGGCGTGACAACAACGTAACGTTCAGCCTTGATATGCCGGGGAATAGCGTATGACGCGTGAATCCAGACCTGGATGTCCTTGAGCGTCGCAACACAGACAACGTTTTTAATAATCTTCGTCATTCTCTCAGCCAGAACAGGAAATTTATAAAGAGTTTTCTCAACCTACCACCACAATTTATAAAGCATCATGCAGAGGACATCGGACACATCGAAGAATCCTTCGGGCGGGGGAGAGGCGACGTATGGTGGTTCCTGCAAAAAGAGTAACTTAGGATCTTCGGAAAAACCATTGCTCAAAGCCTGAGGTTGGGAGGCCTTCTTCTCCGCCCTTCCGACATCGCCAACCGAGCGGCTGGATCGCAAGCCCGAAGAGCCAGGGGAAGAAGTGGCATTCAGGTTAAAGTTATGTCCGCTGCTCTCGCAAGACCGTCAGGTCAATGACGGCACCCAGCAAGGCGACCATCGCCTGGAAGGCGAGGATGCCGAAGCCTAGCGCCAGCGACTGGGCGTGCGGCACCCCGACCAGATCGAGCAGCCCGACCAGCGACGCCTCGCGCAGGCCGATGCCGGCAACGGTGATCGGCATCAGCACGATCACCGACATCACCCCGATCACCGCGCTCCACACCGAAAAGGGCTGGTCGATGCCGACCGCCAGACCGAGCGACTGGCTGCCGGCGACCGCCGCCACCTGCACCGCGATCCCGACGGCGACAGACAGCAATGCCCGCCCCGGCCGGCGTGTCTGGTCGCGCCAAGCCTCCAGAAAGCGGCGCAGCGGGCCGAGGAGCCAGGCCTCGCGCTTCGGCCCGGCGCGCCAGCCCAGCAGAGCCAGGAGCAGCGTGCGCGCCGGCGACCAGGCCAGAAAGGCGGTCGCCGCGGCCAGCCCGGCCAGCACCAGCACCACCGCCACCAGCAGCCCGTCGCCGAAGCGCGCCGACTGCACCGCCAGCCCTCCGCCGGTCAACAGCAGCAGCCCGGCGATTCCCGTCACCTTGTCGAAGGCCACCGCCGAGACGATGCGGCCGCCGCCGATCTCTCCCTGCCCTTCGTCACGGCTGAGCCGGTAGGCCTTCACCGCCTCCCCCGCCAGCTGGCCCGGCAGCACCAGCGCATAGAGCTGCGCCACCAGCGTGTAGGCAAGCAGCCGCCCGGCCCGCAGCTCCGGCAGCAGCACCCGCAGCTTCAGCGCGTTCAGCACATGCATCAGGAAGAACAGCAGGCCGGCGAGCGCCATCAGCCCCGGCGAGGCCACCGCCAGCACCCGCCCGACCTCCGCCACATCGACCCGCCATAGCAGCAGGGCGACCAGCAGCGCGCTGACCAGGGCCTTCAGGCGGGGACGCATTTAAAGACACCTTTTCATGAAATCATGACGTGATGAAAGAAGATCATGCTCTCCCCCATGCGCCCGGCGGAGCGAAGACCCGCCGGGCGCATGGGGGAGAGGCAGGGAACTCACGACCCCGGCCGGCGAGCCAGCACGTAGATGTAGTCGCCGTGCGACCAGGAGTTCAGGCGGAAGATGTGGTACAGCGCCTCGGCAATGAGTCGGCGGCCGGGGCCGTAGTCGCCTTCCGTGCCCTGGCCGCTGGCGGCGCCCAGGACGTTGCGGTAGAGTGGCGAGAAGAAGGGGAAGCCCCACTCCACCACCCGCTCGATCTCCAGCCCGACCGACTTGATCTTGGCCTGCAACTCGCCGCGGGCATAGTTGCGGTGGTGGCCGACCGTGCGCTCGAAGTCGCGCATCCGCCCTTGCAGGGTGGAGACCAGCAGGTAGCGGCCGGTCATGGCGGCAAGGTTGCGGAGTGCCGCGACATCGTCCTCGATATGCTCGACCACGTCGGTGCAGACCACCAGATCGAAGCGGCGGTCGAGATGGCCGGCGGCGACGTCGAGCAGGCCGAACTCGGCATTGGGCGCCCTGCGGCGGGCGACGTCGATGGCCTTGGCGGCAAAGTCGAGGCCGGTGTAGCTGGCCTGCGGCTTCAGCGGCATCAGCGTGGCGAGCAGCGAGCCCTGGCCGCAGCCGACGTCAGCCAAGCTGTCGTAATTCAGCGGGCGCACCATCTCGGTGACGATGCGGCGCAGATGCCGGCCGGTCGGGCCGTATTTGCGCATGTCGTTCCAGCGACGCTCCCAGCTGTCGTCGTAATCGACGCCGCCGGGATGGTCAGCCGCCGCCGCCGGCAAGGGAGTGGAGAGGGGAGTGGCGGACTTGAATGCGTCGTCGCTCATGCGGGCCTCCGGCGCAGGATGAATTCGTTGCAGCCCGTCGGCACGCGCGGCGGACGGACCTCCAGCATGTCGAAGCCGAGCGCGTCCATCCGCGCCCGCACCTCGTCGGCACTGGCATATTCATAGGGGTAACCGCCGAGCCAGTCGGTCACGTCCACCCAGAACTCCATGCCGCGCTCCTTGCGCAGCGGGTTGGCCCCGGTGATCGCCCAGGTCGCCAGGAACATCAGCGAGCCCAGAGTCCAATCCCAGACTTTCCGCAGGAAGCCCGGCGACAGATTGTAGACGATCTTGATCAGGGTCCAGATCGGCGAGGTCCAGTGACGGTTGTAAAGCGCCAGCACGAAGGTGCCGCCCGGCGCCACCAGCGGCGCTACCGTCTCGATCGCCGGCCACATGGAGCCGGTGTGGTGCAGCGAGCCCCAGGCATAGACCACGTCGAAGCGGCCGAGCGAGCTGGCGAAGCTGCTGTCCAGCGCAGACCCGCGGCGGAACTCGATGCGGTCGGTCAAATCCGGCGCGAAGCGGCCCAGGTTGCGGCGGGCGACCTCGACCCCGGTGGGGTTGACGTCGAAGCCCAGCGCACGGGAGACGCCCAGTTTGCCGGCGGCGATGGTGAACAGGCCGGAGCCGGAGCCGACGTCGCAGAAGCTGGCGTCCTTCAGCCGGTCGGTCCCGACCAGCCCCTTCAGGCTGTCGATGGCCGCCACCAGCCGCGGCTCGTCCAGCACCGTGCGCGAGTAATGGTCCCAGTTCTCGCCAAAATCGAAGGCCAGGGCGGATGGTCCGGCCGGGGTGCCGCCCCTGCCTTCCGCCGTCTTCACCGGTTCCGCCACGCTGTCCGATCCCTTGCTGTCCGATCCGCTCTGCCGCGCCGCCATACGCTCCCGAAAGCCATCGGATGTCAACAGCACGTCAAGCGACGCCGCTCAGTCCGCCTGCGCCGACCGAACATGTCCCGCCGCGGCGTGACCGGCGAGCGACAGATCGCGGTAAGCGGCGGCGACGGCGCGCCAGGAGAAATGCTCGACCACCCGGCGGCGCCCGCCCTCGCCCAGCCGACGGCGCAGGGCCGGGTCTCCGGCCAGACGGGCGAGCGCGGCGGCGAGCGCCGGGGTGTCGTCGGCATCCAGCATCAGGCCGGTCTCCTCCTCCACCACCAGATCGCGGTTGCCGGCGATGCGGGTCGCCACCACGGGCAGGCCGGCGGCCATCGCCTCCAGCACCACGTTGGGCATGCCCTCGTCGCGCGATGGAAAGACGAAGGCGTCGGCGGCGCGATACGCGGCGGGAAGCTCGTCGCGCCCGAGCCAGCCGCGAAAGGCGATGCGTTCCGACAGCCCGAGCCGGGCGGCCTGCGCCTCCAGCTCCGACCGGGCAGGGCCATCGCCGACGATGGTCAGGCCGATGCGGTCACGCAGAGTCGGCGACAGGTTGGCGAGCGCCTCGAACAGCACGTCTAACCCCTTCTGGCGCACCACCCGGCCGACGAACAGCAGCGACAGGCGGTCGCCGGCACTTGTCGTATCGGCGGGGAAGAAGCGGGCGGCATCGACGCCGTTGGGGATGATGGCGATCGGCTGGTCAGGGGCGAAGCGGCGGGCGAGGTCGGCCAGCCCCTCGCTGTTGGCGACGACGGCCGAGGACCGGCGCCACAGCCAGCCGATCACCGGCCCGGCCAGCCGGTGATAGAGCGAGATGCCGTCATACTGGAAGCCCGGCACGTCGCCGCCGCGCAGGCTGACCGCATAGGGCACGCCGGACAGTGCTTTCACCATCCAGGCCGCCGGGCCGCAGGGCAGGCCGAAATAGGCAATGGTGGCGTCCGGGCGCCAGCGGGCAGCGATCCACGGCGCCATCACCAGTGAACTGGCGAGGAAGGCCAGCATCTCCACCACCGAACTGCGGTCGCGGCGGCGGCGCAGGGTGGAGATGCGGTGGATCTCCACCCCGTCGGCCCGGCGCTCCACCCGCGGCAGGTTGCCGAAGGCGGAGGTCAGCACCAGCACCTCCTCGCCCAATGCTGCCAGTTCGCGCGCGGTGTTGTCGGTGGCATTGGCCGCTCCGCCACCCAGCGGCGGAAATTCGTAATTGATCAGCAGAAGCCGTGCCATGCCGCGCGCCACATTCCCCGTTCGACGAGCGCCATTGATGGGCGGTGAACGGCGGCAATGCAAGCGGTCAACCGGCCCCCCTGCCACCCCACCTCCGTCCGGCCGGCGCCAGTCCTTTCCAGCACTGGCCATCTCTGCTACTGATCACGCCGGTTCCCGATGCTGTCCAAAACCAGTTCCTCAACCGGGGCAATGCTGTCCTTCATGAATATCCAGCAAGCCTTCGCCACGGCTCTCGGCTTCCAGCAGAGCGGCCAGGCCGGGGAGGCCGCCCGGCTGTATGGCGAGATCGTCGCCGTCGCCCCCCAGTTCGCCCCCGCCGTCAACAATCTGGGACTGCTGCGTGCAGACGCCGGCCGCGATGGGGAAGCGTTGGCCCTGCTCCGTCGCGCCCTGAGCTTGGCGCCGAACTCGCTGAACGGCTGGATTAACCTGGGGGCGCTGCTGGTCCGCCTCGGCCAACTGGAGGAGGGGGTAAGGGCCTATCGCGCCGCGATCCGGCTGAAACCCGACCAGCCGGCCCTGCTCAACGAGCTTGGCGTCCAACTGGAGCGGCTGAAACGGCCGGAGGAAGCCTGCGACGTTTTCGCCCGCGCCTTTGTCCTGGCGCCCGACAATGCGGAGATCGCCAACAACCACGGCGCCATGCTGCGCATGGACCACCGGGTGGACGAGGCAGCGGCACGCTTCCGTCGCGCCATCGTGCTGGATCCTCACTATGCCGGGGCCTACAGCAACCTGGGCTCCACGTTAAAGGATAAGGGCATCTTCTGGGAGGCGCTGCTGGCCTTCCGGCGGGCGACCCGGCTGGATCCGGATTTCGCCGGCGCCCATTGGAACGAATCCCTGGTCCGGCTGCTGCTGGGCGATTTCGTCAAGGGCTGGCGGGGCTATGAATGGCGCTGGAAGCATGGCCGCCTGCCCTCACCCCAGCGCAGCTTCGACAGGCCGCGCTGGGACGGCTCGCCGCTGAAGGGCCGGCGGCTGCTGGTTTATTGGGAACAGGGCTTCGGCGACGTGCTGCAGTTCGTGCGCTATCTGCCGCTGCTGGCCCAAACAGCCGGGGGAGGAACGGGGGGACAGCCGGTCTATCTGGAATGTCAGCGGGCATTGCTGCCGGTGCTGCGCAGCCTGCCCGGCACCATCCCGGTGGAGACCGGCGGGCCGCTGCCCGACTTCGACGTCCAGATCCCAGTGCTGAGCCTGCCGGCGCTGTTCGACACCCGACTGGAAACCGTGCCGTCCCGCGTTCCCTACCTGTCGGCGGAGCCGGAGTTGGCGGCGCGCTGGGGCGAGCGGCTGGCAGGCTTGAGCGGTCTGAAGGTCGGCATCGTCTGGGCGGGATCGCCGACCCACGGCAACGACAAGAACCGCTCCATCGGGCTGGCTCCCTTCGCGCGGCTGGCCGCCATTCCCGGCATCAGCCTCGTCTCCATCCAGAAAGGACCGACCGAAGGGCAGGCGGCCAACCCGCCCGGCGGCTTCCCCCTGCTGAACCTGTCGCCCGACATCCGCGACTTCGCCGACACCGCCGCCATCATGGCCGGCCTCGACCTCGTCGTCTGCGTCGACACCTCAGTCGCCCATCTCGCCGGCGCCCTCGGCGTCCCGGTCTGGGTCATGGTCCCCTTCGCCCCCGACTGGCGCTGGATGCTCGACCGCGACGACAGCCCCTGGTACCCCACCATGCGCCTGTTCCGCCAGGACCGGCCCGGCTCCTGGAACAACGCCATGGACCGGCTGGAGCAGGCCCTGCGTGAGCGCGCTGCCGAATAAGAGCGCCTAACAGAACCATCTCTGGACGAATCTCCAGCAGATGAGGCTGGCAGCGATGTGGTGGAAGGCGGTGAAGATATCGGCGCGCCGTTCATAGCGGACGGCGATGCGGCGGAAGCGGGCAAACCAGGCGAGCGTCCGCTCGACCACCCATCGGTGTCGGCCAAGGCGCTCACTGCTCTCGATGCCACGCCGGGCGATGCGTGGAATGATCCCCCGCCGGCGTAGCGCCTGCCGGCAGTGGGCGAAGTCGTAGCCCTTGTCGGCGTGCAGTTTGGCTGGTCGGCGCCGTGGCCGGCCCGCACATTGGCGGATTGCCGGCACGGCATCGACCAACGTCTCCAGGAGCTTGCTGTCATGCCGGTTGGCTGGAGAAATCCTCACGGCCAGCGGGATGCCGTTGGCATCAACGAGGATGTGGCGCTTGGAACCCGGCTTGCCACGGTCCGTCGGGTTCGGCCCGGTCGCTTCGCCCCCCTTTTTGCCGGGACTGCGGCGCTGTCCACGGCGGCTCGCTCCCAGTTGATCGCGTTGGCATAGCCCAGCCGATCCAAGAGGACACGGTGCAGGTGAACCGCTCCGGGTTTGTCGGAGGCCATTTGGTTTGAGTCACGCCGCGATAGCGACGGCCTCGGTTTGAGCATAGTAGCGCGCTTCGGCCTCGGCAGGCGGAATGTTGCCGATGGGTTCGAGAAGGCGCCGGTTGTTGAACCAATCGATCCATTCCAGGGTGGCGAACTCGACGGCTTCCAGGGTGCGCCACGGTCCTCGGCGCCGGATCAGTTCGGTCTTGTAGAGGCCGTTGATGGTCTCGGCCAAGGCGTTGTCATAGCTGTCGCCGACGCTGCCCACGGATGGCTCGACGCCGGCGTCGGTGAGACGCTCGGTGTACCGGACAGCGACATATTGCGACCCGCGGTCGGAGTGATGGATGAGGCCGCTGCCCTTGGCTGGCCGGCGGTCGTGAAGCGCCTGCTCCAGGGCATCCAGGACAAAGCCGGCGTGGGCGGTGCGCGACACCCGCCAGCCCACGATCTTGCGGGCGAAGGTGTCGATGACGAAGGCGACGTAGACGAAGCCTTGCCATGTGGCCACGTACGTGAAGTCGGCCACCCACAAGGCATTCGGGCGCGGCGCCTGGAACTGGCGGTTCACCCGGTCGGCTGGGCATGGTGTGGCGCGGTCGCTGATCGTGGTGCGCACCGCCTTGCCGCGTGTCGCCCCCTTCAGACCCATGTGCTTCATCAGCCGGGCCACCGTGCAGCGCGCCACGTCGGTGCCCTCCCGCCGCAACTGTCGCCACACTTTCCGTACCCCGTAGACCTGAAAGTTCGCGTCCCAGACCCGCCGGATAGCCTCCCTCAGCTCCGCGTCACTTCGCGAGCGGGCCGGCGCCTTGGCCGGATCGGCCCGCCGGGCGGCATGGGCGCGATAGGTGGACGGGGCGATCGGCAGCACCTTGCAGATCGGCTCGACCCCGTGGACGGCGCGGTGCGCGTCGATGAAGGTGATCATTTCCGGAACGGGCGGTCGAGCTCCGCCTGGGCGAAATACGCCGACGCCTTGCGCAGGATCTCGTTCGCCTGGCGCAGTTCCCGCACCTCACGCTCCAACGCCTTGATCCGCTCCTGCTCGTCCGTCGTTGGGCCGGGCCGCTTGCCCTGGTCGCGCTCGGCCTGCCGGACCCAGCCCCGCAGTGTCTCCGCCGTGCAGCCGATCTTGGACGCGATCGAGCCGATCGCAGCCCACTGCGAGGCGTGATCCCCCTCATGCTCGAACACCATCCGAACCGCGCGCTCGCGGACTTCAGGGGCGTATTTCGCTGATCTCTGCTTCGTCATGATGACTCCATCTTCTCAAGAAATGGAGCCTCCAACAAACCCGGAGCGGTTCAGACTGGCCGGCCGCATTGGTCCCCAACCACCCTGCGCGGCATTCTGACCAACCCCAGCTATACCGGCCAAGTCTTCGCCGGGCGGTGGCGCAGCCGTCCACCCCGCAGCCGTCGGTCGGCCACTCACCCCATCGGCCGCCCTTCGGATTCGTCGATCCCGACGCCAGCAGAACAGTGGATGCCGGTGGCGAACATCCCGGCTTTGATCAGTGAGGAACAGTTCAAGCAGGCTCGGGATAAACTTGATCAAAACCAAGCATTTGCACGGCGTCATAACACCCGACATGAGTATCTGCTGCGGGCGTTGGTAAGCTGTGGCGTCTGTCAGTCAGGGTGTGTGTGCCGCACCGTTCACCCAGGATACAATTACTATGTCTGCCGTGGCAAAGGCGATGCGATCACCAGCGGGCGAGAAACCTCTTGTTCAGCACGCTACGCTCCGGCTCAGCAGCTCGATGATTTGGTTTGGAAGGATCTCTGTGCACTCCTTACCGCCCCTGAGCAGATTGCCCAAGCCCTCAGCCGGGCGCATGGCGGAGGCTGGCTGCCCCAGGAACTGCAAGCCCGACGCGAACAGCTACGTAAAGGTCAGTGTGGGCTTGAGCAGCAGATGGAGCGCCTGACGGACGCGTATCTGCTCGGCGTGATCCCTCTGCCGGAATATCAACGCCGGCGTCAGGTGGCGGATGAGCGAATGCAAGGTTTGCGCACCCAAGCAGAACAGTTGGACGCTCAAGCCGGCCGTCACATGAAGCTCGCTGGCTGGGCCGCTTCGGCAGCCGATTTCTGCCAGCGGATGCAGTCCGGCTTGGCTGACGCTGATTTCGCGCGGCGCCGCCAACTCGTGGAGTTGCTGATCGACCGCATCGTCGTTACCGGATGTGAGGTGGAAATCCGCTACGTCATCCCGCTCAGCCCGGACGGCGAGCGCGGGCGTTTTTGTCATTTGCGGAAGGACTATTTCGACCTTCCAGCGCTGCCGGTAAGCGCGCTTGCTGGCAGCATCCCCTGGGTCATTGAGCAGTCGGTGCATCTCCTGCCGGTATGGGGTGGTTGCGATGACCTTGATCGAGCGCCGCTTCTTCGCCGGGATGAGGGAATGGACGCCCAATGTCTCGCGGCAGAAGCGATGATTGGCCTCGCTGTCGTATCCGGCATCCGCGATCACCTCGTCGAAGGCCATCACCGCAGAGGCGTCAGTCGCCAGCGGGACCAGATCGGGGAAATCGCCCGCTGGTCCTGGACGAACCCGTTGCGCCAAGAGCATCTGCGGGCCCACCCACATCGCCAACGCCCACTTCAGCCATCCACGCTGACCGCGCTCGCGATTGGCCCGCCACTCGAAATACCGTGAGGTATGGCTGAGCCAGAGCCCTGTGCTGTCCAGGGCAACTTGGCACCGCTGGCCATCGCGTTTGACCCGGCGCACGGTCTCCGCCAAAGCCGACGCCACCAGTTCGGCGCTGAGCCAGCGGCGAGCGAACCACCAGAAGGTGGAGTGGTCGGGGACGCTCAGGAAGCCGAACAGGCAACGAAGTTGGCCTGAGATCCGCAGCAGGTCCTCCAAGCCGCGATAGTTCAGGCGGAGATGCTCCTTCACGAGCAGAGCGGCAAACAGGCTGGAAGGCCGATAGGTAGGGCGGGCGTACTTGCTCAGAAGTACGGGAAGCGCGCGGCGCGCCACAGCATGGGCCAGCCGCGCAAAGCACAGCAGATGATTTTCCATGATACCCGGCAGATGGGCATCACTCCGTCAGACCGCGAGGCATTCGACAGAGCAAGGTGTTCTAAGGATCAGAGCGCGGCGTAGGGGCCGTCGCGGTGGACCATCACCACATCCACCTGCCACATCCGCTCGTCACCGGGGCGATAGAGGGGATCGACGATGTCCCAGACCTGGAAACCGTAAGGTGCCATTGCGTCGATGATGCGAGGCAGGCGGGCATCATTGCCGGCCACCGTCGCCTCGATCACGAAGACGGCGTCCGGCCGCATCAGGGTGACGGCGCCGGCCAGCACCTCCAGTTCCAGACCATCGACATCGACCTTCACCAGCATCGGCCCAGCATAGCGGCCTTCGGCACACAGGGTGTCGAGCGAGACACCGGGCACGCTGCGCAGGCCCGGCGGGGCGTCCGCACCCTCCGGAACGACGGAGGAGTAGAGCCGGTCGTCGGACACCTCCAGCAGGACCATGCCATCCCGGCTGGCAACGGCGGCGATGCGGTATTCGGCGCTGCGCAGCTCCGCGCACAGCCGTTGCAGCGCCGGTTCGTTCTCCGCCACCGGCTCGATCAGCACATGGTGGGCGTCGGGGAAGACCTCGTAGAGCGGCGGCGTGCCGGTCTGGGCCCCGACATCGATCACCGTGGCGGGTCGGAAGCCCCGGCCGCGCAGCAGGGCCAGCGTCTTGTGCTTGCTTTGGCGGACCATCGTCCGCTGGGACCGGATCAGCCCCAGCAGCGTCGCCGCCATCGGGTGGCCCGGGCTGACGCGCAGGATGGCTTGGTAATACTCATCCGCCCGCTCCAGATTTCCGGACAGATGGACGTCGAAAGCGATCTTAAGGCCGTCGGCAATGCTCACGGCTCACACTCCGGTCACGGTCCCACCGTCGTTTCGGCGGTGCGAATATAAAAGTGCCACGCCGGAGCGACCGGCGTGGCACAGTTTCGGCTGGAACCCTTTCCTGGGTCCATACAGACATTTGATGATATTCAGCGAGCTGTTCAAGCGCGTTCTCCTCGAACGGCCATGTTTTGGCTTGGTACCGCCTTAATATTTTCGCAGGACGGTTACAGACCCGTATTTAGAGCATCGGCTATCCTCCCGGGATGGCGCATTCGGGCTTCGCAGACCGCGACTCGAGAGAAGATAGCAGGGATGCGCCGGCAGCTTGTCAGGGACGGGGCGTCATGGGATGAAACCCGCCCCAGCCTGCGAGGCCGATCCCGATGCCCTCTGTCCCTCCCTCCACCGCATTCGCCGACCTGCAGGCGGCCCGCGACGCCGAGCGGACGGGCGGACCCGAAACCGCCATGGCGCTCTACCGCCGGGTGCTGGAACGTGACGCGGAAAAGGGCGGAGTCGGAATGGCGGTGGCCCATGACGCGCTCGCCCGACTGCTGGTCGGACAGGACATGGCGGAGGCGGCCGGCCATGCGCTCGCCTCCTGGCGGCTGACGCCCGCCGACCAGACCCGGCGCTCCAACCTGTGGCAGCTTCTGACCCATTTAGGAAAAGCCGACGACGTGGACCGCTTCCAGGGCCGCGACGACTGCGTCGGGCTGGTGGCGCTGGGCAACGCGCTGCGCCGCGACGGGCAGGGGCTGCGCGCCGAACGTGCCTACCGCAGGGCGCTGGAGCTGTATCCGGAAGTCTCCTTCACGCTGAGCCGGCTGGCCTGCCTGTGCGCCGAACAGCACCGGCTGGAAGAGGCCGACGCCCTGTTCCTCCGGGCGGCGGAGCGCCATGGCGGACGCGATGCCGTCACCCGCACCGCCCCGGCCTTCCTGGCGTCCCTGCGTGACGGGCCGCCGCCGGCCGGCATCCGCGCCACGCTGGCCGAAGGGGCGGGAAGCGCCGACCGGCCGCTGGTGGTCTACGCATCCTGCGACGCGGTCTATGCGCGCAAGTTCCTGCCGACCATGGTGCGGTCCATCGTCGAGGACAGCGGTCTGGACTGCGCCATCGCCCTGCACCTGATCAATCCCGACGCGGAGGCCGAGGCGACGGTGGCGTCCCTGGCCGCTGCCCATGGCGCCGGGCGCTTCATCGTCCTGCGCGAGACCATCGACCTGACGCCGCTGGGCGACAACGCCAAGACCTATTACGCCTGCAGCCGTTTCCTGGTGCTGCCCGACCTGCTGTCCCGCTGGAGGCGGCCGGTGCTGATGCTGGACGTCGACCTGATGGCGATCCGCGACCTGAACCCGCTGCTGGCGGCCTCCGCCCACTCGGACCTGGGGATGATGAGCCATGCGCTGAAGCGGCTGGACATCTGGAGCCTGCTCTACGCCGACGTGCTGCACATCCGGCCGACCATGGGGGCGCTGCGTTTCCTCGACCTGACCCGGCGCTATATCCGCCATTTCCTGGATCGCGGCCTGCCGGTCTGGTTCCTCGACCAGGCGGCGCTCGCCGCCGTGCATCTGGCCGGCTTCACGACGGAGGCGGCACCGCGCCTGACCGTCTATCCGGCCGACATCCACAGCAGCACGGTGATGGTCGATGGCGAGGGCCGCTATTGGACCGACGACAGCGCCTATTTCTATTCGGTCCGTGCCACCGGCGGCGGCCAGCAGGCGATGCACCGGCTGAAGCGCCGGGCCGGCACCACCGCCGACGTCAAGCCCGGATAAGGCCGGGCGGCGCCGGCCCGTCTTAGCGGATCCAGCCTGTCTCCCGGAAGCGGTCGAGGCTGTCGCGCACCAGCCGGGGATGACGGTCGAGCGGCACGACCTCATACCCTTCACGGGCGCCGGGGGCGCCTTCGGGCAGGATGCCGCCGCCGTCGAGGAAGCTGGCGACATCCGCCATGTTGCCTTCGCCGAAGGACTGGGCATGCTCCTGATGGGCGTAGGCGTTCAGCTTGGCGGCGAAGCGCGACACATCGCCCATCCAGCTGAAATGCCAACCGGCGTCGCGGATGAGGTGGCCGATGTTCTGCTTGGCGAGGTAGCGCACGGCGTTGGGGCCGATCTGCCGGATGAAGCGGAAGGGCGCGGCCCCGGCGGCACGCCAGTCGCGGGAGAAGCGATAGTTCAGCCGGTAGAAGAACAGGTCGAGTTCAGTGGTGAAGACGGTGTCGAAGGCCGGCCCGCCGCCGCGCAGCCGCTCCACCACCTCGCGCCGCAGGATCTCGTCGACGTCGGAGACGATGACCATGTCGTCGTCGCGGCAGCCGTCCAGCCCGCGCAGGATGGCATCGCGCTGGTAGGCTTCCCGCTGCCAGGAGAAGGTGCCGACAAGCTCGTCCACCACCACGTAGCGGATCTTGTCCATGTAGGGCCGGAACCGCTCGCGATGGTCGCCGAAGGTCAGCGCCTTGGGCTCGCCGGAATGGGTGTGGGACGCCTCCACCACGACGAAGCGCTCGACCACGTCGTAGAGTTCGGCCAGCCGGACCTCCAGGATCTCGGCCTCGTTGAAGAAGGTGCAACAGTCGAAGACCCGCCGGGATGCTGCTTCCGCCGGGACGGCCGGTCCCCCTGCAATGTCTTCGGCGGCCATGTCTTTGGTGGCCGTGTCTTCGGCAAAGGGATTGCCGGACAGCGGAAGAGTGGGGTTGCGTCCGAGCGCCGCCGCATAGCCGACGAGCGACCGCATGCCAAGCAGGGTCGTCCAGCGCTGCGTGCGGGTCCAGCTGTCGATGCGGGGCGCCTCCAGCAGGCGCTCCATCGTTGCCGACAGGCTGTCGAAGGAGGCACGGGCCGCGGCCTGCCGGTCCATGTCGTAGATATAGGCGTAGGCGAAGCCCTTCAGGCTCTCCAGCAGCCCCTCGATGACGAGATACTGCTGGGCCTGCGCCTTGCGCTCCAGTCCGGCCGGGCTGTTCCACAGGTCGAAGCCTCGACTGTGGGCCTCCAGGGCGTCGCGGTAGCCCTGCCGCTCCTGCTGCAGGTCTCCCAGCCAATGCATCGCGGCCGCGGCCGCCTGCCGGCGTGCCTCCGTTCGGCCGGCGCCCTGCCACGCCTCCGCCTGAAACGTCATCCCGCGGCAACGGGTCAGAGCCTCCGCCTGACCGGGCGGGCACAGCCAGCCGAGCGCGCCCAGGAGCGGAGCCGCCGGCCGGTCACGGCCAAGCCACTCGGCAAGGGCGCGGATGCCGGCCGGGATGGCGATGTCGCGCAACTGGCCGGCATGGGCCGTCCCCGGGGCGAGCAGCAAGCCCCGGGCGATCGACATGACCGCCCCCGCCCCGTCGCCGTCGGCGCCGCGCTCGAACTGCCCGACGAGCAGATGCGCCTGGGCGATTGCCGGATCGAGGACCAGCAGCAGCCGGCAGGCGCGCCTGGCGTCGCCGGCCCGCCCGGCATTCGCATTCTCCGTGGCGCGCTGAAGGATCATGGAAATCATGGCTTCGCAGTTGGTGCGAAGGGTGTCGCGCGGCGCGCCATACTCCGAGAGAAGGACGAAACACCAGACCGCCACCTCAAGCCGGCCATGCCGGTAGGCGTCGCTCCCCTTTGCAAAGATGTCGGTCAGGACCGTTTTCGACAGCCTGACCGCGTCAGCATTCCCGGGATCCCGCTGCAGGATGCGCCGCAGCTCTTCCATGGCGTGCCAGGGGCGCCCCGCTTCGGCATCGGTCCGGACCTGGAGAAAGCTGGCGTCTGTCATGCGGCGGATCCTGGCGACGGAATGGCTGAGACGGAGGGATGAGCGGGCTGGACACGGAACCCGCAGGCAGGCAGCGGTCGATCCGGGCACGGCACAGCTTGCCGCCGGCTGGGAGGCGCAACGGCTGGGCCGGGTGGCTATGCCATGGCGACGCCGGGGCTGACAAGCGCCGGGGCAGGGAAGAACCGCCATCCCGGCATCCCTTCCGCCCACCGTAAAGCCATTTTATATTTAAATATCATGATTTCATGCTTCTTCTTCATGACGTGAAACCACTTCCATCTTTCCTGTTCTTGCGTGTAAATCCGCAAAGCTCCCGCTCGGGTCACCCCGCTTTCCCCCTCTGCAACCGGGAACCACCGCATGGCTCGGATCATCAGTTTCGCCTCCACCAAGGGCGGCGTCGGCAAGACCAGTCTGGTCATGGCGCTCACCTCCGAACTGCGCCGGCGCGAGGCAAGCGTGCTTCTGCTCGACTGCGACCCCAACCGGCATCTGGCCGAATGGGCGCGGCGGCGGAACGATGCCGGGGTGCGGGTGCTGGACGAGATCACGGAATCGAACGTCCGCCAGACGGTGCAGGAGAACGCGCCGAGCTTCGACTACACGCTGATCGACCTTGCCGGCTTCGGCAACCTGACCATGCTCTACGCCTTCTCGGTCAGCGACGGGGTGCTGATCCCGACCCAGCAGTCCTTCATGGACGTGAAGGAGACGGTGCGCACCTTCAAGGTGGTGGCGGATTCCGTCGGCGTGCTGAAGCACACCCCGGCCTCCAGCGTGGTGATCGTCCGCACCCAGGCGGCCATCGAATCCCGCGTCGACCGCCATGCCCGCGGCCTGCTGGACGAACATGGCGTCCCGGCCTTCCGCACCGAACTGATCGAGCGCTCCCTCCTGAAGGAGATGACTTATACCGGCCACGGTCCGGGCGAGGTCAATCCCGACAGCAACGCCGACCTGAACGTCCGCGCCCTGACCGACGAGTTCGTCGCCTTCCTGGAAAGCTCCCCGGCCAATCCACTGATCCCGCGGGGGTGAGGCGGACCGGGCGGCTTCCGGAGGGTGTGGGGGGAGCGCAGTCGCGGTTTCAGGACGTGAGATCATATCATGTATTTGTTTAGATATTTCATGAAATGATTTTTATCGCATAACCGGCGACCTGAGGGTAAGGCGGGGCTGCGTTTTTGCGGATTGGGCGCATCGGGAGCGGGGCCTCAAACCGGTGGGCGGTTCCGGTGCGGATCAGCGGAGAGATTGGCTTGGCTTCCCCTCCGGCAGATGCAAGGGGCACCATCACCCCGGCAGCGGGGCGGGCAGGATCGGCATCTCCTTGCCGTTTATCATATCATGATTTTTAGGCATGACTTCTTGTCAGGGTGAAAGTTGATGAAGGCATGAGGCTGAAGCGAGGTCGCGTCGACGCGACCGGAGAAGCACAACAACTCAACCGACCAAAGCATGGCTTTTCATCATTTCATGGAATCTCGATAACGCTGGCGCCCGGAAAGGCGCTATCCGCCAAATCATGATCGCCCACCCCTGCGAAGATTCAATTCTGACCGAGGAACGGCCGGACGGGGCAGGACAATCGCGTCTTACCGGATACCCCCGCCAATGCGGGCAACGGCATCTGCCTTTCTCGCGGTCCCACTGCCGCGGGCATGCCGGACAACCGGCACAGCCCGGCCCCACATTGCCAAGCTCACAGTACATCATTTCATGATTCGTTTTCATAATAGCCATTCATATAGGCCTTCCCGCCCGGCTTTTTCGCCGGCGATGCCTCCGCTCCAGACGGAAAGACCATCCCTCTTCCACCGATGGCCGGCCCGCCCCCTCTTGGAGTCTCCGAGACCGCACTTGTTCTCATGTTTTTATGTCATGATTTTTTGTGTTGGAATGATGCCTTGCTATCCCCCTGTGCTCCCCGCGCCACGCCGGTCGGCTTTCCGTCATGGCACAGGGGCCACCCGCCATATGTCGCGAAGACAGGACACCAAGTCATGATAATGCTTCATGGCTTATTCGGCCGGCCCTCTTGGAGCCGGCATCGCCCTGACCGGAGTGCCCATGTCGACCGACAGCCCCGCCAAGCCGACCGTTAAGCCTGCCGCCAAGCCGGCTCGTCCTCCATTGGGCGGGATCGGGGTCGGCGGACTGGGCGCGAACGACATCGATCCGATCCGCCAGTACGGATTGAGCAAGGGCTTCCTGCCGACCGAGACGGAGCCGCCGGCATCGCCGTCGACCGTCTCCCAGCCCACCTCCCAGGCCGCTGTCCAGCCCGCCGTTCAGCCCGCGCCCCAGCCGGCTCCAGCGCCCACCATCGTCCGTCCGGCGCCGACCCGGCCGTGGCAGGCGATGCTGCCCGATTATCTGGTTGAGGAGCTGCGCCAGGCCGCCGCGCGCGAAGGCACCGCCCAGAAGGTGATCGTGCTGAAGGCGCTTCGGCAGGCTGGCTTCCGGATAGACGACATCGACCTTCAGGATCTGCGGCGGCGCTAAGCCTCCCGCATGAGCGCCGGGCGGCCTCAAGAAGCACACAAGTGCAGCCGAAGGGACGGTTTGACTCTCCATGAGTAGCCGTCTATGCCCTACCCGCGCTCTGCTCCTGCTCCAAACCGACTGCAGACCACCAGCGACGACGAGAGATGAAGGCAAACATCACCCAGGCCGCCCCGGCGCCGTCCTCCCAGGCAGCCTTGCCCCTTCAGGCCTCGCCGCATCCGATATCGTCGGTTCCGGTATCATCGGCGCCGGCTCCCGCACCGGTGCCGGCCCCAACTCCGGCCCCAACTCCGGCAGCCAGCCAGGGCTCCCACGGACTCAGCATCAAGATGCTGGAAGGGATGCTGGAGCAGAAGCCGCGGGATCCCAACGTATGGAGCGCGCTGGGCGCCCTACTGCGGCAGGCCGGCAAGCCGGAGGCGGCGATTGCCTGCCAGCGGCGCGCGCTGGAGATCGATCAGCGCCATGTCGGCGCCTGGACCAATCTCGGCAACGTGCTGGGCGACGTGGAGCAATATGCCGATGCCATCGCCGCACAGGAGCATGCGGTGGTGCTGTCGGGCGGCAACGCCAACCTGCTGTCCAACCTGGTGGTGGCGCTGCGGCACGGCTGCCGGTTCAACCGCGCGCTGGAGATCCTGGACGTCGCCCTGCGTGCCCGGCCCAACGACCCGGGGCTGCTGTGGGACCGCGCCCTGACGCTGCTTCAGGTCGGCCGCTATGCCGAAGGCTTCCGCGATTACGATTCCCGCCTGTCGCTGCCCAGCTACCAGAACCGCATCGCCGACGGCACAATGTGGGATGGCGGGCCGCTCGACGGCAAGACCATCCTGCTGACCACCGAACAGGGGTTCGGCGACGTGCTGCTGACCGCGCGCTATGCGCCGATGGTCAAGGCGCGCGGCGGCCGGGTCCTGCTGGAATGCCATCCGGAGCTGCACCGCCTGCTGTCCGGGCTGGAGGGCATCGACGGCTTCGTGCGCGCCGGCACTCCTTATCCACACTATGACGTCCATTGCCCGCTGATGAGCCTGCCGCACCGGCTGGGCACGACCATCGACACGGTGCCGCCGCCCACCCGCCTGACTGTTCCGGCCGAGGCACGCGAGAAGGCCGCCCGGCTGGTTCCCGGCCCGGACGGCACGATCAAGGTCGGCATCATCTGGTCCGGCCGCGTCACCTTCAAGGACAACGCGCGCCGCGCCACCACGCTCAGCCGTTTCCTTCGCTTCCTCAACGTGCCGAATGTGCGGCTCTACAGCATCCAGAAGGGCCCGCCGGAGACGGAGCTGGAGACGCTCGGCACCTCCACCCTGATCACGCCGCTGGGGCAGCATTTCAACGATTTCGCCGATACCGCGGCGGTGCTGGAACGGCTCGATCTGGTGATCATGACCGACAGTTCGGTGGCCCATCTGGCCGGCTCGCTGGGCCGCCCGGTTTGGAACCTGCTGCAGTTCATGCCCTACTGGGTCTATGGCGACGGCAAGGGCGAGTGGGCGGACACCACCCCCTGGTACCCGTCGATGCGTCTGTTCCGCCAGACCACCCCGGGCGACTGGGACAGCGTGTTCGCCGCCGCCGAACAGGCCCTGCGTCAGCTGGTGGCGCTCAGGACCTGAGATCGGACGCGGCCATTGAGCGTCGGGACGGAGCGGAGTGGTTCCGCTGTGCTCACGGCGTCAGGCAATTTCCCGCTCATGCCTGACGCCCCGTCCTCATGGCGTTCCTCCCACGGACCGTAACGCCCGGCCCACCTCGCCCAGCACGCCCCTCCAATCCCCGGGCGTCGTCTGGCGGAAAAGCCGCAAACTCGGGTACCAGGGGGATGTGGCCGCAGCCACCCCCCAGAACCACGCCGGCATGAACGGCAGCAGCACCCAGCCTGGAACACCAAGCCCACCGGCCATGTGCGCCGTGGTGTTGTCGATGGTGATGACCAAATTCATCGCCGCCACCAGGGAGGCAAAGCCATCGAGATCGCCCGATGGGTCAACGCTTGTTTCATGAAAAAGGCCGGCGATGCGCCGCTCTTGGTCGTCGACACCGTATTGCAAGCTGATGAGCCGCCCTCCGGCTGCCGCCCCCCCTGGAGCGAGGGCCGCCAAAAGCTGCTCCAGACCGAGCGAGCGTTCTGCACTGGCAACCGAGCGCCAGGAGAGGCCGATACACAGCTGGACATCGCGGTGACGGGCCCGCAAGGCGGCAACCCGCTGTGGATCAGCGACCAGATAGGGGCGTTGGCCGGCAAAATCCTCCGGTCGGCGCCGCAGATACCGCGGCAGGTCACCGACCGGAACCCGTGCCACACAGTCATCCACCAGAGCGGATGTCGACACGGCAGAGGGATCGGCATCCCGCCCCACCACCTCCGTTCCCTTCAGAGAGCGCCGCAGCAGGGAAACGAGGCGGGTATCGCATAACCACAGCTGCTGATTGCCAACGGTTCATGCAAGCTGTCCAGCGCAATCTGGCTCCCCCACAACAGGGAACGGGAGAGGGGAGGTGGGGATTTTGCCGGTTTGAATACCGTGCCGTCCCCCCTACTCCTCGCCTGATGCCCCCGCGATCCGGCCATAACGCGCCAGCAATGGATCCTGCCGCTTCAGGATACGCTCCAGGTTCGCAAGCGCATCGTCGACGCCTTCGGCCGGTTCCACCCACCGGTCCGGTTCGGCGGGAGCCACGGGCGCGATCCCAGGAACGGCTCCGGCCGCCGCCACCGCGGACCGCGGCGCCACCTCCCCCAGCATCGCCGCCAGATCCTCCGCCACGAAGACACGGTGGGTGCGCCGGCGTGTGATCTCCACGGCGATCTCCAGCCGCTGCAATTCCTCCAGCAGGTCGGTAGCGGCACTGGTGGCGCAACGCAGCCGGGCGGCCAACCGGGCCGGGCCGATCACCCCTTCCGCCGCCACCGCATCGACGGCCCGGCGGATACGGGCGTCGCTGCGCCGGTCGCCGACGCGCCGGCGCCAGCCGCGCCAGCGATGCAGCAGAGCGGTGAGACCATCCTCCCCCTGTTCCGCTTGCCGGGCGATGCCGTCGAGGAAGGCGACCAGCCACATCCCGTCCGGTTCGGCGCGGCGGATCGCCTCGACCCCGTTCAGGCAGGGCAGCGGCAGCGGCGTCATCCCTTGAGCGGCGAGGAAACGGGAAACAGCCAGACAGGCTCCGCTGCGGTCGCCGCCGGCTTCCAGATGGGCGAAGAAGCCAACTCCGCACGCGACCAGCACCGCCGGTCCAACTGTGGCATGGGCTTCCTCCATCCGGGCGAGCGCCCCGTCCATACTGGTCGGAGCGAATGCCGGCGGGCTGGGGTCGGAGAGCATCTGCCGCATCAGGTCGAGGGCCAGCATGGTGGCCCCCCAGTCGCGCAGAGCACGTGTCGGCACCTGAGCCAGCAGAGTGCGCAGTCGGTTGGGATCGACGCGGCGCCCCTGACTGTCGGCGATGTCGGCAACAGCCTCGACCCGCGACCGATGCAGCCAGGCGGCCAGAACCGGACTGCCGGTGGTTGCCTGGGCCAGCCGCCCGACAGCCTTGGCTGCTCGCTCCAAGGGACCGAGAAGGAGGAGGGGGTCGGAAAGGCGCAAATCCTTCATATCTTTATATAACAGTCAGTTATCGATATTTGATAATGAAAATTCGGGAACCTGTCCAATACACCCGGTATCGGAAACGGGCGATTCCAAGCGCTTCCGCGCGACGCAATCAACGCTCGGGATGTCGGTGCTCACGCTGGCGTCGCCCCGCCCCCGCCGGCGATCCTGGCCTTTTGTCGCGCACCAAATGCCGGAACCGGAAGAGGGATTCCGGGGCCGCAATCCGGGGCAGTTTTCCACCTTCGCATCCTGCATCCATGTTCATCCGGGTGGATGAAATCGACTGATACTCTGTACAAAGAGCCCGACAGGTGCGTCTCCGCCCAGAATGCCCAGGACATCCCGATGGCCCTCGTCGCTTACGCCCGCGTCTCCACCGAAGACCAATCCACCGACTCCCAGCTGCTCGCCCTGCGGCAGGCCGGCTGCACGGTCATCTTCGAGGAGCATGCCTCGGGTGGCGACCGTGACCGGCCGGTGCTGGCCAAGGCGCTCGCCAGCCTGAGGAAAGGTGACACGCTGGTGGTGGCGCGCATCGACCGGCTCGCACGCTCGCTGTTCCATCTGCTGGAGGTGATCGACGGGCTGGGGCAGCGCGGCGTCGCCTTCAAGTCGCTGAGCGACCCGATCGACACCACCAGCCCGCAGGGGCGCTTTGCCCTGCAGGTTCTCGGTGCCGCGGCCGAGTTGGAACGGGCATTGATCCGCGAGCGCTCGATCGCCGGGCTCAGGGCCGCGGTGGCCAGGGGGAAGGAGCCCGGCAATCCCGGCCTGCGCCGACGGGACCCGGCGGCACTGGAAAAGGCACGGCAGGGCCGTGAGGCCGCTCGCGACGAGCTGGTCGTCGCACACGCCCAGGAGTTCCTGCCGACCGTCGAGGCTCTGCGCCCGACGGCACCATGGGATCAGGTCGTGCGGGCATTGAAGGCGCAGGGGCGGACCCGGCCGTGGGATCGCAAGCCATGGACTCCCAACAGCCTGATCCGCGCCATCCGCCGGCTGGCCGCAGCGGGGCTGGTTCGTCAGAACCTTCTCGATGCGGCGCCCAAGCGGGTAGACAGCAACGACCTCGTGCTGATGGTGGCGGGGCTGGCGCGGGCCGAGCCCGGCATCACACTCGATGGCATCGCGCGCCGGCTGCAAAGCATGGGACAGCGCACGCCGCGCGGCGGTCTGCGCTGGAGCCGGTCGTCGGTGAAGAACCTGTTGGATCGCGCCCGGGATCAGGGGATGGTGCGAAAGCCGGAGAGCGCGTAGCGGGCGGTCAGCCTTCTGCACCCCGGCTTGGCGGCAGGACCGGCGACGAGGGAAAAGCACGGGATCATGCGGGCTCCTTGAGGGCCTGCGGCATCGGATCGGCCGCGGCGATCCTGGTCAGGAAAAGATTGCGGCGGAACAGCAGTGCCTCGGCCTCCCGGCGCTTCACCAGACCTGGAAGCTGCGTTTTCCTGCCATTGACGGTGGCGTAGACCCAGCGGCCGAACTCGCCGGCGGCCCCCTCATGGTCCCCCATGTTGAGCCGCTTCAGCAGGGTCGAGGATTGGAAGTTCCCCCGTCCCAGATTGAAGACGAAGCTGGCGAGCGCGCCGCGCTGCCCGCCATTCAGCGGCACAGTCACCAGCCTGTCGACCACGGCCGCCGCGGCGGCGAGGTCGCGGGACAGCAGCGTTTCGGCCCTTGCGGCAGTGATGCTCTGCCCGAGCGTCACCCCGGCGGTGTGGCCGTAACCGATGGTCGGAATGCCGGCCGGGCAGAGATAGGCGTCGAGCGACAGGCCTTCGAAATGCTTCACAAGGTCGATGGCGGCCTTGCAGATCGGATCGGGCATGGATCGGGACTCCCGGGCGATAGGTGGGGAGACAGGGTGGGAACGGATCCGGCGGAGCGCTGCCGGGACCGTCAGGGCGACAGCGCTCCACCGGATCGGGGCCAGGGTCCCGGGGATGGCCCCGGGACCGCCCGCGTCAGGCGACGTAGTCGTAGACGACGTTGACCGGGTAGGGCTTCAGGTTGGTGATGCGGTGGATTTCGGCCCCGGCCGCACCGTTGCGCTTGATCGTGTAGTCGATCTTGGCGGCCCCGAGCTCGTACTCGTCGCGGGCCAGAGTCACCGCATCGACGCTGGGCGAAAAGTTCGGATTGGCCGTCTTCAGCGAGAAGGCGAAGTCGATGGTGCCGTAGCTCTCCACATTCAGGTTTTTGAGGGCATTCTGCAGGGTCAGATAATCGTTGCCGTTGGTGTCGATGCTGGCCCCGCTGTTGAGGGGCACGACAACCCAGGCCGATCCGTCCCACTTCCGCCACGTCGCCCGGCCGTCGAAGCTGACCAGCCACTTGATGCTGGTGCCGGGCGGGGTGGTCTGCGTGATCGTCGCCGAGTGGATCGTGCTCCAATCCGACACGTCGATGCGGCTGCTGTCGAGCGTCGCCACATAGAAGGGGCCGGTGACGTAGCTCGCGCCGTAGGGGATGGTCGCCGGGCTGAAGGTGGCGGTCTGCCGCAGCGTGGAGGACAGCCGCATCTCGTCGATGTAGCCGACGAAATTGCCGGTGCCGTCGTAGGCGCCGCCAAGATAGAGGGCGCCGGACGTGTCGGTCCGCACGACCGGCCCGCTCACCGTGGTCTTCTTGACGCCGTTGATGTAATGGGTGACGACGCCGTCAGCCCCCACCGTGACCATCAGATGGGTCCAGGTGTTGAACGCGATGGCGGTCAACTCCTTGCAGTTGTTCGCCATGTTGTTCCAGCGGAACACCGGGTAATTGGTGCCGGACTCCAGCCAGAGTTGCCAGGTTTCGTTGGTGCCGTCCCACTTCTGCGCGATGATGTTGGTGGTCGAGGTGGTGGGGTAGACCCACGCCTCGATGGTCAGCGCGTTCGCCCCGGACATCCAGGGGGCGTTCGACAGCATCTGCTTGTTGCCGTTGGAGCCGT
Source organism: Azospirillum sp. A23 (assembly GCF_042938965.1). Classification (NCBI taxonomy): domain Bacteria; kingdom Pseudomonadati; phylum Pseudomonadota; class Alphaproteobacteria; order Rhodospirillales; family Azospirillaceae; genus Azospirillum; species Azospirillum sp. A23. Next base: position 110,979 of record NZ_CP170665.1, on the reverse strand, counting down.
TGCCGCACAGGCTGCCGGACCCGAACTTGGTCTGGGCGGTCGAGACCGACAGGGAGCTGTTTCCCGAAACGACGGTCGGGGCGATGTAGACCCCATCCTTCACCGTACGGGCGTTGTTGGCGGCGGAGATCAGCGCGCTGTTGCCAGACAGTTCCTTGACCCATTTCTGGCCGACCGCGCCGTTGAACTCCCACATCAGCGTGGTCATGTCGTCGGCGACCAACGTTGCCGGGGTGAAGTTGGCGGTGTAGCGGGGCTGGCCGTTGGTGACGCGGATGGCATCGAAAGCGCCGATCCAGTAATTGATAAGGCTGCCGCCGCTGTTGAACACCCCGAAGTTGAAATTATAGCCCTCGCTGACATAGGTGGGATTGAGGTGCGGGTTGGAGAACGAGCCAACTGAGCCGTTCACAGCGATGGCCCAGCCCCGGCCGTCGCGGATAAGTGCGATATGGTTCCATCCTGCCAACACCGCTGTCGAACTGTTTGTAGCAGGCGTGCCGGAGATGACGGCGTACACAGTTCCGCTGCCCGAGTTGACGTAGCAGCGCATATTGGCGACGGTGCTGGACGCGCTGATCAACGAGAAGAGTTCATAAGCGGTCCCGCTGGGGATGCTGGGCAAGTACACCCACGCTTCAATGCACAGCTTGGCGTTGGCTCCGAAGTAGATCGGATGACCCGAGGTGGGCGTAGCGAATGGAATGTAGAAGCACTGCGGGGCTCCGGACAGGGCAATGGATGTGGCGTGTCCGCCCCGCGTATTGGTGGCCGAGAGGCTGGGCGACCCATTATATAGCATATTCGGCGGCGTCGTGTCGCCGAAGACATTGGTGCTGTAGCTCGCCCCGCTGCTGTCCAAAGTTACTTTGTCGCCGTCGGCCCCTTCGAAGTGCAGCAACAGGATTGTGCGGTCATCGGCAGTATAGGCAGAGGTAGGCACGGTGAAGTTGGAGGTCCACACAGCCTCGCCGCGCTTGATGCGAACCTCGTCGATGTAGCCGGTCATGTTGTCACCGGACGCGGCAGCGGTGAGCCCGCCGATCACTGCCTGGGTCAGGGTGGTGATGCTGGAGGTGTTGACGACAACCGTGTTTTGCAGCACGCCGTCCTTGAACAGATAAATGTTCGAGCCGCTGCGGGTGATCGCCCAATGGAAGGGAGTGTTGATCGCGTAAGTACCGACCAAGACACCGCTTGCCAAATCCCAAGAGGAAGCATTGGACGACAGGTAGAAGCGCAACGTCCCATCGGCAAGACTACGGAGCAACAGCCCAATATGTGCGCTGGGTGTGCCCATATTGATCAAAGTCTGCTGCCCTATGGCATCAAACCGCCCCAAGCCGTCAATAGTGAAATCGTTGGACCCCAGGCTGAAGTCGGAGTGTCCCTTTGACTGCGCAACCCGGACGCCATTATCTCCAGGCAGGCGCAGGGAAGTCGTGCCGAACTTCGCCCAAACGTTGGAGATGGTGGCGTTTCCAATAACGCCGACTTCATGACCGCTGTTGGCCCGATCCTTCAGCACCTGCCCGCCATGGCCGTCGTCGAAGGAGAACAGATGCACGGTGTCGGCATCGGTGGAGAAGGCGGTGCTCGGCACCGTGAAGCCGGCGGTGTAGCGAGCAACCTTGGAGACGCGCAGCTGGTCGATCCAGCCATCCAGACCATGCGCGGTCGAACCGCTCTTCTGCCCGATCAGCAGGCGGGCATCCGGGAACGTGAAGGCCGTCGTGGTGGACCCGACCGACACGCCGTCCACGTACAAGGTCATCGTTCCATTGTAGCGGACAACGGCGACGTGATGCCAAGCGTCATAGGTCGATGTCGTGCTGGCGTTGACCTGGATTCCGTTCACAACGAAATAAAATCTGGTCTGAGCGACGATGTAGCCAATGCGCAGGCGCTGTTCGCTGTCCGCAGAGGTATCGGAGCAGTCGAGAATATGGGAGTCGCCCCCACCTGATGCCTGCGGATTGATCCGAACCCAGCCTTCCATCGTGAAGTTCTGCGAAGCGCCAAACGCCAGCTTGAAGGACTTGCTCGCCAGGAACGACGAGTCCTTGGGAATGTAGCCGCAATGGGTGCCGAACGGCGTGATGCCGCGCTCATCGATGATCTCGGTCGAGCCGTTGGCGCCATCGGCGTGGATCAGCAGCTTGGTGGCGCTGTCGATCTGAGCGCCGGCTGTGTTGTAAAGCTGGAAAGCCCCGCCGACCTGATCGGTGCCGGTGGCGGCGTTCTCCTGGGTGTAGTTGGCCTCGGTGTTGTAATCGACGTTGAAAGCCTGGCCGACGAACTGGCTGTAGACCCCCAGGATGGATTTGGCGGGAACGTCGAGGCTGCCGGTGGCGGGGAGAACCGTGACGGCCGACTTGGTGACGGTGTTGGTACCGCTGTTGGTGACGAGTGGAGCACCGTTGACTGTGGGATTGGCCTTGAAATCGACGGCGTTGCCGGAGATCGTCACGGGCAGGTTGCCCGCATGCCAGACCTTATGGGCGACCCCGCCCATCGACCAGCCGCCGATCTTGAGCTCGTTGTCGGTGTCGAGACCGACATGCACCGCATAGTTGCCGGGGCGGTGGAAGGACATGAACGCGGCCCCGGCGGGGGTGCCGGTGCCCTGCGACTGAATCTCGAAACCGGCGGTGTTGCCGATGGCCGACGCGATGCCGGTGTTGGACGGCAAATTCGCGCCGGTTCCGAGTATCGTCTGCTTGCCGTTAAAAGTGTTGGCCGAGGCAATCGTGGCATAGTTGCCCGGAACGAGGTTGCCCGCGTGCCAGACATCCTTGTTGTCCACCTGGATGCCGCCGGCGACGTTCAGCTTGGCCCCGCCGGTCGGCATCGCGGTCGTGCCGACGGCGGTCAGCGACCCTCCCTCCGAGATGGCGAAATTCTGCCATGCGCCGGAACCGTAAGCGCCAATCCGACCGAAGCCGCTGGCGTCATGCCATCCGACGAAGGTGTACTTCGATCCGCCGGTATTTCCCACATGGAGAGCCTCGGCCCGCGCAGAGTTCTGGATGCTGAGAGTCGAGCTGAAGGTGGGATCGGCGGCAAGCTGCGCATAGCGCCCATCCGCTGCCGCCCTGTCGGGAATGTCCGTGCCGCTGGCGACGCCGACGGCCCGCTTGGCGGCGGCGCCCGCCCCGGTCTGCACCAGGACGCCGCTGCCAGCGTCGAGCGAAGCGAGGGCGGTCAGCAGAGCCGGCTTGCTCTCCACCCCGGACCAGTCCACCGCCGAAGCGCGTGCCGCTGTGTAGGCCCGGTAGCCCGTTGCGTTGCCGAGATTGCTTTCGTCGACGACCAGATACATCAGGCCGCCGGTGCCGCCGACCTGCACCGTGTCGCCCTTCTGCACCTGGGCGGTGGTCAAAGCGAAGCGCTCGGCATCGCTGGCGACCGGATACAGGCGTTCCAGCGCCCCTGTCGGCAGACGGGCGATGTCGATGGTGCCGGTCAGCGCCGACGCCGCCACCGCCGTCACCGGGATGGCGATGTTCTGGGTGCCGTCGAACGCGGTCGCCGTGCCGGTCGCCCCGCCCGACAAAGCGATGGTGCGGGGCGTCGTCAGCTTGGCCGCACCGGCCGCCTGCCCGGCAGCGATCATGGTGGCGATGGCGGTATCCGTCTCCACCTTGCCGTAGGCGGTGACGGAGCTGTGCAGCTCGCCACCCTTGTAGGTCGCCGGCCGGCCGGCGGCCGGGACGATCTCGACCGCTCCGTCCTCCGTCACCCGCACCGAGCCGCCGCCGTTGGCGATGTTGTCCTGCGACAGGGTGGACAGCCGGTGGTCGATCTCCTCCAGCGCTCCCTGCACCGTGCCGGCGGTGATGTTGCCGGATGCCGCCACCGGCGCCGTCGTGGCATCGAAGCCGAAGGAGACCGCGCGGTTGCCCGGGTTGAAGGTGAGCTTGCCGCCCGGAGCCTGCACGAGGTTCAGCAGCGATCCGGGGTTCTCCGCGGCGAAGCGCTGCGAGGTGCCGTCGCCGACGATGCCGAAATTGGAGCCGCCGACGATGGTCGCGGCGGTCTGGGCATGGCCCTTGGCCTGCTCAGACCAATGGAAAGCGGAATAGACACCCGGGCTGGGCTGATAGCCGACGGCACCCTGGGCGAAGGCCTGGGCCAGATCGCGGGCACCCTGGGCCTCCGTGCGGGCGGCCACGGCCAGATCGCGGGCGGCGGTGGCATCGGACTTTGCCGAGATCGCGTCCGCCGCCGCCGTTGCCGAGGTCTGCGCACTGTTGGCGGCGTTGGTCTGCGACTGGCCGGCCTGGGAGGCCGCGACCTGCGCCGCCGTCATGGCAATGGCCGCGCTGTCGCGGGCCGCCTCCGCCGCGGCTCTGGCCGTGGCGCTGCCGGACCCGGCGGTTTCCGCCTGCTGTGCGGCCGAACGGGCGGTGTCAGCGGAGATGGCAGCAGCGGCAGCCTTGGCGGTCGCGGTCTGGGCGCCGGTCGCGGCATCGCCGGCGGCGGCCTGCGCAGCGGTTGCCGCAGTGTCGAGAGCGGCAGCGCTCGCGGCGGCGGCAGCGGCACTGCCGGCGGCCTCCATCGCCTTGCCGGTGGCGACGGAAGCCTGGGAGGCTGCGTCCAGGGCGTAGGACAGCGCTGATTTCAGGCTGCCGGAGACCGGGGCATCGGTCTTCACCGCCCAGTCCTGTGCCTGCGTCCGCGCCGTCACCGCCGCGTCGCGCGCCTGTTGGGCAGCATCCCGCGCAGCGGTCGCGGTGTCGCGCGCCGCCTCGGCCGTCGTTCTGGCGGACAGGGCGCCGGTCGCCGCCGTGCCGGCTTCGGTCCGCGCCGCCAGCACGATGTCGCGTGCGGTTTCCACGGTGGCAAGCGCCGCGGTGGCGGACGCCTCCAGCCCGGCGGCAGCGGCGGCGCTGTTGGCGGCTTCATCGGCATGGTGGACGGCGATGGCCGCCTGGGCGGTCGCGGTCGCGGCGGCGGCGGTGCTTTCGCCGGTCTGCGCAGCGACGGTCGCGGCGGCTTGCGCTACGGCCTGCCGGTCGGCGCCGACGGCCGTCATCGCCGCCGTGGCGGCAGTGGCGGCCTGCCGTGCCATCGCCACGTCATCCTCGATGGCGGCAATGATCTGCGCGGCATGCTCCACCACCCCGTCGTCGAGGAGCTGGAGCAGGCGGGCCGGGCTTTCGACCAGACGGGTGACACCCTTGCTGTCGGTCAGCGGGTACTTGCCGTCGGCATTCGGGCCGCCGTTCGGGGAGCCGCCTAGCCAGTCGTCATACTGGTCCTCGCGCACCGCCCATTTCGCGACCATCGCTGCGATCTCGCCGGCCAGTTCGGCGTTGGACAGGGTCGCCGACGCGGCGATGACGGCATAGGCGGACGCCGCCGCCGTCTCGCCCTCCCAGGGGCGGTCGAGGGTCAGCGTGCGGTCGTTGGCGACCTCGCGGATCTCGTAGAGCGTCCTGCCGTCGGTGGTGAAGGCGGAGCCAGGACGCACGACGCCCATCCACATGGTGCCGGCGCCGGCGACGGCGGCCGATCCGGGGGTCAGGGCAACGGTGCCTTGGCGATACCAGCCGGCCATGTCAGTTCTCCTCGCTGGGGGTCGTGTCGGAATAGGGGTAGAGCGCGCGGATCGCCGAGAAGTCGGCGCGCATGCGCTCCCATTTGACGGGGTCGCCGTTCAGCATGTCCTGCTGGGCTTCCAGCTGCCGGGCCGCCGGCCATGCGGCGAGGTAGGCCTGCTGGCGCAGCTTCGCGATCTCGTCGCGGGTGCGGGTGTTGATGACTTTCACAGCCGGATCTCCGTGACGAAGTCCATGTAGGGAAAGCGGCGCACCGTCACCCGATAGGTCCCGGGCAGGTCGTCGTATTGGAAGGAGCCGTCGTCGACGGTGTAGCTTTTCGTCGAGCCGGTGATGAGGCAGCGCACCTCCACCACCGCCCCATCCGGCAGTTGGTCGAGACCGGCGATGGTGGGGCGGCGACGCACCGCCGGAGCCTCGCCCGACAGGTCGATATAATCGCTCAGGTGATGCGCTTCCGCGGCGATCACGGCGAGACCGGGGCGGCCGCCGGTCTGCATCTCGACCACGTCGGCGGCGCAGGTGCCGGCACCATGGATGCGACCCTCGCCGTCATAGACGGTGAAGGCGGCGTAGGAAGGGTCGAACAGACCGAGCATTCCGGTCAACGGCGGCAAGGGGTCGGCGATGCTGGGCATGGGCTACTTCCGCAGTTCGATGGCGATGATGGTGCATTCGACCTGCCCGTTGGGCGGCAGGTAGGTGCCGAGGATGTCGCAGGCCCGATAGGTGTTCACGCCGGGTGCCGTGCCGATCACCAGCGCGCGGGCGCGGGCGTCGAAACCCGGATCAAAGGTTGAGTTTTCGCCACCGCCGCTGCGCGGGGGCACGCCGGTGACGGTGGCGATCAACGCCACCGGCTTGCCGGTGGTGGCGATGGTGATCGGGATGCCTTCCCGGAACTGGACCGCCCCGGTGACGCCGGTCATGTTGCCGGTGGCGAAGTCCTCGATCTTCTGGCCCCGGATCGTCAGATCCTGGATGTGCGCGCTGGAGATCGTTGCATCTCTGATCTTCGCGCTATTGATCGAGGCATCCTGGATTTTCGCGCTGTTGATCGAGGCGTCCTGGATGAAGGCGGCGGACATGGAGATGCGGGGCACCCCATCCACCCGACCGATGACGAAGGGATGGTCGATGCTGCCCCCAGGGCCGGTAATGCCGATCAGGAAACGGTCGGCCCGCACATAGAACTCGGATCGCACCCCGCTCTCATCGGCCGGGTCCGAGGAAAGGCCGAACCCGCTGATGGCGCCGTTGTTGTCGATCTTGACCGTCCACTGCCCCGACAGCCCGTTGATCGACGCCGTGTGCTGACTGATGCTGGTCGTGTTCTTGCCGACGGTGGTGTTCAGCTCGTCCACCCTGTCGGCAGCGGCTTTTGCCTTGTCGACCGCAATGTTGACTTGGCTTTGAAACGCCCCCGACACACCGTCGATATGCGCATACGCGCTGTCGATCCGGCTGGCGAGAGCACCGACGGCGTCGGCACGGGCAGTCTGCTCGCTGGTCAGCCCCGCCTTCACGCCGTCGACCGATGCACCGATGGTATCGAGGCGCGTGGTGAGCGCGCCAGTCGCGGTCGCGTTGGCGGTGATGCGGCTGTCATAGCCGGCCAAGCTCTTGTCGTAGCCGGCGACGACGCTGTCGATGCGCTCGGCGTTGGTCCGGGTATCGTTCGCCGTCGCGGTCAGCTTCGCCTGCACGCCGGCCAGATTTCCGTCCCAGGTCGCGACCACCGTGTCGATGCGCGTCGCCGTCGCCTCGTCCGCCGTCACCAGCGCCGTCAGCTCCTCCTTGACGGTGGCGATCTGCCCGTCGAACTCGGCGGCAACGGTGGTGACCCGGCTCGCCAGCGACTGCGTGTCGTCCTGGACCTGCCTGACATCCGCCTTCACCTCCGCGACGTCGGCCTCGCGCCTGCCGATCTCGCTACGGATGCGGCCATAGCTGTCGTTGACGCGCACCAGACCGGACGTGACCGTCTCGGCGATCTTCTCGATCCCGGTGATGCGCTCGGCCATGAAGGGAGCGAGCTTCGATTCCGAGACCAGCTTGTCGGCGAGGTCGTCGTGGGAAATCTGCTCGGTGGTGGCGCCGGTACCGATGTTGGAATTGACGTCGCTGACATTGCCGCCGAGATCGACGGCGCGCACCCAGTAGTAGCGCGTGACCAGCCCGCCCAACCCGGCGCGCACGAAGGCGTTGCCCTTGACCGTGCTGATGACGGCGGCGGCCGACAGATCGTTCGCCGCCCCCTCCAGCACCTCGATGTGGGAGAGGTCGGTGTCGGGCGGATTGACCCAGGACAGGGCGATCTGGCGCAGCCCGCCTTTGGCGACCAGCCCGGCCGGCTGGCCGGGCGGCGTGCCCTTGCCGCGCACCGTGGCCCGGATTTCCGCCGGCGCCGAGCGGCGGTTGTCGTAGGCAAATGCCGTGATGCGGAGGGTGTAGACGCCCTCCGCCGCCGGCTCGATGTCGAAGCTGCCGGCGCGGGTGACCTTCCATTCCTGCCACTGGCCGCCCGGCGTCATCACGTCGGCGCGGTAGCCGGAGATGCGGGCATCGTCGCTGGGCGTCCAGCTGACGGTCAGCCGGGCCTGCGGCAGGCCGTTGACCCAATAGGCACTTTCCACCGCCGCGAGGTTGGCGGGGGAGGGGATGGCGTTGGCGGCGCTCTGGGTCGCCACCGGCTCGATCTGCACGCCCTCCTCGACACGGGCATATTTGCCGGGCTCGTGCAGAAGGGCAGTGACCTCGTAGACGCCGGGCGATTTCTCGGTGACGGCGCGCACCCGGAACAGGCGCGGGGCAAGGTTGGTGGCGGTCAGGATCCACACCGCATGCGGCTGCGGCACCGCGCCGCCGAGCGGAGCCGCATCGATGGCGAGCTGGCCGGTGGTGTGCTCCTCGGTGGACTGCACCGGGCGGCGGACTGGGCAGTCGACCAGCCGCCCGTCCGGCAGGGTGAGCGCCAGCACGTGGCTTTGGTTGGCTTCCAGTGTCACCGTGTCGTCGAGCGTGACGACCTGCCGCTCCGGGTCGTAGGCGACCAGCCGCCCGCCGGTGCGCACCAGCGCCCAGTTCGGGTCGGCCAGCTTCACCACGTCGCCCGGCATGACGTCGAGATGGTCGAAGGAGCAGCGGTAGGTGACGGTCTCGGTCTCGTGCTGCTCGCTGTCGAGCATCCACAGGCCGAGGCGGCGGGCCTGGCTGCGCCGGGTGCAGCCATAGGCCGTCGCCTCGATCGGCCGCCAGCCGTAGCGCTGGATCATCCCGGCATTCTCGACGACCTCGACCGTCGGGCGGTAGCCGTCGTCGGGGTCGTTGAAGGTGATCAGCGCCGCGGTGTGGCGGGCCTTCAGCGCCGTGCCGGAATAGGTGAAGCTGCCGCCGATGACGTTGGCCGGGGTGACCAGCTTGATCGGATCGGCCGGCATGTCGGCGCGGGCCAGCACGCCGCCGGCCGACCAGAAGATCAGGCCGCGGAAGGTCGAGGCGATGGACTGGAGGACGCGGTAGGCTTCGGTCCGGCCGGAGATCACCCCGTTGAAGGTGAAGCGCGGCTCCATGATGTCGCGGCGGCTGGCGTCCAGCCGGCCCGACTTGACCGGCTGGTCGCAATAGACGCCGATGGTGTAGAGCGACCAGTGGTCGACCGCCGCTTCGGAGATCGACTGGCCCAGGCCGTAGCGCCTGTTGGTCAGCAGGTCGTAGAGCACCCAGGCCGGGTTGTCGCTCCAGGCGGTTTTGAAGCTGCCGTCCCACCGGCCGGAATAGGTCCGCGTCTCGGGGTCATAGTTGGATGGAACCCGGATCTTCAGGCCCTTGACGTCATAGGCCCGCTCGGGAATCGAGTTTCCGAACTGCTCGGCCTTGACCGTCAGCGCGACCAGCGCCGAATTGTCGAAACCGAACTTGGACTCGACGATCTCGGCATAATGGGACCAGGAGAAGCTGTTCTGGACCGAGGCGCGGGTCGCATCGGGGGTGACGCGGGTGACGCGGATGTCGTAGGGCGCCTTGCCCAGCCGGCGCAGCCCGACCTTGTAGGACCGTTCATAGGCGCTGGTGGTCTTGCCGCTCACCGTGTCGCCAAGCAGGTGCGTCCAGCTGCCATTGGCCGCCCGTCCCTCGATGGTCAGCTCCACCGAAGACCCGTGCAGATCGCCACTGGACGTGTCCTGCTCGGTCAGCGCGTTCCAACGCAGCACGATGCGCGCGGTGTCGATCTCGTCGCTGTGGATGGTGCGGACGACCGGGCTGTCCTTCTTCACCTCGACGCCGACCGCGACGGAGGTCTCGCTGTCGGTGAAGCCCTCGACGGCGTCCTGGGAGGGCAGTCCCTTGAGCAGCTTCCAGCTCACGCCCTTGAAGTTCTCCGTCCCGTCGGAGGCGATCAGCGGCGTGCCGTCGAAATAGATGCTCTTCCCCTCATTCACCAGCCCGACGATCTCGCCTTCGCCCAGCAGGTCGATCACCCGGGCGGTCGCGGCGGATTGCAGGCTGTTGGCGTCCTCCGTGGCGCCGGAACCGCCGCGGCCGGACTTGCCGCCCTTGGCCCCCTGGATGCCGCCTGCCGGACCTTCAGCCGAAGCGGCGGTGACGGCCGATACCGCCGGCTGGGGCTGGACGGTTCCGACCTGCTCCGTATCCATGCCGGAGGAGATGACGGTCGAGCCGACCCAGCAGCGGCCATAGACCAGGGGAACCGACCCGCCCTGTTCGGTGACGTTGACCGGGCCGGAGAACAGGTAGCTCTGCTTGCTGTCGGGCAGGTTGGCCTTGGGGGTCGGCGACAGCATCTGGCTGATGCCGGACAGCATCATCGATGCGCCGAACAGGGCGATTGAGCCGTAGGAGACGGAGAAACTGCCCGCTGAGATTGCTGCCGCACCAAGTCCCTGGGTCGGGCCGAGCGCGCCGACAACAGCAGGCGCGGCATAGATCGCCACGACCATGATCAGCGCGCCCATGATCGCCTTGCCGGCGCCGCCGCTCTTGGCGCCGGCCGGAACCGGGATGATGTGCAGGTCGGCGCTGCCCAGCCCGAGCGCCAGGGTGTCGAGGGTCAGGTCGACACCGCCGCGCGAGCGCGGGCCGCGGACCAGCCGGTAGGAGCCTTCGCGGAAGACCTTCTCGAAATCGGGATGGTTGGCGGCGAGCGCCCGGATCGCCTCGGCGGCGTCGCGGACCTGATAGTCGGCAAGGCGCCCGAATTGGCGGCCGAGCGCGCCGTGCAGATGGATCCTAGCCATGAGCGAGATCCTTGTGACGCAGGATGTGGACGATCTGCCGGTGCCAGGGGCCGAACGGTTCGCGGCGCGACAGGCGGCGCGGCAGGTGGTGCAGCAGCAGGCCGCCGTCGAGGACGACGCCGGCATGGTTGGGCACCGGCGACAGCACGGTCATCAGCGCGACGTCGCCGGCCGTCGCCTCGCCGGAACGGACCACCGAGAAGCCGGCATCGGCGAAATGGTCGAGATAGAGGTTCTTGCCGGCGTGCCACCACTCGTCGTCGCGGGGAAAATCCGGCAGCCGGATGCCCCGCTCCAGCTGGAACCAGTCGCGCACCAGGGCGTAGCAGTCAGTCACGCCATGGAGGAACTCGCGGCCGATCAGATCGGGCGCCGGCACGCCGTCGCCCCAGAGGATCGGATCGGAGCAGCGCTCGCCGTCGGTGGCCAGGATCGCCCAGGGGACCGCGCTGTCGATCTGGCCGCGCATGTCGGCGGCCGACGGGTGGAGCGGCCCATCCGGATGGCTGTGGACGATGGCGTCGATGGCGCCGGCATGGGCGAGGTAGTCGGCATCGTCGATGCGGAAATGGGCCGCCGGATCGGCGGCGCGGTTGGACAGGGGCCGGTAGGTGCCGGCAACCACCAGACCGCAGCTCTCGCGCGGATAGTCGGCCAGGGCGTGGCGCTTCATCGCGAGGATCGCGTCAGCGGTGAACATGCGCTGCTGGCTCCTCTGAGTGTGAGGGGAGGGGCACCCGCATCAGACCCGGATCCGGGAGACGCCGGGAAAGCCGCCGAAAGGCAGGAGATCGGTCGAGTTGGGATAGCGCAGGCGGCAGTCGGCCAGCCGCTTGCCGCAGGCATCCCTCGCCGGATCGGTGGGCTCGCCGGTCGCGGTGAAGCAGAGGCCGCCGGAATAGGGGCAATCGACCTCTTCGGCCGACCATCCCGATCCGGTCCAATGGCGGTAGCGGCGGGTGCAGCCGTCGCGCAGCACCTGCCGGCCGGGGAGCATCGCCCCCTCCTGGTCGATGGCCGCCGACAGCTCGAACTCGACATGGGTGGCGGTGTGGGCGCTCTTGCGCTCGATCCGGTAGAGGTCGGGCGGAAAGAAGGCGAGCGGGTCGGCCCCCACCCGGCCGTCGAGATAGCGGTCGAAGGTGCGCAGCCGCCTGACCTTGGCGCCGAGCAGGTCGGAGAACTGGTAGATCAGCGCCGAGATTTGGCGGTTGATGTTGGCGATGCGCAGGCGCGGCGTCGGCAGCGCCCCGGTCGCCGTCCATTCGAACCCTTCGGTCTCCATCTCGACCGGGACATAGGCGATGCCGCCGAACAGGACCGGCTCGCCGCCGCTGCCCGAGGGCGTGAAGTGATGGATCGTGCCGCCGGGATACATGGTCAGGTCCAGCGTGAACAGCGTCACATAGGCACCGGGATCGGGCGACTGGGCGGCGGCGGCAAGCGCCGGCCGTTCATCCCATTTGGGGATGTTGGTCTGGCTCATGGGGATTCCTTGGATGGGCGCCGCCCCCGCCGTCGAAGGGAGCGAAGCGGCCGCGCGGGGTCAGAGGTCGAAGACCTCGACGAAGGTCGCGGAGATGCTGGAGAACAGGTAATGGGTGCGGGTGCGCTTCCATTTGCTGCAGATCCAGCGCCGGCGGTCGGGTTCGCCGGGCGGCTTCCACAGGAAGCTTTCCGCACCCCGCCGGGCCCGCAGGAACTCCTCGATCGCCCGCGCCTGATCGGTGTCGAGATACTCCCAGCTCAGCGAATACTGGTCGCGGATGTTGTGGATGCCGTCGGGCGCCCGCTGGGTGTAGCCGTCGCCGAAACCGGCGGTCAGCACCTTCACCTCCGGCTCGATGGTGCTGCCGGTCACCGGCGGACAGGGCGGCAGGAAGACCGGGACGCCGTTCTGGCTCGTGGTGTTCTGGCTCGTGGTTTCGCCGGCCATCGTTCAGCCTCCGTAGCTCATGTTGTTCAGCATGCCGCCGGGCCGCATCTGCTGGCGCAGCTCGTTGCCCATCATCGCGCGCAGCTGCTCCTTGACCGACGCGCCGATCCGCTCGGCGAGCGCCTTGTCCTGCTCGCGGTCGCCGGTGGAGCCGCCGGCGACATTCACCGTCACCGACTGGGTCACCGCAGGGCCGCCATCCTGCGCCGCCTGGATCAGGCGGTCAGCGTTCGTCATTTGTTCCGGCGTAAAGACGGCCTCGCCCTTGCGGGCGATGATCGGGACCTCGCCCGCCACCAGACCGCCGGTGTGGAAGCGGGGAGCGCCGGCGAACAGCCCGGCGGACACCATCCGCCCCGGCCGGCCGGTTTCACCGACGATGCCGCCGGTGTGGAAGAGCGCCGAAATGAAGCTGGCGACGCCCGATAGGATGCCGCCCAGCGGCCCTTCGGGTTTGAGCAGTGAGGAAAAGAGGCCGGAGATGCTGGACATCAGGCCGCCGAGCAGCCCATCCGATTTGAAAAGCGAGGATACCTTCGACCAGATGGTGCCGAGCAGGCTGTCGGAGGTGAAGAGAGAGTCTATGAAATTGAAAAGTCCGTTGCCGGTGCCGGCCGATCCGCCACCAGCTGCCCCATTTCCATTCGCGGACGTGTCGGAGGATGCTTTGGCTTCGTCCTTCTTGTCCGTTTGGGCGGATGCCGACGGATCGCCGGCCTTCGCAGCGGATTTGCCGCTTTCGGGGATGCTGGTCTTGAAGCCCAGCACGTTGAGCAGCCCGGCGCCGGTCTGCTCCGCAATCGACTTCACGAGGAAATCCCGCAGCTGGTTCCGCATGGTGGTGAACAGCTTCTGAAAGGCGGGACCGATTTGCTGCTTACCGGTCACGACGCTCAGCACGCCGTCGCTCCAACCGCCGAGCAGGCTTTGCACGCCGTCGCCGAAGCTGGCCTTCACACGTTCGCCAAGCGGACGCGAGGCAGAGCCCATCACCTGATTGTACTTCTTGGCGGCCTCGTCTGTCTTCTGCGCGGGTGCGTCCGACGGAGCGCCCTGCGCAGCCTTCGCATCGGTCTGCTCTTGGGCAAGAGGTCCCGCCGCGCTGTAGGATGCTGCGATACGGCCGGCCACTTCGTGCGGTGTAATCAGCTCTTCAGCAGCCTTATGCATCTCATCGATTTGCCGATGCAAATTATCCATTTGGGAATCGGTTTGCACCGTAAGATTACTGATGGTTCCATCCAGGCGTTTGATGGAGATCGTGAAATTCTGGCTTTCGATCACCAGTTTTTCGACTGGGCCGGCGGCGTTTTCAGCCATGGTCTTCCCTTTCTGTTAGCCGAAGCGGGCACGCAGTCTGGTTCTGGCCTTCTCGGTCAGGCCCGGCTCCCCATCCGCCCGGCCGCCATCGGGCCGGTCGGCGAAGGCGAACGGCGTGCCGACCCGCTGGCGCAGCCGGTCGTGCAGTTCGCGGGCGCCGACGCCGGCCGCCGTCAGATGCACGGGCAGCCAGTCGGCCATCTCTTCCGCGCGCAGCCGGTCGATCTCGTTGAACAGGGTCCAGAACATCCGCACCGGCAGCGCCAGCAGGCGCAACGGGTCGATGCCGTAGAAGCGGCTGACGCGGGCGAAGCAGTAGGCGAAGTCGAGCCTGCTCAGCGGGCCCGACGGCTCCCCCGCTTGCCCGCCCGCGGCTCCCCCGGCTGGCGTTCCTCCGGTTGGCCGTCTCCCGCCGGATCGATCCCGCGGATGAAGGCCAGCAGGACCAGAAGCTGACCCAGATCGAGGCCGAGGATCTCCTCGCGCGGGGTGTCCTCGAGATGGCCGGCGATCACATCGACCAGGATCGGGATCTGCGCCCGCTCGCTGCCGGCCTCCTCAAGCTTCCGCTCGATGTCCCCGGCTTGCAGGAACTGTTCGACGGTCATGTTCTTCAGGATGCGCTCGCGCCCGCCGATGACGACGCTGCGGGAAATGCGGAACTCATCAAGGTTCAGGATGGTGGGCTGGGGCATGGAGGGTCCCGGTCGCTGGTGGCAGGCAAGGTCCGCGAGGGCGGCCACGGGGACGAAAGCCCCCGCGGCCGTTGACCATCGCGGTCAGGCGGCGACGGGGGCGCCGAAGGCGGCGATGCGGTTGCCGGCGGTGCCGTCCGGATAGCAGCTGAAGGTGACCTCGTAGACGCGCTCGCCGCCGTTCTCGTACTTGAAGGTGAAGTTGGGCAGCGGCGCGGCCTTGAAGGCGACGAAATCGTCCTTGGTGGTGGAGGCGGGCAGGGCGGTGGGGTGCAGCTTCAGCGGGGCGGCGATGGCAAGCAGGTCGATGTTGACGCCGGAGCGGATCTCGACCCCGACCTCGGCACCGGCCGCGCCGACGCCGACCGCCTGCGGCATCACCGCCAGCAGCTTGGTCAGGTTGGTTTCCAGCATCGGCACCTTGACCGACACCTCGGTGCCGGTGATGACGTCCTTGATGGGGGTCTCGCCCATCTGGTCGGCCTTGACCTGATAGTTCGTGGTCTTGACGGTCACTTCGACGCCGCCCTTGGTCGAGCCGAGATCGATGCCGTCGAAGGTGATGTCGCAGATGCCGAGGGCGATGTCTTCGGTGGTGATAGCCATAGGTACAATCTCCTAATCAGGCGACACGCCAGTCGGCGCGGTAGTTGACGATGAAGGTGAAGGTGCTTGCCGCCTCGTCGTGGGGCATCAGCGGCTCGTGCTGGGGCAGGCACGAGATGACGAAACAGCCACCGGCGGGGACCGCCCGCAGGGTCAGGGCGTCGGCGATCGCCAGGGCGCGGGCCTCCCCGGCGAGATAGTCGGGATCATGGGTGCGGACCTGGAAGGACAGCCGGCGAAGGCCTTGCGCATAGTCGCGGCGGGTCCCGCCCCTCGGCAGGAAGACCGATCCGGTGGCGGTGTCCTGCGGCGCCCGGCCAAGGAACAGGGACCCTCCTTCGGTTCCCAGCCCTTCGGCTTCGACGTGTTTGAGCAATGCGTGCAGCAGCATGGCGTCGGGACTCCGATAAGACGGTCAGGGGGGAGGCGAATGGCGGGAGGGCATTCGTCCCATTGGACCTTCATCCGTTCAAAGGACATAATTCCTTTAAACGGATGATTATCTTACCGCGTGGGCAGGCGCCATATGTTTTTGGAAAAGCTTTCCAGAACAAGGGGGTGACGTGGATTTTCCCCTTGGACGGTCAGCGAAGCCCGGTCCGTCCGCTCCACGGCATGCCCCGGCAGGACAGACCGATCCCGCCGCTCAGGCTTGTTCGACGCGGTTTCTGCCGGCGGCTTTCGCCTTGTACAGCGCGGCATCGACGCGCTGGAGCAGGCTGTCGATATCCTCGCCGGCCCTGGCCTGGCCGACGCCGATGCTGATGGTGACCGCCCTGCCGCACGCCATCCGCTGCGCGCTCACCCTCTGCCGCAGAGCTTCGAGAACGCCCAGGGCGGAGGGCAGGTCGGTCTCGGTCAGCAGCAGGGCGAATTCCTCGCCCCCCCAGCGCGCCAACGCGTCCGAGCGGCGCAGCCGGTCCGACAAGGTGGCGGCGACCACGCGCAGGGCATCGTCGCCCGCCTGATGCCCATGCGTGTCGTTGAAGCGCTTGAAATGGTCGATGTCCATCAACGACAGGATATAGGGGCGCCCGTACCGCTCGAGCCTGGCCGCGGCCTCGCCCACCGCCTGCTGGAAGCGCCGGCGGTTCCACACCCCGGTCAGCGGATCGTGCATCGCCGCCTGTTGCAACTCCGCCTCCAGGCCCTTGCGGTCGGTGATGTCCAGCAGCACTCCGTTGAACAGCACGGTGCCGTCGCTCCGGCGGCGCGGCTGGGCGCGGCCCAGCACCCAGCGTCCGCCGGCGATCTCCATCTCGCCTTCCCAGACCCGGCCCGCCCGGCCGGCCTGCCGCAGGCCGTGCCGGACCCGCGCCCACCCCTTCATCGCCATCACAGGCGCCAGAGTCCGCGCGGCAGTCAGGTCGGCATCCGGCCGCACGCCGAACAGGGAGGCTGCGGCGGTGCTGAAATAGGTCGCGCGCAAGCCTCCGCCGGGATGGAGTTCAGCCTGGAACACCGCACCCGGAAGAGCATTGGCGAGATCGCTCGCCTGGGCTTCCCGCTCGCGCTCCTCCGTCAGGTCGAAGAAGCTGATGACCACGCCGACGATCCCGTCATTGTTGCGGATCGGGCTGGCGGTCAGGCGTACGGGAAAGGACGTGCCGTCGCCGCGGTACAGCACCGTCTCGATGTCGCGCACCGGCTCTCCGGCCTCCGCAACCCGGAACACCGGATGGGGCGTACCCCTCCCATCGGCTGCGGCGCGGGAAGAAGCAGGAAACAGGAAGCGTCCGATATGGCTGCGAATCAGCTCGCTTTCGTGGCGGAAGCCGAAGGCGCGGGTGGCGGTGGGATTGACGAAGGTGACGGCACCCGAGCGGTCGATTCCGCACACCCCGACCTGCACGTTCTCCAGCAGCAGGCGATTGAACTGCTCGGCCTCGATCACGGCGGTGATGTCGTGGATGATGCACAGCAGAAGCTTGCGCCCGCCGAGGTGGATGGGGCCGGCATAGACCTGGACATCGCGCACCGACCCGTCGGCCAGACGATGGTGGAAACGCTGCGGGTAATGGCCGCCCTCCCAGGACGCGATCTCGCGCATCGCCGGCAGGATCGCCCGCCCGAGCTGGTTGATGTCCCAGACATGAAGGCTGCGCAGCCGGTCCCGGCTGTGGCCGTAAAAGACGGCGGCCCGCGGGTTGGCATCGACGATGGCGCCGTCGCGTCCGGGATCGATCAGCAGGATGGGGGCGGCGTTGGTGGAGAACAGCGCGTCCAGCACGCCGGCTCCATCCATGCCGCACACGCTGCCGTCGCCCGGCCACAGGGGGAAAGCGCCCGGCCTGGGATCGGCGGATGCCTCGCCGTCCATGTCGCGCTCACCCTGCTCCGCCATTGCGAACTCCCCCCATCGATCGCCCGGGATCGGTCGAACGGCCAGAGAACATGCTGCATATCCTGGCAATCAATTCTATAGGGAATCAAGCTTAAACAAAGCGTTGTCGCAGGGTGGGGGAAAGGGCCGGCTTGCATTCCGGCAAGGAGACGTGCCCCGTCCATTCAAGGGCTCCATGGGATGAAGGTTCGGCAGGGCATCGGACCCGTGGGCGATATCCCGATCCGGTTGGTCCACCCACCCTGTTCTTCTGCCACATCCCCCTGCCCGAACGCGCGAACTCTCTCCCGTGGGAGTGGATTTATCCTCGTCTGCGCACCGGCATCCGCCGGCCTTCGGCAACCCTGACAGCAGTGGGAGGTTGGCATGGGTATGATTAGGCGCAGCTCCGCTGAGTTTCTCGGGACATTCTGGCTGGTCTTCGGCGGCTGCGGCAGTGCCGTCCTCGCCGCCGCCTTTCCGCAGGTCGGGATCGGATTGCTCGGCGTGTCGCTCGCCTTCGGCCTCACCGTCCTGACCATGGCCTATTCCATCGGCCACATCTCCGGCTGCCACCTGAACCCGGCGGTCACGTTCGGGCTGTGGGCCGGCGGGCGGTTCCCGGCCAAGGACATCCTGCCCTATGTGCTGGCCCAGCTGGTCGGCGCCTTCGCGGCGGCCCTGGTCCTCTATGTCATCGCCACCGGGAAGGCCGATTACAGCCTGGCCGTCAACGGCCTCGCCGCCAACGGGTACGACGCGCATTCGCCCGGCCAGTACAGCATCACCTCGGCCCTGGCGATCGAACTGGTGCTGACCTTCTTCTTCGTGCTGGTGATCCTGGGGTCCACCGACCGGCGGGCGCCTGCCGGCTTCGCGCCGCTGGCCATCGGCATGGCGCTCGTTCTGATCCACCTGATCAGCATCCCGGTCACCAACACCTCGGTGAACCCGGCGCGCAGCACCGGTCCGGCCCTGGTTGTCGGCGGGTGGGCGCTTCAGCAGCTCTGGCTGTTCTGGCTCGCCCCGCTGGCCGGCGGCCTTGCGGGCGGGCTGGCCTACCGCGCCCTTGCCGAGGAGATGCCGGCGAAGCCCGCCATCACCGGGCAGGCGGAAAGCTCCACCTGAAGCGGGCGCAAGACGATCCTTATCGCCGCCCTTATCGCAGACGGGACCGGTTCGCAGGGATCCGGTCCCGGAATGGCCCGCCTCCCGTGGCGCGCGCCCTATGCCACGCCGATGTCGCAACGCTCCGCCGCTGTCCATTGTTATTCAGGCAGGACCAACGGCGCAGAAGGCGTATTCATGCGGCAGTTCGACCCTGATTCCAACCCGATGACGGAGGCCGATTACGGCATCGTGCTGGGCCTGTTCATCGGCATCTATCTCGGCCTCCTGGTGATGTCGGCACTGCCTTGACCGTCACGGCTGCGGCAATCACGGCTCTTCCGGCAGCATAAGACAGCGGTTCACCAGATTCATCAGCTCGCTCTGGCGGGTGGTTCCGGTCTTGGCGAAGACGCTGCGCAGCTGGCTGCGCACCGTGCTGATCGCCACGCCGCGACGCTCGCCGACCTCGGCCGGGGTCAGGTCGGCCAGCAGGTCGGCGACGAGGCCGGCCTCCACCGCCGTCAGGCCGAACAGGGCGCCCAGCCGCCTCCCCAGCCCCGGCGCCACCGCGGCCGGATCGACGATGTAGACCATCGCCCGGATGCGCGCACCGCCGCCCCCACCATCCGCATCGTCGAACGGCCCAGCAGCCTCGGGCGACAACGGCAGAACGCTCAGCAGATAGGGCGCCCGGCCGGAGGGACGCGACACCCGGAGATCGGCCGCATCCCCCCGGCGCGCCGACGCCCCCTTTCCGCCCGACGACACCGCAGCCTCCAGCAGATGGGCAAGCCGGCGCGCCTCGCCCCCCTGTTCGGCCTGCAACCGCCCCTGCACAAGCCGCAGGCCGTCCCGCCCATCGATCATCGCCTGCCCGGCCCGGTTCAGGCCGGCGACCCGCCCGGCGGCATCGAGCAGGGCGACCCCCATCGGCAGCCGGTCGATGGCGCGGCCGCTCCAGCGGGCCTCCTCCCGGCCGTCCCGGCCTGCCAGCAACCGGACGCGCAGCCGCATCGCCCGCTGGAGATGCGGGGCGCAGTCCTGAAGGAGCCGGACCGTCTCGTCGGGAAAGGGGGAAGCGTCGGGGGGCCGATGGAGACTCAGCACCGGCTGCACCGACGAAAGCTCGCCGCCGTCGGACAGGGTGAGTGCGCACAGCCGGCCCATGCCGTGATCCCGCAGCAGCTCGTTGAAGAAGGCCGAGCGCCGCAGAACCGCATCCGGCACCAGCTCCTCGCCGCGGCGGACGGCGCAGCGGTTCAGCAGACCGCGCGCCGCCGCGGCGTTCGCCCAGACATCGCGGTGGCGGAAATGCGTGGTGTAGTCGGCCAGTTGCCTGTCCGTGATGTTGTGGCGGGCCCACAACGCGGCGGTCAGGCTGTCATGGCGGGGGGCGGCGGTGAACAGGAAGCCGTGCGTCGCATCGGTCAAGGCGCAGAGCCGCTTCAGGACGCCTCCCCAGCGCTCCGGGAAGGTCACCGCGTCGTAGATGTCCTCGATCAGCTGGTCAGCAGCGTCCACTACAGGGAAATCCTCCGTTTCCGATCAATTTCCCGTAGACAACGTCGCGCGCTCAAGCGCCATCGGTTGCATATGACCATCATCCGAACGCCTCCTCCGTCATGTGGAGGATGCGATCCCCGAAATTTTCCTCAAAAGTCACCGGACAGAATCCCTGCCGCAGACAGGAGCCTTCGAACCGGAGCACGCCCCCATGACCGCGTCCATGATCGATGACGGCCGAATGGATCATGCCGGCCCATCGCCGCAGCACTGGGCGACCGGAGGCCGGGTGCGCTGGGTCCTGGTCGCCGACCGCAATCCGTTGCTGCGCGAGGGGCTGCGGCTTTACCTGGAGACGCTGGGCTGGGAGGTCGTGGCGGGCGGCACGATGGAGGAAGGGCTGGCTCTGCTGGCGCAGTCTCCTGCCGCCTTGTCCAGTCCCATTGTTCCCGACTTGATCGTGCTGGGGGAGACCGGACCGGAGCGCCGGGAAGCCGGAGGGCCGTGGCCATCCGTCTTCGACCGGCTGACCGCGATGCGCAGTGCCGTCCGCCCTGTCCTACTGTCCATCGCCGCGGCCAATCACGACCTGATGGTCCGGGCGCGGAACCGCGGCTTCGAAGCCATCCACATCGACATGCCGCCGCTCAATCTGGAGGAATTGCTGCTCGGCTGCGTCCGTCGCATCGAACGGGGATAAGACAATAGCATGGTCTCACCACATGTTTTCATGAAGACATGCCATTTGTTTGGGAAAGTGGCATCCGGGTTGACAACGATGCTGCCCAAGCGGCTTCTCAACCCCACCGCCCCTTAAGAGCCCCGCCGCCATCATGCCCGACACATCCCCCCAAGCACGGAATGCCGGACGCCGCAAGGCTGCCTTCTTCGACCGCGACGGCGTGCTGAACGAAGACATCGGCTTCGCCCACCGTCCCGACCAGATCACCTGGATGCCGGGAGCCAGGGAGGCGGTGAAGCGGCTGAACGACGCCGGCTTCCTGGTCTTCGTCGTCACCAACCAAGGCGGGGTCGCCCGTGGCCTGTACAGCGAGGAGCATGTCCGCACCCTGCATCGCTGGATGCAGCAGGAGTTGCGCGCCGTTGGCGCCCATGTCGACGCCTTCTATCACTGCCCGCACCATCCCGATCATGGCGAGCCGCCCTACCGCACCGACTGCAACTGCCGCAAGCCGGAGCCGGGGATGCTGCTGCAGGCGATGGCCGAATGGCCGGTGGAGCCGAAGGGCAGCTTCCTGATCGGCGACCGCGACACCGACGTGCAGGCGGCACAGCGGGCGGGCATCGAGGGAACGCTCTACCGCGGTGGCGACCTCGACGCTGTCGTGGCCGGGATCCTGACGAGGATGGCGTGAGAGCGTAACGGCTAGGCCAGCCAGCCTTCGAACGACGGCGACAGCCACCGCCACAGCAGGATGCCCGCCGCCAGCCAGAGGGCGACCATGACCCCAGCGGCGGCGACGCTGACCGGCCGGGCGGACCGGCGCGCCGCAGCGGCCCGGTGTTCGGCCAGAAGCTCCGGCGGGATCAGTTGGACGACCAGCAGGATGCCGAGCGGCACGATCAGCAGGTCGTCCAGATAGCCCAGCACCGGGATGAAGTCGGGGATCAGGTCGATCGGGCTCAGCGCATAGGCGGCGACCGCCATCGCCAGGGCCCGGACGCCCCAGGGGATGCGCGGGTCGCGCGCCGCCAGATAGATCGCCAGCACGTCGCGCTTGATCGCACACGCCCATCTCTTTGCCGCCGAGAGCATGATCTGTCCGGCCTATCCCGCCCGCTGGACGACGGAGGAAAGGGAGGGCGAGCCGGCGAGATGGTATCCCAGCCCCGACAGCCCGTGCAGACCGACGTAAAGCCCGACCGCCAGGATCAAAGCGCCGGAGACATAGGGGGCTTGGCGGGCGATGCGGCCGAAGGCGCCGGACCAGCGGCGCTCGGCATGGCGCATCCCCAGCGCCGCGACCACGCCGGCCGACATCAGGGTCAGCGCCAGCCCGATGCTGAAGCACAGCACCAGCACACCGCCCAGGGCGACCTCCTTCAATTGCAGGCACAGCAGCAGGACGGTGATGGCGGCGGGGCAGGGGATCAGGCCGCCGGTCAGGCCGAACAGGACGATCTGGCCGGTGGTGACCGGCCGGCCGTCAAAGCGGCGGCGGATTTCCTCGGCATGCGTCCGCGCGTGCGCATCCTCCGGCTCGTCGTCATGATGGTGGTGGTGACCATGATGATGGCCGCGATCATGGTCGTGCTCATGATCGTGGTGATGGCCGTCATGATGGTGATGGGAATGCTGCTCCTGCCATGTCCGCGCCATCATCCACAACGCCACCCCGACGATCAGCACCGCCGAGGCGACCTGGAAATAGGGTTCGGTCGTCGCAGCGTCCCAGCCCTGGCCCAGTTGCAGTCCGGCTAGCGCCACCACCCACACCACCAGCGTGTGCGAAGCCGTCGCCGCCAGCCCCAGCAGGACCGCCTGCAACACCGTGCCGCGGATGGCGACGATGAAGGCGGCCATCATGGTCTTCGAATGGCCGGGCTCCAGCCCATGCAGGGCGCCCAGCAGGATGGCGCTGGGAACGAACAGCCAGGCCTGCCCGGTTCCCTGCTGCAACAGGGCAGCGAAATCCGGCATTCCAGCCCCCTTAGAGGTATTTGGTGATCGCCTTGAACTCGGCGACGGAGCGGCGGGACTCCTCCGGTCCGGCATCGACCGCGGCGTCCAGGCAATGGTCGAGATGGTCGTGGATCAGCACCTTCTTGGCCTCGCGCACGGCGCTTTCCACCGCGTGGAGCTGCTGCGCGATGTCCAGGCAGGGGCGTTCGGCCTCGATCATCTCGATGATGCCGCGCAGGTGACCGTCGGCACGCTTCAGGCGCTTGACGATGTCGGGATGGGAGTGGTGCTTGCTCATGTTCAGATCCTATCCCCCTGGAGGGGATAGAGTCAAAGACAAGCTCTTCCCCGGCCGGGATGGCGCTTCGCCCGCCACCCCGGTCCGGCAAGGCGATCAGTGGCGGGCGAAGACCTGCGGGCCGCCGGCGGCACCGAACAGCATGACCTGATAGGGCTGGCCGCTGGCCATATCCATGCCGGGGGCGTCCTGCGGCATGCCGGGGACCGCCAGCCCGCGGGCCTGCGGCCGTTCGGCCAGCAGCCGCGTCACGTCCGCGGCCGGCACATGGCCTTCCAGCACATAGCCGCCGACCCGCGCCGTGTGGCAGGAGGCGAGATCGTCCGGCACGCCGGCCATCCGCTTCATCGGCGTCACGTCGTCGACGGTGTGGACGGTGACGTCGAAGCCGGCCGCGCGCATGTGCCGCACCCAGCCTTCGCAGCATTCGCAGCTCGCCGCCTTCCAGACCTCCACCGCCGCGTTGCCGGTCGGGACGGCGGCGCGGACCATGCCCGGCAGCCCCACGGACCCGAGGCCGAGCGCCAGGACGGCGAGCGCCGCCCCCCGCATCATCGTCCGCCGTGTCATGTTCATAGAACCTCTCCTAACAGAATCAATGCCTTGTCCATCACGCTCACGGGCGGACGGACAGAAGGCGCAGGGCGTTGGCGGTGACCAGCACGGTGGCGCCGGTGTCCGCCAGGATCGCGGGCCACAGCCCGGTGACACCAAGCACGGTGGTAAGCAGGAAGACCGCCTTCAAGCCCAGAGCCAGTGCGATGTTTTGACGTATGTTGGCCATGGTGCGGCGCGACAGCGCCACCAGCGCCGCCACGTCGCCGACCCGGCCGTGCAGGATGGCGGCATCGGCCGTCTCCAGCGCCACGTCGGTGCCGCCGCCCATCGCGATGCCGACATCGGCGGCGGCGAGCGCCGGGGCGTCGTTGATGCCGTCGCCGACCTTCGCCACCCGCTGCCCCCTGGCCTGGAGATCGCGGACGATGCGCAGCTTGTCGTCCGGCAGCAGTTCGGCATGCGCCGCCATGCCCAGCATCCCGGCGACCGCCCCGGCGGTGCGGGCATTGTCGCCGGTCACCATCAGCGAGCGGATGCCGGCGCGCTCCAGCGCCGCGATCCCGCTGCGGGCATCGGGGCGCGGCTCGTCGCGCATGGCGATCAATCCGGCGGGGATGCCGTCCACCAGCAGGACCGAGACCGTCTTGCCCGCCTCGGCGAAGGCGGCGGCCCGATCCGCCTGTACCGCGCTCAGCGACGATGCCACGGCCTGGGGCGACAACAGGGCGACCAGGCGGCCATCCACTTTGCCAGTCAGGCCGGCACCGGGAAGGGCGGTGACCTCGCCGGCCGCCGGCGGGGCGATGCCGCGCTCGGCCGCCGCGGCCAAAATGGCGCGGGCCAGCGGATGGCTCGATCCGGCCTCCAGCGCCGCGGCATCGGTCAGCAACTCCGCCTCGCTGCCCAGCAAGGGGATCAGGTCGGTGACGCGGGGCTTGCCTTCCGTCAGGGTGCCGGTCTTGTCGAAGGCGACGGTGGTGATGCGGCCCAACGCCTCCAGCACGGCACCGCCCTTCAGCAGCAGCCCGCGCCGCGCGCCGTTCGACAGGCCGGCGGCGATGGCCGCCGGGGTGGAGATCACCAGCGCGCAAGGGCAGCCGATCAGCAGCACCGCCAGGGCGCGGTAGATCCACTCCGTCCAATCGCCGCCGGAAAGCAGCGGCGGCACCACGGCGACCAGCGCCGCCACCCCCACGATGCCCGGCGTGTAGAAGCGGGCGAAGCGGTCGATCAACCGCTCGGTCGGAGCCTTGCTCGCCTGCGCCTCCTCCACCAGTTGGACGATGCGGGCGATGGTGTTGTCGCGCGCCGCGGCGGTGACGCGGACGCGCAGCGCGCCGTCAGCGTTGATGGTGCCGGCGAAGACCTCGTCGCCTTCGGCCTTCGGCTTCGGCACGCTTTCGCCGGTGACGGGAGACTCGTCGACCGCGCTGCGGCCGGACAGCACAATGCCGTCGGCCGCCACCCGGTCGCCCGGCCGCACCAGGATGACCGAGCCGACTGCCAGCCCGGCGGCGGGAACGGAGTGCGGGGCGCCGCCGTCCTGTTCCAGCAACGCCGTGTCAGGAACCAGCGCGGTCAGGCCACGGATGCCGGCCCGCGCCCGACCAGCCGCCACCCCCTCCAGCAGTTCGCCGACCAGGAAGAGGACCAGAACCGTCGCCGCCTCCTCCACCGCGCCGATCAAAAGCGCGCCGATGGCGGCGACCGTCATCAGCATCTCGATGGAAAAGGGGGTTCCGGCCCGTGCCGCCGCCAGGGCGCGGCGGGCGACCGGAACCAGCCCGACCAGCAGCGCCAGCGGAAAGGCCCAGGGCTCCGCCGCCGGCACCAGCAGTCCCAGCGCCGTCGCGGCGGCCAGGGCCGCACCGGCCGCCAGGGTCAGCCGAGCCTTGCGGCCCCGCCACCAGGGCGCTTCGGACGCATCGTCGTGGCCGTGGGAATGGCTGTGGGAATGATCATGGGAGTGGGAGTGAGCGTGAGAATGCGGTTGGGCCTCGGCCCCGCAGCAGCCCCCGCCGCAGTTTGACGGTCCGGCCTCCACCACCGGATCGGCAGGGGTGGCGCCGTAACCGAGGGTCGTCAGCGGACGGACCACCGCATCGGCGCCCAGCATGCTCTCATGCGAGACGGTCACCGTCCCAGCGGGCACCGACACCCGCACCTCATGGATCCCCGGCACCCGGCGCAGCGCCGTTTCGATCTTGGCGGCGCAGGAGCCGCAATCCATGCCGGAAACCCGGTAGCGGCTGGTGCGCAGGGCGGTGCCGGCCTGCGTTCCGGCCAGAGGATCGGCCAGGGGATCGGGAATGGAGTCGGAAATCGGTCCGTGCATGGAAGAAGCTCCTCGATCATGGCCGTTGCCGGCAGCTCTTCCAAAGCCTAGATCCTCCAGTGACTGGAGGATCAAGAGGGAAATGCCGACCATGTCCAGCCTGCCCGCCACCCCGCCATCGCCCCTGACCATCGGGGCGCTCGCCAAGCAGACCGGCGTGAAGATCCCGACCATCCGCTACTACGAGAGCATCGGCCTGCTGCCGGAAGCGCCGCGCACCGGCAGCAACCGCCGCACGTACGACGGCGGGTCGGTCCGCCGCCTGCGCTTCATCCGCCATGCCCGCGAGCTGGGGTTCGAGGTGGAGGCGATCCGCCAGCTGCTGGCCATGGCCGACGATCCGGGCCAGCCCTGCCGGGAAGCCGACCTGCTGGCCCGCACCCATCTGGCCGAGATCGAGTCCCGGATCGCCCGACTGGAAGCTCTGCGCGACGAGGTGCGGCGGATGGTGGAGGGTTGCGCCCAGGATCAGGTGCGCAGCTGCCACGTGATCGAGGTGCTGGCCGATCACGCCCACTGCCTGCACGACCGGCACTGAAACCCTGGCTGCGCTGAAAACCCCGGCCGGGACGAAGCGCCGCAGCGGGCGGACGCGCGCTATGACCTGTAACCGGTTGCCCGGCGGGCCACGGGGCTTATAGTCAAACTCATGCAGTGTCGAAACCTTCCGTAACTCCGGCAGGCGCCACAGGGTGGCCTGCAGGAGGATCGGATCGCCATGGCGACGATAGAGGGAGCAGGCTCGGAGATGAGTGGGGGAGCGGCGGCAAAGGCGGACCGGAAGCGGGCGTCATGCTGCGGCTTCTGAAGGAAAACCGCCCGCTCCAGCGAATCGGGGCGCTCGGCATTGGCCTGCTGGCGGTGCTGTGCGGCGGCACCGCGATGGTCCTGGACCGGCTGCATGGCGAGACGGTGACCGAGGCGATGCTGGGCCTGCGCACGCTCAACGCCTCGCTGGCCGAGCAGACGGCGCGCACCATCGAAGGGATCGACCTGACCGTCAGCGGGATCGCCGAGCAGATCCCGCTTGAGAACCGGCGCAGCCCCGAAGCCTTCAGCCAGCTGCGGACGGACCGGCAGGTCTACGAAATCCTGAAGGCCAAGGCGTCGAGCCTGCCGCAGATGGAGGCACTGAGCCTGATCGCCGCCGACGGCACCCTGGTCAATTTCACCCGCCAGTTCCCGGCCCCGGTGCTCGACCTGTCCCAGCGCGACTATTATCTGGCGCTCAAGGATGCCGATCCGGGACGCGCCTATCTCAGCCGGCCGACGCAGAGCCTGGTCACCCGGGAATGGACGCTCTACATCGCGCGGCGCGTGAACGACCCGGACGGCAGGCTGGCCGGGCTGGTCGTCGGGGTCATCCGCCTGTCCTATTTCGAGCAGTTCTACCGCAGCCTCCATGTGACGCCGGGCAGCGGCTTCAGCCTGTGGTGGCGCGATGGCATGCTGCTGGCGCGCTTCCCACCGACGCCGGACAGGATCGGGACCGTCGCCACCGACCCGATCATCGACAGTCAGCTCTCCCAGTCCGGCATCGCCGCGACCACCCTGAAAAGTTCGATCGACGGCGAGGACCGCATCCTGTCGGTCCAGCAGCTTCGCAACTACCCGCTGGTCGTCGCGGTCAGCCGGACGCGCGGGGAGATTCTGGCGCGCTGGGAGAGTCAGGCGGTCGTCATCGCCGCCGCCGGGCTGGTCAGTGCGGTGGCGCTCGCCCTGATGCTGTGGGCGATGGCCCGCCAGTTCCTGGCCTACGAGACCGCCAACCGCGCGCTCGGCGAGCGGCGGCAGGCGGTGGAGGCCCGCGACGAGGCGGAGGAGCATGTCCGCCAATTGCAGAAGATGGAGGCGTTGGGCCAGCTGACCGGCGGCGTCGCCCACGACTTCAACAATCTGCTTCAGGCGGTGCGCTCCAGCCTGCACATGCTGGAGGCGGGCGGCGAGCTGCGCGGGGCGGAGAGCCGCCGGGCCCTGGAGGTCGCGAGCCAGGCGGTCGACCGCGGCGCCACCCTGACCCAGCATCTGCTGGCCTTCGCCCGCCGCCAACGGCTGGCACCGGCGCCGGTCGATCTCGGCGCCCAGGTGGGGGGGATGGCGACGCTGCTGGAACGCACGCTGGGCGGCGCCATCCGCATCCGCATCGACCGCGACGCCGATGTGCCGCCGGCGCTGGTCGATCCCCATCAGTTCGACATCGCCCTGCTAAACCTTGCCATCAACGCCCGCGACGCCATGCCGGACGGCGGCACCCTGACCGTCACCGTCAGCAGCCTGCCCATCGCCAGCCTACAGGCGGGGATGGCGTGCGAGGAGGCTTCCCCCGCCCTGGCGCCCGGCGGCTATGTCGCCGTGACCGTGCGCGACAGCGGGGCCGGCATGCCGCCCGACGTTCTGGCGCGGGCCTGCGATCCCTTCTTCACCACCAAACCGGTCGGGCAGGGCAGCGGGCTGGGGCTGAGCATGGTGCATGGCCTGACCGCCCAGTCCGGCGGCGGCATCCGGCTGGAAAGCCATCCCGGCCTGGGCACCGCGGTGACGCTGTACCTGCCCCACGCTCCGGCGGAAAGCCCGGCAGAAATCAGGGCAGAAATCAGGCCGGGAAGCAGGGTGGACGCGCCCGGCAGCCCGGCGGCCTCGACCGGAACCGAACCCCTGCCTGTGCCGTCCGCCGCCCTGCGCATCCTGCTGGTCGAGGACGACGCCCTGGTGCGCATGGCGAATGCGGCGGTGCTGGACGAGGCCGGCCTCATGGTGTCGGAGGCCGCCAGCGGCGAGGAGGCCCTGGCTTTGCTGGAAGCGGACGAGGGCATCGGCGTGCTGGTCACCGATTTCGCCATGCCCGGCATGACCGGTGCCGACCTGACCCGCCTCGTCCGCCGCCGCCGCCCCGGACTGCCGGTCCTGATCGTCACCGGCTATGCCGAGAAGGCGGTGCTGCAGGATCTGGGGCGCGAGCCCGGCATCCGCATCCTGTCCAAACCCATCCCGCCATCGGCCCTGATCGGTCATATCAGGACGGCACTGCAGGACCCCCGCGCCGCCATGGGTGCTGACGTCGGGTGCTGACGTCGCAGGCGGAGCCTCACCGGTCCTGAAGCGCGAAGCAGCCCTTCCCGGCCGTCTTCAGGGCGGTGCAGGCCGCATCGGCCTTCGTCGCGGCAAAGCCGGTCAGCCGGGCCTTGTAAAGGCCGCCGGAACGCACGACCGCAGGGCTGGTGCCGGCGGCAAGGGCGCCCAGGCGCTTGGCCGTGGCGCGGGCGATGCTCTGTGCGGCGGCTTGGCTGGCGAAGGCGCCGACCTGGATAGACCAGGGACCACCGGTGGAAGGGCCGCCGGTGGATTTCGCAGCGGGGGGCGGCTTCACCGCGGGGGCGCCCACGCTCACCGCCGTGCTGCGCTGGGCGATCGAGGCGCTGTTCTTGGTGATCAGAAGATCCGGCTGCACGGGCGCCGGCCTGGCCGGGCTGGTCGGGCGCTTGAAGCCGGCATCCAGCAGGTCGGCAACCCGGTCGTCGCGGGAGTTGGCGCTGTGGCCGCCCATCACCACCGCGATCAGGCGGCGGCCGTCCCGCACCGCCGAGGCGGCGAGGTTGAAGCCAGAGGCGGCGATATAGCCGGTCTTGATGCCGTCCATGCCGGGGTAGCGCGCCATCAGGCGGTTGTGGCCATAGACCGTGTCGCCCTGCCAGTCGAAGCTGCGGCGCTGGAAATAGGCGTAATGGCGGGCGTGGCCGCGGATCAGCGCGCGGGACAGGATCGCCATGTCGCGCGCCGTCGTCCGCTGCAGCCGGTCGGGCAGGCCCGATGCGTTGCGGAAGACCGTGCGGCGCATGCCGAGCGCGTGGGCACGGGCGGTCATCTTGGCGGCGAAGGCCGTCTCGCTGCCGCCCAGCGCCTCGCCCAGCACCACCGCGACGTCGTTGGCCGAGCGGGTGACCAGCGCCAGGATCGCCTGCTCCACCGTGATGGTGCTGCCGGGGGCCAGCCACAGCCGCGACGGCGGCATCGACGCGGCATGCTGCGACACCACGAGGCTCTGGTCCAGCCGCAGCGAGCCGCGCTCCAGCGCCTCGAAGGTCAGCATCAGCGTCATCATCTTCGTCAGTGATGCCGGATAGGTCAGGGTGTCGGCATTGCGCCCCTGGATGACTTTGCCGCTGCCGGCGTCCATCAGGATCTCCGCGGCGACCGGACCGGAGGTCTTTTTCGCCGAGCGCTTGGCCAAGGCCGGCAAGGGCGTCAGCAGGACCGCGACCAGAACCGTGAGAACGGTCAGGGAGAGCAGCAGCGTCGAGACGCGGGCGAGCGGGTGCATCGTCTCAGGTCTCCCTAGATGCCGGGGGAAAGGCGGGGCAGGATGGGACAGGGCAACGGGCGTCATCCGCCGGCCGGGCCGTCGGAAGGGCTGTCGGAAAGGCCATCGGACAGAAGCTTCCGCACCATGGCGCGGAAGGCGTCGACCGCCACAGGCTTGGCCAGCATGCGCATGTTATGGCCAAGCCCATCCTCGCCGTCGCCGTGCCTGTCGTCCAGGGCTTGAAAGGCATAGCCGGTCAGGAACAGGACCTTCAGATCGGGATAGTGCGCCTGCGCCGCCTCCGCCAGCTGACGGCCGTTCAGGCCGGGCAGCCCGACATCGGTCACCAGCAGGTCGACCGGCGGATTTGCCCCGGCCACGCCTTTGGTTCCCGCTTGGGCTTTTGTCAGCTGGGCAAGCGCCGAGGTGCCGTCGGCGGCTTCCAGCGTGGTGTAGCCGTCGCTCTCCAGCACCTCCACCAGCAGCATGCGGACCAGTTCCTCGTCCTCCACCACCAGCACGGTGCCCCGGCCGGTCCGGCCGGGCGGCAGCGCAGGCACGGCGGCGGGCTCCGCTCGCCCGGTGCAAGCGGCGGCGGCGGCATGATCGCGCGGCAGGTGGAGATGCACCGCGGTGCCGCGGCCGACCGCGCTGTCGATGCGGACGAAGCCCCCGGACTGGCGGGCGAAGCCATAGAGCTGGCTCAGCCCCAGGCCGGTGCCCTGGCCGATCGGCTTGGTGGTGAAGAAAGGCTCGAAGGCGCGGGCCAGCACGTCGGGCGGCATGCCGGTCCCGCTGTCGCGCACGGTCAGCACCGCATAGTCGCCGGCCTCCACCCCGGGATCGTTGACGAGGTCGGCCGGTGCGAACGCGGCGTTGGCGGTTTCCACCGTCACGCATCCGCCGTCCGGCATGGCGTCGCGGGCGTTGATCACCAGGTTCAGCAGGGCGTTTTCGATCTGGTTCACGTCGGCATGGACCGGCCACAGCGGCTCCCCCAGCTGCCGCTCCAACCGGATCTGCTCGCCCACCGAGCGGCCCAGCAGGTCCCACAAACCGGCCACCAGCGCGTTCAAATCGACGCGCTCCGGCCTCAGCGGCTGGCGCCGGGCGAAGGCCAGCAGGCGACGGGTCAGGGTGGCGGCCCGGTCCACCGCGGCGCGGGCGGTGGCGGTGAAGGGGGCGATGTCGCTGCGCCCGGCCGACAGCCGCTGGTCGATCAGTTCCAGGCTGCTGCTGATCGCCTGCAGCAGG
The DNA here is from genome assembly GCF_042938965.1 of Azospirillum sp. A23. Lineage (NCBI taxonomy): Bacteria > Pseudomonadati > Pseudomonadota > Alphaproteobacteria > Rhodospirillales > Azospirillaceae > Azospirillum > Azospirillum sp. A23. The sequence goes on along the minus strand of NZ_CP170665.1, from coordinate 79,275 downwards.
TTGTTGAAGTCATGGGCGACGCCGCCGGTCAGCTGGCCGACCGCCTCCATCTTCTGCGCCTGGGCCAGGGCCTCGCGCGCCTCATCCAGCGCCTGCTGGGCCTTGCGGCGCTCGGTGATGTCGCGGGTGATCTTGGCGAAGCCGCGCAAGGTCCCGGTCTCGTCACGGATCGGGTCGATGACGACGCTGGCCCAGAAGCGGGTGCCGTCCTTGCGCAGGCGCCAGCCCTCCGCCTCGAACCTGCCCTCCGACAGGGCGGTGGCGAGTGCGCGCTGCGGCATGTCGGCGGCGCGGTCCTCCGGCGTGTAGAAGCTGGAGAAATGCCGGCCGATGATCTCGTCGGCGGCATAGCCCTTCATCCGGGCCGCCCCCGCATTCCAGCTGCGGACGACGCCGGTGGGGTCGAGCATGAAGATCGCATAGTCGACCACGCTCTGGACCAGCAGGCGGAACTGCCGTTCGCCGGAGATGGGCTCCCAGGCGGGCTCGACACGTTCGTCCTTCATAACAACGACTTTCCGGAACACAGGGGGAGTGAGACACGGGAAGTCCGATGATTCCCGTTCGATGCCGACGGGGTCAATAACCCAATGCGAATAGTCTGGTATTATTCCGCCGCATCACGCGGGATGTTCCGGGATTCATCCGGCGCGATTTGAGGGCGAAGAAATTCGCGGGGGAATTTACAGCCGGTACGGAAAAGCGGCCGTCGGAAGACACATTGGGAGAAAGAGACGGGCGCGAGAAAGGGGCGGGGCGGCGGACCGCCCCGCGAGATCCCTTTGGCACAAGCTCAGCGCGGGGCCAGCACCATGACCATCATGCGGCCTTCGACCCGGGGCATCTGCTCGACCTTGGCGATGTCCTGGAGCTGGTCACGCACGCGGACGAGCACGTTCAGACCGAGATCCTGGTGCGCCATCTCGCGACCGCGGAAGCGCATGGTCATCTTGACCTTGTCGCCTTCCTCGATGAAGCGGATGGCGGAACGCATCTTCACGTCATAATCGTGATCGTCGATGTTCGGCCGAAGCTTGATTTCCTTCAGCTCGATGATCTTCTGCTTCTTCCGCGCCTCGTTGGCCTTCTTCTGCTCCTCGAAACGGAACTTGCCGTAATCGAGGATCTTGCAGACAGGCGGATCCGCCTGGGGCGCCACTTCGACGAGGTCGAGGTCGGCATCCGCGGCGGCTTCCAGCGCTTGGCGGAGCGGCACCACGCCGACCATCTCGCCGTCGGCGCCGACGAGGCGGACCATACGGGCGGTGATTTCACGGTTGAGGCGCGGGCCTTCGCGGACGGGGTCCGCGTCGTAGAGCTTGGCTATGGTGATCTCCTGTGGTCGTGGATGGGTAGAAAGGGACGAGCCCGGGCCGATAGGATCAGCCCAGGATGTCGAGCACAATCTGCCGCAGTTCGCCCCGGGTCAAGCCGGACGGCTCAGGACTGGAGCGAAAATCGGGCTTTTTGCTCTCAACTGCGGCGAATTGGCCAGCGGTGAGGCGGGTGGAGGCCCGCTGGACCGGCGCAAAGGCGGGCTGGGCGGCAAAATGGCCGGCGGTCTGCGAAAGGGCGGAAACGATCGGGGTCGTCATGAAAATCCTCCAGGCCGGATGGGCGGACCGATGGATTTCGGTGCCGGCCGGCTCTTGTTTGTGTGGCGTCGTGAACGGGAGCCGCCGCGGCGCAACACCGCTGCAGGAGGCTCCGATAAAGCAAAACAGGCCCCGGTATGGGCATGTTCCAAACGGCCGGCGCCCCCACGAAGGCTCTCTCCCGCCAGGGCGGAAAAGGTGGGGGCGGCACAGCCCGAGCGGTTCTGCCCAGACGGTCTTCGGCTTTTCTCCAGATGGGGAGCGGGGTCGGATTTTCAAGCCGTTCCGCACCGGTTCCCCGTCTTACCGCCGGACCCGCAGGGAACGCGGGAAGCCCTTGATGGTTTCGTCTCAACCGGACCTGACGATCGGGACGGGCGGCCGAAGGAGGGTGGCGATGCGGTGGCAGGGCGGACGGGAAAGCGAGAATGTCGAGGACCGCCGCGGACAGGGAAGCCCGGGCGGCGGCGGGTTCGGCGGTGGGGGCGGGGGTATCCGCATCGGCCCGGGCGGGCTGGGCGTCGGCGGCGTCATCGTGGTGCTGCTGGTCTCGATGGTGCTGGGGGTCGATCCCACGGTGCTGCTGGGCGGCGGCGAGCAGGGAGACCGGACCACCGCAGACCGCACCCAGATCGGCGAAGCCGCTCCGCGCAGCCAGGCTGACGACGAGCTGAAGCGCTTCGTCTCAGTCGTGCTGGCCGACACCGAGGACACCTGGCAGGGCCTGTTCCAGCAGATGGGGCGCCAGTACCAGGACCCGACGCTGGTGCTGTTCACCGGCACGGTGTCGTCGGGCTGCGGCCGGGCGCAGGCGGCGATGGGGCCCTTCTACTGCCCGATGGACCGCAAGCTCTACATCGACCTCGGCTTCTACCGCGAGCTGCGCGACCGCTTCCAGGCCCCGGGCGACTTCGCCCAGGCCTATGTCATCGCCCATGAGGTCGGCCACCATGTGCAGAACCTGCTGGGCATCTCCGACAAGGTGCAGGCGGCCCAGCAGCGGGCGGGCGGCCAGGCCGAGGCCAACGCCCTGTCGGTGCGGCTGGAGTTGCAGGCCGACTGCTTCGCCGGCATCTGGGGCAACCACGCCAACCGCGACCGCAGGATGCTGGAACCCGGCGACGTCGAGGAGGCGCTGACCGCCGCCAGTGCCATCGGCGACGACCGCCTGCAACGTCAGGCGCGCGGCACCGTCAGCCCCGACAGCTTCACCCATGGCAGTTCCGCCCAGCGCGTCCGCTGGTTCCGCACCGGCATGGAAAGCGGCCGGCTGGAAGCCTGCGACACCTTCAGCACGGACCGGCTGTGAGAGGATGAGGGCCGGGAAGAGGGTTAACCTCCCGGCCCGCGCATGAGCCGCAGATAGTCGAGCACGCGGGCAGTGCGCCAGTCGGGATCGGCCCAGCAGGCGGCCTCCCGGGCGCGGCGGCAAGCGGCGACCGCCTCCAACCGGGGCTGGCCGGTCAGCGGGCGCAGGTCGGCGGGGATGGCGGCAAGACAGGCGGCGGCGAGGTCCGCGGGCGGGGCGGGGCCGGTCTCCAGCCAGCGTTCGGCCTGCTCGAACCGGTCGCGGCACATCAGCGCGATCATGTAGTCGCAGGCCGATTGCAGGCCGGGCGCCAGCCGGCCGGGACTGACCGACAGCACCGGCAGCAGCGGGGCCAGCGTCGGTGCCAGATGGTTGGCGTAGAGCGTCGCCCCCCAGTAACGCTCCGCCGTCTGCCGGAAATGATCGAGGTCGCGCACCGGCACCAGACCGGACTCCGCGATGGGCAGGATCTCCACCTTCGGCTTGGTGACCACCACCGTGTCGTTCGACACGTCGACATAGAGCGCACCGATCTGGAGCGCGTTCTGGAAATACTGCCCGCGCAGGACGCCCCAGACGCTTTGCAGAACGCCGCCCCCCTCGACGAAGGCGCGCAGCGCGCGCTCCACCGGGCCGGCCGGCTGGGCCAGACGCAGCGACAGGCGGGCGAAGAGGTCGCGGGTGATCTCCTCGCAGCGGCCATAGGGATAGGGCTTGCCGCCGGCCGGCGGCAGGCCGGCGAGCGCCCGGTCGCTCTCCTCGCGCAGCGCCATGAAATAGCCGAAGAGGGCCGCCGGGTCGCCGCCCAGATGGAGGGCGGTCAACGCCGACTGGCGGTCGTCCACCGGGGCGATCTGTTGCGGAAGAAGGGGCGGGTGCCGGGCTGTCATGGCAGATCGGGTTTTGGACGGCAAGTTTCGGACGAGCGGTGTCCGGGGAGGTTGGCACCCTTGCCGGTCCCGGCGCCAGAGTTTCCGACCCCAGGCCCCCATGGACGGGTCTTGCCGGCGGAAGGGGGGGTTGCGCAAAGCCATCCCGCCCGTCACACATTCGGCGACCGCAGGCGGGACACCTGTCCGGGCGGTCCAGTCCTTTCGAACGGAACGGCACGATGAGCACAGCGGACACCCAGCCCGACATGCAGGCACCCGACATCCAGTCCCTGGAAAGCGCCTATCGCGGCCGCAGCGCGCGGGTGGCGGTGGTCGGGCTCGGCTATGTCGGACTGCCGCTGGCCCTGGCGCTGACCGGGGCCGGCTTCACGGTCACCGGCTTCGACATCGACCCGGCCAAGGCGGCGGCGCTGAACGGCGGACGCTCCTACATCCGGCAGATCGCCGACAGCCGTGTCGCCCAGGCGTCGGCGACCGGGCGGTTCCGGGCGACGACCGATGCCGACGCGTTCGCCGCCTGCGATGCCGTGATCGTCTGCGTCCCCACCCCGCTGTCGCCGCAGCGCGAGCCGGACCTGAGCTTCGTCGAGGCCTCCACCCGGCTGATCCGCGACCGGCTGCGCCGCGGCCAGCTGGTGATCCTGGAATCGACCACCTGGCCCGGCACCACCGACGAGGTGATGCGGCCGATCCTGGAGGAGACCGGGCTGGCCAGCGGCCGCGACTTCTTCCTGGCCTATTCGCCCGAGCGCGAGGATCCCGGCAACATCACCTTCACCACCAGCACCATCCCCAAGGTGGTCGGCGGCGACGACGAGGGCGCGCGCCGGCTGGCGGTGGCGCTCTACGAGCAGGTGGTGCCGCAGGTGGTGCCGGTGTCGGGCACTCGGGCGGCGGAGGCGACCAAGCTGACCGAGAACATCTTCCGCTCGGTCAACATCGCCCTGGTGAACGAGCTGAAGATCGTCTTCGAACCGATGGGCATCGACATCTGGGAGGTGATCGAGGCGGCGAAGACCAAGCCCTTCGGCTTCATGCCCTTCTATCCCGGCCCCGGCCTGGGCGGCCACTGCATCCCGATCGACCCCTTCTACCTGACCTGGAAGGCGCGCGAGTACCAGATCTCCACCCGCTTCATCGAGCTGGCGGGCGAGGTCAACACGATGATGCCGCGCCATGTGGTGGATCGGCTGGCCCTGGCGCTCGACCGGCAGGCCGGGATCGGGCTCAGCCGGTCGCGCATCCTGCTGGTCGGCATGGCCTACAAGAAGAATGTCGACGACAGCCGGGAATCGCCAGGGCTGCGGCTGATGGAGATGCTGCTGGAGCGCGGGGCGGCGGTCGAGTACCACGACCCCTTCATCCCCGTGCTGCCGGTCACCCGCGAGCATGCCGCACTCGCCGGCCGCCGGTCCGTCGAGTGGACGGCGGAACGGCTCGCCGGCTTCGACGCGGCGGTGATCGTCACCGACCATGACGGCATCGACTGGCAGGGCCTCGCCGCCCACTGCCCGCTGGTGGTCGACACCCGCAACGCCATGCGCGCCGTCGAGGGCTTCGCCGACCGCATCGTGAAGGCCTGAGGGCGGGGCGCAGCGGACGGCGGTTGCAACAGCGTGGAACGTGCCGGGCGGCGGCGTTCCATCGACGGGGCCGACGGGAAAGACGGCTGGAACAGCGTGAAACACGCCAAGCGCTGCCGTTCCATCCGGCGGGCCGGCACCGGGGTCCGAGATGGGGCCAGCGGCGGGGCCGGATGGAACGCTGTGGAACAGGGCGGACGGCGGCGTTCCATCGGTCGGGGAGGCCCCCCTGCCATGCCCCCTGCCATGCCTTGGCGCAGGCGATCCTGAACAGAGGGGAGGGGAAGGCATGGCGTCGGCTCCGCAACGGTGAGTCCTACGCCATTCTATAGGAATTTGTTCCCCTGAGGCGGCGTCAAGTTCAACGGAGCGCCGCCATCAGGGATGGACTTACAACTCCTCTTCGCCGCCGAAATCGCCCCAGCCGCTGTCCTCGACCGTCTGTTCGACATGATCGGTGGCGGCGGTGGCCGCATCGGTGGCGGCACCGGCGGCTTCGGCCGCCACCGCCTCGCCGCCGGAGAACATGCTGGAGAGCGCGCTGCCGATCAGCATGCCGCCGGCGACGCCGGCCGCCGTCTGCATGGCGCCGGCCATGAAGCCGCCGCCGGCCCGCGGCTGCTGGGCATAGCCGGCGACGCGCGGGTCGCCATAGGCGGGCGTGCCTGATGCTGCCGGCGGACGGCCCCAGGGCGAGCCGGCCGGCATGGCAGCGGCCGGAGCGGCTGCGGCCGGGGCAGACGCCGGATATGAGGGCTGCGGAGCAGGACGGCTGCTGCCGCCGAACAGGCTGCCGAACAGGCCGCCGCCGCCGGGCTGGGCCGGGCCCGCGGGGGCGGCCGGTCGCTCGCGCAGCTGGCGCTCCAGCTCCTCGTTGCGGCCCTGGGAGGCGGCGAGCGCCTGCTCCATCATCACGATGGCCTGCGCCATCAGGTAGGGGGCGGCCGGCTGGCGGGCGATCCGCTCGCGGATCAGCGCCTCGGCCTCGGGATCGCGCGGGCCGGATTGCGCCTCGGCCTGATGCAGCTTGGCGAACAAGTCGTCGATGATCTGGCGTTCGGTGTGGTCCATGGCGATGCTCGTCTTCATCAAAAGGTTGGGAATGAGGCGGGGGAAGGAGTCAGGGTCTCGGCCCTGGGCCCGGCGCCGACGCCCCGCAGGCGCACGGAGCCGGCCGCCCAGAGGGCGACCGCCAGGAGCGGCGGCACAGCCGTGCGGCGCGCCGGAGGGGCGGCGCGTTGGGGATAAGGCCGGGAGCAGGGAATGCCGGGGGCCCTGTCTCAGGGGTAAGGGCATCAGTCCCTCCAAGTGCGGTCACGCCCGTCGGCGCAAAAGCAGGTGAAGAGATCCGACATCGCGACCACGTCTAAGTCGCCAGAGGGGCCCGGATCCGGTTGTAGAGCACGTGGCCCCGTTCCGGCCCGCTTTCAAGACACCCCGCTTGCCTTTTCCTTAGATAAGAACATATTGCGAACATCCTGAAAGGAAGAGGGAAGCCATCGCGGTGGATGACGCGCTGCTCGACAAACTCGAAATCCTGGCGGATGCGGCGAAATACGACGCCTCCTGCGCGTCGTCGGGGGCGAAGCGGCGGACGGGCGGGCCGGACGGCATCGGTTCGACCACCGGGGCCGGCATCTGCCACGCCTATACGCCGGACGGGCGCTGCGTCTCGCTGCTCAAGATCCTGCTGACCAACTATTGCCTGTTCGACTGCGCCTACTGCATCAACCGCCGCTCCTCCAACGTGCGGCGCGCGCGGTTCAGCGTCGACGAGGTGGTGCAGCTGACGCTGGGCTTCTACAAGCGCAACTGCATCGAAGGGCTGTTCCTGTCCTCCGGCATCATCCGCTCGCCCGACCACACGATGGAGCAGCTGATGCTGGTGGCGCGCACGCTGCGGCGCGACCATGGCTTCGCCGGCTACATCCATCTGAAGACGATTCCGGAGGCCAGCCCCTGGCTGATCGAGCAGGCCGGGCTGTGGGCCGACCGGCTGTCGATCAACCTGGAACTGTCGTCGGACCGCAGCCTGAAGGAGTTCGCGCCGGAGAAGGACGGCACCTCGATCAAGGCGGTGATGGGGCAGGTCGGCGAACGCATCCTGGAGGCCAAGGAGGAAAAGCGCCGCTTCTCCCCCGCAGGTCAGAGCACCCAGATGATCGTCGGCGCCGACGCCTCCACCGACCTGTCGGTGCTGGAGACCAGCGACACGCTCTATCGCCGCTATGGGCTGCGCCGGGTCTATTATTCCGCCTTCAGCCCGATCCCGGAGGCGAGTTCCGCTTTGCCGGCCAAGCCGCCGCCGCTCCAGCGCGAGAACCGGCTGTACCAGGCCGACTGGCTGCTGCGCTATTACGGCTTCACGGTGGACGAGATCGCCGCCGGGGGCGAGGGCGGGATGCTGGATCTGGGCGTCGACCCCAAGCTGGCCTGGGCCCTGAAGAACCGCGAGCGCTTTCCGGTCGACGTGAACAGCGCCGACCGCGAGATGCTGCTGCGCGTGCCGGGGCTGGGGGCGCGGGCGGTCGACAAGATCGTCGAGGCGCGCCGCCACACCACCCTGCGGCTGGAGGATGTGGCCCGGCTGTCGTCGGGGCTGAAGCGGGCGCGCGCCTTCCTGATCGCCGCCGACCACCATCCGGGCGGGCTGACCGACCGCGCCGACCTGCGGCAGCGGCTGGTGGCGCCGCCCAAGCAGCTCAGCCTGTTCTGAGGGGCCGAGCCATGCGGCATGTGGAGTTGAAGGACGGCGCCGATCTGGACGGCTTCCGCCGCGCCCTGCGCGGGCTGGTCGCGCTCGGCGCCGATCCGGACGGGGTGGTGTGGAGCGGCGGGGCGGCGCCGTCGCTGTTCGGCGATGCCGCCCCGTTGCCGGCCGATGCGCCGCCGGTTCCGCTGCCCCGGCCGGTGGGGGCGCTGATCGAAAGCGTGGTCTGCCACCGCGATCCGGAGCGTTATGGCCTGTTGCACCGGCTGGTCTGCCGGGTGGTGCGGGGGGAGCGCGACATCCTCGACCACCATGCCGACCCGCTGGTCCATCGGCTGGCGATGCTGGACAAGGCGGTGCGGCGCGACCTGCACAAGATGCACGCCTTCCTGCGCTTCCGCGAAGTTCGGGATCCCGATGGCGGGGAGCGCTACGTCGCGTGGTTCGAGCCCGACAATTTCATCGTCGAGGCGACCGCCCCCTTCTTTGTCGAACGGTTCGAGAGCCTGGTCTGGACGATCCTGACGCCGGTCGGTTCGCTGCAGTGGGACCGGCGCTCGCTGACGGTCGGGCCGGCGGCTTTGAGGCCGGAGGGGCTCGACCGCGACGACCGCTTCGCCGAGGGCTGGCAGCGCTATTACGAGAGCACCTTCAATCCCGCGCGGGTGAACCCGACGGCGATGCGGGCGGAGATGCCGCGGAAATACTGGGCCAACCTGCCGGAAGCCGCGGCCATTCCCGGAATGATCCGCTCCGCCCCCGCCCGCGTCCAGGCGATGATCGAGGCGGAGGCCGCGGCGCCCCGGCGCCGCAACCCCGACAAGGCCGTCGCCGCCATGGCCCGGCAGGAGCCGGCGACGCTGGCCGAGCTGAACCGCATCATCCGGGCGGCGGATCCCCTGGTGCCGGGGGCGACGCAAGCCGTGCTGGGCGAGGGGCCGGTGGGGGCCGCCATCGCCATCGTCGGCGAGCAGCCCGGCGACCACGAGGATGTGGAGGGCCGGCCCTTCGTCGGCCCGGCCGGGCAGCTGCTTACCCGCGCGCTGGAGGAGGCCGGGATCGAGCGCGGCGCCGCCTACCTGACCAACGCGGTGAAGCATTTCAAGTTCGTCGCCCGCGGCAAGCGCCGCCTGCACCAGTCGCCGACCGCCGGCGAGGTGAAGCATTACCGCTGGTGGCTGATGAAGGAGCTGGGCTTCGTCCGCCCGCGTCTGGTGGTGACTCTGGGCGCCACCGCGGCGCTCGCGCTGACCGGGCGCAGCGTCTCGGTCCTGCGGGAGCGCGGGCCGATGGGGTTCGGCGACTGGGAGGGGCTGGTCACCGTCCACCCGTCCTACCTGCTGCGCCTGCCGGCGGGCGAGGGGGCGGAGCAGGCCTATCGCGACTTCGTCGCCGACCTGCGGCGGGCACGGGAGATGGTGGCGGGGGCGGGTTGACGGCTTGTGTCGATGAAAAGTTATCCAGAGTGATGGTGCTTCACTCAGCCGCCGCCGGCGGGCGACCGGGGCGGCGAGGGCGCAGGAAGGCGGCCAGAGGCAGGGGGTCTCGGTCGATGGCGCGGCAGGCGATCAGCAGCGCCCGAGGAACCGAACTGACACCGGTGCGATAGTTGATCCAGGTGTTGACATGCAGCGCGAACAGATCGGCCGCCTCAGTGTTGGACAGACCATGCCGGTCCTGCCACTCCGACAGTTCGGCCGCGCCGAAGACGGCTTGCTGTTCGGCCAGCAACTCCAGATGCACACTGTCGATCGACAGGTCCTCGTCCCCGGCCCATTGGATAGTGTCGCCGTCTTCACCGATCTCGGGCTTTGCGAAGATGGTGGGCACGCGCAGAGCGTCAATCTTGTGCAAGGCGATCCAGCCAGCCAGATCGACGGACACCCCGCCCCCACCGACCCAATCGACAGTCAGGATGGTTCCGGGGCCGGCCTCGACCGCAGCAATCAGCGGGACGGGGCGGGGGTCGGTCCCGATAACGAAGCCTTCTGACATGGAACCTCCCTTTCAGGTGGTGGGGCTGTGCGGGTTGAGGGTATTCCAGGCGGCGATCAGTTCGGCACGGTGCATGACGGCCCAGGTCCGGATTTCAGGCCACAGGTCGGACGGCACCTTGCCGCGGATGACGATGACGGGATCGATACCGACCAAGGCGTTGACGTCGGGCCCTTTGACGTGGAAGTGGGGCGGATTGTGGTCGCGCCCCTGGACGACCACCCGCAACTTTCCGAAGGTCGTCAGCTTGCCCAAGTTGGCTCCGCCATTGATGGCTCAAAATACCCTATTTTTTGTGCTTCTCCTCATACAATATTTGTGGATCTTTTAGAAAGCAAACTGTCTTGTAGGACGAGCAGGAGCGAAACCCATCCTCTCTTCTCCCCCTCAGATCACCTCGCGCCGCCGCAGTTCCCCGATCACCTGGGCGACCATCGCGTCGGTGCCGTGTTCGGCGCCCTTCAGCGTGATCTCCGGCGCGTCCGGCGGCTCGTAGGCGCTGTCGATGCCGGTGAAGTGCGGGAGCTGGCCGGCGCGGGCCTTCCTGTAGAGCCCCTTGGGGTCGCGGGCCTCGCAGACCTCCAGCGGGGTGTCCATGAAGATCTCGACGAACTCGCCGTCCTCCACCAGGGAGCGCGCCATCCGGCGCTCCTCGCGGAAGGGGGAGATGAAGCTGACCAGCACGATCAGCCCGGCGTCCACCATCAGCTTCGACACCTCGGCGACGCGGCGGATGTTCTCCACCCGGTCCTCGTCGGTGAAGCCCAGATCGCGGTTCAGCCCGTGGCGGACATTGTCGCCGTCGAGGATCATGGTGCGGCGGCCGAGACGGTGCAGCTCCTGCTCCAGCCGGTCGGCAACGCTGGATTTGCCGGAGCCGGACAGGCCGGTGAACCAGAGCACGCAGGGCTTCTGCAAGTTCCCCGCCCGTGCCGCCTTGTCCAGCTTCGAGGCGTGGCGGTGGATGTTGGAGGCCCGGCGCAGCGGGAAGCGGATCATGCCGCAGCCGGCGGTGGCGTTGGTCAACCGGTCGATCAGGATGAAGCTGCCGGTCTCGCGGCTGTCGGCATAGGCGTCGAACGGGATCGGCCGGTCGAGCGCCAGATTGCAGAAACCGACGTCGTTGAGGTCCAGATGCTTGGCGGCGGCATGCTCCTGGGTGTTGACGTTGATGGTGTGCTTCAGCTCGGTCACCTGGGCGCCGACCGTCGCCGTGCCGGCCCGCAGCAGGTAGGAGCGGCCGGGCAGCAGCGGCTGCTCGTCCATCCACACCACATGCGCCGCGAACTGGTCGGCCACCTCCGGCCGGCCGGCGGCGGCGACGATCATGTCGCCGCGGCTGGCATCGACCTCGTCGGCCAGCACCAGCGTGACCGCCTGTCCGGGCAGCGCCGTCCCAAGATCGCCGTCCATGGTGACGATCCGCGCCACCCGGCTGGTCCGCCCGCCGGGCAGGATGGCGACCTCGTCGCCGGTGCGCAGCGCGCCGCCGGCCACCGTGCCGCAGAAGCCGCGGAAATCCTGGTTGGGCCGGTTGACCCACTGCACCGCCATGCGGAAGGAGCCGAGCTTTTCCTCCGCCGCGGCGTCGACGCTCTCCAGATGGCCGAGCAGGGTGGGGCCGCCGTACCAGCCCATATGCTCCGATGGTTTGGTAACGTTGTCGCCGGTGAGCGCCGAGACCGGGATGCAGGTGACCTCGTCGATGCCGATGCGCTGGGCGAAGACGCGGTAGTCGGCGGCGATCCGCTCGAAGGTCTCGCGGCTCCAGCCGACCGCGTCCATCTTGTTGACCGCCAGCACGACATGGCGGACGCCCAAGAGCGAGACGATGGTGCTGTGGCGCCGGGTCTGGGTCAGCACCCCCTTGCGCACGTCGACCAGCAGAACCGCGGCGTCGGCGGTGGACGCGCCGGTGACCATGTTGCGGGTGTACTGCTCGTGGCCCGGCGTGTCGGCGACGATGAACTTGCGGCGCTCGGTGGTGAAGAAGCGGTAGGCGACATCGATGGTGATGCCCTGCTCGCGCTCCGCCGCCAGCCCGTCGACCAGCAGGGCAAGGTCGAGCTGGCCGGCGCCGGTGGTGCCGAAGCGGCCGGAGTCCGCCTCCAGGCTGGCCAGCTGGTCCTCAAAGAGGCATTTGCAGTCGTAGAGCAGCCGGCCGATCAGCGTCGACTTGCCGTCGTCTACCGAGCCGCAGGTGATGAAGCGCAGCAGGTCCTTGCCGTTCTGGCGGGCGAGATACTCCTGCACCTCATTGGCGGCATCGGAGGGGGCGGCCTCAGAGGGGGCGGCATCCGCAGGAGCGGTGGCGGGATCGAGATCCGTCAGCATCAGAAATAGCCTTCCTGCTTCTTCGCTTCCATCGAGGCGGCGGCGTCCTGATCGATCACCCGGCCCTGCCGTTCCGAACCGGTGGACAGCAGCATCTCGCGGATGATCTCGGGCAGGGTGGCGGCGGTGCTGCGCACGGCCCCGGTCAGCGGATAGCAGCCGAGCGTGCGGAAGCGCACCCAGGCCATCTCCGGCACCTCGCCGGGCCTCAGCGGCAGCCGGTCGTCGTCGACCATGATCAGCGTGCCGTCGCGCTCCACCACCGGGCGCGGCTTGGCGAAATAGAGCGGCACCACCGGGATGGCCTCCTGGTGGATGTATTGCCAGATGTCCAGCTCGGTCCAGTTCGACAGCGGGAACACGCGGATGCTCTCGCCCTTGTGGATGCGGCCCTGGTAGAGGCTCCACAGCTCCGGCCGCTGGTTCTTCGGTTCCCAGCGGTGGGAGGATGTCCGGAAGGAGAAGATGCGCTCCTTGGCGCGGCTCTTCTCCTCGTCGCGGCGCGCCCCGCCGAAGGCGGCGTCGAAGCCATGGGCATCGAGCGCCTGTTTGAGCGCCTGCGTCTTCATCACGTCGGTGTGGACGGCCGAACCATGGCTGACCGGGCCGATGCCCTGGCGCACGCCGTCCCGGTTGATGTGGACCGTCAGGTCCAACCCGAGATCCTGCGCCATGCGGTCGCGGAACGCGATCATCTCCCGGAATTTCCAGGTCGTGTCGACATGCAGCAGCGGGAAGGGCGGCTTCGACGGATAAAAGGCCTTCATCGCCAGATGCAGCAGGACCGAGCTGTCCTTGCCCACCGAATAGAGCATGACCGGCTTGTGGAACTGGGCCGCCACCTCGCGCATGATGTGGATGCTCTCCGCCTCCAGCCTTTGCAGGTGGGTGAGGCGGGCCGGCGTGGTCAGGATGGCAGGCAGCACGTCCTCAAGACCGGAAGCGGGCTGGGGGAGATCCCTTGCCGCGGGGCGGGTGTCGAACAGTGGGTCAAGCAGCATAGCCGGCCTTCTTCTGCATGTCTCCGGCCACGGCGTCGAACACGGTCCGACGCTTGCGCGACCATTGGATCGGGCGCTTCGACGGGTCGAAGCCTTCGGGTTTGGTGACGGGGGTCCAGCTGACCTCGCCGTTGCTGCGCGAGGCGCGGGACGATCCCAAAATGGGAAGGTCGCCGATCCGCTCGAACGGATAGCGGCCCTCGTCCAAATCCAGGAAGCGCATGAGGTCGCGGGCCGTGCCGTCGGGGGCGGCCACCGCGTCCTCGAAACGGACCAGCCGGCAGGCGTCGGCGCTCATCCGGCTCTGCGCCTCCAGCGCCGCCTCGGTGCCGAAGCTCCATTCCCGGCAGACATCGGCGAAGGTCCGGCCCAGGAAGCGCAGCGGCCAGGTGTCGATGGTGGACTGCACGGCGCGGCGGCCGTCGCGCAGCACGATCAGGCAGCGCTCCGCCGGGAACAGGTAGGGGAAATAGCGCATCATCCGGGTGTGGGGCGACTTGATCACCACCGTCTTGCCGGCCGGGAAGTCGGCTTCGATCCGGCGCAGGAAGCCGTTCACCATATAGCAGAAGGTTTCCAGATCGCTGAACGACTCCCGGTTGCGCCGGTAGAGACGCAGGAAGCGCCCCTCGTAGGTCCGCGCATCCTCCAGCGTGTTCAGGAACGGAAGCTCGCGGATGCCATAGGGATTGACCAGCACGTCGGGATGCAGTTCCAGCAGGCTCTGGAGATAGTTGGTGCCGCTGCGCGGCATCACGCCGTGCAGGAAGACGATGCGGGGGGCAGACGCAAAAGCTGGCGCCAGGGCCGGCGCATCGGACGCCATCCCACGGACGGATCGGGCGACCGACCGCAGATGGCGGGCGTTCTCCTCGGTGAACCAGGGATCGAAGAAGGCCGATCTTTCGGTGCTTGGAAGTCGGAGAAGCCGTTTCCCAACGAACCCGATCTCTTTTTGAAGACGATGAACCGCACCGTCACCGAAATGATGCCTTAACGACGTGGCACAATGATCGGCTGCCAGGGTCTTTCCATTCCAAAACACAACAGCCTCCTTTTGCATCACCGCGTCTCCGGGCGATCCGTCTTCCCCGCGACCTCGGCAATCGGTGCGTCTTTCCTGAAAATCGGCCAAGCGCCCTCTCTCAAGGCTAGTTATGGTCCTGCCGGATAAGCTTTTTTAGCTCTAATCCGGATTTAACCCCATGGGCTTACAAATATACGGATGCAATCCTCAATGGTGGACCGGAGTCTACGTGGAAACCACATGAGAAGGCATGTCTCTATCTTCACAATAGAGAAGTCACGTTTGATCTATACTCGTCATTTACTGATACGCATAGGGCGGGAACGTCCTGCTTTATCTGTGGCATTAGCCCGTACAGCACGAATCACTCGAATGTTTATTTTATTATTTTCCTTCGTGATAACGAAAATTCCTGGACTGTTTCACTACCTCTCCGATCTTTCGGGTAAACGAGGAAAACCGAAGGTCCGTTCCCCCAGCCGCTCTTTTTGGGAACGGACCGCCTCTTCCATGCCCTTCCGCCACCCCTCCGGCCGGGCCGATGCTTTCGCTTGAACGCCGCCGGAGCGGGGGTTATGGTCGGCCGGCCGCAGACGGGGAATACTCTAAATTGTTTAACTCTCAGTCGGGAAACCCTACGGTAGCGGGTTTCGGCGCCGGTCCCTTTGCCCTTTTCCAGACCGCCTGGCATCACAGGTCGCTGATCCTGCGGCTGGCCCGGCGGGAGATCGACGCCCGGTACCGCGGGTCCGTGCTGGGCATCGTCTGGGCGGTGCTGAACCCGATCCTGATGCTGGCGGTCTACACCTTCGTCTTCTCGGTGGTGTTCCAGGCGCGCTGGGGCGCGACGGGGGGAAGCAACACCGAATTCGCCCTGCTGCTGTTCTCCGGCCTGATCCTGTTCAACGTGCTGGGCGAATGCCTGAGCCGGGCGCCCGGCCTCTTGCTGGAGAATGTCAGCTACATCAAGAAGGTGGTCTTCCCCCTGGAGATCCTGCCGCTGGTGTCGCTGGCGGTCGCATTGTTCAACGCCGGCATCGGCTTCGTCATCCTGGTGGTGTTCCATCTGATGGTGGCCGGGCTGCCGCCGCCGACAGCGCTGCTGCTGCCGCTGGTGCTGGTGCCCTTGTGTCTGACCACGCTGGGTCTCAGCTGGTTCTTCGCCGCCGCCGGCGTGTTCCTGCGCGACCTGCGGCAGGTGGTGGGGGTGGCCGTCACGGTGCTGATGTTCCTCAGCCCGATCTTCTATCCGATGACCGCGATCCCCGAGCGCTTCCGCGCCATCCTGCACCTCAATCCGATGACCGCGATCCTGGAGCAGTCGAAGGACCTGCTGTTCTGGGGCCGCGTCCCGTCGCCGGTCGACTGGGGTCTGGCGACGCTGGGCGCCTGGGCGGTGGCGTGGCTCGGCTATCTCTGGTTCATGAAGACCCGCCGGGGGTTCGCCGATGTCGTCTGAGACCGATACCTCCGCCACGGCCGCCGATACCCCTGTCGTCATCCGCGCCGAGGGGCTGGGCAAGGCCTACGCCATCTTCAAGCGCCCGCAGGACCGGCTGAAGCAGATGCTGGTGCGCGGCCGGCGCAAATATTACGACGAGTACTGGGCGCTGCGCGGCGTCGACCTGGAGGTCCGCCGCGGCGAGACGGTCGGGCTGATCGGCCGCAACGGTTCGGGCAAGTCGACCTTTCTCCAGCTGCTCTGCGGCACGCTGACGCCGACCTCCGGCCGCATCGCGGTCGACGGGCGCATCGCGGCGCTGCTGGAGCTGGGCGCCGGCTTCAACCCGGAATTCACCGGCCGCGAGAACGTCTATCTCGCCGCCTCGGTGCTGGGCCTGTCGAACGCGCAGATCGCCGAGCGCTATGAGTCCATCGCCGAGTTCGCGGGCATCGGCGACTTCATCGAACAGCCGGTGAAGCTCTATTCCAGCGGCATGTACGCCCGCCTCGCCTTCGCGGTGGCGGCACATGTCGATGCCGACATCATGATCGTCGACGAGATCCTGGCGGTCGGCGACGCGTCCTTCACCCAGAAATGCATGCGCTTCATCCACCGCTTCAAGGAGCGCGGCACCCTGTTCTTCGTGTCGCACGACACCGGACAGGTGGTGAACCTCTGCGACCGGGTGGTGTGGCTGGACAACGGGTCGGTGCGGGCCATCGGCCCGGCCAAAGAGGTCTGCCACGACTATCTGGCGGCGCTCTACAGCGACCAGGACACCTCGCGCGGCTTCCGCATCGGCGGGGCGCGCCAGGCGCTGCCCCAGGCCAGGCGCGAGGAGCCGGTGGAGGACGCCCGCGCCGAGCTGCTGAAGGGCTCGCAGCTCCGCAACGCCATCGAGCTGTTCGACTTCAACGACAGCGGCCCCTGGTTCGGCAACCGCGGCGCCACCATCGCCAACGTCTCGATCCTGGATGCCGAGGAGCAGCCGCTCAGCGTGCTGGAGGGCGGCGAGGTCATCGTGCTGAAGGTGGATTGCCGGGCCGACCAGCAGGTCTACCGCCCCATCGTCGGCTTCTACGTGAAGGACAAGCTGGGCCAGAACCTGTTCGGCGACAACACCTTCCTCAGCTACCAGCTCGACCCCGTCACCATCCCGGCCGGCCAGGACTTCGCCGCCCGCTTCCGCTTCCAGATGCCCTACCTGCCCAGCGGCGACTTCTCCATCACCGTGGCCCTCGCCGAGGGCACGCAGGAGGACCACGTCCAGCACCATTGGGTCGAGGACGCGCTGTTCTTCAAGGTCCATGCCAGCCACGTCGTGCGCGGGCTGGTCGGCATGCCGATGCTGGCGATCACCCTGGAAGCGGAAGGGGCGTCGGCCCCCCAGCCAACCTCCCAACCGACCCCCGCGACAAAATAGCGACAGGCCGCGAATACCCCCCGGACTGAGGCAGGAAAACCGCAGTTCCGGGCATTGTTGGGCACCGCAAAGCGGGTTCCGGACAGCGGCTTGCATTCCGGCTTGGTGTCAGCGTATGTGTGTCGGCGGCTGTGACGGGACCGTCCGCCGGGCCTGAAACGGTGTCCCGATGGACCGCACCCCGCCGCGAAGCCAGGCAGAAGAAGAGGCACAGGTGGATTCGTTTTTGAAGGACCAGGGATCGGACGCTCTCCGTCGCATCTGCCGGCCGATCACGCTCCTGACCCCGGATCTCGTCACGGCGCCGGCCTCCTGGCTCGGCCATGTCCCCTTCGCCTTCTGGATCGTCGAGGCGCTCCGCCCGGACAGCCTGGTGGAGCTGGGAACGCACACCGGCAACTCCTATGCCGCCTTCTGCCAGGCGGTCCGCCATGTCGGGCTGCCGACCTCCTGCTACGCCGTCGACACCTGGGCCGGCGACCCGCAGGCCGGCTTCTACGGCGACGACATCTACAACAAACTCGCCGCCTACCATGACCCGCGCTATGCCGGCTTCTCCCGCCTGCTGCGGATGACCTTCGACGACGCGCTGCTCCATTTCGCCGACGGCAGCGTCGATTTGCTGCACATCGACGGGCTGCACACCTACGAGGCGGTGCGCCACGATTTCGAGACGTGGCTGCCGAAGATGAGCCGCCGCGGCGTGGTGCTGTTCCACGACATCAATGTGCGCAAGGACGATTTCGGCGTCTGGCGCCTGTGGGACGAGATCACCCGGGACCGACCGTCCTTCAGCTTCCAGCATTCCAACGGCCTTGGCGTGCTGGGCGTCGGCGAAGATCTGCCGGACGCGGTGCGCGAGCTGTTCGCCGTGCAGAAGGCCGGCGGCGAGGGGCTGCGGGCCGTCCGCAACTGGTTCGACCGGCTGGGCGACGCCGCCATCGAGGCCGAGACCATCCAGCGCCTGGAAGAGCAGGAGAAGCACCTGCGCACCGAGGTGGCGATGGTCCGCAAGGTGCTGGACGACCAGATCGCCCACAGCGAAGACCTGAAGGGCATGATCGCGACGCGCGACCGCGACATCGGCGTCATCCAGGGCTGGCTCGGCGACCATCAGGCCGAAATCCGCCGCCAGGGCGATGCGCTCGCCGAAATGGCGCAGGAGCTGGCCGAGCGCGAGCACGAGCTGGCCGACCGCGAGCGCAACCTCGCCGCCCATGCCCGCGAACTGGTCGCCCGCGAACAGGCCATCGCCCATCTGCACGGCGTGGTGGCCAGCCGTGACCAGCACATCCACAGCCTGGTCAACTCGACCTCCTGGAAGCTGTCGGCGCCGGTGCGCAAGCTGGGCCGCCTGACCCAGAAGGCCGGGCGCTTCTACCGCCGCCGCCTGCACAGCATCACGCTGGAGCCGCTGCACGACGTGGCGCCGAGCCCGCAGGGCGGCTACGAGGCGACCGGCAGCGACCCCGCCTTCCTGCTGCGGTCGGACCGCGGCCGGCTGCCTGGCCACTGGTGCGTGATCTCCTACCGGGTGGTCCGCGCCTCGGCCCCGCTGGTGCCGGTGATCTATGTCGACGACGGCAACGGCTTCGACGAGCGGACGATGATCCGCCTGCCGGTCGACACGGTGGGCGAGTTCCGCCAGCTGGCCCTGCTGCCGCAGACGGTCAAGGCCCTGCGCTTCGACCCGGCCACCCGGCCGGTGTCCTTCGAGATCGCCGACTTCACGATCCGCGAGATCGGCAAGACCAACATCCTGCTCGACTATGTCCGGCAGAACCAGCCGGCGCGCGTGCTGGACTATCTGCGCCGCCATGGCTGGCAGGCGACCAAGCAGCGCGTCCTGCAGGAACTGCAGCCGAACCGCTGGTCGGCCGACTACAAGTCGTGGGTGCGGATGTACGACACCCTGACGCCGGAGGACGCGACGGCGATCAAGGCCGACATCGCCCGCCTGCCGGCGCGCCCGCGCTTCTCCGTCGTCATGCCGGTCTACAACACGCCGGAGACCTACCTGCGCGAGGCGCTGGACTCCGTGCTGGCCCAGTTCTATCCGGACTGGGAGCTGTGCATCGCCGACGACGCCTCCACCGCCCCGCATGTGCAGACGGTGCTGGCCGAGTACAAGACGCGCGACAACCGGATCAAGCTGGTCCGGCGCGAGACCAACGGCCACATCTCCGCCGCCAGCAACAGCGCGCTGGATCTGGCGACCGGCGATTTCGTGGCGCTGATGGACCATGACGACCGGCTGCCGCCGCACGCCCTCTATGCGGTCGCCGCCGAGCTGGCGCTGCATCCCGACACCGACATCCTCTATTCCGACGAGGACAAGATCGATGCGGACGGCGAGCGCTACGACCCGCATTTCAAGTCCGGCTTCAATCTGGACCTGCTGCACGGCCAGAACATGGTCAACCACCTGGGCGTCTTCCGCCGCTCGCTGATCGAGCAGGCCGGGCGCTTCCGCCTGGGCTTCGAGGGCAGCCAGGACTATGACCTGACGCTGCGCGCGGTCGAGGCGACGGAACCGGCGCGCATCCGCCACATCCCGGCGATCCTCTACCACTGGCGCGTCTTCCCCGAATCCGCGGCCTTCTCCACGGTCGAGCTGCCGCGCGCCACCGCCGCCGCCCACAAGGCGCTGACCGAGCATTTCCAGCGCCGCGGCGTCGACGCCACGGTGGAGACCTCGCCGTCGACCGCCCGCTTCACCCGCATCCGCTACGCCCTGCCGGCGAAGCTGCCGCGGGTGTCGCTGATCGTGCCGACGCGCGACAAGGTGGATCTGCTGAAGGGCTGCGTCGACGGGCTGCTGCACCGCACCGACTATCCGGACCTTGAGATCCTGATTGTCGACAACAACAGCGAGGAAACGGCGACCTTCGCCTATTTCGACACGCTGAAGGACGAGCCGCGGGTGCGGGTGCTGACCTACAAGGCGCCCTTCAACTACTCCTCGATCAACAACTTCGCCGCCGCCGAGGCGACCGGCGAGGTGCTGGGCCTGATCAACAACGACATCGAGGTGATGGAGCCGGGCTGGCTGGCCGAGATGGTCTCCCATGCCCTTCGGCCGGAGGTCGGCGCCGTCGGCGCCAAGCTCTATTACGCCGACGGCACCATCCAGCATGCCGGCGTCGTCACCGGCATCTGCGGCGTGGCCGGCCATGTCCACAAGGGTCTGACCCGCGACGCCTACGGCTATTTCAGCCGGGCCCAGCTGACCCAGGACCTGTCCTGCGTCACCGCCGCCTGCCTGATCCTGCGCAAGGAGATCTTCGACGAGGTCGGCGGGCTGAACTCCGAGAAGCTGGCAGTCGCCTTCAACGACGTCGATTTCTGCCTGCGCATCCGCGAGAAGGGCTATCTGGTCGTCTGGACGCCGTTCGCCGAGCTGTACCATCTGGAATCGGCCTCGCGCGGGCCGGACACCGCCCCCGACAAAGTCAAGCGCTTCATGGGCGAGGTCGCCTACATGCAGGAACGCTGGGGCGACAGCCTGCTGGAAGACCCCTATTACAACCCGAACCTGACGCTGGACGCCGAGAATTTCGGGCTGGCCTTCCCGCCGCGCACGGTCAAGCCCTGGCTGCGCAAATCCTGCCCCGAGCTGCGCAAAGAACGCCTGAAGGAAAGCATCTGAGCCATGGACGTCGTCTCCCTCGACATTCCCGACGTAAAGATCATCCGTCCGAAGAAGTTCGGCGACCATCGCGGCTTCTTCTCGGAAACCTACACCAAGAAGACGTTCGAGGCGGCCGGGCTGCACTACGACTTCGTCCAGGACAACCAGTCGCTGTCGGCCGAGGTCGGCACCATCCGCGGCCTGCATTTCCAGCTGCCGCCCTTCGCCCAGGACAAGCTGGTGCGGGTGGTGCGCGGCGCCATCCTGGACGTGGCGGTCGACATCCGGAAGGGCTCCCCTACCTTCGGCCGGCATGTCAGCGCGGTGATCAGCACGGCGGAGTGGAACCAGATCCTGGTGCCGGTCGGCTTCGCCCACGGCTTCTGCACGCTGGAGCCGGACACCGAGGTCATCTACAAGGTGACCAACTATTATTCGCCCGAGCATGACCGCGGCCTGCTGTGGAACGATCCGGATCTCGGCATCGACTGGCCGGTGTCGGCGGACAAGGCGCGGCTGTCGGACAAGGACCACAAGCATCCGACCCTGGCGCAGCTGACCGACCTGTTCTGACGGCGGGTCCCGGTTGGCGGCTCCGGGTTCGGGGCACTCAAAGCTTTTGCACAACGGGGGCCGCGGGCGGCCCCGATTTTCGGCGGTAAGGTGGTTTGATGACGCGCATTCTCGTCACCGGCGGCGCCGGTTTCATCGGCTCGGCGGTGGTCCGCCAGCTTCTCGCCGAAACCGACGCCTTCGTCGTCAATGTCGACAAGCTGACCTACGCGGCCAACCTGTCCTCCCTGCCGGGCGCCGAGGGCAACCCGCGCTACGCCTTCGAGAAGGTCGACATCTGCGACGCCGCCGAGCTGAGGCGGGTGTTCGACACCCATCAGCCCGACGCGGTGATGCATCTGGCCGCCGAATCCCATGTCGACCGCTCGATCGACGGGCCGGGCGAGTTCATCCAGACCAACGTGGTCGGCACCTTCCGCCTCTTGGAAGCGGCGCGCGGCTACTGGTCGGCCCTGCCGGCCGACCGCAAAGAGGCCTTCCGCTTCCACCACATCTCGACCGACGAGGTGTTCGGCACGCTGGGCGACGACGGCTTCTTCACCGAGACCACCGCCTACAGCCCCAACTCGCCCTATTCGGCCAGCAAGGCGTCGAGCGACCATCTGGTCCGCGCCTGGCACGAGACCTACGGGCTTCCGGTGGTGCTGACCAACTGCTCCAACAATTACGGCCCCTACCATTTCCCGGAGAAGCTGATCCCGCTGATGATCCTGAAGGGTCTGGCGGGCGAGAAGCTGCCGGTCTACGGCAAGGGCGACAACATCCGCGACTGGCTCTATGTCGAGGACCATGCCCGCGCCCTGCGGCTGGTTCTGGAGAAGGGCCGGGTCGGCGAGAGCTACAACATCGGCGGCCACAACGAGCGCACCAACCTGGAGGTCGTCCGCGCCATCTGCGCGCATCTCGACGAGATGGACCCGGCCGGCGCTCCGCACGACCGCCTGATCAGCTTCGTCACCGACCGCCCCGGCCATGACAAGCGCTATGCCATCGACGCCGGCAAGATCGAGCGCGAGCTGGGCTGGACCCCGCAGGAGACCTTCGAGAGCGGGCTGCGCAAGACGGTCGCCTGGTATCTGGAGAACCGCGGGTGGTGGCAGGCCATCCTCAACGGCTCCTACCAGGGCGAGCGGCTCGGCCTGACCGATGAGGGAGCTGCGTCGTGAAAGTTCTCATCCTCGGCAGCAACGGCCAGCTCGGCTTCGAGCTGATGCGCGCCAACTGGGCGCCGGGCACCGATGTGGTCGGCCTGCCCTATCCCGAATTCGACGTGACCCGGCCGGGCGACGTGGACAAGGCGGTCGCCGCCCACGCGCCGGACCTGCTGGTCAACGCCACCGCCCACACCGCCGTCGACAAGGCCGAGAGCGAGGTCGACCTGTCCTTCGCCATCAACCGCGACGGGCCGGGCGCCATGGCGGAGGCCTGCGCCGCGCGCGGCATCCCCTTCATCCATGTCTCGACCGACTATGTGTTCGACGGGACGAAGGACGGTATCTACACCGAGGACGACCCGATCAACCCGCTGGGCGTCTATGGCGCCAGCAAGGCGGCGGGCGAGGAGGCGGTGCGGGCGGCGACGGCTGAACACGTCATCCTGCGCACCTCCTGGGTCTACAGCGCCTACGGCAACAACTTCGTCAAGACGATGCTGCGCTTCGGCAAGGAGCGCGAGGAGATGCGGGTGGTCGCCGACCAGCACGGCTCGCCCACCGCCGCCGCCGACCTCGCCGCCGCCATCGTGCAGATCGCCGGGACGATAGAGAAGACGGGCGCCGCGACCTGGGGCACCTACCATCTGACCGGCAGCGGCTATACCACCTGGCACGATTTCGCCGAGCACATCTTCCGGCGGCTGGAAGAGCGCACCGGCAAGCGGCCGCGGCTGACCGCCATCGGCACGGCCGACTACCCGACCCCGGCGCGCCGCCCGGCCAATTCGCGGCTGGACTGCTCCCGCGCCAGGGAGCGTCTCGGCGTCGCCTGCCCGCCGTGGCAGGAGAGCGTCGACCGCGTGATCGACGAGCTGTTCACCAACCCGCCGCAGGCGTGAGGACGAAGACCATGAAGGGCATCATCCTGGCCGGCGGGTCCGGCACCCGCCTCTACCCGGTGACGCGGGCGATCAGCAAGCAGCTGCTGCCGATCTACGACAAGCCGATGATCTATTTCCCGCTCAGCACGCTGATGCTGGCGGGCATCCGCGACATCCTGATCATCACCACGCCGCACGACCAGCCGCTGTTCCAGACGGTTCTGGGCGACGGGTCGCAGTGGGGCCTGAACCTGACCTACGCGATCCAGCCCTCGCCCGACGGGCTGGCCCAGGCCTTCATCATCGGCCGCGAGTTTGTCGGCAACGACAGTTGCGCGCTGGTTCTCGGCGACAACATCTTCTACGGCCACGGCCTGACCAACATCCTGCGCGCCGCCGGCGAGAAGACCGAGGGCGCCAGCGTCTTCGCCTATGCCGTGCGCGATCCCGAGCGCTACGGCGTGGTGGAGTTCGACGCGCAAGGCCGGGCGCTGAGCATCGAGGAGAAGCCGGTCGCCCCGCGTTCCAAATGGGCGGTGACCGGGCTTTACTTCTACGACAACGACGTGCTGGACATCGCCGCCGCGGTGAAGCCGTCGGCGCGCGGCGAGCTGGAGATCACCTCGGTCAACGCCGCCTATCTCGATCTCGGCAAACTGTCGGTCGAGCAGATGGGCCGCGGCTATGGCTGGTTCGACACCGGCACCCACGACAGCCTGCTGGAGGCGGCGGAGTTCGTCCGCACCATCCAACACCGCCAGGGCCTGCAGATCGCCTGCCCGGAGGAGATCGCCTACACCTCCGGCTGGATCGACGCCGAGCAGGTCCGCCGTCTGGCCGAGCCGCTGAAGAAGAACGACTACGGGCGCTATCTGCTCGGGCTGCTGGGCTAGCATCAGGCGGCTCCCCGCACCCACAGCCAAGACAGGATGGACGCCATGCAGGCCCTGACAAACCGCAAGCGCGTGCTCGTCACCGGGGGCGCCGGCTTCCTGGGCTCGCACCTGTGCGAGCGGCTGCTGGCGGCCGGCAACGACGTGCTGTGCGTCGACAACTTCTTCACCGGCAGCCGCGACAACGTCCTGCACCTGCTGGACAACCCGCATTTCGAGCTGATGCGCCACGACGTGACGTTTCCGCTCTATGTCGAGGTCGACGAGATCTACAATCTCGCCTGCCCGGCCTCGCCGATCCATTACCAGCACGACCCCGTCCAGACGACCAAGACCAGCGTGCACGGCGCCATCAACATGCTGGGGCTGGCCAAGCGGGTGGGGGCGCGGATCATGCAGGCCTCGACCTCGGAGGTCTACGGCGACCCGGCGGTGCATCCGCAGCCCGAGGAGTATTGGGGCAACGTGAACACCATCGGCCCGCGCGCCTGCTACGACGAGGGCAAGCGCTGCGCCGAGACGCTGTTCTTCGACTATCACCGCCAGCACAGGCTGGACATCAAGGTGATCCGCATCTTCAACACCTACGGCCCGCGCATGCACCCCAACGACGGGCGCGTGGTGTCGAACTTCATCATCCAGGCGCTGAAGGGCGAACCGATCACCATCTACGGCGACGGCCAGCAGACGCGGTCCTTCTGCTATGCCGACGACCTGATCGAAGGCTTCCTGCGCTTCATGGCCACGCCGGCCGGCGTCACCGGCCCGATCAACCTGGGCAATCCCGGCGAGTTCACCATGCTGGAGTTGGCGGAGAAGGTGATCCGCCTGACCCGCTCGGCCTCGACGATCGAACATATGCCGCTGCCGCAGGACGACCCCAAGCAGCGCCGCCCCGACATCGCCAAGGCCCGCGCCCTGCTGGACTGGGAGCCGGCCGTGCCGCTGGACGAGGGGCTGGACCGCACCATCGCCTATTTCCGCGGGCGGTTCTTCGCCTGAGGAGGCGAGGGGCAGCCGGACACCCGCTTTTGGATATACAATTGACATATACGTGTTTGGGATATACGGTCTGGATTTCCTGAAGACTGCGAGGGCGCCATGGCCGTCCGCACGACCTTGTTCCAGTCCAACCGGACCCAAGCGGTTCGCCTGCCGAAGGATGTCGCCTTCCCTGGAGATGTGCGCGAAGTGCTGATCGTCCGCGAAGGCGACCGGCGCATCATCGTCCCCGCCGACCGTGCATGGGACGACTTCTTCGACTCTCCTGGGGTTGCGTTTCCGGATCGGGACCAGCCGGCAATGCAGGAGCGCGAAGCGCTGTGATGCTGCGGTACATGCTGGACACCAACCTGTGCATCCGCGTGCTGCGTGACCGGCCTCCTGGCCTGCGCGAGCGGTTCAACGCGGAAGCGGGCGCGCTCTGCATCTCCACCGTCACGTTGGCTGAGCTGCTGCATGGCGCGGCCAAATCGGCACGACCGGTGGAGCAGCGTCACGAGGTCGAGCGCTTGGTTGGCCGGTTGGAGGTGCTGCCGTTCGACGAGACTGCAGCGGGGCATTATGGCGAGATCCGCACGGATCTGGAACGACGCGGAACGATCATCGGCCCGTACGACTTGATGATCGCAGGGCACGCGCGCAGCCGGGGCCTGACCGTCATTACCGGCAACCTGGGTGAATTCCGACGCGTCGATGGTCTGATGTCCGAGGACTGGCTCAGTGACGCATAATCTGAAATAGGCGGATTATCGGGAAAGCACGCAGTGCATCCCCCCTAACCCCGCTTTCAGCGGACCGGAGGTCCGCCTGTCGCGTCAGCGCAAACTTCGTTTGCGCGTTAGCGGGAGGGAGAGGGGCTCATGAGCCGTTCCTCCCAGGAAAGCGCCGAGGCGACGATAGTTTCCAGGTCGGCATGGCGCGGGGTCCAATCCAGGGTACGGCCGATGCGCTCGACGCCCGCCACCAGGGCCGGCGGATCGCCGGCGCGGCGCGGACCGATGCGCATGGGCAGCGGCTTGCCGGTTACCCGCTCCACCATCGCCAGAACCTCGCGCACCGAATAGCCGCGGCCGTAGCCGCAGTTCATCACCTCCGACGCGCCGCCCGCCTCCAGATGGCGGAGTGCGGCGACATGGGCGTCGGCGAGGTCGCTGACATGGATGTAGTCGCGCACGCAGGTGCCGTCCGCCGTGTCGTAATCGTCGCCGAAGATCTGCAGCTCCGCCCGCTGGCCGGTGACGGTCTGGGCGGCGATCTTGATCAGGTGGGTGGCGACCTTCGACACCTGGCCGGAGCGGCCCTGCGGATCGGCGCCGGCGACGTTGAAATAGCGCAGCGCCACATATCTCAGATCATGCGCCGCTGCGGTGTCGCGCAGCATCCACTCCGTCATCAGCTTGGAGGAGCCGTAGGGGTTGATCGGGCTGGTCGGCGTCTGTTCGTCGATGGGCAGCCGCTCCGGCATGCCGTAGACGGCGGCGGTGGAGGAGAAGATGAAGCGGCCGATCCCGGCCTCGACGCAGGCCTCCACCAGGGCGTGGCTCTTCACCGTGTTGTTGCGGTAGTAGGCGAGCGGCCGCTCCACCGACTCCGGCACGACGATGCTGCCGGCGAAATGCATCACGGTGCCGATGCCGTGGCGGGCGAAGGTGTCGGCCAGCAGGGGCTTGTCGCCGACGTCGCCCTCGACCAGCGGCACCCCATCGGGCAGGGCCGAACGCCGGCCGGTGGACAGATCGTCCAGCACCACGACGGCGCGTCCCTGGTCGCGCAGGGCCAGCACCACATGGGAGCCGATATAGCCGGCGCCGCCGGTCACCAGCACGGTCGCGTTGTCGCTCGTGGTCATGTCCGCTCTTCGTCTTCGATTGGGGTCGATGGGGCAGAGTCGGAAGATAGTCGCCCGCCCATGCTGCACTGCGGGCTTTTCCGCCGAACGGGCGACATCATTCGAACGGCCTCCAACGCCCCGCTCCACCCCGATGGGCAGCCGGATGGAGAGCGGGGGGCGCTAGTCGAGGTAGTAGCGCAGGATGACCGTCCGCTGGACCACCAGGATGCTGACGATCGGGAAGAGCCAGACCATCCAGGTCAGGCCGCGCTCCAGCACGCCCGTCATGCCGGCAGACCAGTGGCCGGCAGACCAGCCGCCGGCAGACCAGCCGCCAGCCGGTTCCTGCCGGCCGCTGGCGAAGGCCAGCGGCAGCAGGACCGCCAGCGGCAGGAAGTAACGCCCCTGCACGCCGTCGACCCACAGCTGGCCGACCGGCGTCCACACCATGTAGAGCGCCCCGAACAGCAGCGCCCCGGTCGCCAGCACGACGGCCGCGGTCACCGCCGAGGCCCGCGCCGGCGCGCCGGAATACCAGTCCGCCGCCCGGCGGCCGAGCAGCAGCGGCAGGAAGGACAGCAGCAGAACCAGATAGGCGGCGCTGTAATAGGGCTTGGGCAGCCTTGTATCGACCCAGCCGAGGATGCCGACGAACTGCTGGTAATACTCGTTGCCCCAGACCTGGAAGGTCTTCACCGCGATGGTGAAAACGGCAAGCGGGTTGTCGAGCAGGAAGCGGAGCTGGCCCATGGCGTCGGTCGGCGCGTCCTGGCGGATCAGCGGCGTCTGCACGGCAAGCGCCATCCACACCGCCCAGCCGACGGCGGCGGCCAGCGAGGCGGCGACCGCGAGACGCTTCACCGCCGCCCGCTCGGCCGGGACCGCCAGCGGCATCAGGCAGAGCAGGGCATAGGGCTGCTTGGTCATGCCCACCAGGGCGAAGCAGACCGCACTGGCCCAGACCTCCGCGCTGCGCAGCGGCCGGCCTTCGGACAGCGCCCGGGCCAGGAAGGCGATGCCGAGGGCGGTGACGGTGATGACCAGCCCGTCCTGGCTCATCGAGGCGTAGAGCGAGACCGACATCGGCAGCAGCAGCACGGCGAACAGCGGCAGATGCGCCCGGCCGGCCAGCAGCAGGGCGAAGAAGCCGACGGCGATGCAGGTCAGCGCGTTGGCCGCCCGCGCCAGATAGAGCGTCTGCACCACCGGCAGGTCGATGGCCTTGCCGACCGCGATGGCGGCGGCCTGCGGCAGGTAGAAGAAGGGGGGGTAGGGGGCGGTGTTCTCCGCCGCGACGTTGAAGACCCGGCCGTCCCAGCGGGCGGTGAAGGACTTGGCGAAATCCTCCAGGTTGGCCCTCTCGTCCGGTTTGAAGGGGACGTGGTGGAAGGGGAAATAGGCCTCGATGATCGCGACGTCGGACGGGCCGCCCGCCGCGATCCGCCCGTCGGTCTGAACCTTGGCGGCCACCCAGTAGCCATGGGTGATCATGTTGGCCCGGTAGATGTGGGCGGGCTCGTCGGCGGTCTGGAAGGGCGGCAGGCTCCAGACCAGAAAGAATGCCGAGAGGGTTGCCAGAACGGCAAAGAGGAACGGACCTATCCGCTGCATCACCAGACCTGTCGCTGAAGGGGCTGGTGGGTGGGTACCCCATCCGCCGGGCAGGCGCCACTTGGAAACTTTGACGCAGCAGGGAAGGGGCTGGGGACGGACCCGGCCCGTTACGGCTCGCGGATGCTTTCGTCCAGCGCGCGGATGACAGGGTAGAGGAAGTAGGACAGGACCGAGCGGGTGCCGACGCGGATCTCGGCCGAGGCGACCATGCCGGGGCTGAGCAGCGTGCCGGCGGGCACCCCCTCCAGCCGGGTGTCGGTCAGGCGGATGCGGGTGCGGAAGACGGCGCCGGCGGCCGGGCGGGGGCCGTCCGGGTTGATGGCGGCGGCGCCCTGGGCGCCTGAGGGGTCGTGGGTGAAGGCGTCGGCGCTGATGGTCCGGATCTCCCCGGGCAGGGTGCCGTGGCGCTGGAAGGGGAAGGCGTCCAGCTTCACCCGCACAAAGTCGCCGACGCGGACCAGGCCGATGTCGCGCGACGGGATTTCCGCCTCCACCTCCAGCGGCACGTCGGCGGGCACCAGGGTGACCAGCGGCTCGGCCTCGCGGATGACGGAGCCGACGGAACGCTTGGCCACCTCCAGCACCACCGCATCGACCGGGGCGGTCAGGGTGACCAGCGAGCGGCGGCGCTCGGCCTTGGCGATCTGCTCGACCAGCGTGGCCCGCTGGCGGCTCTGCTCCACCAGTTCCTCCGCCGTCTTGCGCCGCCATTCGTCGACGAAGGCGGCGCGGTCGGCCTGGACGCCGCGCAGCTCGTGCGCGCTCGCCTGCTCGCGGTCCTGAAGGGCGGTCAGCTCGTCGCGCATGCGCAGCCGCTCGACCCGCGCCTCCAGCCAGGTCAGGCGGGACCCGGTCTGGCGTTCCTGAAGCTGGCGGCGGATGTCCTCGACCTCGCCCACCACGGCGAGGCGCTCGGCAAGCCCGGCCTGGGCACGGCGGCCGGCGGCGATGGCGCTGTCCAGCTGCCCGGCCTTCTCGTCGAGCGAGGCGAGGCGGGAGCGGTATTCGGCGCGGCGGCGCTCGAGGATGGCGGCCTGCACGGCCGCATCGGGATTGCCGGCGGCGGGGAGGAAGTCGCCGCCGTCCAGCTCGGCGCGCAGTCGGCCGATCTGCGCCTCGACGCTGGCGAGCTTGGCGGTCAGGTCGGCCAGATCCGCCGCGGCGAAGGTGGGGTCGAGCGTCGCCAGCCGGTCGCCGGCCCGCACACGGTCGCCGACCTGCACGTCGACGCCGCGCACCACCGCGGTCTCCAGCGGCTGGGCCACCACCAGCGGCGCCGTGGTCAGCAGCCGGCCGCCGGCGGTGACGATGCGGTCGACCTGGGCGAAGCCGGCCCACAGCACCAGCGCCACCAGCAGTCCGGCCAGCACATAGAGGGTGGAGCGCGCCGCCCGCGGCAGCGGCGCATGCTCGATGGCCGCCCCGTCCGGCAGATAGTCCAGCGCGAAGCCCGGCGGCGGCGCCGACGGGGCGGGCAGGGCGGCACGGCGGCGCGACGGAGAGGATGGGGGGGCGGGTTTGGCCGGAACGACCTCGCGGCCGGTCTCCGCCCGTGCTGCGTCCCGGCGGTCGATTTCGGGCACCCCTGCTTCGGGCATCTGCGTGTCGGGCATGGTTCAGCGCCCCCGGTTCTGCTGCTGCCACAGATGCCGGTATTCGGCGCAGCGGTCGAGCAGGAGGGGATGGGGGGCGAGGTCGAGCAGGCGCCCCTGCTCCAGCACGGCGATGGTGTCGCAGCCGGTCAGGGTGGACAGCCGGTGGGTGACGATCAGCACGGTGCGGCCATGGGCGATGCGCCGCAAATTGGCCATGACGATGGCCTCGCTGTCGGGGTCGAGCGCCGAGGTCGCCTCGTCCAGGATCAGCAGGCGCGGCTGGGGCAGCAGGGCGCGGGCGATGGCGATGCGCTGCTTCTGGCCGCCGGACAGGTTGCTCGCCCCCTCCTCCACCAGCGTGTCGTAGCCGTCGGGCAGGCGGTGGATGAACTCGTCGGCGCCGGCCAGCCGGGCGGCCTCCACGATCTCCTCGCGGCTGGCCTCCGGCATGGTCATGGCGATGTTGTCGCGGATGGTGCCGCGGAACAGGAAATTCTCCTGAAGCACCACGCCGATGGAGCGGCGCAGATGGGCCAGATCCAGCTCGCGGATGTCGAGCCCGTCGTAGCGGATGCTGCCCTCCTGCACCGGGTAAAAGCCCTGGAGCAGCCGCATCAGCGTGCTCTTGCCCGAGCCGCTGCGCCCGACCAGCCCGACGACGGAACCGGCCGGCACGGTCAAGGTGACGCCATCGAGCGCCGCTGGCCGGTTGCGGTCGTAGCGGAACCCCAGCCCTTCGATCTCGATGCGACCGATCAGGGCGGGGCAGGCGCCGCTGCCCTCGCGCCTGGGCTCGGCCGGGTGGTTCATCACCTCGCCCAGCATGCGCACCGAGAGTGCTGTTTCCTGATACTGGTGGATCAGCGAGACGATCTGGACCAGCGGCGTCACCACCCGGCCCGACAGCATCTGGAAGGCGATCAGCGCGCCGAACGACAGCTGGCGGTCGAAGACGTCGAAGGCGCCGACGGCGACCACCGCAACCATCATCGCCTTCTCCAGGAACTCCGTCACCGTGCGGGCGGCGATGGAGATGCGGCCGACCCGGTAATGGCTGGTCACCGCGCGGGCGGCCTTGCGGTCCCAGCTGCGGCGCTGCTGCGGTTCGAGTGCGGAGGATTTGACGGTGCGCATGCCGTGGATGGTTTCCACCAGCATGGCCTGCCGCTCGGCATCGGCGTTGTAGAGGTCATGCAAGCGGCTGCGATAGACCGGCACCAATGCCACCACCACGCCGGCGATCAGGCCGGCGAACAGCAGGGCCACCAGCGTCAGCTTGACCGAATAGAAGAACAGCACCGGCAGGAAGACCAGCAGCACCAAGCTGTCGAGCACGGTCGACAGCAGGTTGCCGGTCAGGAACTCGCGGATGCGCTCCACCTGCTGCATGTGGCGTACGGTGACGCCGGCCGAATGCCCGTCGAAGAAGGTGATCGGCAGGTCGAGCAGATGGCCGAAGGTGCGGTTCAGCAGGCGGATGTCGATGCGGTTGGCCGCCGCCAGCAGGATGAACTGGCGCAGGAAGCGGAAGCCCGCCTCGAACAGCAGGGCGCCCAGCACGCCGATGGTCAGCACCTGCAAGGTGGCGACGGTCTCGTTCACCAGCACCTTGTCGATCACGATCTGGAAATAGACCGGGACGACAAGGGCAAGCGCGTGCAGCACCAGGGCCGCGACCACCACGTCGCGGAAGGCGGATTTCTGGCGCAGGATCTCCGGCACGAACCAGCGCAGGCCGAAGGGCTGGCGCGGGTCGGCGAGGCCGTGGCGCGGCTTGAGGAAGACCAGCTCGCCGCTCCAGCGCTCCAGGAAGCGGTCGCGTGGCACGTCGATCACGTCCAGCCGGTCGGCCAGCGGATCGACGACGCCGACCATCGGTTCCTCCGCCGGCCCCTCGGTGGAGTTCGCAGGACGGGACAGCCCGACCAGGATGACGGTGTTGCCGTTGGACAGCCGCGCCAGCAGCGGGAAGACGGGGGGGAGGGACTGCAAGCCCTTCCAGTCCAGCCGGCGGGCGGTCGCCTTGAAGCCGGTGGCGGCGGCGATGCGCAGCAGATCGGCGGTGGACGGCTCGCCGTCCGGTCCTCCGGTGGCGACACGGGCGCGCAGGGCGGACGGCGAGGCCGACAGGCCGTGATGGCGCGCCACCAGCGTCAGGCAGCGCAGCGCGGTGCTCTCGTCGTGGTTCGGCGCGGCCTCGCGGCCGGGAGGCGGAGGCGTGACGGTCGTGCTGGCGTCCGGCATCGGTCAGCCGAAATTCGGCGAGCGGGGCCGGGTGGGTGGAGCGGCCGGTGCCGCCTGGGAGGGGGCCTGGGAGGGGAAGGCCGGCTGGACCGGGGCCTGCACCGGGCTCTGGAAGGCATGAGCGGCGGACGGAGCGAGAGGGGAAGCCGGCCCGGCGCCGGAATTGGGCGGCAGCACGCCGGCGGCCTCCAGCCGCTGGCGCATGCCCTCCAGCGCGGAGAGGCTGGCGAGGAAGCCCGGCAGGCTCATCACCACCCGCTGGCGGATGGCGGGCAGCGGCTGGCCGTTGCCGTCCTTGCGCAGGGCCGACAGGCTGAACAGGTCGATGCGGACCATGCCGTTGCCGAAGCCGATGTCGAAGACCCCGTCGGCATAGAGTTCGGGGATGCGGTCGTCCGGCGGCGGATCGATGGTCATGATGGTCCCGGCAGCAGAAGGCGGGGCGCCGCTGCAGCACCCTCGCGCCCCCTTTCTACCGGAAGTCGGCGACCCGGACCAAGCCGCCAATGTCCGCAACCGCAAAGAGACACAAGCGACGCCTCCGCTTGCGCGGAGGCGTCGCTTGTCATCATTGACCTCAATCGCCGGCGCGGGCGTTCGCCCGCTTGGCTATCGCGGGCATGTGCCCGCGGGGCCGCAGTCGCGGCCCTCCGGCGGCAACGGCCGTTGCCGCTCAGTTGCGGCCGTAGACGTCCTCGAGCCGGACGATGTCGTCCTCGCCCAGATAGGAGCCGGACTGCACCTCGATGATGGTCAGCGGCACCTTGCCGGGGTTCTCCAGCCGGTGGACCGTGCCGATCGGGATGTAGATCGACTGGTTCTCGTAGACCATCACCTGCTCCTCGCCGCGGGTGACGAGCGCGGTGCCGTTGACCACCACCCAGTGCTCGGCACGGTGATGGTGCTTCTGGAGCGACAGGCGCGAGCCGGGGGCGATGGTCAGGCTCTTCACCTGGAAGCGGTCGCCGGTGTGCAGCGACTGGTAGGACCCCCAGGGGCGGTGGACCCGGCGGTGGCTGACGGACTCGCTGCGCCCCTCGGCCTTCAGCCGGTCGACGATGCGCTTGACGTCCTGCGCCTGGGAGCGGTCGGCGACCAGCACGGCGTCGTCAACCACCACCACCACGGCGTTCTCCACCCCGACCACCGCGGTCAGGTGGTTCTCGCTGCGGACGTAGCAGTCGCGGGCCCCCTCCAGCAGCACGTCGCCGACGATGACGTTGCCCTCGCCGTCCTTGTTGCCGACGTCCCACAGCGCCGACCAGGCACCGACGTCGGTCCAGCCGATCTCGCAGGGGACGACGGCGGCGCGGTCGGTGCGCTCCATCACCGCATAGTCGATGGAGATGCTGGGCGCCTTGGCGAAGGCCGCAGCGTCCAGACGGAAGAAGTCGAGATCCTTGGAGCCCTGCTCCAGCGCCTCGCGGCAGGCGGCCAGCACCGCCGGGGCGTGGCGCTCCAGCTCGGCCAGCAGGCGGGAGGCCGGGAACAGGAACATGCCGCTGTTCCAGGCATAGGTGCCTTCGGCGAGGTAGCGCTCGGCCACCTCCAGCGACGGCTTCTCGACGAAGGCGGCGACATTGTAGGCGCCGTCGGCCTCGTCCATCGAATGGCCGCGGCGGATATAGCCGTAGCCGGTCTCCGGCCGGGTCGGGGTGATGCCGAAGGTGACCAGCCGGCCGGCCTGGGCGGCGCGGGCGGCAATGCCGACGGCGCGGCGGAAGGCCTCGGCGTCGCGGATCTCGTGGTCGGCCGGCAGGATCAGCAGCAGGGCGTCCGGATCGTCCGCCGCGACCGCCAGGGCGGCAAGCGCGCAGGCGGCGGCGGTGTTGCGGCCGGCCGGCTCCAGAATGATGCCGCGCGGCGTGCAGCGCGACTGGCGCAGCTGCTCGGCGGCGAGGAAGCGGTGTTCCTGGTTGCAGATCACCAGGGGAGCCGCGAAGACGGCCTCTGCGGCAGCAGCAGCCGGGGAGCCAAGCTGCGCGCTGACCCGCAAAGCGGTGTCCTGGAGCATCGTCCGGTCGGAGCAGAGCGGCAGAAACTGCTTGGGATACAGTTCGCGCGACAAGGGCCACAAACGGGACCCCGTACCGCCGGACAGCAGCACCGGGACGATCTTCTGCGCGGAATTGCCGTTCATCCTGCCGCCATCTGTTGTGTGAGCATGTGGTCGGGCGCCGGCAGCCGCACAGGGGCAAAACCTGCGGGCCGGCGCCATGGCGGTTCGTTATAGACCGCGCTTTCCGCCCTTCACAAGCACCCCTCCGAGACCCACCCGACCGGAGCGCCTCTTCCGGGAGGGGGGCGAGACAAGACTCCAAACACCCTGCCCTCCGGCAACGACCGGTCGGCGTCGAGGCCAGGGTCAAGGTTGGAGTCTTGTCGCGCCCCCCTCCCAGCTCCCCTGCCGTCCGGCCCCCGCGGACAAAGGCGGGAGGCGGCGGGAGGCGGATCTGGCGGGCAATCGGGGCAAAGCTGGGCGGGGTGGGGCGCGACAGAACTCCAAATCCGGCTGCCGACAACATCGGCGCAGGGGGCGAATCACCGGCGAGTCGTGGCAGATTCGCCTCCACGACTCGGAAATAAGCGAATCGGAAGCGATTCGGGGTCGAATCGAAATGTCCCGGCTGGAGTCTTGTCGCGTCTGCCGAAAAATCCACAGGCAACACGGACTATCCGCTGGAGTCTTGTCGCGGGAGTTCTGGAGTTTTGTCGCGCGACTCGCGATTCTCTACTGGAGTCTTGTCGCGCAAACTATTAACTGAATCAAATAACCGTACAAATAGTTTGAGCGACAAGACTCCAAATTGCTGGCACTAACCGACCGTGATATAGCGTTGACCGCAAAGTCGTGCCAAGGTCAGCTCGATATGGGACAGATACACACCCTGATTACCCAGCTGGGACGCGACCAGGCGAAGGCGCTCCAGACGGATCCGGATCAGCGTTCGCTAGTCGATGTGGCTGCTGCCGTCCTCGAAGAGGAGCGGCAGGAGCTTGGCATCACCTATTCGGGTTTTGCGCTGACGGCTCTTCCGCATCGTCGTCTTCCCGATGACCAGCCGTGGGAGCGTCGCGGACATAAGATCCGCTTGCTGATCGAGCCTGGACGACTGCCGATCCGCAACGGTGGCTTTAAGCTTTACGGTGTTCCGTACGGCAGCCGCGCGCGGATGATCCTGCTATACCTGCAAACCCGGGCGATCCAGACCGACAGCCGCGAGGTCGAACTGGGCCGCAGCATGCACGAATGGCTCGACCGTATGGGCCTGTCGGTGGGCGGCCAGACCTACCGCGACATCCGCGAGCAGGCCTCGCGCATCGCCGCCTGCAACCTGACCTTCGCCTGGGAGGATGCCCACAGCATCGGCTTCGAAAAAGGGTCGATCGTCAAGGGCGGCATCCATTTCTCGACCAATGCCGGGGCGGAACCGGGCCAGGGGTCGCTGTGGGAAGACCGCGTCCTGCTGTCCGAGGCCTTCTTCCGCGAGCTGAAGGCCCACCCGGTGCCGATCTGGGAACCGGCGCTGCGCCACATCCAGAACAACAGCACCAGCATCGACATCTATATCTGGCTGGCCTACCGGCTGCACAGCCTGAACCGCTCCACCCCGATCACCTGGCCGGCGGTGTTCGAGCAGTTCGGCGCCGGATACAGCCGCCTGCGCGATTTCAGGAAGCGGTTCATCGAGGCGCTCCAACTGGCGCTTGCGGTTTACCCGGACGCGCGGGTCGATGTGGAAGAGCAGGGGTTGATGCTTCATCCCTCACCGCCGCCGATCCCGGAACGCAAGTTCGCCCAGCTTTGCCGGTGATTTTGCGGATGAATTCCGTGGATCGGGCGCTGACGCAAGACGCGTTCAGCGCCCGATCCGCGTCTGCACCCTATCCGTGCAGTCGCCACCCCCGCGGAGGCGGGGATCCAAGTTTCCTGTCAAGTGCTTGATATGGCTGGATTCCCGTCTGCGCCGGACTGACGGCTTGCAAATATTCCGGACTGGAACGGCAGCCTCACCCCCCTGCGACAAGACTCCAAACTCCGCAGCACCCCAACCGCTCAGGGATTGGCGCGCAGCGCTCCGCCCAACGGGGTCAGCAGACGGCGGAGCGTTGCATCCAGACGGCTTTCATCGAGGCTGCCGGACAGGGCCAATGCCTGGGGCGGCATCATGAAGAACGGGGCGTCGCCGGCGGCCCCGCTGCGCTGAAGGGTCGCGGCGAGCGCCAGCAGACGGCGCCCCTCCTCATGCCGCAGCGTGGCATGGACCAGCACCAGCAGGGTGCCCGGCTCGGCGATGCGGGCATCGTTGGGGGCGAGCGCCGTGACCGCCGGACCGGAGGCCAGCAGGCCCGACAGCACCGCGGCGGCGCGGCCGCACAGCGCATCATCCCCGACATCCATGGCCGGGCCGCCCTCGGCATCCACCGCGCAGAGCAGGCCGACGCGCTCGATCCGCTGGAAGAAGGGCAAGGGTGAATTGGCAGGCGACATGGCGGCGGCCTCCGCGGCGAGGATGAACAGGCTGGCGGCAATCTGCAGCGACGGGCGTAACCGGTTCAGGATCCGTCTCATCGCGCCTCCTCCATATCGGTGATGGAGCCGGCATCGTCCGGCAGGAAGCCGCCGACCTGACGGCGCCACAGCCGGGCATAGGGACCGTCGCGGCGCAGCAGGGTGGCGTGGTCGCCGTCCTCCAGGATCCGGCCCTTCTCCATATAGAGGATGCGGTCCATGCCGGTGACGGTCGACAGCCGGTGGGCGATGGCGATCACCGTGCGGCCCTCGAACAGGCCGAGCAGCGCGTCCTGGATCAGATGCTCCGTCTCGGAGTCGAGCGAGGAGGTCGCCTCGTCCAGCACCAGGACCGGCGCGTCCTTCAGGAAGGCGCGGGCGATGGCGACCCGCTGGCGCTCGCCGCCCGACAGCTGGATGCCGCGTTCCCCCACCACCGTGTCGTAACCGGCGGCGCGCCCCTCGATGAAGCGGTCGCAATGGGCGCGGGCGGATGCCGCGCGGATCGCCTCGTCGCTGGCCCCCTCGCTGCCATAGGCGATGTTGTCGCGGATGGAGCGATGGAACAGGCTGGGCAGCTGCGGCACCTCGGCCACCGCGCGGTTGAGCGAGGCGAGGCTGACCGCGGCGATGTCCTGCCCATCGATCAGGATGCGGCCCCCCTGCAACGGGAACTGCCGGCGCAGCAGGCGGACCAGCGTGCTCTTGCCCGCCCCCGACGGGCCGACCAGCGCCACCCGTTCTCCCGGCCGGATGGTCAGGGACAGGCCGTCGAAGACGGCTCCCCCTGTCTCGGGATCGGAACCGGGATGGGCGAACCGGACGTCTTCGAAGCGGATGGCGCCGTCGCCGACGGTCAGGTCGGGGCGGCCCGACGGATCCGGGATTTCGTGCGGGCGGACGATCAGATCCAGGGCGCCGGACAGGACACCCAGCTGTTCGAAGAAGCCCAGCATGCGCGTCGACAGGCCCCACACATTGGTGCCGACGATGCTGGCCAGCGAGAAGATCATGGCGAACTCGCCGATGCTCATGCGGCCGGCCATCGCCTCCGACACGGCGAGGCCGATCAGGACGATCTGGAAGACCAGCAGGGCGTTGAACAGCCAGAACCACATTTTGTTCAGGAACCAGCGCAGTTCCTTCGACCGGTCGATCTCGCCGGTCAGCGCGTCGGACAGGCCGGCCAGCTCCTGGCGGCGGCGGGCGAAGGCGCGCACCAGCTCGGCATTGGCGATGATGTCGACCATGCGGCCGGTGGTCGACGATACCTCCTCGGAGAAGGCGTGCGACAGCCGCAGGCAGCGTCTCGCCAGCAGGGCTGACAGAGCCAGATGCGCCACGGTCCAGCCGACCAGCAGCCCGGCGAACAGGGGCTGGGCCGAGGCCAGCAGCGTCAGGCCGATGGCCAGGATGATGACGATGCGGATGATGTCGTTGGTCAGGATCTCCAGGATCTGGATGGCGCTCTGCCCGGCCTGCTTGACCTTCTGGCCCAGGTTGCCGGCGAAATTGTCCTGGAAGTAGCGCGGTGAATGGTCGATCAGGTGGTCGAACAGCCGGACCTGGATGGCATGGCGCAAGGCCGGCGAGGTGTGCAGGTCGACCAGCTCGCGCAGGCGGTTGAACAGGGCCGACGCGATCCACAGCCCGCCCAGCAGCAGGAACCAGCGCATCACCTCCGCCGTCCAGGCGGGGGAGCCGGAGGGGTGGTTTCCCGATAGTCCAGCCCCTGATATCCCCGCCCCCGATATCCCAGTGAGCGCATCGACCAGACCGCGCATCGCCACCGGCTCCAGCCCCATCAGTCCGATCCCGCCGGCGGCGGCGAGGTTCAGCAGGATGGCGCGGCCGAGGAAGCCGTCGCGCACGAACATCCACAGGAAACGCCAGGGCGAGGAGGGCAGGGAGGAAGAGTGTTGGGACGAGGGCAAGGGGCGTCGGCGCTCCGTCGCGCGATGGGCCGGGCAGGGCCGGCGGACAAGAGGACCTTATAGGCGCAAGGCGGCAGGGGGGAAACGGGTCCTTCCGGGGCTTGATGCGAACGCCTGCGCCCGGCACCCCGATGAAGCGGATGGTCTTAGCCATCGACAGCGGTGACGGATGGTTGCAGGCTGTCGCCCCATTCCTCCGTTTTCCGGGCATTGTCTTTCCATGCGGATCCTGTTCGTCCATCAGAACACCCCTGGCCAGTACAAGCATCTCGTCCGTCATTTCGCGGCGGATCCGGCCCACCGGGTCGCCTTCATCGGCAAGGTCCGGCGCGAACTGCCGGGCGGCGTGCAGATGGCGCTTTACCGGCCGACGCGCGAGCCGGGGGAAAACACCCACCCCTATATCCGCATGTTCGAGGGGCAGGTCCTGCATGGGCAGGGCGCCGTGCGTGCCGGGCTGGCCCTGCAGAAGGAGGGCTTCACCCCCGACGTGATCTGCGCCCATCCCGGCTGGGGCGAGGCCCTGTTCCTGAAGGACCTGTTCCCGGACGCCCGGCTGCTGCTCTATTGCGAGTTCTTCTATCGGGCCGACGGGTCGGATGTCGGCTTCGACCCGGAGCGGCCGGTGACGCTGGAGACGCGCTGCCGCATCCGCACCAAGAACACCTCCCTGCTGACCGGGCTGGACGCGATGGACTGGGGCGTCAGCCCGACCCGGTGGCAGCGGCAGCAGCATCCCGAGGCCTTCCGCCCGCGCATCTCGGTGATCCATGACGGGGTCGACACCGCGGTCTGCCGGCCGGATCCGGCCGCCACCGTCACCCTGCCCGACGGCCGCACCCTGTCGCGCGAGGACGAGGTGGTGACCTATGTCGCCCGCAACCTGGAACCCTACCGCGGCTTTCCCACCTTCATGCGGGCGGCGGCGGAGTTGCTGCGGCGCCGGCCGAAGCTGCACATCCTGATGGTGGGCGGCGACGAGGTCAGCTACGGCGCGCCGCCGGAAGGCGGCGGCACCTGGCGCGAGACGATGTGGCGGGAGACGATGCTGGACGCCGCCGGCGCGCCCAGGCCGGAATCCTCGCGTCTGCATGTGCTGGGCAAGCTGCCCTATGACAGCTACCTGTCGGTCCTGCGCATCTCGCGCGCCCACATCTACCTGACCTTCCCCTTCGTCCTGTCCTGGTCGATGCTGGAGGCGATGGCCTGCGGCGCCGTCATCGTCGGGTCCGACACGCCGCCGGTCGCCGAGGTGATCGAGGATGGGGTGAACGGGCTGCTGACCGGTTTCCACGATCCCATGGCGCTCGCCGACCGGGTGGAGACGGCGCTCGACGACCCGGAACTGCGCGCCGCCCTGTCGGCCGCCGCAAGGAGGACGGCGGTGGAGCGGTTCGACCTCGCCACCGTCTGCCTGCCGGCGCAAGCCCGCCTGCTGGAGGATGTGCAGGCGGGACGGATGCCGACGGACCTTGCACCGGGGGGCGGAGTGAATTAACCCGATTGTCAGAAAGCGCCGGTTACGGTCGGGGTTCATTTCGATCCCGACGCAGCACCCGTCCCGGATCGGGCCGGTGGGCACCGGGTGCGGCGGCTTCGAGCGATGTGGCTTTAAAGGACGGAACCGGCGGTGACGACACATTCCAGCAAGGCGGGCGCGACGAAGCCGGGGATCCCTGCGGATGGGTCCGACATGTCGGGCACCGGGCTCGAGGCGGGCTTGCGCATGCTGGACGGCCGGTCGGTCCTGGTGACGGGGGGAACCGGCTCCTTCGGGCGCCGCTTCGTCGAGACGGTGATGCGCCATGCCAAGCCGCGCCGGGTCATCATCTTCTCCCGCGACGAGTTCAAGCAGTACGAGATGCAGCAGCGCATGCCGGCGGAGTGGGCGCCGACGCTGCGCTATTTCATCGGCGACGTGCGCGACCGCGAGCGGCTGGAGCTGGCGATGCGCGGCGTCGATTTCTGCGTCCATGCCGCGGCGCTGAAGCATGTGCCGGCCGCCGAATACAATCCGATGGAATGCATCCACACCAACGTCTATGGGGCGGAGAACGTGGTGCGGGCGGCGCTGTCGATGGGGGTGCGGC
This sequence comes from Azospirillum sp. A23, assembly GCF_042938965.1. Lineage (NCBI taxonomy): Bacteria > Pseudomonadati > Pseudomonadota > Alphaproteobacteria > Rhodospirillales > Azospirillaceae > Azospirillum > Azospirillum sp. A23. The sequence goes on along the minus strand of NZ_CP170665.1, from coordinate 38,006 downwards.
GCGTTGTCGCGCTGTCGACCGACAAGGCGGCCAACCCGATCAACCTCTATGGCGCCAGCAAACTGGCGTCGGACAAGATCTTCATCGCCGCCAACAACCTGTCGGGCGCGCTCGACACCCGCTTCGCGGTGGTGCGCTACGGCAATGTGGTGGGGTCGCGCGGCAGCGTCGTGCCGCTGTTCCGCAAGATGATCGCCGAGGGGGCAGACCATCTGCCGGTCACCGACGAACGGATGACCCGCTTTTGGATCACATTGCAGCACGGCGTCGATTTCGTGCTGTCCTGCTTCGCCATGATGCAGGGCGGCGAGATTTTCGTGCCGAAGATCCCCAGCCTGCGCATCGCCGACCTCGCCCGCGCCATGGCGCCGGACCTGCCGCAGAGGATCGTCGGCATCCGGCCGGGCGAGAAGCTGCACGAGGTGATGATCACCGAGGACGATTCCCGCCAGACCTACGAGCTGGCCGACCGCTATGTCATCGAGCCGGCCTTCACCTTCTGGCAGCATGCGCCGTACGAGCGGCTGAACGCCCGCCCGGTGGCCGACGGCTTCCGGTATGCCAGCGACGGCAACGACGACTGGCTCGATGGCGAGCGGCTGCGCACCCTGCTGGCGGAAGCGCCCTGATGGCGAGCCCCTCGACAGGGGACCTGCCCTTCCTTCCCTATGGCCGCCAGTCGGTGGATGAGGAGGACATCGCCGCGGTGGCGGCGGTGCTGCGCGGCGACTGGCTGACCCAGGGGCCGGCGGTCGGCGCTTTCGAGCGGGCGCTCGCCGCGAGGGTGGGGGCGGCGGACGCGGTGGCCTGCGCCAACGGCACCGCGGCGCTGCGGCTGGCCTATGCGGCGCTGGGCATCGGGCCGGGCGACGCGGTGGTGGTGCCGTCCAACACCTTCCTCGCCACCGCATCGGCCGCCCGCCATGCCGGCGCCGAGGTCGCCTTCGCCGACGTCGATCCCGACAGCGGCCTGATGGGCGTCGCCGAGGCCGAGGCCGCCATCGACCGCGCGGCCAAGGCCGGCTGGCGCGTCCGCGCCCTCGCCCCCGTCCATTATGCCGGACAGACCGCCCCGATGGATGGGCTGGCGGCGTTCGCGCAGGCGGAGGGGCTGGCGCTGGTCGAGGATGCCGCCCATGCCATCGGCACGGCGGATCTGTCCGGCGGCCGTGAGGTGCCGGTCGGCGCCGGCCGGCCGGAGGTGGAGGCGGGATCGCTGACCGTCTTCTCTTTCCATCCGGTCAAGACCATCGCGGCCGGCGAGGGCGGGGCGGTCACCGGCAGCGACCCGGCGCTGATGGCGCGGGTGCGGCGCCTGTGCAACCACGGCATGATGCGCACGCCCGATCCGGGGGAGGGCTTCGCCGATCCCGACGCCGCCCTGGACGCGGAGGGAAACGCCAACCCCTGGTACTATGAGATGGCGGAGCCGGGCTTCAACCACCGCCTGTCCGACATCCATGCCGCACTGGTGCTGAGCCAGCTCGGCCGGCTCGACCGTTTCGTCGAACGGCGGGCGCGGCTGATGGCGCTCTATGCCGAACGGCTGGCGCCGCTGGCTCCGCTGGTGCGGCCGCCGGCCCTGGTGCCCTGGTGCCGGCCGGCCTGGCACCTGTGCGCCGCGCGCATCGATTTCGCAGCGGCCGGGCGGACCCGTTCGGCCGTGATGGCGGCCCTGCGCGCCCTGGGCGTCGGCACCCAGGTGCACTATATCCCGGTCCATCGCCAACCCTACTGGCGCCGCCGCTACGGCGACCTCGCCCTGCCCGGCGCCATGAGCCATTACGCCCAGACGCTGTCGCTGCCGCTGTTCCCGACCATGGCCGACGGCGACGTCGACCGGGTCGCCGCGGCGCTGGAACGGGTCCTGTCCTGACGGGTGTCCAGCCCGGAACACGGGCGGCCGTTCAGGGTCCTAACCGTTTCGCCCAAGCGATTCCGTTAGCGTTTTGGACAGGATGGACCGATAACAATGGCGTCGTCAGGAGGGCATAGACCTAGGTCGAACGGCTGGAGAGCCGGATGACCGGGGTCGGGTCGTCCCGAACGCCTCTTCACAGTGTTTCGCGTACGGACCTCCGAATTTGCTTCGCAACACGCTCTGGAATCTGCTCGGCGAGGGGCTGCCCATGGCGGCGGCCCTGCTGTCGATTCCGTTGCTCATCTCCGCCGTCGGGATGGAGCGCTTCGGCGCGCTGACCCTGATCTGGGCGCTGCTCGGCTATCTGGGCGTGCTGGACCTCGGGCTGGGACGGTCGCTGGTGCAGGTCGTCGCCGACCGGATCGGCCATGCGGGCGGGCCCGGGGAGACGCTTGAGGAGGCAGGGCAGGGCTTGGCGAATACGGCAGGGATCGCCGGGCCGGCCATCGCCCTGATGGGCGCCATCGGCATCCTGACCGGCGGGGCGGTGGCGCTGGGCGCCGGGCTGCTGGCCGACCGCTTCCAGCTGGAGACCGGCACCTCGCCGGACGAGATCCGGCTCAGCCTGCTGGTGGCGGCGGCCATCGTGCCCATCGCGCTGATCTCCGCCGGTCTGCGCGGCGTGCTGGAGGCGCACCAGCGCTTCCGCCCGATCAGCCTGGTGCGGATGACGGTGGGGGTGCTAAACTACCTGAGCCCGCTCTTCGTGCTGCCCTTCAGCCAGAGCCTGGTGCCGGTGATCGCCGCCATCGCGGTCGGGCGCTTCATCGGGCTGGTCGGCTATGGCGTGCTGGCGGTGGGCCAAGTGCCGGATCTGCTGCGCCCCGCCCGCTGGGGCCGCCCCGCCCTGCGCGGGCTGTTCACCATGAGCGCCTGGATGATGCTGAACAATCTGGTCGGCCCGGCGATGCTCTATGCCGACCGCTTCATCCTGCTCAGCCTGGTGCCGGCGGCGATGGTCGCCTTCTACACCACCCCGTTCGAGCTGCTGTCGCGGCTGATGGTGATCCCCGGCGCCCTGTCGCTGGCGCTGTTCCCGCTGGCCTCCAGCCTGTTCCGGCGCGATCCGCCGGCACTGGGCCGTATCCTGGATGCCGGCGGCCACCTGACGCTCGCGGTGTTCCTGGCGATGCAGGCCGCCACCATCGTCGGCGGCGAGACGGCGCTGGAGCTGTGGCTGGGGCCGGCCTTCGCCGCCAACAGCGCCTCGGTGCTGTCGATCCTGATGCTGGGCGTCTTCTTCAACGCCACCGCCTATGTGCCCAACACGCTGATCCAGAGCGTCGGCCGCGTCGACGTGACGGCGCGCCTGCAACTGGCCGAGCTGCCGGTCTATCTCGGCGTGCTGTGGCTGCTGGCCGAGCGCTATGGCGCGGTCGGCGCCGCCGTGGCCTGGAGCCTGCGTACGGCGGTCGATTGCGGGCTTCTGCTGGTGCTGCTGCCGCGGCTGGCGCCGGGGACCGGGACGGTGGCGCTGACCATCGGCCTGCGCGCCCTGCTGGCCGGGGTCGCCGGGCTGGCCGGCCTCCTGGTCGGCGGACCGGTCGGGGCGGCGATCAGCCTGACCGGCCTGCTGGCTGTCGGGCTGGGGGTCGCCGGCCGGCTGCTGCGGACCCGGTCCTGGGAAAAGCTGGCCGCCCCGCTGCGCAAGAACCGGGCGGTCCCGCTGCCCGCCGCGCTGCCGGCACCGCGGATGAACGGGCAGGCCATCGACGGAGCGGCGGCGGACCGCCCGTAACATCCTGATCGGGGCATCGCCGGCCGGGTCCGGCCATGCCCGGCCGCTGCGGCGCGCAGGTGGTTCCTTTGCCGCCGAAAATGCGCTATGTGAGCGGAAACTCTGTGCAACGCTGGTTGGAGTTCGAAGGCCATGGCCGAGGGTACTGTGGACTATTACGCGATGGTCGAAGAGGCTTGGCAGCTCAGCGACACCGCGCGCGATTACGTGAAGAACGCCGGCCGCGAGGTGGACAACACCGAGCTGTGGGAAAAGGTGTTCGCCTCGTCGGCGCTGATCGACCTGGAGCGCACCCGCGCCGAAGGCGGCCAGCCGCTGCAGAAGATCTTCTTCAAGAACCCCTACGGCCTGCAGTACCGCGCCGACCACAAGGACTGGATCCCGTTCCGTCACGGCGCGCTCGACCCGGCCTATCTCCAGGTCATCTGATCGCGTCATCTGATCGCGTCATCCGGTTGGCGTTGCGTGATCGGCCCTGACCCGGCGGCCGGTGCCGTCCTGCGGTAGGGGTTTGGGGGAGCGTGCATGGCACGGCTGGTGGCGGGGCAGGGCTTCGCCCTCGATCTGGATGAGGCCCGGCTGGCGAACGGTTTCGTCGCCGATGCCTTCACCACCGTGCCGGATGCCTCCTCCATCGCCGCCGGTGCCGGCAGCCAGACCGTCACCCGCACGGTCGCCGGCCGGGCGCATGCCGCCACGCTCGACTATGCCTCCGCCGGCAGCGGGGCGGCGGCGTCCGTCCGCTTCACCGGCCTGACCGACCGCGATGCGGCCGGGCTCTTGCGTTATCGCATCGAAGGGCTGGATGTCGCCCTGACCGGCGGGACGCTCGACCGGCTCGGCGCCCGCATCTTCCAGCAGATCGACGGCTTCGTCGGGGCGGACGGCAACGACAGCGTCTATCTGGGAATCCCCGGCGGGCGCAGCTTCGACGGCGGTGCCGGCACCGACCGCGCCATCTACACCGCCGACCCGCGCCGCTATGCCGCACAGGGTGGCAGCTACCGCGCGGAGACGCCGGTGGTGGTGGCGCTGGACAGCCGGCGCTATGCCGTGGTGTCGAGCCTCGCCACGGATACCCTGACCGATGTCGAGCTGCTGACCGTCGACGGCCGCACCGCCCCCCCGGCGGCCTTTGCCTTCGATGCGCGCAGCTATCTGGCGGCCAACCGCGACCTTGCCGCCACCTTCGGCGACAACGCGATCGCCGCGGCGGCCCATTACGCCTGGAACGGCCGGAACGAGGGGCGCAGCCTGGGCGGCTTCGACGCGCTGGGCTATCTGGGCGCCAATCCGGACGTGCTGGCGGCGGTCGGCCTCGATGCCGGGGCTGCCATCCGGCATTACCTGGCCTATGGCGCCCGCGAAGGGCGGACGGCCGGCTTCGACCCCTACGGCTATCTCGCCTCCAACCCGGACGTGCTGGCCGCCGTCGGCATCGATCCGGCGGCGGCGGTGGTCCATTATGCCCGCTTCGGCCGGGGCGAGGGACGCGGCGTCACCTTCGACGCCGCCGCCTATCTGGCGGCCAACACCGATGTGGCGGCGGCCACCGGCGGCGACGCCACCGCGGCCAAGCTCCATTACCTCTCCTTCGGCCGCAGCGAGGGCCGGCCGCTGCGGGTGACGCCCGGCCGGTCCGTGACGGCTGCCGCCGAAGGGCTGGCCATGGCCGCCGCCGCCCCGGCTTGGGCGGCGGACCTGCTGATCCCGCAGGGTGCGCCGGTGGCGGTGACCGGCACGACCGGCAACGACACGCTGGGCGGCAGCGCCGCCTACGACGCGCTGGGCAACCCGATCAGCGACGCGGTGGACGGGCTTGCCGGGATCGACAGCTTCGTGCTGACCGGCGCGCTCGCCTCCTACAGCCTGTCCTTCGACGGCAGCGGCACCCTGCAGGTCAGCGGTCCCGACGGCACCGACACGCTGACCGGCATCGAGCTGTTGCAGGCCACCGACGGGGTCTATCCGCTGGGGTCCCTGGTGAGCTTCTCCCAGCCTTCGCTGAGCGGGCTGACCGTCTCGGCCGCGGCCACCACCGGCAACGACTATCTGGTGGGCGGGCTTCAGAACGACGCCATCGGCGGCGGCGGCGGGAACGACACCATCGCCGGACTGGCCGGCAACGACACGCTGTTCGGCAATGCCGGCAACGACGTCCTGCTGGGCGGCGACGGCGCCGACCAGCTGGAGGGCGGGGCCGGCAACGACCTGATGTTCGGCGGTGCGGGGGACGACCTGATGCGCGGCGACGTGATCGACGTCGTCGGCAACGACACCCTGCTGGGCGAGGACGGCAACGACTGGCTCGACGCCGGGGCCGGCAATGACTGGCTGGACGGCGGCGCCGGCAACGACACGCTCTATGGCGGGCTGGGCAGCGACGTGCTGCGCGGCGGCAGCGGCGACGACGTGCTGTTCGGCGACGTCTATTCCGACCGCAGCCACGAGATCTCGGTCAATCCCAACGACACCGTCACCGGCTACGAGGACGTGCTGCTGGGCGGCAACGGCACCGACACGCTGATCGGCGGCTATGCCGCCGACCTGCTGGACGGCGGTGCCGGGGCGGATGTCTTCTCCATCCGCAACCCGAACGAATCCACCCTGGCCGCCCCCGACGTGATCGTCAATTTCAATGGCGCCGTCGTGGCGGCGGAGGCGTTGAAGGGGCTGGCGAGCTATGCCACCGCCGGCGCCGAGGGCGACCGCATCGACCTGTCGGAGATCGACGCCATCGCCGGCACCACCGCGAACGACGCCTTCACCTTCATCGGCACCGCCGCCTTCAGCGCGGCGGGCCAACTGCGCTATCAGGCGTCCGGTTCGGTGACGCTGATCGAGGGCGATGTGAACGGCGACCGGACGGTCGATTTCCGCATCCAGGTCAACATCGCCAACTACAGCTTCTCCGCCTTCGACTTCGTGCTGTAGGCCGGCGATGTTCACCCTTATCAGGACCGAACGGTTCGAACAGGACATCAAGAAGAGCCGCTTCCTGGCCCAGGCCGCACCGGCCGGCAGCGAGGAGGAGGCGCGCCGCTTCATCGCCGCGTCCAGCATGCCGGATGCCGGGCACAATTGCTGGGCTCTGCGGGTCGGCGACGTCTATCGCTTCAGCGACGACGGCGAACCGGGCGGGACGGCAGGTCGGCCGATCCTCCAGGCCATCGAAGGGCAGGGGATGGACCGGGTGGCGGTGGTGGTCAGCCGCTGGTTCGGCGGCATCCTGCTGGGGGCGGGCGGGCTGGTGCGCGCCTATGGCGGCACGGCGGCAAGCTGCCTGAAGGCGGCGGAGCGCGAGCCCATCGTCGCCTATGCCACCCTGTCCGTCGCCTGCGGCTTCGCCGAGGAGGCGCGCATCCGCTCCAGCCTCGGCAACTTCCCCGGCGCGCGGGTGGAGACCACCGGCTTCACCGCCGACGGGGTCCAGCTTCTGGTCACGCTTCCCCAGGACCGGTCCGATGCCTTTGTCCGGCTGGTCACCGACATTTCCCGTGGACAGGCGGTGGTCGAGCGCGGCGGGGAATGAACGGGCGCGGACCGGCGGAAACATATTTTTCCATAAGCATTCTTATGTGTTTTTTGCCGCCCCTTGCGGGGAGGCGCGGCAGGGCTGAAAGCCAGCAGGCCCTCGCCGTCCGTGCATGAGGAGTACGGAGCAGGCGCGTTGCCCGGCCCGTTGCCCGACTAGGCGTGGGTTGCTATTGTTCCTCCGGTAGTATCGGGAGGATGAATGACCACCGCCGCATTGCACGCTCTGAACCGCTTGTCCAATACGGCGATCAGCACCGACCCTTTCCCCCATCTGGTCGTGCCGGACTTCCTGCCCGCCGACCTCTACGCCCGGGCCTGCGCCCAATGGCCGGAGCCCGCTGCCTTCGGCATCCTTCAAGCCGGCGATCTGCCGGCGCGCCATCAGGTGCCGCTGACCGAAAGCTGGCTGTCCCGCTGCGACGGGGAGCAGGCGGCGGTGTGGCGGGACGTGCGCGACTGCCTGTTCAACCCCGCCATCGTCGCGTCGATGGCCGAGCGCTTTCCCCAGGTCCGCGACAAGCTGGGCTGGGTCGATGCGCCGCCGGTGCCGAACATGCGCATCATCGAGGACCATACCGGCCACGCCATGCTGCCGCACACGGACATCGAGGCGACGATGTTCTCGATGCTGCTCTACATGCCGGCGGACAGCGGCCCGCCCAACCCGCAGGCATCCTCTCTGGGTACGGCGCTGTACCGGCCCCGCGATCCCGATTTCCGCGGACGGGGGATGGACCGCTACCCGCGCGCGGATTTCGAGCTGGTGGCCCAGGCTCCATACCGTCCCAACCATCTGCTGGTCTATGCGCCGTCCGACCGCTCGTTCCATGGGGTGGAGCCGGTTGCGGCCCCCTGCGAGCGGCGGTTGCTGATCGCCTTCGCGGTGGTGGAAACCCGTTCGCCGTCACGGCGCGGCGCGGTCTGAGAATGGCCTGCCGTCAGAAGGACGTCAGCACTCTGCCGGCTGCCTGTCCAGCCGGGCCTCCTGGTCATTCTCCAGGCCATTGATCGCCTCGGCCCAGGCGTGGGCACCCCGGATCGGATGCAGATGGTGGTCGCGCGGGTTGGGGCTGCGGTAGGCGTCGGCGATCAGGCCGATTCCGGCATCGAGGACATGGGCGGAAATGTCGGTATAGGGAATTCGCCGCCGGGCCGCTTCCGCCGCAAGCAGCCGGTTGTAGCGCATCGTCAGCTCGGTGCGGTCGCGCAGGCTTGCGGTCACCGTGTGGCGGGCGCGCGCCACGGCACCTTGGCGATGTCCATCGGGAATGGTGGGAGGGACGGCTCCGGTCACCACGACCCGTCTGTAGCCGGCATCGATCAGCGTGTCGATGAAACAGGCATAAGCCTCTATGGACGCGGCCAACTGTGCTTCCACCGATTCGCCCAGCGTTTGCGCCCGCCACCAGATGACGAAGCCGCAATCGACCTCGCCGAGTTGGATGACCGGCACGACGTCCGGCAGGGCGGGCAGCAGCGCCTCCCGGAAATGGGCGATGGCCTGGGTGTGGCTTTCAGGATTGCGCAGGCCGACGGCCGTGGCGCCGGGGACGATGAGGAACCGGGACGGGCGGCGGAGCAGACCGAGCGTGGCGGCAGTCTCAAAAGCCTGAACATGACTGTCACCGACGAAATACCAGCTGTGCATCGCCTGCCTCTGCCCGTCTTGCCGCTCACCATACCGACATCCCGGCAGAAGCCAACAATCCGGGTTGCAGACCGGCGTCCAGGACCGGCGATGTGCTGCGGGGATCTTTGTCTGCGCAACCCCCGATGGGGTTGGGGCCGGACATTGCGCCGCTGAACTTTGGAGCCTTGTCGCGGCCCCCTCTTTATTTCGATTCCCTTTGTCACGGTCCGCCTTGTGGCGGTTCCGGGCCAAGCCTCCGGCCGGGACCGACATACCACTTTTTCGTGTGGGAAAAAAGGTTCCCTATCAGAAGGCGGATTTTTTGGAATATCTCTGGGTGGTATGGAGAAAAGACGAAATCCCCGCATGCGCATGAGCCTGCCTTCTTTTTATTTAACTGCAAGTCTCCCCCATTCTTGCCGGAGATACTCCGCTTTATTGAGTTGTTAGCGGCGTCTTCCTCCTCACATTTGGGTGAATACGGCCGATTGGCCTCAATAATCATCACCGAATGCGGTTTGGACCGACGGCCGATGGACTGCCCTGTCCCAGCTCCTCTGCCAGCTTTTCTGCCCTGCCGCCATCAAGGAGGACCATCCGTGCGCGACGTACTGATTGCGGACGCCAGCCTCGACGATCTCGATCTGCTGCTCGACCGTTGCCGGCCCGATGTCCGGATCGTCCGGGTCGCGGCCGATGAGGATGGCGGGGCGGCTCTCGCCGCCGCACTCGCCGACCGTCCCGCCGCCATCCATCTGCTGGCCCATGGCGAGCCGGGCGCGGTCCGGCTGGGCGCCGGCCGGCTCGACATCGCGGCGCTGTCAGGCCGTGAGGCGGATGGACGGACCTGGCCGCAGGCCCCGGACACCGAGATCCTGATCCATGCCTGCGACACCGGCGCCGACGGCGGCCGGTTCGTCCAGGCGCTCGCCCAGGCGACCGGTGCCCGCGTCGCCGCCGCCAGCCATCCGGTCGGCCATCCGTCGCTCGGCGCCTCCTGGGATCTCGACGTGACCACCGGGCCCGTCGCCGCGGCCCTGCCCGTCTCCGACACCGACGCCTGGGTCCACCGGCTGGCCTACACCGGCACGCCGAGCGACGGCGACGACACGCTGATCGGCGACGACACCGGCAACACCATCAATGGCGGGGCCGGCAACGACAGCATCGTCGGCGGCACCGGCAACGACAGCCTGATCGGCGGGCTGGGCGACGACACGCTGGTCGGCGGTGGCAACAGCGGCCAGTCGGCCGGCGACACGCTGAACGGCGGGCTGGGCGCCGACCATTATGTCGGCGGCAACGGCTTCACCATCGTCACCTACGAGAACGCCACCACCGGCGTCACGCTGGACCTGACCGACGGCGCCAACAACACCGGCGAAGCGGCGGGCGACACCTTCGTCGACATCCAGCGCTGGGTCGGGTCGGAGCATGCCGACAGCCTGACCGCCGGCGACACCGCCGTCTGGTTCTGGGGCCATGGCGGCGACGACCTGGAGCATGGCGGGGCCGGCAACGACACGCTGGAGGCCGGCGACGGCAACGACACCGTCTTCGGCGGCGGTGGCAACGACCTGATCTATGGCCGCGCCGACAATGACGAGCTGCACGGCGACGCCGGCAACGACACGGTGGCCGGCGGCGGCGGTGCCGACCTGATCTATGGCGGGGACGGCAACGACCTGCTGAAGGGCGACTGGGAACGCGACACCATCCATGGCGGCGATGGCGACGACACCATCCTCGCCGGCATCGTCAGCGCCGGCAGCTACGGCCAGGCCCAGGCCGACCAGATCTTCGGCGAGGCCGGCAACGACCGCTACATCGTGGTCAGCCAGTACGATGCCGGCACCGTCAGCTTCGACGGCGGCGAGGGCACCGACACGCTGGAGATCCACTCCGACGACCTGAGCAGCTACAACGGCTACGACCTGGAATATTACACCGCCGTCGCCTCCCCCGCGATCGACCTGACGGGGATGACGCTGACCGGGGTGGAGCGGCTGGAGCTGACCGGCAGCAAGGCGCATGACGTCACCCTGACCGGCGCCCAGGCGGCCGGCTTCGAGGTCATCGCCGGCAGTGCGGCGTCCGACACCCTGCGCATCGCCGGCAGCGCCGACCTGTCCGGGGTGGCGATGTCGGGCATCGAGGCCATCGACGTGACCGGCAGCGGCGCCACCCTGACGCTCGCCGCCTCGCAGCTGGCCGGGCTGGCGCTGACCGGCAACGGCAATGCGCTCGCCGTGACCGCGTCCGGCACCGGAGCCTCGGTGGATCTGTCCGGCGCCACCGGCTTCGGCCGGGTCGCCCTGACCGGCACCGCCGGCGCCGACGACCTGACCGTCGGGGCGGGGGCGACCGTCACCGGCAATGGCGGCGACGACGTCATCCGCATCGCCGCCGGGACCACCGGCGCCGTCACCATCGCCGATGCCGCCGTCGGCGACCGGCTGGTGATGACGGGCGCCGATCTGAGCACCATGCAGGTCGAGACGGGCGCCGCTTCCACCACCCTGCGGGTCGGCAGCGATCTGGCGGTGACGCTGACCGGCAGCTTCGCGGCCAGCCAGTTCCAGGTCGGCAGCGGCGGCAGCGTCACCATCGTTCAAGCCAACAACGCCCCGGTGGCGGAGGCCGGCAAGACGGTGATGGCCCAGGCCGGCGCTCCGGTCGCTCTCGGCATCGCCGCCCCGACCGACGCCGACGGCGACACCCTGACCGTGACGGTCACCGGCCTGCCGGCCGGCGGCGCCATCCAGCTGGCCGACGGCACGGCCGTCACCGCCAACCAGAGCCTGACGCTTGCCCAGCTGTCGGCCCTGACCTTCACCGCCGCCGCCGGCACGGCCGGCGATGCCGGCTCCTTCGCCTACACCGTCTCCGACGGCCATGGCGGCACCGCCGGCCAGACCGTGGCGCTGACGGTGAACGCCGCCCCGGTGACCGAAGCCGACAAGACGGTGACGGCCCAGGCCGGTACGCCGGTCGCCTTGGGCATCGCCGCCCCGACCGACGCCAACAACGACACCCTGACCGTGACGGTGACCGGCCTGCCGACCGGCGGCACGCTGGCGCTCGCCGACGGCACGGCGGTGACGGCGAACCAGAGCCTTACCGCCGCCCAGCTGACGGCCCTGACCTTCACCGCCGCCGCCGGCACGGTCGGCGATGCCGGGTCCTTCGCCTACAGCGTCGCCGACGGCCATGGCGGCACGGCGGCCCAGACCGTCGCCCTGACGGTGAACGCCGCCCCGGTGGCGCAGGCCGACAAGACGATGACGGCCCAGGCCGGCGGCACGGTCGGGCTTGGCATCGCCGCCCCGACCGACGCCAACAACGACGCCCTGACCGTGACGGTCACCGGCCTGCCGGCCGGCGGCATCATCCGGCTGGCCGACGGCACGGCGGTGACGGCGAACCAGAGCCTGACCACCGCCCAGCTCGCAGCATTGACCTTCACCGCCTCCGGTACGGTCGGCGACGCCGGGGCCTTCTCCTACAGCGTTGCCGACGGCCATGGCGGCTCGGCGGCCCAGAGCGTCGCCCTGACGGTGGAGGCCGCACCGATCGTCTCGCCGCCCCCGCCGCCCCCTCCCCCGCCGCCGCCCGTTACCTCCTCGCCGGATCCGGTCGTGGATCCGGTGGTGGAGCCGGCCGTCAACCATGCTCCGACGGTGCAGGCCGACAAGACGGTGAGCGCCCAGGACCGGACGGCGGTGTCGCTCGGCATCGCGGCCCCCGCCGACATCGACGGCGACGCGCTGACGGTGACGGTGGCCGGCCTGCCCGGCGGCGGCATCGTGCGGATGGCCGACGGCAGCACCGTGACGGCGAACCAGACCCTGACGGCGGCCGACCTGCCGGGGCTGACCTTCCTGGCCACCGGTGCGGCCGGCGATGCCGGGTCCTTCGCCTACATCGTCGCCGACGGCCATGGCGGTGTCGCGGCGCAGAGCATCGCCCTGCAGGTGGTGCCCGCGGCCGATCCCGCCTCCACCACCCCGCCGGCCGCCGGCGGGCTGCCGGCCGGCTTCAACGCCCTCGCCTACATCGCCTCCTACCCGGATCTGATCGCCGCCTTCGGCACCAACACCGACGCCGCGACCCAGCATTACCTCCAGGTCGGGCAGGCGGAGGGGCGGACGGTGACCTTCAACCCGCTGGCCTACACCGCTTCCTACCCCGAGCTGATTTCCGCCTTCGGCACCAACACGGATGCCGCCGCCCGCCACTACATCGAGCACGGCCAGGCCGAGGGGCGGCACCCCAACTTCAGCGGGCTCGCCTACATCGCCTCCTACCCGGACCTGTCGGCGGCCTTCGGCGCCAACGCCGATGCCGGCACCCGGCATTACATCGAGAGCGGCTATGCCGAGGGGCGGACCGCGACCTTCGACGGCTACAATTACCTCGCGGCCAACCGTGACTTGGCGGTCGCCTTCGGCACCAATGCGGACGCCGCCGCCCGCCATTACATCGAGCATGGCCAGGCCGAGGGCCGGCCGGCCCAGGGCTTCGACGCGCTGCGCTACATCGCCAGCAACCCGGACCTGATCCAGGCCTTCGGTCCCGACGTCCAGGCGGCGGAGATCCACTATGTCCAGAACGGCTATGCCGAGAACCGGTCGCTGACCGCCTTCAACCCGACGGCCTATCTGGCGAGCCATCCGGAGATCGCCTCGGAGTTCGGCACCAGCGATGCCGCGGTCGAACTGGCCTACATCAAGCGCAGCACCTCCACCGCGGCGGAGGCCATGGCGGCTGCCAACGGAGAGGCGCCCATCGCCGTCACCATGCTGGCGGCTGGGATGACCGGGTCGCAGGCACAGGGCATCGACGGCGGCTTCCACGATGCCTCGTCGGGCACGGCGTCCGGCCTGCTGGCGGCGGGCGACGGCGGGCTCTCCACCCGGCAGCGGACGGAGCTTCCGGCGTAAACCCCCTCCCGCCTGTCCGCCGGCAGCCCATGGCCGCCGGCGGACATCGGGTGGATGTCGGTTGGAATTATCGTGTTGGAACCATGGGGGCGGCGGCAAGCCGCCCTTCTTTTTTGAAAGCCGCCGCCTCAGCCGATGGGGTGGCGCGAATGCCTCGGTCCCCGCATCCGGGCGGGAGGAAGCCGGCACAAAGCAAGGTTTATGCCCATTATTCTATATAATGATTTCATGAATATATGGCAGGCCCCCTTAGCCCCGTCCGTCCGCCAACTCATCGATCCAGGCGAACTGGCGTGGCAGGCAGACGGTGTGCAGATCGTGGTTGGCGTGGATGAAGGCGCGGGCCTCGGCGCCCAGCCGGTCGCGCGCCGCCCGGTCCGCCAGCAGATCGGCCACGCTGTCGGCCAGTGCCCGATGGTCAAAGAAGTCCACCAGCCATCCCGTCCGGTCATGCTCGATGACCTCGCGAACCGGAGCGGTATCGCCGGCGACCACGGCGGCGCCCGCGCTCATCGCCTCCATCACGCTCCAGCTCAGCACGAAGGGGTAGGACAGGTAGACGTGGACGGAGGAAAGCTGGAGCAGCGGAACGAAATGGTCGTAGGGAATGTTGCCCAGGAAGAACACCCGTGACCAGTCGGCCTCCGGAATGGAGCCGCGCACCTCCTCGATGAAGACATCCCGCCAGCTTCCCGACGGCGGCGGCGCCCCATAGGTGACCCCGGCCCCGCCGACGATCAGCACATGGGCCCGGGGACGCCGGGCCAGCAGCCGCGGCAGGGCGCGCATGAAGCTGTGATACCCGCGATAGGGCTCCAGGGTCCGGTTGACGAAGGTCACGACCTCGTCCGTCCGCGTCAGCGTGAGCGTGCCGTTCAGGGTGGCGCAGGCGTCGGGGTTCGGGGCCACCGCCTCGGTGTCGATGCCGTCATGCACCACGGTGATGCGGTCGCGGAAGAGGCTGGGAAAGCCGTCGGCCTGCCAGCGGGTGGGAGACAGTCCGGCGTCGGCGGTCTCGAACTGCAGCAGGTTCGCGGCGTTCTTCAGGCGCAGGCGGCATGGATCGCCGGCATCGCGCACCGGGAATTCGGGATCGAAGCCGACATCCGCGCCCTCCGCCCGGTAATAATATTCGCAATAGATGCCCAGCCGGGCTTGCGGCCAGACGTCCTTCACGAACAGGCTGTCGCCCCAGGCGGGATGGGCGACGATCACGTCGGGAACATAGCCCTCCGCCGTCATCGTCAGCGCCCGTTGGAACAGGGCCTCGCCATGGATCGTGTTGATTTCGAAGTCAGCGGCCCAGGGATGGACGCCGAAAGCCGGTGCCCGTGACGGTGCGTAGGGAACCACGGTGACCCCACCCCAGCCGGGCGGCACCTCCATCGTCCGGCTCAGGGCATGGACCGTGTGCCCGCGCTGCACCAGGCTCGGCGCCAGGGCCTTGAACTGGCCGGGAAAGGCGGGGTGGATGAACAGGATCTTCATGGAGGGCGTCACGGTCCGGCGGAAGGGGCTGCGGAAGCGGGCGATCATGCCATGGCAGCACGGCGAAGCGCTGCCGGAATTTCCCGTTTTCGATGTGATGCGCTGGAAGTTCCGGCCTCTTACGCTTCAAGGCTTCTTTGGTTTCGCGCGATCCGATCCGGCTTGCTGAAGCGGCCCCGAGATCGCCGTCAAACCGGCGGGGGGCTGGCGGCGACCAGGGTCCGGCGCATATGGAGCGCGGTCAGGAAGCCGACCGCCGCCGCGGCTCCGCCCAGCAGGAAGATGCTGCCGTAACCGGCCCGGTCGGCGAGCAGTCCGGCCACCGGGCCGGTCAGGCCATAAGCCACGTCCTGGAAGGCGGCGAAGGCGCCGAGCGCCGTCGCCCGCAGATGCGGCTGCACCAGATGCACCACCTCCCGGCCCATGGCGGGAAAGACCAGGGAGCAGCCGAGCCCGGTCAGGAAGGCGCCGGCCAGGGCAAGCGTGGGGTCACCGGCGCTCCAGACCAGCAACTGGCCGACCGCCTCGACCGCCAGCGACCCCATCGCCACCGGCAGGCCGCCGATGCGGTCCGGCAGATGGCCGAAGGCGAAGCGGACAAGCACGAATCCGACCCCGAAGGCGGTTAGGCCGAGCCCGGCGAACGGCCAGGATTCATGGACGAAGTGCAGGGTGAAGAAGGCGCCGATGGCGGCAAAGCCGATGCCTTGCAGGCTGACGACGGCGCCGTGCAGCCAGATCCGGCCGAGCACGCTGCGGAAGGGCGGGCGCTTCGCGCCGGGATGGGCCGCGACCCCCGCCATCGGGCGGATCGCCAGCAGCCCCAGCGCCGGCAGCAGGGCGCCGACCGCCATGGTGCCGGCGAAGCCGATGCCGTCCAGCAGCAGGAGGCCCAGCGGCCCGCCCGCCGCGAAGGCGCCATACAGCGCCGCCCCGACCAGGGCCAGCACCTTGCCCGAGCGCTGCGGTCCGACGATGCCGATCCCCCAGGCGATCACGCCGACGCCGACGAGGCTCTCGCCCAGCCCGATCAGCAGGCGTCCCGCCACCAGCACGGCGAATGCCGTCCAGGGTCCGGCCCAAGGCAGGTGCGGCAGCAGGCCGGCGCCGAGCGAGACCAGCCCGCCGGCGATGTAGAGCGCCAGTCCGCGGGCGACCGCCGGCTTGGCGCCGCCGCCGTCCACGAAATTGCCGGCGAAGCTGCGGGTGAGGATGGTGGCGAGGAAGGCGCTGCCGACGCCCAGCCCGGCCCAGAAATTGCCCAGTCCCAGGGTCTGGGTCACGAACAGCGGCGTCACCGGAAGGGAGATGGCGACGCAGAGATAGGAGACGAACAGGATGGCGGCCAGGACGAACAGGCGGGCCTGGGACCGGTCCGGCGATGTGTCGTGCGAGGGATTTTGCGGCTGGCCGCGTGCCGGATCGTATGTCGGCTGGGGACGCATGGTGTGCTCCACACTGGTCCGCGGTCGACGCGCGTTCCGAACAAGCGAACGCACTCCGACCGCTGGGGATCGTTGAGTGCGTTGGTTGACGTTGAACGCTTACGGCCAGTGTGACTGACGACTGACAGACAGCTAACCGATCCGGCCAAACAGCACAACCCCGAAGACGATGGGGGTATGGCCGCGGCCAAGCGCCGCCGGCACAGCTTGGCCCAGCGGGTGTTTCAGCGGCTCTTGCGGTCGGGCTTCGCCGTGGAGGGCGCCATGGAGGGCAGCATCAGATCGATCACCAGACGGTGGCCGCGGTCCTTCTCGGGGGCCAGGGTGGAGACGGCGAGAAGCCGGACCGCTTCGCCCTTGGCGTCCCCCCTGCCATCCCCCTTGCCATCCCCCTTGCCGTCGCTTCCGCCATCCTCGTCGCTGAACAGCAGGCGGGTGCCGCTGCCGGTGCGCTCCGCCCGGTAGCCCAGCGCCGTCGCCGGCAGGCGGCCCGCCGCCGGGGCCTGCCACTGCGTACCGGGAAGCGTCATCTCCAGCCGGCCGTCGGGGCGGCGCACCGGCGTTTCGAAGCGCGGTTCCTGGTCGAAATCCATCACGACGCGCAGCCCGTCGCCGCCGTTGGCGGTGCGGATGCGCTCCACATGGCGGGGAGCCGCGGTGCTTGCCACGGTCTGGATCGGATTCGGGCGGGCGGGCGCGTCGGGGACCGGCTTGACGCCGGGGCGCAGGATTTCCACCGCCGGCTCCGTCCGCGGGGCGGGGGCGGCGTCCTGCGGTTCGGGCTTTGCCGCCGGCAGCGGGGCAGCCGGGACGGAGGCGGGAGACGGAGCCGGTTGGGCCGGAGTTTCCTGGTTGGGAGCAGCCTGGACGGGAGCCGGCTGGCTTGCGGCGGGCTGCGCCTCCGCCGGCTTCCTGACCTGCTCCACGAAGCCGCCGCGGCGGCCTTCCGCGCGGCCCTGCTGGACATAGTGGGCGTAGCCGCTGGAGAGCTGTCCGCTGCGGACGGCGGCGGCGACGTCGGGATTGGCGGCCAGATAGGCGCGTTCCCGCCAGCCGGTCGGCTGCGCCGTGGCGGTGTCCACGTCCGCGGGGCGGCGCCAGCTGGACAGCAGCGACGGCATCGACCCGTACAGGCCCAGCCCCTCCACCGCCAGCGACAGCCAGAAGGGCGTCAGCAGCAGGATCAGAAGGCGCAGGAGCTGGGGGATCGGCGACAAGGCGGCTTTTTCCGGCGTAGGGAAAACGGCGCCGGTCCCGCTGGCCCGGCTGTCCTGCATGCCTACTCCCAAGCACCGCACCGGGTCTAGAAAAAGCAGACTGGCGAGGTGGACCATAGGGGAAACCACGGAAGAGCGCCCGGTGGCCCTTCGGCTCCCTCCCTTCGAACACCAACGATGCGGGGTACCCCATCGTTCGGGTGGCCGCGCGGGGACCCGATGCTCACCTTCGGTTGGCCGCAGCCGTTCGGCGCCACCCCTTAGAGTTTCGGAACCGGGAAGCCTTCATGGAACAGATGCGAGACGGATCGCCGGCCGATCCGGTGCGGGACACCTCCTCCCCTCCCCCTGGCGCCCAAACAGGTCCAAGCCCCGGCCCCAATTCCGGCCCCAATCCTGGCCCCCGTCTCGATCCCGGCATCGCCGGGCTGGTGTCGGCGCTGCGCATCCTCGGCATTCCAGCCGACTATGACGGCGTGCGCCATGCCTGCGGCGGCGAATCCCCCGACCTGACCGGGCTGGTCCGCCAGGCCCACCGGCTGGGCGCCAAGGCCCGCGTGGTGAAGACCAAGTGGGAGCGGCTGGAGCGCACGCCGCTGCCGGCGCTGGTCCCCGGCCCCGACGGCGGATTCCTGGTGCTGGCCAAGGCCGGCGGCGACCGTGTGCTGGTGCATGACGCGGCGACCAACCAGACCCGCATCCTCGACCGTGAGGGCTTCGAGCCTTTGTGGACCGGCCGGCTGATCTGCCTCGGCCGCAAGGGCACGATGGGCATGGGCCAGCCGCGTTTCGACGCCCGCTGGTTCGGCGCGGTCGCCTGGAAATACCGTGGCATCCTGGGCGAGGTGCTGCTCGCCTCCTTCTTCATCCAGCTGTTCGCGCTGGTGACGCCGCTGTTCTTCCAGGTGGTGGTCGACAAAGTGGTGGTGCATCGCAGCCTGGGCACGCTCGACGTGCTGATGGCCGGCATGCTGGCCGTCATCCTGTTCGAGGCGGTGCTGGGGGGCCTGCGCACCTACACCTTCGCCCACACCGCCAACCGGCTGGACGTGGAGCTGGGGGCCAAGCTGTACCAGCGGCTGCTGTCGCTCCCCATGGGCTATTTCGCGTCGCGCCGGGTCGGCGACAGCGTCGCCCGCGTGCGCGAGCTGGAGACGATCCGCAACTTCATGACCAGCTCCACCATCACGCTGGTGCTGGACCTGCTGTTCACCGTGGTGTTCCTGGGCGTCATGCTGGTCTACAGCCCGATGCTGACGGCGATCGTCGCGGCCTCCTTCCCCGTCTATGTCGCCATCAGCTTGGTGGCGACGCCGATCCTGCGCCGCCGGCTGGACGAGAAGTTCGCCCGCGGCGCCGAGAACCACAGCTTCCTGGTCGAGACGGTGTCGAGCATCGAGACGGTCAAGGCGATGGCGGTCGAGCCGCGCATGCAGCGCCGCTGGGAGGACCAGCTGTCGGGCTATGTCCGGGCCGGCTTCCGCGCCGGCAACCTGAACAACGTCGCCAGCCAGTCGGTGCAGTTCGTCTCCAAGATCTCGACCATGCTGGTGCTGTGGCTGGGGGCGAAGCTGGTGATCGAGGGCAGTCTGACGGTGGGCGAGCTGGTGGCCTTCAACATGTTCGCCGGCCGCGTCGTCCAGCCGGTGCTGCGCATCGCCCAGCTGTGGCAGGACTTCCAGCAGGTGCGGCTGTCGATGCACCGCATCGGCGACATCCTGAACACGGCGCCCGAGCCGTTGCAGAGCGCCGGCCGCGCCGCCATGCCGGCGATCAAGGGCGACCTCAGCTTCGATCACGTCACCTTCCGCTACCGCCATGACGGGCCGGAGACGCTGAGCGACGTGTCGCTGCATGTCCCGGCGGGGCAGGTGGTCGGCATCGTCGGCACGTCCGGTTCGGGCAAGAGCACGCTGGCCAAGCTGCTCCAGCGCTTCCATGTGCCGGAGCGCGGGCGGGTGATGGTCGACGGCACCGACCTCTCCACCGCCGACGCGGTGTGGCTGCGCCGGCAGATCGGCGTGGTGCTGCAGGACAATGTCCTGTTCTCGGGCACCATCCGCGAGAACATCGCGCTGACCGACCCGACCATGGACATGGCCCGCGTCGTCGCCGCGGCGAAGCTGGCCGGAGCCCACGACTTCGTCGTCGAGCTGCCCGACGGCTACGACACGGTGGTGGGGGAGCGCGGCGCCAGCCTGTCGGGCGGGCAGCGGCAGCGCATCGCCATCGCCCGCGCGCTGGTCACCAACCCGCGCATCCTGATCTTCGACGAGGCGACCTCGGCCCTCGACCATGAATCCGAACGGATCATCCAGGCCAACATGCGCCGCATCTGCGCCGGCCGCACCGTGCTGATCATCGCCCACCGCCTGTCGACCGTCGCCATCGCCGACCGCATCGTCACGGTGGAGCGCGGCCGCATCGTCGAGGACGGCGCGCCCGACGAGCTTCTGCGCCGCGGCGGGCGGTACGCCACGCTGTTCCGCGGCCAGATGGGGCAGCTGCCGGGCAGCGCTCCGCCCACGGACGGGCTGATCGAACAGCGGGCTGCGGGCTAAGGGGGAATGAACGCCATGAGCAAGACGACCGCCGCGGTGAAGACCACCCCCGGTACTCCCACTCCTGCCACCCCTCCGGGCGTCAGGCCGCCGGCCAACGCGCCGGGCACCCCCGGTGGGCCGCGTCCACCGACCAAATTCCAGGGCCGGCCGCAGAAGCGGCGCCGCGACGAGATGGATTTCCTGCCCGACGCGCTGGAGATCCTGGAACGGCCGCCCTCTCCCACCGCGCGCACCTTCACCGCGGTCATCATGCTGGCCTTCACCGCGGCCTGCGCCTGGGCATGGTTCGGCCATGTCGACGTGGTGGCGGTGGCGCAGGGCCGGGTGGTGCCGAGCGGCCGGACCAAGACCATCCAGCCGATGCAGACCGGCGTCGTCCGCGCCATCGCCGTGGAGGACGGCCAGCTGGTCAAGGCCGGCCAGACCCTGATTGAACTCGACCCGACCGAGGCCGCCGCCGACCGCGACCGCATCCGCTCCGACCTGTCGGCGGCGAAGGCCGAGGCGGCGCGGCTGCGGGCGGCGCTGGAGGTGGTGAACGGCAACCCCGACGCCGAATTCGCCGCCCCGGCCGGTCTGTCGCCCGAACTGGCGCGGATGCAGGGCCAGCTTCTCGCCAGCCAGATCGCCGAGCAGCGCGCCAAGCTGGCCGCGCTCGACCGCGAGCAGGCCCGGCGCGAGGCCGACCGCGCCACCGTGGTGCAGACCATCGCCAAGCTGAACGCCACCCTGCCGCTGATCCGCGAGCGGGCGGAGGCGCTGTACGACCTGTCGAAGCGCGGCACCTCGTCCCGCTTCCAGTATCTCCAGCTCCAGCAGGATCTGGTCGGGCAGGAGCAGGAGCTTCTGGTCCAGAAGATCAAGCTGACGGAGGCCGACGCCTCCATCGCCGCCACCGCCGAGCAGCGCCGCCAGACCGAGGCCGAGTTCCGCCGCCAGCTCTACACCAACCTCGCCGAGGCCGAGCGCAAGGCCGCCTCGCTGGAGCAGGAGCTTGCCAAGGCCGAGCAGCAGGTCGACCTCCTGCGGCTGACCGCCCCGGTGGACGGCTATGTCCAGCAGCTGGCCGTCCACACGGTGGGCGGTGTCGTGACCACCGCCCAGCCGGTGATGGTTATCGTGCCGGAGGACAGCCGGCTGGAGGTCGAGGCGTTCATCCCCAACAAGGACATCGGCTTCGTCCAGACCGGTCAGGTTGCCGAGGTGAAGGTGGAGGCCTTTTCCTTCACCAAATACGGACTGATTCCCGGCCGCGTCGCCTCGCTGTCCAGCGACGCCGTGCAACAGCAGCAGCAGGCCGACAAGGGGACGGACAAGAGCGCGGCGAAGACGCCGGAGGCCGGGTCGGTCTATGCCGCCCGCATCGCGCTGGACCGCGACACGCTGGACGTCGACGGCAAGCAGACGCGGTTGCAGCCGGGCATGACGGTCAGCGCCGAGATCAAGACCGGCCGCCGCCGCATCGCCGACTACCTGCTCTCCCCCCTCTCGCGCAGCGCCCAGGAGGCCATGCACGAGCGGTAATCTCTCCTCCCGGAGGAGCAGCGCCCCCTCGGTGAGAGGAACGCTGCTCCTGTACGGGTCCCGTTACGCCGCCATCCCATGCGCCATGTCGTGCGCGTCGTGCCAAGCGTGCAGGCCATGGTCGGCATACTGGAAGGCCGGGAGCAGGTCCGGCGTCCAGCCGGCGACATCCGCCGTCTCGTGCGCGTCCGTCCCGTATGTGGCCGCATTGGCCGACACGGCGTGACCCAGCAGGTCGCTGGCCTGAAGCTCCGCCACCTGCGCCTGCGCGGGGGCCTGCACCCCGAACAGGCTCTTGTCGGCGGCGACCACCAGCGTGCCGTTCCACCACAGGCCGCTCTGACCCTTGACCACGTCGTGCCCGTCGAGCGCGCCCTTGTCGTAGGTCACCGCGGCATCGGTGGCGGCATAGCCGTGGCCATTGACGCTGACGCTGTTGACGAACAGGTTGCGGTCCTGGCCGCCGGCGAAGCCGTCATTGTCGTACTGGATCTGCACCTTGTGGGCGCTGTCGGCCGACACCGTGGCGGTGAAGGCGTAGTTCTTGGCCGCGGCGCCCACCGTGGCGCTGCCGACCGCATGGCCGTCGACCAGCAGGGTGAAGTGGGCGTTCACGCCGGCCGCCGCGGTGCCCTTGGCGTTGACCAGGATGGCGGCCGTGGTGGTGGCGGGGGCACCGGGGCCGGGGCCGGGGGTGGGGTCCGGCACCGTCGGCGTCGCCGTCGTACCATAGAGTTGGCCGATCTTCGCCAGCAGCGCCTGGGTGTTGAGGTCGGTGTAGCCGGTGCCGGCGACCGGCGTGCCGGTCTGCTTCGCCAGCGACAGGAACTCGTCCTGGGTCAGGGCGCTGCCGCGCAACGCGATGGCCTCCTGCTGGGCGAGCGCCACTGCGGCGGTCACCGAGGGTGCGGAGAAGGAGGAGCCGTTGGCCGTCACCGTCCGCCCGGCCAGATCGGTCAGCCGGATGTCGGTGCCGTCGGCGCACAGGTCGGTGATGCCCGGATTGCGCTGGGCCCAGCCCGGCATGGTGCCGTCGCCGCCTGATGCGCTGACGCAGATCGTGTTGTGGTCGGCGGCGAAATAGGACACGTCGGTCGCCGTCCCGTTCTGCCCGGCATTGCCGGCGGCGGCCGACACCAGCACCCGCTTGGCGGCGAGGCTCGCCAGCTCGTCCGACAGCAGGGTCGTCATCTCCGACGTGGCGGAGCCGCCGGCCAGCGACAGGTTGACGCCGACGACGTTGTAGTCGGACGCATGGGCGACCACCCATTGCAGAGCCTGCTCGATCGCCGCCCCCGACGCGGTGGAGGTGTTGTCCGGGATCACCTTCAGCGCGACGATGTTGAGGTCTGGCGCCTGCGACAGGATGCTGGAGGTCACCAGGGCGCCATGGGTGTCGGCGTTGGGGTTGCGGGCATCGGCGTCGTTGTTGGCGTAGTCGTGCTGATAGACGATGCGCGCGGCGGATTCCCAGGTCGGCGACCATCCGCTGTCGATGACGACGACCGTCTCGCCCCGGCCGGTATAGGTGCTGTTCGCCATGCTGTCGGTCCCGTCCTGCTGCCGTCGTCGATGAAGATGCGGGGCGGAGTATGCGGGCTGACGATGTGGCCTTCGGATGATAAGGACGGGGCGGATTTCGGGCGTGGTGCCCCTTATGCGACGGCGCATAGAGGGCGCATGGAGATCAGGTCAGGTCGTCCAACTCCACACGCAGGGCTTCGGCGATCCGCTTCAAGGCGTCCACCGAGCCATTCCGCGTGCCGGCTTCGATCTGCGAGACGTAGGACTGCTTGAGGCCGGCGGCTTCGGCGAGCTGCGTCTGCGTCAGGCCGCGGTGGTCGCGGAACACTTTCACTGGATGCTCTCCTCCTAGCAGCCGTTCCGCGACCTCGTCGGGAAAGGTTTCCGGAGAGGAATTCCGGTAGGCATCGTAAGCCTGGATCGCGGCGGCTTCGTCGGCGGCCTCCAGCAGGCGTTCATATTCGGCAATCGGCAGCACGGCGAAGGCGGCTTTGCCGTTGCCGTCGCGGATGATCTGCGCCGGACTAGTCATAAATGCCTCCTCTCGGTCCAACATCGATCACGATCAACACCAGAACCCCATCCTCGATGTCGTAGACGACCCGCCAGTCTCCGACGCGCAGCCGGTAGCCGTCGCGGCCCTTGAGCTTCTTCACGTTTCGGGCTGTCGCTGGGTCTGCCGCCACGTCCTGCACTTTTTGACGGATCAGATCCGCGACGTTGCGCGGCATCCGGCGCAAAGCCTTCAAGGCGGCTGCGGTGTATCTGATCGTGTGCATAGCAAAATTATTGCTCTTTGCAATGTACATTGCAATGGAAAGCCGGCAGAGATTGGCCCATGTCCTCAGGCATCCCACCTGTTGGGGACGATCAAGCAAGCTGGAGCTGTATGGTGCGAGGGGTTTGGATGAGGGTGCCGGTCCATTACCGCTGGGGTCTCGCCGCCCTGGCCTTCCTGCCATCTACGGCCTTCGCCGATTCTCCCGCCGCCCTTTCCGCCGGGGCTCCGGCGCTGGAGGTGCCGGTGCGCTGCCGGATCGGGGCGGACTGCTTCGTCCAGAATTACGTCGATGCCGATCCGGGGCCGGGGATGCGGGACTTCGCCTGCGGGCGGCTGACCTATGACGGCCACAAGGGGACCGATTTCCGGCTGCCCGATCTGGAGGCGATGCGGCGCGGGGTGGCGGTGGTGGCTGCCGCGCCCGGAACGGTGACGCGCGTGCGCGACGGGATGGACGACGTCAGCATTCGCCAGAGCGGCGGCGCGCCGGCCGGGCGCGAGGCCGGCAACGCGGTGGTGGTCGACCATGGCAATGGCTGGGAGACCCAGTACAGCCACCTGAAACGCGGCAGTATCGTGGTCAGGCCGGGCGACCGGGTGGAGGCAGGCACGCCGCTGGCCCAGGTCGGGCTGTCCGGCAACACCGAATTCCCCCATGTCGATTTCGGCATCCGCCATGACGGCCGCACCCTCGACCCCTATACCGGCAAGGAGGTCGGGACCGCGGAGGCGCCGGCCTGCAGCACCGATCAGGGCACCGCGCCGGTGCCGTCGGGCACGCTGTGGAGTGACGAGGCGCGCCGGACGCTCGCCTACCGGCCGAGCGCCGTGCTCGGCGCCGGTCTGGCACCCGAGGCACCGAAGGCGGAGGTGGCCCGGAATGGTGGTTATGGCGGCAGGCCGCTGCCGGCGGACACGCCGGTGCTGGGGGTGTGGACGGAACTGATGGGCGGACGCCAGGGCGACCGGGTGACGCTGGAGGTGACCGGCCCCGACGGCCGTCGCCTGTTCCGCAACGAGGGTGCGGTGCCGCGTCCGCTGGCCGTGCTGTTCTTCGGCGCGGAGGTGAAGAAGCCTGCCAGCGGCCCCTGGGCGACCGGCCCCTACCGGGTGACGGTGACGCTGCGCCATGGCGATGAAACGGTGTTGCGGGAGGAGCGGAGGGTCGATCTGCGCTGACCGGGTTGAGTGGAGTGCTGCCGAAACAACGCGAAGGATAGGGCAAGTGACAACTGCGGCGGCGCGACCATTTGTCACGAAATGAACACTGCGTTTTCGTACGAAAGGGTATCTCCGAAAGGATAGGACTACCTCCTTATTAAGTGTTTCTGCCGTGAGATTGCCCGGTATCGGCAAGGCAATCCGGCAATGACAGACACTCAGCAGGCTTTCTACGTCGCGACCAACGGCAACGATTCCTGGTCGGGGCGTTTGGCGGCACCCAACGCCGACGGCACCGACGGTCCCTTCGCCACGCTGGAACGCGCGCAGAGCGCGATGCGGGCGACCGGCATCCGCGACACCTATGTGCGCGGCGGCAGCTATGCCATGGCGCGCACGGTGACGCTGACCGCGGCCGACAACGGCGTGCGCATCATGGCCTTTCCGGGCGAGACGCCGGTGTTCAGCGGCGGCGAGCGGGTCGGCGGCTTCACCGCCATCGGCGGCGGGCTCTATGCCGCGGCGACCTCCGCGACCGGTCTCGATCTCTCCATCGGCGGGGTGCGGCAGAAGGTGGCGCAGACCGGCGACTGGAACGCCGGCGACGCCAAATCCGGTTGGTCGGTGCTGGAGGCGGCGGCCGGCGGCGCCAGCAGGACCAGCCTGCGCATCGGCGCCGGCGACGGGGCGATGGCGGCGGTGCTGGCCGCCGGGGTGCAGCCCGGCACCATGGTCCAGACCTTCGACACCGAGCGGCTGTCCGACAACATCCTTGGCGTCGCCTCCATCGATGCCGGCAGCCGGACCGTCAACTTCACGCAAGGAGCGAAATACGCCCTGCGCAGCGGCGGCACCTACCGCCTGCTGAACGACGACGCCTTCATCCGCGACGCCGGCGAATTCGCCTGGAGCGCCGAGACCGGCCGGCTGGTGGTGAAGCCGCAGGATCCCGGCGCCCTGCTGAGCCAGGGTGCCATGGTGGCGCGGCTGGGCACGCTGCTGTCGCTGAACGGAGCGAGCGGCGTCACCCTCCAGGGGCTGACCTTCGCCGACACCAGCTGGGACGGCTCGGCCCTGACGCTGACCAATGCGTCTGGCAACAGCATCGCCGGCAACCGCTTCGTCAATGTCGGCACCGGGATGACGCTGACCGGATCGTCGGCCAACGCCATCGAAGCCAACCGGATGGAGCATCTGGGGGCCGGCGGCATCAAGGTCACCTACGGCAGCAACGGCAACCGCATCAGCGCCAACAGCATGGACGGCATCGGCGAGGTGTTGAAGGACGTCGCCGGCATCCAGCTCTACGGCACCAGCGGCACGCTGATCTCTGGCAACGACATCCGCAACAGCGCGCGCTACGGCATCTCGATCAAGAACTGGGACGGCGCCACCGTCAACACCGACACGGTGGTGGAATACAACCGCCTCTACAACACGATGACCGAGACCGCCGACGGCGGCGCCATCGAGATGCTGGGCCGGTCCAACGTCGACACCCGCACGACCATCCGCGGCAACGACATCCGCAACGTCGGCGGGCTGGCGACCGACGGGTCGGGCTGGCTCGACCGCCAGAAGAGCTTCGGCATCTATCTGGACGACATGGCCAACGGCGTCACCGTCCAGGACAACTTCATCCAGAACACCGGCTGGGCCAGCGTCTTCATCCATGGCGGCGATTCCAACACCGTCACCAACAACTTCGCCACCCTGTCCAACCCGCGCGAACGCTTCATCCGGCTGGAGTGGGTGCCGAGCGCCGGCACCATCGGGCTGCTCAGCAACAACCGGGTGACCGGCAACGTCATCTCCTCGTCCACCGGAACCGACTATTGGGAGTTCTGGACCCCCGGCTCCTACACCGTCAGCGGCAACCTCGTACAGGGAATCCGCGGGCTGAACGGCGGCGACACGGTGTCGTCCGGGCTGTTCGCCAACCCGGCGGCCGGCGATTTCCGGCTGGGCAGCGGTGCCGCGTCAGCGCTGGGGATCCATGACCTGGATTGGGGGCGGATGGGCTTCGCGCCGCTGACGGTGCCGGGGATCCCCAGCCCCGGCACCGGTGGGGGATCGGGAAGCGGGACCGCTCCGGCGACCGGCACGGGCGGCGCCCCCGCGGCCGCGGCTGGGCTGGCCTTCTCGCCGCTGGCCTACATCGCCTCCTACGCCGACCTGTCGGGGGTCTTCGGCACCAACGCCGCCGCCGGTGCGGCGCATTACGCCGCCAGTGGCCGGGCTGAGGGGCGGACGGTGAGCTTCGACCCGCTGGCCTACATCGCCTCCTACGCCGACCTGTCGGGGGTCTTCGGCACCAACGGCGATGCCGCGGCGGCCCATTACATCGGCAGCGGCCGGGCTGAGGGGCGGAGCGTGAGTTTCGATCCGCTGGCCTACATCGCCTCCTACGGCGACCTGACGGCAGTGCTCGGCACCGACCGGACGGCGGCGGCGATGCATTACATCGGCAGCGGCCGGGCGGAGGGGCGGACGGTCAGCTTCAACCCGCTCTCCTATCTGGCGGCCAACCCCGACCTCGCCGCCGCCTTCGGCACCGACACAACCAGGGCCGATCTGCATTACCTGGGCAGCGGCAGGGCCGAGGGGCGGAGCACCGGCTTCAACGCCTCGGCCTATCTGGCGGCCAATGCCGACGTGGCGGCGGCCACTGGGGGCGACCTGACGGCGGCGATGCGGCACTACATCCTGAACGGCCGGCTGGAAGGCCGGGCGCTGAGCCCCGCTGCTCCGCCTGCCCGCGCCGCCGCGGCGCTGCCGCCGGACAGCGCCATGCTGGCCGCCGCCGGCATGGGGTGAGCATGAACGACATCATGGAAGCGGGGCGCCGTTCGGCTGCGGCGACCCTTACCTATGATTGCAGAAATTAATGTTCTGTTAGCCGTTGTAAGCGTTATCCTTCCTCGGATGTATCCTTTCGGGGGAGGGTGGCATGGTTGCGAAGATTGTGCAGGAGGGCGCCATGTCACCGCTCTCGTTGCTGACGAAGCTGAAATCGGTATCAGCTGCCGCGTCTCCTCCTGCCCCATCCTCCCCTCCTGCATCCCCCTCGACCGCGTCGCCGGTCCCTGCCGCGAAGAAGCCGGCGACCGATACGGTATCGCTGTCGGCACAGGCGGTTTCGAAGATGAGCGTGTCCGCCGCCGGGCCGGCCGAGCCGCCGGTGCAGCTGAAGATCGTGGGGGAGCTAAGCTTCACGGATCTGAGGGCAACGAGCGCGCGTATCGAGAAGGTCATGGAGTATCACTCGGCGCGAATGGACTTTACGCGTGACACCATCAAATCGCTGTGCGGCCAGTTCGGTTTTGACCCGGACGGCAACGGCGGCAATCTCATGCTGTCCGGCGAGATCGGCAAGGTCGCCGAGCGGCAGATGGAGTCGAGAGGGCGCGCCATGCCGGAGAAGTCCCAGGAGGTAAAGGACTGGGAGGCCGAGCGTCAGTCGCAAGCGTCGGTACCGCCGGAAGGTTGGGACAAATCCTCCCTGATCACGCTGTTCCTTCCGGGATCCCAGGGAACCGACGACAAGCAGGTGGAGATCTGGCTGGACAACCGGGCCTTCGAGAAGCTGGGGAAGATGTCGGCCGACGAGGTCAAGGCCGGTCTGGTCGACATGCTGAACGGCCCCGATGCCGCGGCATCCCAGGTGGCGGTGGACGACGGCGCGTTTGGCGCGGCGATGCGGACGGACAGCCGGTACCACCCAGAATACCAGCAATCCAAGGCTCGGCTCGGCTTCTTCGATCCCCAGCAGGGGACGAGCGCCCAGCCCTGGCTGATGATCCAGTCGAGAAGCGAACGTAAGCGCTACGAGCGCACCCTTCTTCCCGAAGCGTCATCCGTAGCCGAGATTGCGCGCGGGTTCACGGGAGACGGAGGGCACGATGGGAGAAGGCGTCAGGCTTCATCCCAGACTTGAAGCCATGGATGAAGGCAGGCCATATCGGCGGATTGAGGTGATCACGGGGCGGCGGCAGCGGCGCTCGTATACGGCGGAGGAGAAGGCGCGCATCGTGGCTGAGAGCGCGGCGCCGGATGCCAACATCTCCGAGGTGGCGCGGCGCAACGGGGTGAACCGCGGTCTGCTCACGGTCTGGCGTCGGGAGGCGGGCATCGTCCCGCAAGCGGCTCCGGTGGAGACGCCGCTGTTCGTCCCTGTCACAGTTGCCGAGGAGCCCCCTCCTCATTCAGAAGATCGACGTCCGACAGCCCGGGAGACGGTGCCGGGCCGGATCGAGATGGACTTGCGAAGCGGACGGCTCGTGTTCCACGGCGCGGTTGATCCCGGCCTTGCGGCGGCGGTTGTTGCAGCGGCGCGGGGGCGGGGATGATTCCTCTGCGCCCCGACCTCAAGGTCGTGGTGGCGACGCAGCCGGTCGATTTCCGCAAGGGCGTTCACGGCCTGGTCGCCCTGGTGGCCGAGGCGCTGAAGGCCGATCCCTATTGTGGTGACGTCTTCGTCTTCCGTTCCAAGCGCAAGGATCGGCTCAAGCTCCTGGTCTGGGACGGCACCGGGGTTATTCTCGCAACAAAGTGGCTGGAGGATGGGGGATTTTCCTGGCCTCCGATCCGGGACGGCATGGTCCGTCTGAGTGCTGTTCAGTTCACGCTGCTGCTCGATGGATTGGAGTGGTGCACAGCCTCGCCACCGTCGATCAAAACGCCTCGCTGGATGGGCTGAAAGCATTGAAACGCCTGGGTTCTGCCGCTTCTCTGCGGTATACTCCAGACCATGGTCCAGCCTCCCAACCCGCTCCCCACAGACCCTGCCGAACTGGTCCGGATCATCCGCGATCTACAGGCCAGGAACGCGGCGTTGCAGGCGCGGGTGGAGACGCTGACGGCGCTGATTTTCGGGGCAAAATCGGAAAAGGCGTCGGTGATCGACCCTGAACAAGGTCTCCTTGACCTCGGCGACCTCACCGTTGAGCCCGCTCCTGTTGCCAACGACAATGCAGACCGGACAGCCGGAAAGGCGAAACAGCAGCCTCGCAGCCCAGCGACCCGCAATGTCGGAGCACTGCCCCGGCATCTGCCGCGGGTGGAAACAACCATCGAGCCAGACAACACCGCGTGCCCATGCTGTGCGGGGGCGATGCACCGGATCGGTGAGGACGTCGCCGAAGCGCTGGATGTGATCCCGGCCATTGTGCGCGTTCTGCGCACCGTCCGGCCGAAGTATGCTTGCCGGTGCTGCACCGGCACCGTGGTCCAGGCCACGGCCAAACCGCGGGTGGTCGACGGCGGCATGGCGACCACCGCGCTGGTCGCCCACGTCGTGGTGGCGAAGTTTGCTTGGCACCTGCCGCTGTACCGACAGGCGCAGATGTTTGCCGGCCAAGGCATCGTGTTGGACCGGAGCACGCTTGTGTTCTGGGTTCGCCGAGCCGCCTGGTGGCTGAGGCCGCTGTATGATCGGCTGCTACTCTACATCCGCTCTCAGCAGCGGGTGTACTGTGACGAGACGCCGCTCCCCCGGCTCGATCCGGGACGCGGGCGGACCAAGGTCTGCCAGTTGTGGGCTCAGGCGGTGGACGACCGTCCCTGGCAAGGCCCCGCCATGCCGGCGGTTGGCTACGTCTACGCCGAGGGGCGGGATACGGCCGCTGTTCAGGAGCAGTTGGCGGGCTTTGATGGCATTCTCCAGGTCGACGGCTACGCCGCCTACAAGGCGCTGGTCCGCCGCCGTAAGCGAGCTGGTATCCGCCTCGTCTTCTGCCTGGCGCATGCACGTCGCAAGTTCGTGGCGGTGTTCAAGACCACCAAATCGGACGTGGCGCGTGACGTGATCGCCCGCATCGGCGCGGTCTATGCCATCGAGGAGCGTATCCGCGGCACCGCAGCGGACACCCGCCGGCTGGTTCGGCAGGCCGAAGCCCGGCCGATCATGGCGGCGCTGAAGGCCCGGCTGATGGAGGTGCGGAGCGAAATCTCCGGCCAGTCGAGCTTGGCCAAGGCGATCGCCTACACGCTGGGCCACTGGGATGGGCTGATCGCCTTCCTCGACGATGGTCGCATCGATGTCGATACGAATGCCGTGGAACGCACCATGCGCCCGATCGGATTGAGCCGGAAGAACGCATTATTCGCCGGCTCGGCAGCGGGTGGCCGGGATTGGGCGATCCTGGCCTCTCTGATCAACAGCGCAAAGTTGATGGGCCTCGACCCGTTCACCTACCTTGCCGACGCGCTGGAGCGCATCGTATCCGGCGCGGTGAAGGTCAACGACCTCGACCGCCTGCTGCCCTGGGCGTGGAAGGCGGAGCGGGAAACCGCGCTCGCTGTCGAGGTCCGGGCGGCATGAGCAAGTCTGGCGCAAACGCCACCACGATGGCGGCCAAACCGATGCTGAGTGCTGACGAACTTGAAGCCTATCTGCGGGCTCGCGGCCGGGCGGCTCCGGTGTCGTGCCTTGACGGGCTCGACGGCTACCTGACCGCTGTTCTGATCGGGCCGAAGTTCATCGATCCTCAGCTTTGGCTCGGCCAACTTCTGGGCGAGCGCGCCTTGCTCGCCACGGAGGAGACCCGGGAGTACCTGGCCATCCAGGCTGTGGCGCATCACCACAACCGCCTATCGGAGACGATGGCGCAGTTTCCGTATCTGTACCGGCCGCAGTTGCCAACACACCATGCCGGGGGCTTGGACCCGATCTTCTGGTCCCTCGGCTTCCTGATGGCAACCCGGCTAGCGCCGCGCGCCTGGAAGAGCATGGCCAACCCAGACAAACCAGAGCACGCCACGTTCCAGGCCCTGCATCCTCTTCTGATCAGCACAGCACCCATCGCCGACGCCGACGTCCCCGCCCTCGCTAAGGCCATCCTCGACCTGCGCGAACACTTCAAGGCCCGCCGCAACAGATCCATGCGGTAATCGCGGCGGATCGTTAAAGGGTGCGCTCGCAACGCTTACGAAGCGAACCGGGCTATGTCCAGGAGAATGCCGGCAAGCTGGTCGATACTGTCATGTCGATCCTCAAGGAAGGGGCGGCCGGGCGCACGGCCGGCTGACGCCGTCTCCCGCCTGCCCCTCTCTCCCGCCTGACCGGGTGACAAGCCGGGCATGAGCCGTTACAACGGCCCGTTCGGCGCCGCTGTCCCGCGGCACCCGGATTTCCATGCGGGGATGATGGCCCAGGCTCTTCTCGACACCCCCTTCGCCCAATCGGCGAAGCCCGGTTCCGGCTCTGCCCCCGGTCCGGCCCAGCCCAGCCCAGGCCTGCCCAATCCGGGGAAGCCAGCCGGACGGCGGTGGCCGGTGCTGGTCAAGCTGGCGGTGACGGTCGCGGTGCTGGGAGCGCTCGCCGCCGGGGCCGATTGGACCGGCATCGCCGCGCGCCTGTCGGCCGCCGATCCCCTGCTGTTCGCCGCCGGATTCGCCGTGAAGGCGATGACCCTGCCTTTCGCCTCGCAGCGGTGGCGGTCGGTCGGCCGCGCCGCCGGATTCTCGCTGACCCGCTGGACCGCCTTCCGCCTGCAGATGGCCAGCGGCTTCCTCGGCCAGATCCTGCCGGGGTCGGTCGGGGCCGACCTGCTGCGCGGCTGGTTCACCTGGAGGCTCGGCCATCCCGCCGGTCCGGTGATGCTGGCCCTGCTGGTCGACCGGCTGATGGCTCTGCTGGGGGTGGTGCTGATCGGGCTGGTCGGGCTGCCGCATCTGGCCGCGGTGGCGCCGCCCGCCGTCGCCGCCACCGTGCTGGCCGGGGCGCTGGTCCTGGCCGTCGCCATGGGGTTGTTGCTGCTGGCCGGGCGCATCCCGCGCGACCGGCTGCCGGTTCCCAAGCGCCTGCGCGACGGAGCGCTGGGGCGGACGGTGTGGACCGCCGTGGCGCAGTTGCGCGCCATGGGCGGCAACCCGGCCGCCTGGGCGGCGCTGGGCCACAGCATCGGCGTCCACCTCGCCACCATCGGCGCCACCATCCTGTTCGCCCGTTCCGTCGGGCTGCCGGTCGGCTGGCTCGACGGGCTGGCCATCGTGCCGGCCGCCATCGTCGCCGCGGCCTTGCCCGTCTCGCTCGGCGGCTGGGGCGTGCGCGAGGGCGCGATGGTCGCCGGTTTCGCGCTGCTCGGTTTCAATGCCGACGCGGCCCTTCTGGTCTCGCTGCTGATCGGACTGTCGATTGCCGTCCTGTCGCTGCCCGGCGGCGTCTTCTGGCTGCTGCTGCGCAACGAGACCGCCGTCCAGACAACTGCCCAGACACCGGCCCAGACGGCCGACCAGACGTCCCTTCAGACCGCTCCCGGCGGGGCTGAGGCCTTTCCCACGGATTTTTCGCGATGACCGACCAGCCGACCTCGACGCTTTCCCAGCCCGTCACCGTGACTGCCGCCGCGGATGGCGCCCTCATGCCGGACACCGCTGCCGGGACGCGCGGCCTCTCCCCGCGCCAGCAGCGCATCCGTTCGCTGTTCGACGCCATGGCCCCCCTGCGCGACCGCTGGGCCGAGCGCAACCGCGCCTTCCATGACGCCGACCGCGCCTATCTGCGCTTCCTGATTCCGGAAGGGGCTACGGTGCTGGAGATCGGTTGCGGCGTCGGCGACACGCTGGCAGCGCTGAAGCCGGCGCGCGGCGTCGGCATCGACCTCAGCCCGGCGACCATCGCCGAGGCCAAGGGCCGCCATCCGCAGCTGGAGCTGATCGCCGCCGACGCCGAGGATCCGGCGACCATCGACAGCATCGAGGGCCCGTTCAGCCACATCCTGCTGTCGGGCACCATCGGCTTCCTGGACGACATCGAGGAGACGCTGCGCCTGCTGCGCCGGGTCGCCGATCCGAAGACCCGCATCATCGTCAGTTACCATTCGCGCGTCTGGGAGCCGATCCTGTGGGCGGCGGAGAATCTCGGGATGCGCATGCCGCAGGGCAAGCAGAACTGGCTGTCGACCAGCGACATCGTCAACCTGCTGGATCTGGCCGGCTGGGAGCCGGTGCGCCGCGAATGGCGCCAGCTGATCCCGAAGCGGCTGTTCGGTCTGGGCACGCTGGTCAACCGCTACATCGCCCCCCTGCCCGGCATCCGCCGGCTGTGCGTGCGCAACTATGTCGTCGCCCGGCCGCAGCCCACCGTCGAGGCGGTGACGGTCGACGGCAAGCCGGCCTCGGTCACCGTGCTGATCCCCTGCCGCAACGAGCGCGGCAACATCGAGAACGCCATCCGCCGGCTGCCCCGCTTCGCTCCCGACGTCGAGGTGATCTATGTCGAGGGCAACAGCCAGGACAATACCTACGAGGAGTGCCTGCGCGTCCGCGACGCCTATCCCGACTGGGACATCAAGGTCATGAAGCAGCCCGGCAAGGGCAAGGGCGACGCGGTGCGCGCCGGCTTCAATGTGGCGCGCGGCGACATCCTGATCATCCTCGACGCCGACCTGACGGTGCCGCCTGAGACGATGGGAAAATTCTATCAGGCCATGGTGTCGGGGCGCGGCGAGTTCGTGAACGGCACGCGGCTGGTCTACCCGATGGCGCCGGAGGCGATGCGCTTCCTGAACTTCCTGGCCAACCGGGCCTTCGCGCGCATCTTCTCCTTCCTGCTGAATCAGCGCTTCACCGACACGCTGTGCGGCACCAAGGTGCTGTGGCGCAAGGATTACGAGACCATCGTCGCCAACCGCCATTACTTCGGCGATTTCGACCCGTTCGGCGATTTCGACCTGATCTTCGGTGCCGCCAAGCAGAACCTGAAGATCGTCGAGGTGCCGGTGCGCTACGCCGACCGCAGCTATGGCGAAACCCAGATCTCCCGCTTCACCCACGGCTGGCTGCTCGCCCGCATGGTGGTGTTCGCCTGGAAGAAGCTGAAGGCTTTCTGAGCCCTCACACCGGTTCGGCGGCGGCGAGGGGCAGGAAGGCCTGATAGCCGTCGCGCTGTTCGGTCAGGTTCAGCAGCAGGTCGGTCAGGCTGTCGCGGGCGAAAATGTCGGTGGTCGAAGCCAGCCGGCGGCGGACGACTGCGATGAACTCCTCCAGCACGTCCAGGTGCAAGGTGGCGGAGGCGAGGACGTCCTGGGCAATCGGAGCGGCGATCGGGGCGGTCATGATGGCGGTCTTTCGCGGAAGGGAGAGGGCGGCGGCAGGAGCGGCAGGAGCGGCCGGATCAGGCGGCGAGCGCGGTGATGGCGGGTTCGGCGGCGGCCAGGACGGAGCGGTAGGTCTCGCGCTGCTCGGTCAGGCCGGCGAGCAGGTCGGTCAGGCTGTCGCGGGTGAAATCGCTGGTGCTGCCGTCCAGCTTCGATTGGGTGATCGCGATGAACTCATCGACCATATCCAGGTGCAGGGAAGCAGAAGCGAAGATGCTGGCGGCGCATTCGATCTTGGACATGGTGGCGATCCCTGTATTCGAGGTGGAGGCTATTGCCCGTTCTGATGAGCTTATTGAGCCATCCCGCCAGTTAACGAGGTGTTAAGATCACCGATTGGTCCTAGGTCGATTGGTGATTACCTCTTCCAAGAAAAACGCCACTGCACGATTTGGCGGTAGTGTTACTTCTTTCGATGCGGGCATGAAAAAACGCGGCCGGTTGCCCGGCCGCGCTCTTCCCTGTCCGTCCAGCCCCCGAAGGGACCCTGTCGGGCCGTGTTTCTCAGACCGCCTGCGGCAGCCCGTGGATGTAGCCCACGCCGCCGCTGCGGCGGTTGCGGTAGGCGTCGTCGATCAGGCTGGCGACGCTGTCCTTGACCTTGTCGTGCAGGCCCTTCTCCCAGTCGCCGGGGTGCTGGAAGTTGCTCATGATATAGGAGAAGCCGTTGACGTCGTCGACCGCCTGCAGGCCGGTCGACTCTGCACCTGCCGGGCAGGACAGCAGGCGGGCCAGCTGCCTGGTGTCGGCGTTGTAGGCCCACAGGAAATTGTTGACGTGGTTGCCGCTGTCCTCGCCGATGAACAGGGTGCGCAGCTTTTCGGAGAATTTCAGGTTGTCCGGGTTGGCGATCCGGTCGGCGTCGGCGGTGTTACCCAGCGCGTCCGGGTTGGCGAGGTCGCGGCCGACCAGGGCGGGGACCGGGCTGAAATGCACCGGGACCCACTCGCTGGCGATGGCGGCGCCGGCCGTGTCGGTCTGGCCGGCCTTCATCGGCAGCTGGTAGACGGCGCCGGCGTTGATGGCGTCGACCTTGATGCCGCTCTTGCCGTCGCTCATCGACTTGTAGATGTAGGACACCGCCATGTAGGCGGTCTTGTCCTTGGCGTTGACGGTCACGCCTTCCAGCTTGGTGAGCGCCAGCGTGGCGCCGACGGTGGGGGCGTAGCGGTGGGTCTCCAGGAAGGCGGCGGCCTTCTCCATGCCCGGCTTGAACTTGACCCACTGGGTCTTGCCGCTGAAGGGGATGAGGGTGAAGGACGGGTCCTTCGGATCCTCCTTCTTCACCTCGACGATGTCGGCGGCCTTCAGGCTGTCGGCCAGCTTCTCGATCTCGGCGCTGGTGGCGTGGCCCAGCTTGACCCACTTCAGGCCGAAGGCGCCGCCCTTGTCGAGGTCCTTGCCGGCTTCCTGCTCCATCTTCGCGGCATAGAGGGTGCCGGCGGAGAGGTCCTTGGCCTTGTCGGCGATGAACATGAACAGGCCGCCGTTGGTGGCGTCGTCACCCATCAGCACGGTGCGCTCGTCCGGCATCACCTGCACCAGCTCGTGCGAGATGCGGCCCAGGCAATAGTGCTTCCTGATGCTGCCGGTGCCGTCGGCGTTCACCGTCACTTCCGGCAGGTGGCCGTAGTGGTACGGGTTGGCCTTGGTCTCGTCGCCGAACAGGTTCTTGCTGTAGGCGCGGAACTGGTCGTCGAGCGCCGCCGCGTCCGGCTCGTACTCCTCGCTCGACAGGTGGGTGTTCCAGGGCGACAGGCTGGCGCCGCAGGTGATCCACAGGCCGTGCACGCCGCTGGTGTCGACATTGTGGTACTGCACCAGCTTGAGCGCGCCGGTCTCCTTGTTCTGGTCCAGCGTCAGGACGGCGATCGGCGACGGCAGCTTGCCGTACATCGAGGCGTCCTTGGAATCGCGGGTGGTGTATTCGAACTGGACGACGGCAAACAGCGTGTTGCCGGTGACGCCGGCCACCTTGGCGCCGGGGACCGGGGCCAGCAGGTTGCAGCCGTCCGGGCAGTCGGAGAAGAACTGCGCCGGGGTCGCCAGCGAGGCGTCCACGATCGGCTTGCCGTTGATGTCGACATAGCCGCCGGCCAGGATCGTGCCGCCCTTGCCGTCCGGAACCATGTCGCCGGTGATGAACAGCGGCTGGTAGCCGAGCGCGAAGCTCTGCTTGGAGCCGTCGGCCCAGGTCACGACCATGCTGGACTCGACCGTGGTCTTCGCCTGCGCCGCGGCGGCGGTGGGGGCGGCCATGCCGACGAACTCGACGGCGACCGGCGCGCCCTTGGCGGCGGCGGCCTCGGCGCCCGAGGCGAACAGCAGCTCGCCGGCGCCGATGCCGGCGACCGGCAGCAGCGGCAGTCCGGCGAGGGCGCGGAGCACCGAACGGCGCGACGTTTCAGGCAGATGGACGGACAAATCGGTCAT